>DAIDHN010000013.1 GCA_027459665.1 Chthonomonadaceae bacterium | reverse complement strand
CAGCTCTTTGAATATCGAATCAAAAGGACCAGACACAGGCAGAGCTCCTCTAAAAAGATAAAGCCAGTATACCACGAGGAAGCATTACCGAGGCTGTATGCTTATGCTTCAAGTAGAAAACAGCACGAGCAAAATCGCTGCATCATACACGGCCGGGCTGCTTGAACAGAAAGAGGTTTCTGCTGCAATTTTCTAATGCCCCCTGCCAATGCAAAAAAGTATGACAGTCAATTTTGTTTATAACTATTCACAAATGACCGTTCATGATTACTCTCGCCTCGGTTCACTCATCAACGCCTCAATTACCTCGCCTATCGCAACGGTTTTCTGTTCGCGAGAAGACTGGTTTTTCATCTGCACTATGCCGGCAGCAAGTTCATCTTCTCCTAGTATTAAAAGGTACTGAGCACCAAGATCGTCTGCGCGCTTCATCTGTCTGCGCATATTTTTGCCCTGGTAGTCTCTGTCGGCGGCAATGCCTGCACGCCTCAATTTCATAAGCAGCTGCACTGCCGCCTGGTTCAGTTCGGGTGTGCTGCCAGCCAGCACTACAAAAGCCACTGGTTTCTCATCTGCCTCCGGCCCACGTATCCCCAGCGATTCCAGTGCAAGCAGACAACGCTCGGTCCCAATGCCAAATCCCAGCCCCGGCATTGCCGGGCCGCCGCATTCCTGCACCAAACCGTCGTACCTGCCGCCGCCGCCCAATGCATCCTGAGCACCCAGACCGCTGCCCTTTATCTCAAACACTGTATGGGTGTAGTAATCGAACCCTCGCACCAGTGCAGTATTGATAACAAATGGTATGCCCAAAGCACCCAGCATCTGCTGCAGGGCCTCAAACAGGTTTCTGCTTTCTGCACCCAGATAGTCCAGCAGTGTGGGAGCGCCTTCAAGCATTTGCAGGTCGCGTTCTGCTTTGGTATCCAGCATTCTCAGCGGGTTTACTTCAAATCTCATTCTGGCTTCTTCACTCATCGCTGCCAGGTGCGGCTTCACGTAGTCTCTCAGAGCCTGCCTAAACTCTGCCCGTTCTGCAGGCGTGCCCAGCGAGTTGATGTGCAGTGTGGTTTCTGGTATTCCCAATTCTGTAAAAAACGTCATGGCAAGGGCAATCACTTCTGCATCCAGTGCCGGGTCAGTAGAACCAAAAGCTTCCACTCCCATCTGCTGATGCTGGCGGTAGCGCCCTTTTTGACCGCGTTCATATCGAAAGTTCTGGCCAATGTAGTAAAGCTTGTGCAGCGCCGGCTCGCCAAAGAGACCATTTTCCATACATGCCCTTACAACAGGAGCAGTGCCTTCCGGCTTGAGGGCATTCAGTCTACCTCCTCGGTCGGTAAACAAAAACATCTCTTTGCTTACAATGTCTGTTGCTTCCCCTATGCTTCTTGTAAACAATTCGGCCGGTTCGAGTATTGGGGTTCTAATTTCGCGGTACCCAAAACGCCGTGCAAGTTCACGAAAGAGGTTTTCCATCCCCCTCCAGCGTGCTGTTGACAGCCATGGGTCTCGCGGGGGGGCATCGGGCAGTACATCGTAGAGGTATGGCAGGCGTTGATAAGGCATGGTTGACATATCCTGAAAAAGTATGCGAATAAAAGGAAAAGGGCGGTGGGCACAGAGGATGTGCCTCACCCGCCCTGTTCACGACACTCCTGTAAGAGAGGGTCTCAGTCTGGTCTAGTAGCGCCCGTAGCCGCCACGGTCTCTGTCGCGCCCGCCGCCGCCGCCGCCGCCGCCAAAACCGCGAGGTCTTTCTTCACGGGGTTTGGCTTCGTTTACGGTGAGGGTGCGTCCGCCCAGCTGTGCACCATTCAGGGTGGAGATTGCCGAATCTGCTTCGCCGTCCGAATTCATTTCCACAAACCCGAACCCGCGAGCCTGGCCGGTGTAGCGGTCGGTTACCAGAGTTACCTCTTTTACGCCGCCAGCAGAAGAAAAGAGGGATTTTACGTCCTCTTCAGAGGCCGAGTAGGGCAGTCCGCCCACATAGATGCGTTTCGCCATGATTTTCTGACTCCTGATACAAACATCGAAGAAATGGAGGGCATCGAAGCATTCTAGGCCGCGACACACTCTGTATATGACACACGGCCACGAACTGGAACGAAGACGTAGGGAACCAGCGGAAGGGGGCGATTCGACCAGACGAAACACCAGCAACTCGCAGGCAAAACCAATATTCTGTCGTCAATACGTGAACCTATCACAAAAAAGTATATCAGGTTTTTTACAATTTGTCAAGCAAAAAACCCGTAGCTTTCCATTACCGAAACAATCAATCGTATTTCACCCCATAATCATCGGGGCGGCAGCCAACCAATGAGACCACCTGCTTACCAGACAGGTATGTTGTACCCAAAAGAAACAGATATTCTGAACAGCCGCACTTGCTGCAGCCGGGAATGGCTGGCAGCAGAAAAGGGGGACGGCATAAATGCCAATCCCCCCGCATGCCTCTGTTGAGGTAGAACGCAGATGAGTTAGTGTCTGCCCCATGCAAGTGAACCGATCGACTGTGGTTCGTTGGCTGGCGATACAGCAAACTTTTTGTTTGGCACAGTAGATGCCTTGAAATGAATGCGCCCGCCCGCTGTAATATCAGCGGCAGTAACAAAGTCGTTTTTCAAGGGATGTCCGTTCAGATGCACCGTCTTGGTATACACCGCCCTGGCGCCAGTTGGGGTGGTTGTGATGATGAACTTCTTGCCGGTATAGGGGCCGGAAAGGTTGATTGTGATGCGCGGGAATACGGGTGTGGAAAGAGCATAGACAGTACTTGCAGGGTCTATTGCGTATATCCCCATCATTGCGCATACACACCAGGAAGACATTTCGCCCAGGTCATCGTTGCCCGGAACGCCGTCTGGACTAGTGGTGTAGTCCTCTAGCAGCACGCGCCTCACAGCCGCCTGAGTACGCCACGGTTTACCAGAATAGTCGAATTCAAACGGCGCTTCAAGATCGGTTTCGTTGTACGGATTGTAGTATTTTGAATTCCACTGAGATTTCGGGTAGTTAAAAAATGCCTCAAGCCGTCGATTGAATCGATCTTTGCCTACTGCCGATACCAGCCACGACATATCTGCCGGGGCAAGCCACTGATAGTGCCAGCCCGATCCTTCCACATACCCCTGGCTCTGGTTTGGGTCGAATGGTGTTCGCCATTTGCCATTAGAAAGCCGGGGCCGAAAATACCCGTCGGCGGCATCAAAAGCGTTGCGCTCAAACTCTGCGCGATTAAGCAGCATGGTGGCGTCGCTGTTATGGTGCAGTGCATGTGCAAGGTAGGCCAGCGATGCGTAGGCTACACAGTCTTCCTGTATCTGCGAGACAGAGCCGTAGCCCTCTTTGTCATCTGGAACGTAGTGCAGCTTGTTTATCCATGAAATACTCGACTCGCCTGCATAATCATGTCCGGGAGGGGCCGGCTGAGTAGCGTCCTTCAGCATACCCTGGTAAGCAGCCTTGATATTGAAACCATGAATACCGTCCATCCAGGCAGTACACAGAACTGTTGTGAGCGGGCTGCCGCACATTACGTTGGTATAATGGTTAATCTGCGGCCATCGGCCAATCCAGCCGCCCTGCTGATACATGAGTACAATAGACTGGCACATATCTGCCATAACAGCCGGTTTCAGCAGTGCAACAAGCGGCAGCTGCGACCTGTAAACATCCCAGCCCGAGTAATTACAGTAAACGTTGTGCCCGGCAGCAATGTGGTGAATGTTGTCGTCAAATCCCAGGTAGCGGCCGTCGACATCGCTAAAAATACTCGGCGTCAGCATAGAGTGGTAAAGAGCAGTATAAAAGACAGTCTGCTCGGCAGAAGTTCCCCCCTCCGCATTCACCACAGAAAGCTCGTTATTCCAGATGCCTGCTGCACGGTTATGCATCGTGTCGAAAGAGACATTGCGGGCCTCGGCATTCAGGTTCTTCTCCGCACCTGCCAGGTCTACATATGAGATCGCAATTTTGACGGTGATCACTCGTCTGGTGCTGGCTGCCGGCCAGCTGACATAGCCCCCATCCCACTGATCATCGTGCTTCTGAATCATCGTAGTCGTGTCTGGCGAGAAAGTGTTGTTCATCCATGTGCCATAACTGGCAAATGGCTGGCTAAACTTCATGATATAATGCACGCGGTACACGTGAGGGCTGCCGCAGAAGCATCTGTCGTCAACATAGCCCTCTATGGTATCGTTGCCAACAATGTTCACTTTCGCGCCAGTGGTGTAGTTCAGAGTGTGGCTGATGGGCACCAGAAAGTTTGCGCTTGTACCGGCCGGGTAGGTAAATCTTGCCATACCCACGTGGGTAGATGCAGTCAATTCTGCGCCAATAGACCACCGTTTCAGCATGACGCTGTAGTAACCCGGATGGGCGCTCTCTTCTGAATGGCTGTAAGGCGACTCTATGTTCTGCAGTTTCGTATGCACTTTTCCGGTGGTTGCGGTGAAGAATACATCACCTTCATTGCTGCAGCCCGGCCCGCTCATATGGGTCATGCTGAAACCTTGAATAGTGTGTTCCCAGTAATGGTAGCCATACCCCTGCGGTTCGGTATCCGGGCTAATCTGAACCATTCCAAATGGGGCAGAGGCGCCAGGAAACAGATTGATGCTTCCGCCTGGTCCGGCGCCAGTGCCGATAAAAGGGTTGACGCGTGCTGCGAAGTCAGGTGCGGTCTTAGCTGCACCTGCTGTTTTCCTGCTTGCGAGGGCGGGCTGCCATGCTGCCAGATAAAGTGCTGCACAGGCAAGGCTGCACCGCAGTAAATGGGTGAGTGAACGTTGCATTTTCATTCCTTGGTGTAGTTTGGGGAATATCTCATTGTGCCGGGAAGCATAGTTCCTCGACAGATGTTCGATTTCTATTAAACCTTACTTTATGCCGTAAGCAGATATATCAACAAAATTCTTCAGAAAAATGGATATAAATCGCATACCTTTGCAGCATGAGTAATGTATATCAGAAATCGCAGCAGGCAGTTTCTACCTGAAAAGGTGAGCAGCAGGATTGATAGAAAAACACAGTGCTTCACAGTGCCGCTGGCACAAAATGGCAGTATGCCTAAATTTCTTTCGGGCAGGCTTTGCTGTATGCTCATCTCTTCATTCAGCGCAGCGTGCACGAAGAAAGGAGCATACAGAGCAATACAAAAAATACAGAAAGCCCTTTTTTAGAGGCTGTTTTTTAGAGAAATAAAGAGCCTGCGGCCATCTTCCGACCCCAGCAGCTTATCTGCAGCACGCTCAGGGTGCGGCATCATGCCAAGCACATTGCCTTTGCTGCTGCATATTCCGGCTATATTCGCCATGCTGCCATTGGGGTTTTTGGCACCATCCTTCACACTGTACCGAAACAGAATGCGTCCCTGTTCTTCCAGTTCAGCCAGGGTTGCCTCATCGGTTACAAAGCAGCCTTCCCCGTGAGCAATTGGAACGTGAATAGTTTCCCCTGCAGTGTATGCAGAAGTAAACATGGTATCGTTTCGCTCTACTTCAAGCGGTACAATACGGCAGATAAAGCGGCAGTCGGCATTACGCACCAGCGCACCTGGCAGAAGGTGCGCCTCGCAAAGTATCTGAAAGCCGTTGCAAATGCCAAGCACAGGACGGCCAGCTTCGGCATGCTGGTGCAAAGCATCCATTACGGGTGCAAACCTGGCCACCGCACCGCACCGCAGATAGTCTCCATATGAGAAGCCGCCCGGAACCACCACCACATCAAAGCCCCTGAGGGTTTTCTCTTCATGCCACACGTACTCTGCCTCACAGCCCTCAATGCTGCGAATGGTGTAGAGAGCATCCTGGTCGCAGTTGGAACCAGGAAAGCGCAGTACTGCAAAGCGCACAGTAGCCATCAGGAAAGCACCTCATAGCAAAAATCTTCTATCACAGTATTTGCCAGAAAGCGCTTGCACATCTCCTCAACCTGCTGAGGCAGATTCTCTGAAGACGCAATCTGTAAATCAAGCACTTTGCCAATGCGCACCTGCTCTACCTGCTTATAGCCCAAAGAGTGCAGGCTCTCCTGCACCACACGGCCCTGTGCATCCAGCAGAGCAGGTTTCAGGGTTACGAATACACGAACATGCGGCATAATAGCTCCTCAGCCTTGTTGTTGCGGAAAAAGATTATTGATTAGAAGCAGCAGTTCTTCATGCTGCAAGCCATCTAACTCCAGGGTTTTTATGCGTGAGGCACCCCCTGAGATAAGAGAAATGCGGCTGCGCGGAAGATGAAACCGATCTGATACCAGTGCGATCAACGCGCGGTTGGCAGCGCCGTCTACAGGCCGTGCAGAAACGCGTGCATGAAGCATGCCTCCACTCCATGCCGTAACTGCGTCTCTCCCCCCTCCCGGTGTGAGGCGAACCAGCAGTCGGGCTATACCTTTTCTCCTGACATTTAGAATGTTATTTTTGCTTATTATACCCCTTTCAGAGGTCAGCGCCTTACTTTGTCAACAACGCTCACGCAGCAAAAATATCTACTGCAGCATTACTAAAACGACTGAAACACCATTGTAGTTTTTGCAATAATATGGTAAATTGTCACAATAAGTATAACTTTCTGACTAATATCAATAAGATTCTGACTTTTTACACGAGAGGAGTTGTCTGATGTCGGAAAACGCTGATGCCAGACGAATGCAGCTAATGGAACTGCTTGCCGAAAACGCCGAACCAAAATGTCTGGAAGACCTTGCACATCTGGCAGGGTGCGACACGCGCACTATACGAAGAGACCTGGATTATCTGCAAAAACTGCTGCAGCAGGTAAACGGAATCGAAGTGAGAAGAGGCCGTGTACTGGTTGCTCGTGCCGGATACAGCAGCGGCTACTTTACAGACCAGCTGGATGTAAACCAGGCCGCAAAACAGGCAATCGCGAGAACCGTCGTCAAAAATCTGCCAGACAATACAGCGGTTGCTCTTACCGCAGGAAGCACAACCTATGCCGTTGCATGTGCAATACGACGCTCTGTAGTTGAAGAAAACTCGCCTTCCAACCTGATGGTCTTCACCAACAGCGTCCCTGCTCTGCTGGAACTGATGGCCTCAGGCATTGCAACCGGAGTGCTGGGAGAGATTTACAATTACGACGACTGCGCTTTTCATACGCCTGAGCCATGCAATGCATTTCAGCCAGAGGTTGCAGTAGTGGGCGCCAGCGGCGTTATGCTGGGCAGCGAGGCCTTTGGCATAGGCATCGACCTGTTTTCTCACAGAGCCGAAGAGGCAGCATTTCTGAAACAGATTCTGCAGGGTGTACCAGAAATTATTTTGGCAGTAGACAGAATGAAACTGGGCAAGCGGCACCCCTGGAGCTTTGGAGGAAATGTACTGCACGGCAAGGGGGTTCACCTTATCACAGACAAACTTACCCCTGAACAAACCGAAGAACTTGATAACCTGACAGTACGGCTGGCTGGCAGCGGCATACGATTCAGATATACTGCAGCGCCAGATGCCGAAGGCTGACGAATTGACCAAGAGCAGCACAATATTTTTATTTTATCAGATTGCGCAACAGCGTGAATAATACAAAGGAGTTTTGCTCATGTGTGGCATTACCGGCTATTTAGGGTACCGTTCCGCCATTCAGATATCGATAGCTAACTTGAAAAGACTGGAATACCGGGGATATGACTCGGCAGGTCTGGCCTATATGTACAACGGTAAATTGCAGGTTTTGAAGGCAGAGGGGCGCATTGCCAATCTGGAACAGCTTACTCAACAGCCCCCCCAGGAAGTTGGAATGGCCATCGCGCACACGCGCTGGGCTACCCATGGCCCCCCCTGCACTGCAAATTCGCATCCGCATGCCGACTGCAGCGGCGATATTGCGGTGGTGCACAATGGCATTATTGAAAACTATGCCCTGCTGCAAACCAGATTGACAGAGGCAGGGCATACCTTTCAATCGGAAACCGATACCGAAACCATTGCTCACCTCATAGAAGAAGCCATGAGCCTCATGCCTGATGCCGATTTTGCAGAACAGGTACGCACTGCGCTGAAACACATAGAAGGTTCGTATGCCATTGCAGTACTGTGCAAAAAGTACCCGGATACAATTTTTGTGGCACGCCAAGATTCTCCGCTGATCATCGGGCATGGTGAGCAGGAGACTTTGATCGCTTCCGACATCCCCGCAGTAATGCAGTATACGCGCCGCGTCACGGTGCTGCAGGATGGAGACTGCGCGATCATCACCCCTCAGTCTGTTGTCATCACCAACCATGCCGGTGAGATACAAAACCGCACTGCTATGTATGTAGACTGGGATGACCAGTCGGCTGAAAAGGGCGGTTTTGAGCATTTTATGCTCAAAGAAATACATGAAGGCCCGCGTACTATGCGAGATACCCTGCGGGGCAGAATGAGCGAGGCAGGCACGATTTCGCTTCCCGATTTACCGCTCACAAATGCACAATGGGCTTCATACCGCAATGTCACGATTATTGGCTGCGGAACAGCCTACCATGCCGGTTTTGCGGCCCGGCGCATGCTGGAACAGCTGCTGCAGCGCCAGGTAGATGTGCAGGTGGCAAGCGAATTTCGTTACAGCTCCCCAATTCTCAATCAGGAAAGCCTGGTAATACTCATCTCACAGAGTGGAGAAACAGCAGATACACTTGCTGCCATGAGGCTGGCTAAACAAAAGGGAGCGGCAACTCTTGGGGTGGTAAACGTGGTAGGCAGCTCACTGGCAAGAGAAGCAGATATGCGTCTGATTACACAGGCAGGGCCAGAAATAGGAGTTGCCTCTACCAAGGCATACCTGGCACAGGTCGCTGCCCTGCAGCTGCTGGGTTTGCACATGGCAGCCTCGGCACATGCCCCTACCGCAATGCTGCAGCAGCAGATGAGCAGCGCACTTCCCATGCTGCCAGCCCTGCTTGAGCGCTGTCTCACACTTGAGCCTCAGGTAAAAGAGCTGGCCGCGCATCTGGCGCACTGTTCGTGCTTCTTCTTTCTCGGAAGGGGCTACGACTACGCCACTGCTCTGGAAGCAGCGCTGAAACTCAAGGAAATCTCCTACATTCACGCCGAAGCCTATCCGGCAGGTGAAATGAAGCACGGTCCGCTCGCACTGGTAGAACCGGGGGTTGCCACAGTAGGCCTATGTACCCAGAAAAACCTGCGAGACAAAATGATAAGCAACCTGAAAGAAGTAAAAGCGAGAGGAGGCACCGTGCTGGTTTTGCAAAGAGAAACAGATGTGCAGCCAGACTGCGCCGACTATTTGCTTACCCTGCCAGATGCTCCAGACTTCCTCATGCCCATCATAGCCATGCTGCCACTGCAGCTGCTGGCATACCATGTTGCGCTTCAGCGAGGCTGCGCCATAGATCAGCCCCGCAACCTGGCAAAGAGCGTTACTGTAGAGTAGCGGCAGCATTTTCGGCTTCTGCATAGCTGCACATGCGTATATCTCCGCGCTGCAGCCTCTGCAGAAGCCTGGGGTCGAGCAGTGTATCCAGTTCTACATCCTGCACACCTTCCCGCCTTTGCTGAGGGGGCAGTTTGCGCGCATACTCGGTACCAGGGTGAAAATAAACCTCACTGATGCCCGGGGCAAGCCGATCAAGCAGAGACAGCACATAATTCACATGCATATTGCTGCTTTGCAGTGTGCCATATGACCGCGGGCAGAAGAAAAACGGATGCTGTCCGCCTGCCGCTCTCTGCTGCAGGGCGCGGCGATTCTTTGCACTTACCATGCGCAGTACCAAACCACCCGCTGTTTCTGCCCGAAACTGCCCGCCGCCTCTGAGATGAGCGCGAAATTCTTCGGTAGGCACACGCAGCCGATATATGCCGTAATGCTCGCACAGCTCAAGCAAATGCTGCCACACTACAGGATGCATATGATAGTGCTGATGCCCGTCAACATGTGACCATGGCAGGCCCCAATCGGCAAATCTGGCAAACTGGGCATCCATTTCGCGCCGCAGCTCACTCTCTGCCTGCCTGGAATAACGGTACAGGATGCCGGCAGTAAGCGGATTCGCACGAAACCTGCCGTCTGGCCGCACAATATGCGGGGCAGCTTGTGGGCCAAGCAGCGAACGGTCATAGGTGACTACCAAATGCAGACCAACTGCCAGGCCAGGGGTTTTTTGTGCAAGGGCAAGGGCCTCGGCGGCAGCCGGCTCGGCTGTCATCAGGCTGGCGCTGCGCAAAGTGCCCGCATGGTATGCACGCAAAATGGCGGCATTTACCTCGCCTGTCATGCCAAAGTCATCGGCGTGCATCACAACAAAACGATCGGGCGGGCTCACATCGCAATCTCCATGCGTATTCGTCTGGATACCAGAGCGCGCTGCTCTCCATCTATATATATGCCGTACCCTGCATGCCTGTCCCACACAACATCCACCTTGTGCCCGCGCACTCCAATGCCGGTAACGCGAAACCAGTCGAGATCAAAAGGCAGCGGGTCTATGCGCAGTTCACCCTCCGGCCCCGGCTCAGGCTGTACGCCCGCTATATGACGTATCACCATGTCTGCAAACCAGCCGGAAGGGTATTTTTGAGGCCCGGTATCTTGTGCAGGGCGGCCGGTATGCGGATGATAGTGCGCGCTTTTGCAGGGTCTGTTTGCATTGCTTACTGCAAATGGAAGCAGCAGCCACCTCTGCAGCAACAAAACAGCCCTGCCCTGCAGCAGCTCATCCAGAGTACGGCTTGCACGTGCAAGCCCATCCAGGGCAGCAGAAGCAGATACAGGTAAAATACGCCCGCAGCCGGGAAGGGCCTCGATACCACCCTGCCACAGCCCTTCGGCTGAAAACAGAGGGTGATCCATGCTCAGAACCGGTACAGGGTAGCTAGAACCAAATGTACGTTCGTCCCAGAGCTGCCAAAGCCCGGCAAGGTGCGCAAGCGTTGCAATGCCGCAGTAGTATGGCAAAAAACCTGCTATGGTGCGTGCCGGCAGCAGCTTTCCTGTTTGAGGGCAAAGGTCATGAAAAAAAAGATCACTGTCATTCCACAAACGCATGCGCACTGCATTGCATATGCGATCTCCCTGCAGATTCCATTTGGAAGCCTCTGCCGGCTTGCCCAGTGCACGCGCCATCTGTTCGAGTGCCTGCGCAAGTGAGTAGGCTGTGCAGCTTGCATCCAGCGCTGCAAATGGATGCCCCGGCCATCTCACCGGGCAGTATTCCGTACACTCCCAGGGCGATGCAGCCAGGTAGAGGCCGCTCTGGTCTGGGTCGCGCCTTTGCTGCAATATGGCTGCATACCGGCTCAGGCAGTCGTATGCCGGCTCTACCCAGTTGTTATGTGCAGACAGTTGAAACAGCCGAAGCGCTGCGCTGCCATAATCTACATACCTAAACCCCGCTTCATCTGGCAGCACCATTGACTGCAGTTCATTCATCAGTGCAGCAGAAGCTCTTTCACAGCCGTCTATCCAGCAGGTTTCGCGCACTACTTCCGGCAAAAACGTTTTATTTATACATGGCAGCTGCAAATGCATCTGCGCCAGGCTGTGCCTTGCCGACAATTCTACCATTGTTTGCGAGCATTGTATCTGCGGAGCGCCCTGCAGTGCTTTCTGCCAATACTCGCTGCTAACAGAAAGCGGGTCTGCGGCAAGACAGGTGCGCAGGTTCTGTTCTGCTTCCTCCTGCCACGGCGATACAGCCGCCCCCACGCAAATAGTCTCTGTACCTTCTGGCTCAAGATACAGTGCGTAGTGCAGGGCGATATGCATCTGCCATGCATCGGCACTGCTGCTTTCGGCATTTGGTATGCGCTGTAAGGCTTCCCGCTGAAAAAAATCTGGAAACGGCGATGCTTCCCAAAGCAGTGGCGGCATATTCTCACCGGTGTTCAGGCAAAGCCTGCTTTCAGGCAGGCGGTCTGCCCCCAACGCTGCGCAAAGCGGGTGAGGAAGCATGCGCCATGAGGCCAGATCGCGCTGCATGGCACATGGTGGCTGGCAGTTCTCTTCTGAAGGCTGCCGAATACTCCACAGCACCAAATGCAGCACTCTGGGCTGCACCCCCCGCCACACAAAGCGAAACCTGCTTGCACATACATCCCCCGGAGCCAGCGTCCGTTCTTCCTGCACCTCAAGCCCAGGTACGCCTTCTACAGTATAGAGCAGCACTACCTTGTGGGTTTGCCAGCTGCGCCAGGCACGTTTCAGCGGCATTGGCATTCCCTGTTCATCTACCAGCAGCACACCAAGCAGACAGGGCAAATGCTCTTCACCCGCCCATACCCCCTCCCAAAAACCGGGGGTATCTGGAATGCCTGGAAATGCTGGCGAATAGAGCAGGTGCCCTCCGCCGCCCAGGGTAAGACGGTCGTTCCGTTCGGGCAGCAAAAAGGCAGGGGTATTATCCGGCATAGAGCAGCACGATCTCCTTAAAAGGCGCAACCAGAAGTATAGTATTATACCTGCTAACATTTAACCAGCAAACTAGACATATGCTGTATGAATAAACAGTACGTTTTGCCTGCTTTTTTGCTGTGCCAGGGAGAATAAACATGCGCATTTTTATAGCGGCGTCTGCAGCGGTTTTCCTTTTATCGGGCAGGCAGGCACGCAGACTGCTGGTAGTGCCTGGCAGACAGGTTGGCAGCATTCATTTGGGTGCTGAAAAGAAGCTGCCTGACTGGCTGGGCAAACCAGACAGCTCAGACGCGGGCATGATGCATGCATGGATGATGTGGCGGCGCCCGCCTTTGTCGCCTTATTTAACAAAACGCACGAAAGCGCTGGATATATACCTTGTTCCTGTACCTGGCGGAGACGGCCCGCAAAAACAGATTGCGGCAGTCTACACTGCCTCCCCGCTGTACCGCCTCAAAAACGGCATTCATGCAGGCAGCAGTCTGCAAACCATACTGCACCATTTTCCGACAGCCAAACCTGCCGGTTCTCTGCAGGCAGAGGGCGGCGAAGCAATACGTTTTTACGACGATGTGTCAGCGGGAATAGCGTTTGAAGTGCGCATGACGCCGCACAAACAGGGTAAAGGAGTTTGCACTGCGCTCATTGTGCACTCATGCGGCGCCGGGTTGAAGCAAATGTATCTGCCTCTGCCGCAGTCTTTGCCGCAGGCAGGGCAGAAAAAGCATTCTCATAAGGCAGTGCGGTAAATATCTGCCGCATACAGCCTTTTCAGGGCCATGGAAAGTTTGGGGTAGGTGTAAATCGGTTGATTATTGCAGGCAGAGTAAACAGCACCGCCATGGTGAATTCTCCCAGTATCATCCCCAAAAAAAACGGTCTGGCTTTTGAATAGAGCTTCATGCCGCCATAGCGCAGAATCAGGGTTTTCAGCATCCATGCAACCAGGCAGGGAAACCAGAAAACCTTCATGGTCCAGCTGCCGCACAGCGCATAGCCCAGCGGATTCAGCACGAAGCCTGCTACCTGGGTACGCAGAGATGCCAGCAGCACTGCAATAGAAAGCCCTGCCAAAAAGGCCAGGTCGTTGATAAAGGCAGGAGGCGGATTGGTGTGGGCAAGGTTGGCCTGGGCATCTGCAAATGCCCAAACCGGGTTATCCATGTACACATACCCGTACATCTGCACCCCTCCCAGTTTATAGGGCAGCATAATATGCAGGTACCCCGATACCCCAAGGGCCAGCAGCAGAGCCAGCACAAACACAGCCAGCAGCGAACGGCGTTTTACCTGCACGCCATCGGCAAATTTCAGTGAATCGAGAAACCCGGTCAGCAGCAGGCCGCGCTGGTCTCTTGTAAGCGCCCCGTCGAGAAAGGCAAGTGCAGTAAGGTTTCCACCGCCCAAGCTGCGCGGGTCAGCAAAAAGGCTGTATACATCTACTGGTCTGAAAGAGGTTTCTGTCATCAGCATTCCCGCTTCAGCAGTAGACCGGGCCATAACAAGTGCGACCAGCAGCAAAGCAACAGTCACCATAAACAACGCCAGCAGATACTGCATATGCAGCAAGTGCAGCCAGAGCGCTATGAGCAGTATGCTAATGATCAGCCCCCACCCTGCTGTTCTGTAAGGCATCAGTTCCTGCTGTTCTTCCCCCTGGTATGCGCTGCCGCGCCACATACCGCGCCACACCTGGCGCAGGTGCATGCGGGCAGAGTAGAGCATGTACCCTGTCAGGGCAACGTAGGCCCCCATCACCTGGTAGCCCACTATCTGGCGGCACGGATACATTGGCATGGCTGGCAGCTGATACCCCCACGAAGCTGCCGCAACGTTTTCTATGCGCGTAACCATGTAAAAAAACCAGAGTGAAAAGAGCAGGTCGGTTGGCAGCAGAAACAAAAACCCAATGCCTGCAAATGACATATACACAGTAAGCATGCCAATACTGTTCCAGGGCGGAGCAGTAAAGTACTGTGCGATATTGAATTGTGTGCTGATGTTTGGTATGGCAGGCTGATACTGATGCAGGCCTTTTACGCAGTAGATAACTGCCGGCAGTGCAAAGCCCAGCCAGGTAACAGGGTTGGCAAGAAAACTTTCTGCTGGTCTTCCATGCGCATCCCTGTCGCCTCTCATCATTTCCAGGGGAAGCTGCACCAGGGGAAATGTAAGTTTTTCATTGTCTACCCACTGTCTGCGAAGCAGGGAAGCCATGCACAAATAGGCAAATACCACCAGTGCAACAAAAATTCCCCATGCGATAAGAGGCTCTATCCAAAGCTGCCAGGGGATACGCTCACCCGGGCGCAGCGCTTCATAAAAACGCTTGGCGGCAAACTGTTTTGCCGGCCCGGCTGGGTTCCAGGGCACCACCCACGATGGGATATGGGAAAAAAAACGGCTTTTCCAGTTGTTGGTGCTGTCTGCGAAATAGTTTGGGGCAATAAGCAAAGGAATAAGCTTTTCCAGCACCCCGCGTGAAGAGACCATTGCTGCAATGAGCATCATTACATAAATGGTATATATCTCATGTGTTTTCAGCTGAAGGCGCGGGGCGATACGGCCAAGCACAGCCCTCGCCCCCAGCATCAGCGCCAGCATACCAATCACTACCGGGGGCAGCTGCATGTACCCCAGTTGAATCTTGCCAACTACCAATTCAGCGTAACACACCGTGTAGCAGGTAATAACCACGCAAACTATACCTGCCAGCAGGCCGCGCAAAGTCAGTGCATTTCTGCCCTTCTCTGATCCGCTCTGATCTAGTTTAGTGTTTTCTGGCAACATCTGCAAAACGTATTCTATCCCGGCAGAAAGAAGACTATCCCCTCAAGGTTTCTATGCGCTGCGTATACTGACAGAGCAATTCATTTGCTCGCTCAGGCGTCTGCGCCTCTGCATATACATGAAAATATGGTTCTGAAGCATCCGGCAGAACCAGCGCCCACTCGTTTCCATCTACAAACTTGATGCCGTCTATCATCTCCACACGCATTTCGCCTTCCTGGGGCATCTCATTTGCCTCACGGGTAAGCACGCGCATAATGCGCCCTTTCATTTCCCAGGGGCAGCGCACCAGCGCCCGCTGTACATGAGAGTGAGGCAGCTCGCCTGCCAGCGAAGAAACCTGCAGACCGGTACGCGCCAGCATTTCCATCATTTTGCTGAAGGCAAACATGGCATCGAAAGAGGGCTGGAACTCACTAAAAATAAACCCTCCACTGTCATCTCCGGCAAAAGTGACCTGTTTCTCAAGCCCTGGCCGGCGGATACAAAGGCTCATCAGATCGCGAGGTTCTATTTTGGATCGCACTACATCGGCATTGTGCATAGCCGCCAGCGGTTCAATTACGCGTGGTGTGTTTACAGGCACTGCAATGCGCGCCTGCGGATGGGTGCGCGCAACCAATACAGTCATCATGGCCAGCAGATTGTTTCCTTCAATAATGCGTCCCTGCTCATCCACCAGCGTCATGCGCTCTCCATCTGCTTCAAACAACACGCCGAGGTCGGCATGCAGTGTCTGCACAATCTGCCCCAGCCCTGGCAGCAGTGAGGCGCGCGCTTCCGGGGTTTTCGGAGTTTTTTGCACATCGGGGTACGCATTGAGTGCAATCAGTTCTACCCCCATGCGGCCCAGCATAGAAGGAAACACATTGGCCAGCCTTCCAAATGCAAAGTCGGCCACCACTTTCAGGCGCAGTTTCTGAACACTCTCCAGGTCAAGATGATGGTAAAAAGCCTCTGCATACTGCTCCACGCTGCGCCCTGCAAACTCCAGCACGCCTACCTGATCGGCATCTACCCGTCTGAAGTCTTCCCGAAAAAAGATGGTCTCTATCTTGCGCTCTGCGTTTTTAGAGAGATAAACCCCCTGTGCATCAAAAAATTCGAACAGGGCCATTTTCGGGTCTTCGTACGAGAGCCGAATGTGCACGCCGCCTCCTGCCTGCGCGCCCATAATGCTGTGGCGGGCAATTGGCAGCGGCATCGAACGCATATCCAGTACGTTTACCCCTACCGACAGCAGGCCGGAAATCATGGCGCGTTTCATCATGCGCGCAACAGGGCCAGAGTCGCGGCTGGTGACTACAGTTGCGCCTTTTTTGAGGTAGCCGCCAAACGAGGCGCCCAGTTTGCAGGCAAAGTCGGGGGTGAGTTCAATGTTGGCAATACCCGTGACCCCCTGCTTGCGAAAGAGCGATCCTGCCCATTTCTGTCCCCATATCAGACTCATGGTAACAGTGCTGCCAGCCTCTATAATTTTGTCTGGCCAAAGTTTGATCTGGGTGCGTATAGTGCAGTCTTCTTCTATACGGCAGCGTGCCCCTATAACAGCGCCTTCCTGTATGGTGCAGTTGTCTTTAATGGTAGTATGCGAGCAGACAGTACAGGCGCTCAGGTTTGATTCCACCCCTACATACACACTGTCCCAAAGTACACTGCGGTGAATGCGTGCTTTTTCTTCAATAATGCAGTGGTCTCCCAGCACAGAATAGGGGCCAACGATGGCTCCCGCCTTTACTTTCACACTGCGTCCAAACACAACCGGGGGAATAATCTGGGCGGCGGGGTCTATTTCACATCCCTCTCCCACCCATACTCCATGCGTGCGCCCTTCCGATGTTCCAGAGCCAATGCGTACCCGCGTGTTGCCGTTCATCACTGTGTACTGGGCCTCACGGTACTGCTGAAGGTTGCCTACGTCACACCAGTAATCGTTTTCCATTACATAGCCAAACAAGGGTTTTTGTTCTGCAAGTATCTGCGGAAAAATATCATGGCTCCAGTCGTAGTTTCGCCCCATTTCCATATATTCAAAAATTGAGGGTTCCAAAATATACATACCGGTATTCACTGTATCAGAAAACACTTCTCCCCAGGAGGGTTTTTCAAGAAACCGGCGAATGCGCCCTTCATCGTCTGTAATAATCACACCAAATTCGAGGGGGTTGGGTACATGGGAGAGAACAATGGTTGCGATGCTGTTTTTATCACGATGATACCGAATCGCCTTGTCCAGATCGATGTCTGTCAGGGCGTCGCCGCTAATAATTATGAAGGTATCATCCTTGAGGTAGTCTTCCGCCTGTTTTACGCTGCCGGCGGTTCCCAAAGGGGTATCTTCTACAGAGTAGATCAGATTCACTCCCCATTCAGAACCATCTCCGAAGTACCCTTCTATTTCATCTGCCAGGTAATGCAGCGTCACTACAATATCAGTAATGCCATGCTCTTTAAGCAGGAGTACGATGTGCTCCATGATGGGCACATTTAGAGCAGGTGCAAGTGGCTTGGGTCTTTGAGAGGTGAGTGGGCGCAGGCGAGTGCCTTCCCCTCCCGCCATAATTACGGCTTTCATAGTGCTAACACCTCTTGATTTGGGCAGGGAGCATGCTTTCCGGTTTGCTCCGGCGCATTACTGCCGCAGTATTAAGATTAGAGCGCACAGACCAAAAGACAGTACACATGTGAGAGAGCGGTGTTTTTTCTACTTTCTCAGTCTGTCTGCAGCAGAAACCAGCATGAGAACAGCTCCGGCTATAGCAAGAGCCGGCCCCGGCATCGGATGAAAATGCGTGAGCGCTGTTTGCAGGCAGATAACTGCTGCTGCCACGCCTGCCACCGCAGGAATACACAGGCGCCCGTTTTCACACCGTACCAGAAGCAGCAAACCGCACACCACCGAACATACCATCAGAATCTGCCAGACCCCTGCCCGAAAACCGTTTTCCGGCACAGCCTGCTGAGCCTGATATACAGACGTTCCCCCCAGTACCGTCGCCCATGCCGGTACGTGCGGCGGCTGCCAGCCTGCAAAGAGACTGAGTACTGTCAGAAGCATGCCAGCAAGAGTGCATATCCGCTGCTGCAGGGTAAGAGCAGAATTGCCATGTTCCTGTTGCTGCAAACCAGCCTCCCGCCGTTTCCTATGCAGCCGGCTTATAAGCAGACCGCAGCATACTTGTCAGTCTATTTCGACAAGTTTCTGTCAAACTCCTTTTTCCTGTACGCTTCCCGCGCAAAATTCTGTGTATGCAGCATAAAACTGCCCGCCTGCCCTGCTTTTATTATTGCAAGGAGGGCAGCAGGCAAAAGCAGTCGTCTTGCGCTGCCGCCCCTCAGCGGTTTGTTACGGTATTTTCAGATACAAGCCCTGCTGCAATGCTCCACCCGTTCTTACTGCAAACAGATACAAGCGCATCACCATGCCTGATGCCGGAGCAGGAGAGAAACGAACTGTAACCTGTACTTGCTGACCAACTGCAATATCCCCTGCATGTACCGGCAAATTGAGTGCGCTTTGCGCTTTGCCCAGCAGGGCGCGCTGCAGTACTACATTGCGGGCAGCGGCAGTGCCCGAATTATACAGGAAAAAAGTAACCACAAGGTCTCCTGTACTTGTGTCCAGACTCGCCTTCGGATCAATGACTTGCAGGTAAGGGGTGTTGGCCGCCTGAGTTTGAAATATCTGATCTGAACTAGTCAACACATCACCATAACCATCTACCGATTTCACCTGGAAGTGATAGGTGGTAGCAGGTTTCAAGCCGGTAAGCTGAATGGAATGCGAACCGGTTTGTATCGATGCGCCTGTACTCTGCCCATATGCGCTCGTAGTGCCGTAATCTACTTCCGAGGTAGCGCCGGGCATGGTTTGCCAGGCTATGTCTGCCCCTGTGTCTGTAATGCCATTGACAGCAACACCCGTCAGTGTCATGGGGTAGTCTGTTTTCCAAAGCTGATTGCTACCTCCCCAAAAGCTCCACAAATCCAGACTGGCGCCCGGTGCGGAAGACTGCCCCTCTATGTCGAGGGCTAAATTGTTGCCGGTGTTGATGGCGGCATTGCGGCTGCTAATGTCATACCATCCGTTCCCCTGGTCGTTGAAATACCAGAGCTGGTTGTCTCCTCCAGTACTGTCCCAAATGTCTACTCCAGCCCCGTTGGCAGTATCCCAGCCTGCATCATCCAGCACTCTGTTGAGCCATGACCAGTCGGGATAGGCTTTTATGGTATAGGCGCCATTCTGCTGGCGGGTAACCTGAAAACGCTGGTTTTCTCCGTACGAGGCATTCCAGATATCCAGTGAGGCTCCATTGCCGGTGTTGTATCCCGCTACATCCAGAGCACTGCCAGGTGAATTTTTAGGAGTGATCCGATAAACACCACTGGGAGGGCCTCCAATCTGCCATACCCGCACCCAGTCGCACTGCAGTTTCTGCGGATAGTCTGCTGCATTGGGTGTGCCTGCCCAGCCTCCTACCTGCAAATCGATGAGCAGGTACATATTCTGCATTTGAGAAATGGCAGAGGGGTCATAGAAGCTGTGCACCAGTTGATTGTCTACATAGTAACTGAGGTGACTGGGCGTCCACTCTACTCCATAGGTATGCCAGCCCGCACTCAGATCAGTTCCGTTGTTGAACACGCCTCCAAAAGAGGCCGGTGCACTGCTGCCTGAGTAATGGTAGGTATAGTAATCATTGTAGCGGCTGTGCTGAACCTCGAAAATATCAAGTTCAGGCGGCCATCCGTTTTGCAGCATCCAGAATGCCGGCCAGGTTGACTGTGCAGAAGGCATTTTGAAACGCCCTTCAAAATAGCCGTAATGCCATGACTCCTTGCCATCGGTGTTGATGGTACCCGATGTATAGTCCAGTGGAATGTATTCATTGAAGTCGTTTGACCAGAATCCCCATGGGTTCCATATAGTACGCTTGTTTTCTGCCTGCAGGTTCAGCACTCCGTTGGCTACAGTTACCTCCGAAGAATTCATGTTGGCTTCGCCATTGTGGTAGGTGCCCCAGGGATAATTGTAATTCCATTTACTGGTGTTGAGGCTGTTTCCGTTAAACTCATCATCAAACACCATCACGTACCCTTTTCCAGGCGGCGGGTCGGCCAGCACTTTTCTTGCCATGTACGCCGTCAGGGCCAGCCCGGTCAGGATACAAAAAACAGCAGACCGCAGTTTCATTGCTTTCTCCCTTTCAAGAGTATATTTTGCCAATGCAAAAGCATTCGGCTCCTCCTGACAATATACTCTATTTGCTGTAACTAGCCATGATTTATTGCATCAGTATGCAGTCGCGCCTGCAACGGCAAACTCTTTTAGTACATCCAGGTCACTTCCCTGAGTGTACTCCAGAACTGCCCATACCATGCCGTGATTTCAGCAGTGCGTAGCGGTGAGTTACACATCTGCAGGCACAACAAGATTAATCGAATAATCTTTTTTGCTTGGATATGGCTTTATCCTCTTTTGCATAAATACAAAAATTAGCTACCAAGCATTCCGCAGTATGCAATGCATATCCAGATAGCAAAATGCTGAGGTGAGCGCCAGGTAATACCAGGTGCAGTTGTATCTGAATTCTGAAGTAATCAGTGCCTGATTCAACACACTGGAGATCACTGTTTTTTTGGAGTGAAATCAGTGAGAGGCACAGCGCGGGATTTTAAGATTTTCGGCAAGTTGTTTAGCAATATTCTTTCTGTCGGTATCATCGAGCCAGGCATCTGTTGGCAATCCCATCTCCCGAATAAACTGAGAAGGTGTTCACATCTTACTCTGTATTTGATCGCAAACAAATATTAATAAATTGTTTTTAGCACATGATACAGAGACAGAGAACAGACGAAGTTCTTCTTCCAGACGCCCATCATTTTCTGCTTTTCCCAATGGCCAAATTGAATTATTCGCATCCAGAATGATGACTGTATCGAACTCCCTTTTTACATAATACAATACCGCCATATCGCTTTCCTGCACATCTCAATTGAATACTTCAGTCACTAGAGCAAGGCACAAACTGTACACAATGGCACTACTTCCCGGCAGGCTGCGTTTGCAGCATAATATCTACATGCATGCCCAGCGGCAAATGCGCCGGCGGTTTAACCAGCTCAAACTTTACCTTGAAAGAACGGCCATCCGCTTCTGCAACAGAAGATATTCTTACCAGCCTAGCCTGCAGGTCTTTGCCTGCCCATTGAGGCAGATGAATAAGCGCCTTCTCTCCTGTGTGCAGGTGGGCAAGCACACTGCCTGCAGCAAGTGCATCTACATGCGCGCCCTGCGCATTCTGCACAGTAAGCAGAGGCATGCCAGGCTGGGCCATCTCGCCAATATGCAAAGAAAGCCCGCTCACAATACCGGCAATGGGGCTGCGTATCACGTTGAACTGCTGTGCTGTCCTGGCGCTCTGCACGCCTGCCTCAGCCTGAGCAATGCCCGCCTGCGCGGTCTGCACCTCACTTGCTGCCAGCTTTTGCACCGTTTGTTTGCCTTTTTCTGCCGCCTGCACCCCTTTTAGTGCAGTCTGTACTCCCTGCTTAGCCATATCCAGCTTCTGCCTGGCATTGGCAATGCCAAAAGGAACGCCTGCCCGGGTGCCTGCAAGCACGGTTTGCAGCCTTGTGCGGGCAGCCCGAAAGTCATCGCGCGCAACCTGCAGCTGCGCTGCGGCGCCGCTCATCTGCTGCTGCGAAACCCCTCCCACTCTCTTCAGCGCCTTCAACCCGTCTACAGTCTGCTTCGCCTGCTCCACCCCTATGCGCGCCTTGTCCAGTTCGCTGCGCGCACCTGCTGCATTGGCTTTCTGCTCTGACTGCGCACCTTGCAGGCCCAGCAGGGCCTGCGCATACTGCAGTTGTGCCTGTTTCAGATCAGACTGCGCCTGCAGCAGGCCATTTGCAGCCTTTTGCTCTTGCGCCTCCCCGCCTGCCTGCGCCTTTAGCAAACCATCTTGTGCAGAAGCAAGCGCACCCTCTGCCTGTTTTACCTGCGCAGATGCTATTCCGTTATCCAGGCGCAGAAGCGTTGCTTCAGCCTGCACAGTGTCTCCATTGGCCGCACCAACAAAAACCACTCTGCCCGGCTGCATCACCGACAGGCTGGCCGAGTCTCCCGGCATAAGGGTACCGGTTAGCTGGGCAGTTTCAAAATCGGTCTGCTTGCCGGGGTCAGGCGCAACAGGCACATCAGGGGCAGCAGGAGGCGGTACAGGCAGCGACCGGCGTGCCGCAGGGTGCGGCATAAATGCAAACGCAGACACTGCAGTAACTGCCAGCAGTGCAGCTGCCGCTATTGCTCTTGGGCTAATGGTCACTTGCAAGCCCTTTCCCTTCTGCAAACAAAAGTGTTATAGAAGCACGCATGCTGGCAAACTGCGCTCTTAGCAGTGCAATACGGCTGCTAAGGGCTTCACTTGCTGCCGCCTTCTCTTCCAGAGCGCTGCCCTGCCCCACTCGATAGGCTGTCAACGCAACGGTTTCCTGCTGAAGCGCGGCGTTCAGGCGCACCTGCTGCAGAGCAATTCGGGAATGTGCTTCGCCCAGCTGCACCCAGTCGTTTTGTATTTCCAGGGCAATGTTCGACTCGGCATCCTGCAGTGCGGCTCGCAGCCCTTTCACTCCTTCTTCCGCAGCAAGCGTATCACGACGGGCCTTCCCGCCATCCTCAAAGGGCCAGCGCACCTCCAGCATCAGGGCGGCATAATTTTCGGGGCGAAGCGCTGTTGGGGTCTGTTCTCTCAAGTCGCCGCGCAGCAGCAGCTGAGGTCTGTCTTCCATGCGGGCAAGTTGTGTTTCCGCCTCAGCCTGCTGCAGCCTGGCTTTCAGGGCAAGCAGCTCCGGGCGGCATTTTTGCGCCAGCGCCACAGCCTGTTCCACGCTTGCCGGCACAGCCGCCTCTGTTGTATCGTCAGTTAGTTCAAGCGGAGCATTCAAAGGGCGTCCCAGCAGCTGATTGAGATGCATTTGCGCCAGCGAAAGCCCCGATTCTGCTTTCAGCAAACCATCTTGCGCCTCAGTTTTCTGTGTTAGCGCTGTGTAGGCATCAACAGGTTTCCCGGTTCCTCCAGCAATCTGCTGCTGTACCAGTTTTGCAAACTGCTCTGCTGCCTGCACCCCCTGTTTTGCCAGTACAACACCCTGCCGGGCTTTCAGCACATCAATATAGGCATTGGCAGTTTGCTCTGCCGTTTTATTCTGCGCCTGCACAAAATGGTACTGCGCCTGGGCAATTTCGGCCTGATACCTTTGCCAGGCAGCCCTTCTGCCGGCATGGTAAATTGTTTGCTGCATCACCAGCCCTATGCTGCCCTGAGTGCGAGGCAGCACAACATTGTCGGGCGAGTTCAGCGGGAGATTGCGATGCGGCCCCTGCAAACCACCCCTGGCCACCAGCGAGAAATGGGTACGCCCCACAGGTTTATCGTTATCTGCCAGTATCAGTGCAGATTTCTTCTCGGCCCGGGCTTCTCTTATTTGAGGGCTTGCAGCAAGCGCCTGCTGCACTGCCTGCTGCAATGTAAGAGGGGCAGCATGCACCAGAGGGCAGGCGGCCGTGAACAGCAGCGTACAAAACAGGGGCAGATTTTTCATACCGGGCGCATCTCTTCTTCCAGAAATACGCTCAGGCAGTCGGCCAGATTGCGCGCCGCCAGTGCAGAGCGTCTGCCCAGCGTCAGCAGTCCCGGCATTGCAGAGGGGGTGCGCAGCGCGGCCAGCGCCACTTTTGCGAGCGGTGTTTGCCCATTGCTGTCTGCAAGGCTGTTAAAATCCAGCGGCATGGCGTCATGCAGCCCATCGGTGATTGCGCGCAGTGCAGCCCAGTCGGTGTTCTGCGCCTGTGCAGCTTCTGCTGCGGCAGCGGTTTCCATGTCTACGGCATCGGCACGCACCATGCCGGGCAGATCATTCAGCGCAGTTTTTTCCTGGTAATTCATCAGAACCCTCTCTGCCGTTGCCAGGGTGCCGGTTTGCAGCGTTATCTGAGGTAAACGAGAAGCAGCGCACTCTATTTGTCTCACCCTTTGCGCAGGGGCAGTGTAGCGGCAGCGTGAAGAGGCAGAGACTACGGTATGTGCTGCAATCAGCTGCCCAGGCTCAAGGCTGCCCATGGCTCCGGCAAAGCCGCATACTATCAGCAGCCGAGGTTTTTTCTGCAAAAGCTGCTCTGCAGCATGCCGGGCGGCAGCTGCGCCTGCACCAGAACATGCGACAAGGCAGCCTGCAGCAAGTGAAGGATGTCTGCGCAGAAAAGGCCCTTTCTCCTGTGGCAGTGCAAACAGAACAGCAACCGGCCCAGAGTTGATGGGGTCCACCCTCTGCTATCCTTTCATGCTGCCGAAACAGGTTCCATATCGGCAGTCAGCACCTTCACGCGCACGGCTTCCACCAGGTCTTCCGGTGTAGAGAGGCCAGAGGCAATTCCCACAATGCGGCAGTGGGCAAAGGTTTCAACGGGCAGCTCATCTGCATTCTGAACATGTACAGTAT
Organism: Chthonomonadaceae bacterium; assembly: GCA_027459665.1. Classification (GTDB taxonomy): domain Bacteria; phylum Armatimonadota; class Chthonomonadetes; order Chthonomonadales; family Chthonomonadaceae; genus DAIDHN01. The sequence continues at coordinate 50,080 of DAIDHN010000013.1, read as the reverse complement.
TCGGATTGTGGTAGCGGCACAGCGCGGCAAGTTCCATGGTGTTGGCGCTGGTGCGCGACCCCACCACCAGCATAAGGTCTACCTTGCCTGCCAGTTCAATTGCATCATCCTGCCTGTTTTGCACGGGCCGGCAGATGGTATTGATGATGCGAATCTCCTTGCACATCATCAGCATTTCATTCACAATGCTGTTGCACAGTTCCAGGGCATGCGTGGTTTGAAAAATCACTCCCACCTTGCGCAAAAGCTTGTACGAGCGCTTTGCCTCATGCAGCTCCTGAATATTGTCTACTACCAGGGCAGGGTTTTCCAGTGCGCCCAGTATGCCCTTGATTTCTGCGTGGTTTTTATCGCCGATTATAACCACCTGATAGCCGTCTCTCTCCAGAGTTTGCGCTGCCTCCTGTGCCCTCAGTACAATGGGGCAGGTGGCATCTACTACATCAATACCTCGGCTGCGCGCTTCCTGTATTCTCGTTTTGGGCAGACCGTGCGCCCTAATCACCATAGTGCCGGTTTTTTCATCTTCATAGTCTTCAATCTTGCGCAGTCCCTTGCCTTCCAGTTCGTCTGTTACTCTTTTGTTGTGTACCAGGTCTCCCAGAATAAAAACATTATTGTGTTCGGCAAGCGCCTGTCTTGTCAGGTTGATGGCACGTTTTACCCCAAAACAAAACCCTACTTCCTTCGCCATAATTACCGTGCGTTTTGTACGTTCGCTCATTGTTCTCTCCCGGAAACAGCCAGCGCCGCTTGCTTTCTGGCCTCCTGTTTTACATATCCGTTTGCTGCAAACCAGTGTGCAGCGCGTTTTAGTGCCTGCTCTACAGAGGTTTGCGGCAGTCCAAGTTCTCTACAGGCCCTTTCCGCGCTAAAGTACATGGCATGCCGTGCCATTTTCACCCCTTCAAATGGGTGTGCGGGTGGGCGGTTTACTACACGGGCCGCCAAATTTTCAGCGCCTACAGCAGCCCATGCCGCTGCATACGGCAGCTTGATGCGCGGAGCCGGAAGCCCGGTGACAGCTGCCAGCATCTGCAGCATCTCACACAGCGATGTATTGCGGTTGCCCAGAATATATCTGCGCCCCCTCACCCCCTTATCGGCCGCAAGCAAAATGCCTGCCGCAACATCTTCCACTGCAATCAGGTTCAGGCCGGTATCTACGTAGGCAGGCAGGCGGCCATTTAGAAAATCGACTATTATTTTGCCAGTTGGGGTAGGCTTGCGGTCATGGTCGCCTATTGGGGTGCTGGGGTTTACAATCACCACATCCAGCCCGGCGGCGGCGTACTCACGGGCAGCTTCTTCGGCAAGAAACTTCGACCTTTTGTAATGGCCTATCATATCGCTTTCCAGCACGGGGGTATCCTCGTCTGCCGCATCGCCCTTTCGGGCATGCCCCAGCGCCCCCACTGTGCTGGTATATACCACCCGTTCTACTCCCGCGGCACGCGCCGCTTCCAGCAGATTGCGTGTACCGTTTACATTGCTCAGGTAGAGTTCCTGCGGGTCTGGCGCCCAAAGCCGGTAGTCTGCGGCGACATGGTATACCCTGCTGCAGTTTTTTACCGCTTCCTGCAGCGTGTGCGGCTGCACAAGGTCGCCTGTCACCACTTCGCACATACCCGGGTTCAGGTCATGCAGGTTGGCAGTCTGGCTGGCGGGCCGTGCAAGCAGGCGTACAAAAACTCCTTCTGCCTGCAGCTGGCGCGCCACATGAAACCCCACAAAACCAGTGGCGCCGGTTACCAGCGCTTTCATACAGGGTCTCCTAACCAGTCAGCGACCATGCTGTCAGCTGCAGCGTGCCGCGCATGGTCTTCAAAGCTTCCTCTACTGCACTGTGTTCAAACCCGCTGTGCATCTTGCAGTTCTGGCAGCGTGAATCTATGCGCGATTCCCAGTATTCCCAGTTGGTCTTGTTCCAGAAGGTTTCCCAGTCTGGCGTAAATTTATCTCCTACCAGGTAGCAGGGCGCTTTCCAGCCCATAGGAGTATAGTTCACAGTAGACCAGGGGGCGCAGGGCAGTTCTTTCAAACCAGCAGCAAATTCAAGAAACCCCGGGGTAGCACTGACTTTGTACTTGCGTGCAAACTCGCGAATATGCTGAAATTTTTCGTGTATCTGGTCGCGGGTCAGAAAAATATCGCGTTCTACGCTTTGATACTCATAGCCCGGTGAAATAAGAATGCCTTTCACCTTGAGTCTGTCTACCATCTGGCACAGTTCTTCTACTTCAGAAATTTCTGTTTCTTTGAATACAGTGGTATTGATGTAGATGGTGTACCCCAGTTCGCGCCCCTTTTCAATCATCGCTACGGCATGTTCAAACACCCCTTCTTTATTGCACACATAGTCATGTGTTTTTTTCATGCCATCCAGATGAATCATCAAAAAAAGCTGCGGGTGCGGCGGTACAATGCCGTATAGTTTGGTATCAAGCTTGAGTGCATTAGTGCAGAGAATAATGTATTTGCCGCGAGCAATCAGGCCCTCTATGAGTTCTTTCAATTCTGGATAGAGAGTAGGCTCGCCGCCGCAAAGGTTCACAATGGGCGCACCGCAGTCATCTACCGCCTTGAAGCATGTTTCCAGCGACATGCGGTCTTTCAATTTACCGGTGTGCCTCTCTACCGAGCAGCCAATGCAGGCGAGGTTGCAGGTATAAAGCGGTTCCAGCATCAAAACAGTGGGAAATCTGCTTTTGCCTTCCCGTTCCATTTTTCTTCTATGTTTAACCTGAGCCATGGTGAAACCAATAGGGTAGCGCATAACCTCGATGTCTCTCCTTTGCACGCATATTTATGACAATACAATTCTTTAATCATAGCAAGTATACCCCACACCTTCTGGCAATTCTCCCGCAAAAAGCAATGGCAGCGTAGAAATGGGGCATGTACGGCGCAGGTTTCAAGAGGTGCTCAGAGCCTGTCTCCCTGCAGCATCTGCTATTATTCACCCTCGCTGCAAAACATTTCCTCCAGAGAAACACGGCTTGCTCTTTTGTCGCAAATTAGCACGGTATACCCACTTGCCAGGTCACACCCAAAATTTATTTCGAGATTGAATGACCCGGCAATAGCAAAGACCGAATTTCCCATGTTACTTGTGAACGCTCTTAGCTCGTGCGTGCGCGAGTAAATTATAATTGCGTTCATTATTTTCGCAACTCATAAATGAAGAAAAAAAGTACGCGCAACAAATTGTTGCGCGTGCAGAGTCTTTATCAATCTACCATACTCATAATGTCTTCAGCCGCAATTGAATGAATAATATACACTTCATTCTCAGGCAGGCGAAACTCTTGAAACAACGGGCGCAGATTGACAAAAACATACGTAATCATTATAATACCAGCAGGGTTCTCTCTGGCAGAGGATGCCCCACAAGGGTATCCCCCCGCCGCCGCATGCAGTCAGAAAGAGTTTTGATAATATGTCCTCCACCATACCAGAAACACAAAAAATTCTTGTACACCTTTCAGAGCCTGATATTCTGGCCGAACCGGGAACAGTTGCCAAGCTTACAGTGCAGATTACCAACCGCCAGTCTACCCCAGACAGAATGCTGGTAGAAATTGAAGGCATAGACCTTGAGTGGTACAACATACCGGTTGCAGCTGTGAACCTGGCGCCAGGCGCACAGGGTGAAGTGCGCATCAATATACGCATCATGCGCAGCAGCTCGAATATCGCCGGTTCTTACCCGTTTCTGGTACGCGTGCAGGCAATGGAAACCGGCGAGACAGGCATGGCGCAGGCTATGCTGATGGTAAAACCTTTCTCTGCACTGGAAACAGACATGCAGCCCAGGCGTGCCGCATCTACTTTTCTGCACCCTCTGCAAGATTTTGAGGTACAGGTTACCAACCTGGGCAATACCGAGCAAACCGCAGAACTCACTGCCAGCGACCCGGATGATGAATGCGCTTTTGAATTTGATGTAGACCGCATTACCCTCAAGCCCGGTGAAACAGTTACCATACCGCTTGCAGTACGCCCCAAGGTAGTGAGATGGTTAGGCAATTCGCGCATCTTCGGGTTTTCTGTGTGGGCGCGCGCAGCAGATGATGCCTATATAAGCAGTAAAACTCAGGGACAGCTTGAACGCTACGCACTGCTTTCTCCAGCGCTGGGGGTGCTGCTGCTGCTGCTCGCCCTGGGCGCAGGCGGTTTTGCGCTCTTTCGTCCGCGCCCGCCGGTTCCCATTCGCATCACTGCACTCACGGCCACCCCCGCCGCACTGGTTTCAGGCGGACCAATCACTCTTTCCTGGGATGTGCAGGGCGACTACAATAAGTTCACCCTGAGCCACACAGAAAACCAGAGCGTTATTTTCGACAATATGCCGCGCCCGTACGAAGCAAGCGGCAACACTCTGCTGCATACAGATACAGTGAGCCTGCCAACTGTGGCGCACTATACCCTTACCGTGTCTGGCAGGGGCGGCAGACAAAGCCGTACTGTAGATGTACAGCTTATTCCGGCACCTGCTCTTCCGCACCCGGCGCTTTCTTCGTTTACCGCCGACTCTACAGAAATTCATCTGGGAGAAACCGTTACTTTCTCATGGAAAGCAGCCAACAGCTCAGGCTTTATACTTGACCCCGGCGATCACAAACTTTCTGAATACGTGGCGTCTACATCACTTGTGCCGCAGCCAGTCACCCTGCCCTCACAGGTCACCTACACTTTGCGCGCAATGCCGCTGCAAGGCAGCAGCGCACCGCCTGCATCGCGCACACTGCGCATTACGGTGGTCTCCCCTTCTGCTTCGGTAGCAGACATTCAGGGTTTTCATGTATCCAATGCGCATGCATACCTGGGTGATACAGTAGAACTTCGCTGGTCTACCCTGCGTACGCAAAACGTTACCATTACAGATGGCAGCAACAACGTGATCGGTTCCAACCTGCCTGCTGCCGGGCATGTATCGGTCACTCTGAATGGGCCGGTAAGCTACACTCTTACCGCAGCAGATAACCTGAACAAAACTGTTTCTCGCACTATTTCGCTCAACCCGCAGCCACGGCCGGCGGCACCAGTCGTAACGCCGCCCGCATCACCGGGGGCAGTTCCGCCCGGCGGGGCAGCAAACCCAACAGGAGGCAGCCCGGCACAGCCTGCCACAACCCCCGGAAAATAAATTCATGCAGTTTGGAGAAAACGCAATGCCTTCACAGGAAGATGATTTTGTACGCATAGGTACGGTTTACGCACCAGAAACGGTAGCATCTATTGCCTTCTCGCCCGATGGCACACTGCTCGCAGTTGCCTCTGGAGACAAGGTGCATATTTACCGCGTTTCAGAAACATGTAAGCCGCGCAGCGCCTCAGAACGGCGGCCTGCCAGCAGCATGCCTGCCTAGTTTTCTACACAAGGCGGCAAAGGAAACAAAAACCATGAACTGGGCACACATCGGTCCCGCTCTGCTGGCCTCTTTTCTCGCTTCTCTGGTTGAGTTTGTAGAAGCGCTCACAATAGTTCTGGCGGTGGGAGTGGTACGCGGGTGGCGCTCGGCGATCGCTGGCACACTGGGCGGCGTGCTGCTGCTTACCCTGCTGGTGCTGCTGTTTGGGCCGGCGCTTCAGCGTATTCCCCTGCATAGTCTGCAGCTGGTAATCGGCGTACTGCTGCTGCTGTTTGGCATTCGCTGGCTGCGCAAGGCAGTGCTGCGGGCAGGCGGCAAATTGAGTCTGCACGACGAAGCCAAAATTTTTGAACGGGAAAAAAACAAACTGTCCGGCCAGACTGCGCAAAAGAGCGCACTAGACAGCATTGCAGTGGCTACTACCTTCAAGGCAGTTACGCTGGAAGGGCTGGAAGTTGTATTCATTGTGATAGCAACCAGCGCCGGCGGAATGCTTCTCCCTGCGGTGTATGGGGCTTCCGCGGCAGGGCTGCTGGTAATACTGCTGGGAATGGTGGTGCACAAACCACTCACGCGCGTGCCTGAAAACACTCTCAAATACGTGGTGGGCGTCATTCTTACCGCGTTTGGCACTTTCTGGATTGGCGAAGGCGCGGGAATGCACTGGCCCGGCTCAGACATAGCGCTGCTCGCACTGGGAGCGGGATACCTGCTGGCTTCATGGGCTGGAGTTTATCTCACCAGAAAAGCCCTGCAGACACCGCCTCCTTCTCAAACAAAACAGCCAGCCGGATAATCAAGGAAAACACGCTGCACCATGAACGCAATAAAAATCGCTCTCACAGAACTGTACGGCCTTTTTGTAGATGATGGCAGCCTTGCAATAGGAACGCTGGCATGGGTGGCTTTTATTCTGTTGCTGCTTCCCCGGCTTCACCTGCCGCATATTGCGCAGGGAATAGTTTTCTTTGCGGGGCTGGCGGCCATTCTGGTAGAAAACGTATACCGAAGCGCCCGCAAATAAACAAAACAGCACGCCGCCGGTTCAACGTTGGCGGCGTGCATAGTCTTGCAGAGTTGGTTTTGCCTTTACCAGTAATCTACCCCCAGCAGCTTGCGTCCCAGCGGTGAAAGCTCGGCAGTAACGCCGTGCTGCTGCTCTCTCTCACGCGCATCACCGGGAAAAATACTGCCGCCGGGAGGCAGCCTGTGCTTCCAGCAGTTTACCCTGTGCTCACGGCTCTCTTCAGAAAGCCTTTCTGCAGGAAACATGGAAATGTACTGCGAAAAACGAGGCCGGTCTGATACATTGTGCCCGTTGCCGTGAGCAAGGGTTGTGCTCCAGATAATCAGATCGCCAGCTTCTGCCGCAATAGGGGTCACCTGCATCCCTTCAGGCAAACGGCTTAGGTCTGGGGCGCGGGGATTGCGATCGGCAGGCTGATTTGCTATCCATTGAGCCAGGTTTTTATGAAAACCTGGTATGCACTGAAAGCCTCCCATATCTGGCGTAGTGTCTGTGAGGCAGAGCACGCCCTGCAAACCCGGATTTGCCGGAAGATGGGTGGTATCTACATCCCAGTGTATAAACCCCTTGTGGTCGTAAGTGGGATGCAGCGGGCTGGCAGGCGGCTTGAAATTCACCCTGTCTATTGAAACACAAAGTTTCTCTGTGCCCAGCAAATCGCAAAAGGCTTCATACAATCGATGGCTTTGGCGGTTGTTCCACATTGCCTGGTGCTGGTACATCTCTATCATGCCGCCCGGTTTCAGCGGTTCTCTGTACCAGTCGGAATGGCTGTTTTTATCCATTTGCAGAAACCAGAAAATGGCATCTACCACAGCATTGCACATCTCTTGCGATACTACCTTGCGTGCTATTACGTAGCCGTTTTCCCGAAAAAAATTCAGTTCTTCTGCATTTAGCATAACTTTATCTCCTGAAACGCGTTGTTTATTGCGACTTCCATATTTCGTCCAGCGGATACAAAGCGCCGACAAGTGCAGAGGGGCGGTTGTTGTGTACAGTATCGCGTACAGCAGCAAGTACGTCTGGTTCTACCAGGTAAACAAGCGGCAGCTGCGTAGAGGCAGTCTGCTGAAATTGTCGATAGAGTTGAACGCGTTTTGCACGGCTCACTGTTTGCGCTGCCTGGTTGAAAATCTGGTCTATTTCGGCCTCCCAGGGAGTTGCCGGGTTTTTGTGATTCGGATTCCAGTCGTGCAGCGAGCCATTGTGCAGCCAGATCGCCGAGGCATTGTGAGGGTCATACCCTCCTGTAAACCCTAGCATAATGCACTGCCAGTTGTGCGATCCTTCCAGGCTGCCAATGATCGAGTTGAAATCCTGAAACGAAAGCGTTACTTTCATGCCAATGGCATTGAGGTCTGCCTGCACTATATCGCAAATCTGCGCGCGCTGATTGTTGCCGGCATTGGTTTCCAGTGTAAACTCCAGCGGATGCCCCTGCGCATCGGTGAGAATGCCGTTTTTCTTTTGAAAGCCCATCTGCTGAAGCAGCGCCAGCGCTTTCGCCGGGCTATAGGGGTACTGCGGCACCTCAGGATCGTAAAAAACCTTGTTGGCCGGCGATATATAACCCCACAACGGCACGCCAAAGCCGCGCAGCACGCTGGTGACAATGGCCTGGCGGTCGATGGCATACGACACAGCCTGCCGAAAGCGTACATCAGAAAACCATTTCACCATATACCCGGGAAGAGGAGATTTGGGGTTCTGGTTGAACTCCAAAAAACTGTTTCCCCAGTCTGGCCCCATATTGAACAATTTGAAATGACCGTTTTTTTTCAACGCCTGCAATGGTTGCCAGTCTTCTGCCCGGGGGGTTACCGCATCTGTTTCACGGGCCATAAATTTCAGCACCATTGTATTGATGTCGGGCACAATCTCAATTACCCCGCCATCCAGAAACGGAAGCTGACGCCCGTTTGCAGCCAAACGCCAGTAGTAAGGGTTGCGTACATACGTGAGGCTTTCCCCCGAGCTGTACTGCGCCAGCAGAAAAGGGCCGTCTCCTACCAGTTTGGAAACCGGCGTGCCTACCCCCCACGCAGAGTTGAACTTGCCTGCACGCCATACAGGTTCGAGAATGTGCTTTGGAATCACCACTACACCGGCAAAAGCTGATAGAAATGAACCAGAGGGTTTGGGCAGTGTGATGACAAACGTATGACGCCCAACCGCCTTGTAAACGTAAGGTTGACCATTCTGCTCAAGCAGCGAACGCATAGGGGCATTCACTTTAGTATCGTAAATCACATTCAGGGTAAAAATAACATCCTGCGCGGTCAGGGGCTTTCCATCTGACCAGCGAATGCCTCTGCGCAGATGAAAAGTCCATACTCTTCCATCTGCCGAGTTGGTCCAGCTTTGCGCCAGACGCGGCTTCACCTGCAGCGTTTCCACGTCGCGAGTAATCAACGGGCTAAAAATCGGCCCCCAGGCAATGCTGCTGCTGGTTTCCTGCGTGGTAATGGGGTTGAAAGTGCGCGGATCGGCAATGGTGGCCATCACAAATGCCCCGCCCCACCTGCCGGTGCTGTTTGTGTGCTGAAATCCGGTTTCCTGCTGCAGGGTGAGGTGCACGGGGGATACTATCCTGCGGTATCCCCCCTGGCAGCCTGCAGTCATCAGCAGCATGCCGCATCCCAGCCATGCCATGCGGGTGTGAGCTAGGCGGCGCAATTCCCTATTCCTTCACAATCTGGTAATTGTGCACTACGGGCGCTGCAGCCTTGCGGCGGGAAACCTGCAGTTCGACATCGAGCTGATTGAGCGCATTGTCTGCTCTCTCCAGGTCTTTATCAGAGACTTTGCCCTGCACAGGCATTTCTATGCTGCGCCATTCTGTCATATGTATATTGCTGTGCATTTGGGTAAGGGCATCTACCTGCAGGGCCTGCTGCAGCATGGGAGTATTCATATTGGAAAGGTTGATGCCGTCTTCCAACTGCTCAGAAGTAAAAACTCCTACCGTGGTGCTGTCTATTTTCAGCGTATAGCTGCCCTCTGGCAGGCCGGTTACTTTCAGCGGTTCGGCATCCATATTCTGCAGAAAGTGAGAGCTTTGCAGCACCAGCCGGGTAAGCGGGTCTTTGAGGTTCAGCGGAAAAGGCAGCGATCCATCTTTCTCCGTCCAGCTCAGCGTGCCATTCTGATAGGCAATGTCGCTGATCACGCAGTTGTCGGTTGCAGCGGTTTTGTTCGAGGCATCTACTGCCGCAGCGGTCACCAGTGCAGGCGCATTCCAGGTTTTTAGCAGCGCCTCTGCCATAATCAGATGGCCGGCAGGCGAGGGATGCACGCGGTCTGGCACCAGTTTCTGAGCCAGAGAAGGGTCTGCCGCTGCAGCTTTTTGCAGCATGCTTACCATGGGTGCATTGAAGTTGGTGCAGAGGGCATCTTCGCTTTGCGCCAATTTGGAAACATAATCCGCATAGCGAAGCAGTACCGCGTTGTAACCTCCCGGAAATGATACGGGCCGAGTGTAGTCGTCAAAAGGCGAGGGCTGTATCAGTGTAATTCGCAGCTTCGGAAAGTGGTCTTTGAGTACGCTGAGAATATGCTGATAGCCGGTTGTGTATGTATGAAACAACCCAGGGTTGTAAGGCTGATAACCGGCATCATTCATGCCCAGCATGCTGGTAAGCACAGTGGGCTTAAAGGGAATAACATCGCGCTGCAGGCGCAAGTCGATTGGGCCGGCCCACCCGCCTGTTACACGGTCTCCGCCCACCCCTGCATTGAAGTATATCACCTTGAGGCTGGGGAAACGGGTTGTAACATAATCTTCAATGTAGTTTGTATACAGATGCTGTTCTGTAATACTGTCTCCATAAAAAACTACCCTGTCTCCATTGTGCAGAGCAAAGGGCGGAGCTGCAGAAGCAGTGGCAGCGGCAAGGCAGCAGAAAGCTGCTGCAGCGAAAACAGATCGCATTTTCAAGGTTTACTCTCCTGGTAGGCGCCAGAGCCAGTGGCAAGTATGCGCCAGTAGTGTTCAAAAAAAGCTTCAGCATCTACAGAAACAGCAATAGAGTGAGGTCTGTTTTCTGCTGCATCAGCTTCAAAGGTCGTGCCGTATGCCTCGGTATGGTGCAGTTCTACGAGAACCTGCGCACTTTCCATCCGGCACAATGCCGGCTCAAACAGAAACGCTGCAGCCAAAGGGTCGTGAAAAGTAACCGTGCCGGTATTTCTAAACCAGATGTTGGCCAAAGACAATACCGCGCGTGACAGTGCGTCACCCTGCTGCAGTCTGGTGCGCGCTTCCTCTGCGTCCAGCGCACACTGCAGGGTTACATCCAGCCCAATCAGGCTGGTATTCACAGGGCAGCGGTCGAAAACAACAGCGGCTGCATACGGGTCACAGAGAATATTCCATTCTGCAGTTCCTCCCCGGTGCGAGGCGCGGCGAAAACACCCGCCCATCAGCACAAACCGGCGCAGCATACCCGGAATTTCAGGGTAAGAGGCAAACAAAAGCGCAATGTTGGTAAGCGGCCCTATCGCCAGCAGAGTGATTTCGCCCGGATGCCTGTGGATGGTATCGCGCAGAAATGCCAGCGCGCTGTTGTCTGGCTTGAACACGCGCGTTGAATCAGGCAGAGCTTCGGCCTGGGGAGCATGCGGCTGGTGCTGTTCAGCCAGCAATGGCAGCGCAGCGCCAGTATGCACGGGCACATCTGGCTGGTTGGCTATGCTGCACAGCCACGAGGCGATTTGGGCACGGCGCTCGGCTTCTCCAGATACTGTGGTAATTCCCATCAGATCGCAGCCGGGATGCCGCAGCAAATAGGCCAGTGCAAGTGCGTCATCTATATCAGAACCTATGTCTGTATCCAGTAAAATGCGCTCTATTTGCATATTCCCTTCCAGCTTCAAAAACTACCTGTATATTAGTGCTTTTGGCCTATTTTCCTGCAAGTAATCAAATTATTAAGAGAGAACACACTATTTTCAAAGAAACACACAACCAGTTAACCAGAAATGGAGGTATATTATTTTAGTACAGACTAAAAATTGCAGGCAAAAGGAACTCTATGCCTGAATTGCAGGTTATTTTAACCATAAACTTTATAGAGGCAGACTGCGGGCAAAAACTTGAAAACTGAAAAACGCAAAAAAGTGACGATCAAGGTGCCCGCCAGCTGCAGGCCGCTTGCACGTGAGCGGCACAAAGAAACTCTTACAGAAGCCATGGAAGAATATGTGGAAGGTATTTACCGGCTGCAGTCTGAACTGGAAATAGTTGGCATCAGCGATATTGCACGGTATATGGATGTAGCTCCAGCCTCGGTGACTACCATGACAAAAAAACTGGTTGAAATGGCGTTCGCAGAACATATGCCCTACCAGGGCGTGCGCTTGACTGCTGCAGGCATGCTGCAGGCGCAGTCGCTGTTGCGCAGGCACAGACTGCTTGAATGCCTGCTGGTGAATTTTCTGGAGCTTCCGTGGGACGATGTGCATGAGCTTGCCTGCAAACTTGAGCATTATATTGGCGACGAGGTGGCAAACCGTTTGGAAGAAGCGCTGGGCAAACCAGTAACCTGCCCCCATGGAAACCCTATTGATGCCACAGTACACACTTCCTTTCTTCGCCTTTCAGACTGCAAGCCGGGGCAGCATCTGCAAATCAGCTGCATTCCAGATGAGCGCGCAGAACTGCTTGGCATACTCTGGCAGGCTGGGTTGCTGCCTCAAACGCGCATTACCCTGCTGCAGCACTGTGTGGAAGAAAACTCTCTGCTGCTTGATGTAGAGGGGAAAAACACGCATGTTCTGCTGCCTATGGAGGCTGCATCTGCAGTACGCGTGCATTCTGCCGATACAATCATAACGCCGCGAAACATTCTCGAAAACACTACGTCTGAAAATGAAGCGGAGGCATTGCCCCCGCTTCATGCCGATACAAAATTAGAAGCCTTTACTTTATGAAGCACACTAACAAAAACAAGCAGAACAATGCACTCAAGCGCCTGCATATGAAATTGTGCCAAATGCAGCTGGATGCAGAGGCTGCCCAGCCCGGATCGCAAACAAGAGGCGGGGTAACGCTTGCAGAGTTGAAGCCTGGCGAATGCGGGCATGTTGGCACACTTACAGGTGCTGCCTCTATGCGCCTGCGCCTGCTGGAAATGGGAATCACCACAGGGGTGCATGTGCAGGTGATGCGAGTGGCTGCCTTTGGCGGCCCCATCGATGTAGATGTACGCGGCTTTCGACTTTCCATGCGCAGGGAAGAAGCAGCGCACGTGTGGCTTCGTCCGCTGCAGCACTGACCTATACTGCCTTATGAAAATCCCTGCAATAGCCGCCCCTCCCCGCGAACTGCTTGTTGCTTTAATTGGCAACCCAAACTGCGGTAAAACCACTCTGTTCAATGCACTCACGGGCCTGCGCCAAAAAGTAGGCAACTACCCCGGCGTTACGGTAGAGCGAAAAGAAGGCCGGGGAATGCTGCCGGATGGCACAGCTGTACGGTTTATCGACCTGCCGGGTCTCTACTCACTTACGCCGCACTCGCCCGATGAGGAAATTGCACGAGATGTGCTGCTTGGCCTGCGCAGCGATACCCCCCGCCCCGACCTGATTCTCAATGTGGTAGATGCCGGCAATCTCGAACGCAATCTCTACGTTACCAGCCAGATACTAGACACCGGCATACCAACTGTGATTGCACTCACCATGACAGACCTGCTGCACAAACAGGGCAAAACCCTTGATGTAAACATTTTGCAGCACACGCTGGGCGTGCCGGTATGCGCCGTGGTGGTATCGCGCAGAGAGGGTTTGGATGAGCTGATGCAAAGTCTGGTCAGCCCGCCCCAGCCTCCCGCCCCGGCATGGCTGCAAATGCAGGAAATGCGCATGCCCATAGAAGAGCTGTCGCATGCACTGCACACGCTGCAGAATCTTGACGAAAACACTGCTTTTGCCGCAGCGGTTATCCTGCTGATGCAGGAACCAGATGGCACGCTGAAAAAATGGCTGCACCCGCAGGCTTTGCAAAAAACCGGCGAAATGCGCGCACAACAGGAACAGAGCGGCATAGACTTTGCTGCCAGAGTGGTTGAGGCAAGGTATGCCTGGAGCGGAAAAGCGTGCGGCGCGGCGCTGGTGCGCAGCGATGCCCAGCGAAAACAGGCAGTGCGCGAAGGGTTCGACCGTTTTGCCATGCACCCGTTTTGGGGATACGTGATATTCTTCAGCCTGATGACAGTGGTGTTTCAGGCCATTTTCAGCCTGGGGCAGCAGCCAGCTACCGCAGTGCAAAACGGAGTAACAGCGCTGGGCCAACTGCTGACGCGCTGGATGCCGGATGGCCCGCTGCGACACCTCATCAACGATGGTGCACTGGGAGGCGTAGGAACCACACTGTCGTTTCTGCCGCAAATTCTGCTACTCTTCTTCTTCATTGGTCTGCTGGAAGACACGGGCTACATGACTCGGGCCGCTATCCTGATGGACCGCCTTATGAGCCGCGTAGGGCTGCACGGGCGCTCTTTTATCCCGCTGCTCTCCTCATTTGCATGCGCTATTCCGGGCATTATGGCAACCCGCACCATTGGCGATCGCAAGGCACGCCTCATCACCATTCTCATTGCACCGCTTATGTCCTGCTCGGCACGCCTTCCTGTTTACCTGCTTATGACATCGGCGTTTATTCCAAACAACCCACTCATCAAAGTAGGCGGCATGGCACTGCTTACTCTGCAAGGCGCGATATTTGTGGCCATGTACTTCCTGGGTATGGCAGCGGCTTTCTGCATGGCATGGCTGTTCCACCGCACTCTACTGAAAGGCGAGGCTCCCAACTTTCTCATGGAACTGCCTCCCTATCGCATGCCTGCACTGCGCTCGGTACTGATGCAAATGCTTGAGCGGGCGCTTTTGTTTGTGAAAAAAGCCGGCACCATCATTCTTGCTGTCTCTACACTGGTCTGGTTTCTTTCCACATACCCGCTTCACCCCAAACTTCAGCCCGATGCAGCACTGCGCGAATCGTACCTGGGGCACATTGGGCACGCAATCGAGCCAGTCATTCGCCCGCTGGGTTTCAACTGGAAAACAGGGGTGGGCATTGCCTCTTCCTTTGTGGCGCGAGAGGTGTTTGTTTCTACCATGGGAACCGTATACAATGTAGGAGAAACTGAATCGAGGGCGGGCCAGGCCGACCTGGGAAGACGCATGAAAGCCGATACCAACCCGCGTACCGGCCTGCCGGTATTCACACCGCTCACAGCCGTGTGCCTTATGGTTTACTATGTTCTGGCCATGCAGTGCATGTCTACCATTGCTGTGGTAAAACGGGAAACAAACGGCTGGAAGTGGCCCATGTTTCAGCTTGCCTACATGACTGCACTGGCATGGGGGGTTACGTTTCTGGTATATCATGCCGGGCTGCTGCTGGGCTGGGGGGTAAAATAATGCAGACTATTTTTGTTGCCATACTGGTTATGCTCTCACTTTTTTATGTAGCCCGCTCACTGTGGCATCAGGCGCGAGGCATTTTTCACAGCAACAGCAGCAACGAAGGCTGCCCGGGCTGCGGCACTTGCGATGCTGCAAAAAAAATGAAGGAGCTGGCAAGCAGGCAGCAAAAAAACACAAACCTGCCTCTTGCTGCACGCACTGCAGCACCCCGCTCTCAGTCTGCCTCAAAAAAATAATGTTCTGTACTGCAGCCTGGCAGCAATAGAAACAGAACCTTACGGCGCTGCAGGAGGATTGACGGGCATTGCAGCGGCGGCGGGTTTCTTTAGCCAGGCCCCGTTTACACGGGAGATATTGAGCTTGGCAGATATCCCCACAATCAAAATGGCCAGCAGCAGCAGCAAAGCCAGCCAAGCTCCTTTTTCCTTGAAAAAGCGGGCAATGGCAGGAAAAGGGTGCGCCAGCAGCATGGTGCCGAGAAACATGGCAAGGGCGAGTGCAATTTTAATTCCCACCCACATCTGATAGGTTCCGTTTACAGTAGGCGTTACCACCGACAGGTTGTAGAAGCCAGTGGCAAGCGCCACCAGCCAGAGTATTGCCATAGTGATGCCAAAACGCTTCCATATCTGTTTCAAAGCAGCGCTCTCCGGTTCGGTGCGCAAAACCGGTACCAGTGCGATTAGAGCGAATGCGATGCCGCCCAAAATGCCCGCAATGCTGAGCAGGTGCAGCCATTTGCTGATAAATGCAATCAATTCCATATGCTTCTGCCTTCCCAATGCTGTTGTACAGTATTTACATTATAGAATACCCGCTTTTAACCCAGGCATGCACTCAGCCCGCCTGCATGTGAATGGATATTATCTGGCTGTGCTGTTTTTATGAACCCTGTTGCACCACCCCAACTTGCCTGCCCCAATTGTTCCAGTATACTGCCCCACCCTCAATGCAGAAAGAAGCGGCAACGAGAGGGGCTGTCGACGGGCAGGGGCGGGGAGGGCCGCATAGTGAAGAGAGGCTGAAAGGCAGTGAAAAATCTGGGCAGCAGAGAGCATGCTATGGCTGGCGGGTTTTGCAGAAATATCAGATACGCACCTGCTTATGAAAGAACACTGCCCGCATACGACTGCCTGCGACGGCGCTCTTCGTTGATCTGATACACAAACGCCATTACTTCGGCTACAGCAGCATAAAAACCCGGCGGTATCTCATGATCCAGTGCTGCAGACTTAAAAAGGGCACGTGCAAGCGGCGGGTTTTCGACTATAGGCACATCGTTCATCTGAGCCAGCTCACGAATTTTAAGCGCTATCAAATCCTGGCCTTTTGCCACTACAACAGGTGCTTTCATGGTGGCAGACTCATATTTGAGCGCAATAGCAAAGTGTGTAGGGTTGGTAATCACTACATCTGCAGTAGGCACATTCGACATCATGCGGGTTTTTGCCATTTGCCTCATGCGTGCCCTCAGCCTGCTCTTGAGCATGGGGTCGCCTTCGTTTTGCTTAAATTCCTGGCGTACCTCATAGCGCGTCATGCGTATCTGCTTTTCAAAATTGTACCGCTGATAGGCATAATCCAGAGCGGCCATAATCAGCATCACACCCGCTACTCTCTGCAGCAGCTGCTGTATTACATTCATCAGCGCTGCAAGCCCCATATGCACATTCGCCAGAGCAAGCATAAGCAGAAGTGGATAGGCAGCTCGCACCGTGCTGTAGCCCACCCAGCCTACCAGCCCCATTTTGGCTACCGATTTCAGCAGTTCCACCAAACCGGTTACCGAAACAAACCGCTGCATGCCCTTGATCGGGTTGAGACGGTTGAGGTCTGGCTTGAGACGTTCCAGCGCCAGCATGGGACCAGTCTGAGCCATATTGGCAATAATGCCTACGCCCATCGCTGTAAGTGCAAGCGGCGCCACGGCGCGCAGTACTGCAATAAGCAGTGTTGTGCCAACAGTGTGCAGACCCCTGTCTGTGATCGGCGTACCCTTCAGGTGCAAAAAAACGCTTACAAAGTAGGTTTTTACCGCAGACGCTGCATAGCCGCCAATAGCAGGCATGGCCAGCACCAGCGCCATCAGCACAGCAAGAGAAGCCAGCTCCTGCGATTTTGCGGCCTGTCCCTGCTTTCGCGCCTCGCGCCGTCTGCGCGGCGTAGCCGCTTCAGTTCGCTCTTCGCCTTCTGCCATTCAGCGCCCGCCTGCCAGCAGAGTATGTATGCCTGCCGAACTTCCCGTCACAATCTGGCCCGCTACCAGGGCCAGTACGGGCATAAGCAGCGCAATTGTGGCCAGCCCGACAATGATTTTGAGGGGCATGCCTAAAAAGAAAACGTTTACCTGAGGCGCCATGCGTGCAATCAGGCCAAGCCCTACATCGGTGAGCAGCAGCACCCCAAATGCAGGCAGAGCCAGGCGCAGGCAAAGCGACATCATCATTTCCATCATGGGGGCAAGCGTGAGGTGAAGCCCCATGGAGGTGAGAGGAATATTGGCAGGGAACGCGGTGAAGCTGCGCTGCAGCGATGCCAGCAGCAGCAGCGGGCCATTTAGCAGTACGTAAAGGGTAAGGGCTGTTTGAAATTGAAATGCCGACATAATACTCGCCTGCTGCTGCGAAAACGGGTCGATGAGATTCACAAACCCCAGCCCCATCTGGGCATCCATAAAATAGCCTGCCATGCTCACAGCGCCAAACAGAAACATGGTGAATGAACCAATAATCAGCCCGATCAACCCGTTTTCTGCAACCAGCAGAACCAGTTGAACAAGGCTTTGAGGCAGCAGAGGGGTGTGAGCTGATTCCAGCGGAGTAAGTGCCATGCTAAGCAGCATGGCAGCGCCTGCCATTACCTTGCGGGGCACCGCATGGTTGCCCAGCACAGGCGCTGAAGTAATTAGCCCTCCTACCCTGGCCCCTACCAGCAAAAACGTATAAAAGAGATGCATCTCAACAGCATAAGACATGGTTTAGTGCAGCACCGGAGGCATGTGGGTGAGAGTTTGATGAAAATAGGTAACCAGCGAAGAAAGCATCCATGAACCAAACAGCGCCAGAGCCAGCACAACCGCCAGCAGTTTTGGCACAAAAGTAAGTGTAAACTCCTGAATTTGCGTCACTGCCTGAAAGAGTGAAACCAACACCCCGGCTACCAGCCCAAAAAGCAGAACTGGCAGCGACAGCTTGAGCGCAATAATAAGCATTTGCCGGCCGGCATCCAGTACATATTGGTCGGTCAACTGGTATTCTCCTTTCAGAAATCAGAGGGCGCAAAGCTGGCTTTGTACATAAATTGTTGGCACATCAGCCTAAAATCTGGAGGGCTGTTCACGCTGGCATCAATCTGAAAAAGTTTATTTATACCAAGTTTACCAGTACATTAAAATGCTGGCAATTGCAGCAGCTACTTATTTAACTCATGTTATTAATATGGAGTACAAAGGTTTGGTCTAACCGTTAGTTCATACAAAACAGCACAAAATTTGCACTTTTTCGTATATTTTGTTTTTTCTGGTGAAAAATTGTTTTTCCTGAGTTGACACTCAGGAAAAATAGCCGTATAATCAAATTCATACACTTCCATAATCCATGGATAATGCAACCGTTGGCATGCCGAATTGATGTGCAGTACTGTTTTCCCGGCAGATAAACGCTTGCTATATTCGCACAACATGAGAGAGGTATCAAGCGATGAAGCAACCAATCAGCACACCAGTAGCAATCGCAGTGGTGGTGGTTATTGTAGTTCTTCTTATCGGCTTTGGCTATTACAGAATGAATGCTCCCGAGCAGTTGTCCCCTGCCTTGCAAAAACAACAGAAAATGATGATGCACGGCGGCGGAGGCACACCTACACAAATGCCGCCAAACGCTGCAAATCAGAGCGCTGGAAGCCACTAGCCGTTTGTACAGTTTTTCTTCACACGGTTCTAACCGCACCTGCGGTGAATGAGCCGAATTCATATCATAAGGAAAGGTTCATATGAGAAAACGATCAACCGGTTTCACCCTGATCGAATTGCTCGTGGTAATTGCTATTATTGCAATCTTGGCTGCTATTCTGTTCCCCGTATTTGCCCAGGCACGCATGAAGGCACGACAGGCAGGTTGTATCAGCAACCTCAAGCAGCTTGGCCTGGCAGCAATTATGTATGTACAGGATTACGACGAGCAGTACCCGGCTGGTGACAACTGGGACTCTCCGCTTGTTGGTCAGCCAGACCCCATCAAGAAAACAGTAGACCCCTATGCGGCCTGCGGATGGGAATCGCAGATATACCCCTACCTCAAAGAAGTAGGCGTATACTACTGCCCCAACGACGGCACCAGCTGGAGAAACTCAAACTATGTGAGCTATGGCTCAATGTTCGACTCATGGTACGACCATGACTACTGGGATAAGCAGACCATGCTTGACCAGAGCTGGAACGCGCACACCGATGCCTCCTTTGGCTCAGACGTGAACGTATGGCAGGGAACACCCCACTTCTGCGGCGCTGCCGTGAGAGACGGCGTGTCTGATTCGGCTATACAATCCCCAGCAGATAAACCCATGATCTACGATGAATTGGGCTTCGACAACCAGCAGGGCGTTATCAACACCACTGAAAACGGTGGAGCGCGCGACTGGGTGTTTGCAGACGGCCATACCAAATATGCACCGCTTGCACAGGTTGCACCCAACGCAAACTTCAACGGAAATCAGAATGTTTCCACCGGAGCCAATGCTCCTCTGCATGGCCCTTCTGCTACATGGCCTAACTAGCCTGCATTTTCTATGGGCAAAAGAGAGGCTGTTGCAACAGCCTCTCTTTTCTTCTGTTTACCTTATGCAGCATCTGAATAAGCAATTGCACACCCTCCTCTGCATCCGTTACAAAATATTGATTCGTACTAGCCATTTGTGAATAAGCCGATTTCACTGTACAATAAAATGGTATATGTCTATTTTTGGCGAAGGGTTTTTTTATGCAGTCATCCATTACAGAAACTACAACAAAAGGTAGTGTTCCCCCCGGCAGACGCAAGGCGCTCGCATTCACCATTATTGCGGCAGGTTTGGCAGCCGCTGTGTATCTGATATGGTTTTCTTACCAGATGTACCGGCCCGGAATGCAGTATTACCAAAAGGGTCTTGTCGCCATGAACAATCACCAGCCGGTGCAGGCGAAAAACTACTGGCAGGAGGGAGTACGCAAAGACCCCGGCTTCTGGATGAATTACGAAAAACTGGGATACTTCTATTCAGACCTGTTTCACTATCAGGTAGCAGGCAGGTACCTGCAGAAAGCATGCCAGCTTCACCCTGACGACGGGGAACTTCAGCTGGAATTTGCCAGGATTGCAGACATGGCAGGCAGATACGATCTGGCTGAAAGCGCCGCAAGCAGGGCGGTAAAACTGATGCCGCGCAGTTTACAGGCACTGGGAGATTTCGGCATGCTTGAGGCAAAGCTGCACCACCGCATGGCGGCCATAAAATACCTGCGCAGGGCATGCGCCATCAAAATAGTGCCACGGTACTTTATCAACATTGTTTCAGCAGAAATGGATAATGGAGACATGCAGCAGGCCGAAAAAGACCTGGGGCCGTATCTCAAAACACATCCAAACGATTACCAGGCTTTGCTGCTCATGGCTACAATCTACAATCAGAAAACGCCTACACCGCAAAATATGAACAAAACTCTTGCCTACGCAATGCGTGCCGGCCAGATCAATCCATCCATCATCAATCCGTATCTGCTGGCAGCCCAGGTATGGCTGAATGCATGGCATCCTAAACACGCCCTTTTTTACTACAATGCAGCTTCAAAAATCTCTGCCAACAATGAAACCGTGCTCAACGGACAAATGAAATGCTATGCAATGCTAAACAATATGCCGGCACGCAACAAGGTGCTGAAGCGATACAAGCAGGTGCTGGCCTGGAAGAACGAGGCAGAACACATCAACGAACATCTTCCCTATTCCCCGCACAACAGCAATGCGCTGCTGCAGCTGGGGCATTTGCATGAGCTGCTGCAGGATGGCCAGGCGCTCAAGTTTTACAAGCTTGCAGTAGATGCACAGCCCGACAACGCCGCTGCTCGCAAACAACTGATACAATACAGCCTCAAACATCATCTCTATGCTCTGGCGGCACAGGCAAAGCAGCCAGGCTCTACACCCTACGTAATTCCATAATGATCATTTCAAGACGCAAATTTCTTGCTGCTGCATCTGGCGGCATACTGACTGCATATGGATGCGGTGAAAAAAAGCCGGACAAACCGAAGCAAACAGCATATCCGGTCACCACCATCTACAGCCCGCAGCAAATTGCAAGCAGCAGGCAGATTACCCGCTACCCTGTGCATTTTACCGACATCACCTCGCAGGCGGGAGTGAACTGGGGCTTTAACAACGGGGCAACCGGCCACCATTACTTTATTGAAAGCACAGGCGGCGGCGTAGCCCTGTTTGACTACAACAACGACGGCCTAATGGATATATTTGCCGTGCAGGGCGGCCCTATACCAGGCAACCCCAACACCCAGCCATTCCCTAAAAGAAATGCCCTCTACCGCAACAATGGAAACGGCACCTTTACCGATGTTACCGCAGGGTCTGGGCTGGATGCCTACACAGGATACGGCATGGGCGTTTCGGTAGCAGATTTCGACAACGACGGATGGCCAGACCTCTATATTACTGCCTACGGCGGCAACCGCCTTTTCAAAAACAATCGCAATGGCACCTTTACAGACATTACACAAAAAGCCGGAATAGCAGATACCAGCGGGGATATACTGCCGTGGCCCCTCAGCAGCGCATGGGGAGATTACGACAATGATGGCAAACTCGACCTGTTTGTGTGCCATTACGCACGCTGGTCTATGGCAATAGACCGCCCCTGCCTGCTCAACGGCAAACTCTCCTACTGCCGCCCGCAGGTATACCAGCCCTCTGTTTCGAGGCTCTATCACAACAATGGAGACGGCACCTTTACCGACGTTACCACGCAGGCAGGTATTCAGAAGGTGCCGGGCAAGGCCATGAGCGCTATCTGGATGGATTATGACGACGACGGCTGGATAGACCTTTTTGTTACCAACGATACCATGCCCAACACGCTGTTTCACAACAACCGCAATGGCACCTTTACCAACATGGCCCTGGAAGCAGGGGTGGCTGTAGGGCCAGACGGCACCCCCATGTCTGGAATGGGAATTGCACCGGGAGACTTTTTTCACAATGGGGAAGACAGCCTGCTGGTAGTCAACTTTTCGGGCGAAACCAAATCTGTATTCAGAAACCTGGGGCACGGCATTTTTGAAGAAGACTCTTACCAGTCTGATATGGCAAGCTCAAACCTGCAGTTTCTGGGTTTCGGCCTGGAATCGCTGGATTACGATCTGGATGGCAACCTGGATGTGATTGTGGGAAATGGCCACGTGCTGGATCATATTGAAATACTGGGCGAGGGCGCCAGCTACGCACAAAGCCAGCAGTTGTTTCACAACGATGGAAGCGGGCACTTTCTTGAAGACATACACTCACTGGGCGATCTGGCGAAACCCAGGGTAACTCGCGGCCTTGCGGTGGGCGATTTTGACAACGACGGCGACCCCGATGTGGTGATGATGGCACAGAATGGGCCGTTGCAGCTGTTTCGCAACGATGGAGGCAACAGCAGCCACTGGTTCAACCTGCGGCTGGAGGGAGTGCATTCCAACCGCGATGCAATAGGGGCAAAAGTAACACTGCATACCGCAAACGGCCCTCGCACAGCCTGGGTGCATGGCGGTTCCAGCTATCTCTCACACTCAGACCTGAGGCTGATTTTTGGGCTGGGAGAACTCTCGCAAATAGAGGGAATGGAAATTCGCTGGCCCAGAGGCATGGTGCAGAAGTTCGGCCCGATGCCAGCCAACCGGTTTTACTGGCTGCAGGAAGGCGGCAAACCGGTTTTAGACCCACGCATACACCGCTAAACTTTGGCTGCAGCTCTGCTCGCATGCTCATCTGCAAAACGAGCCATGTCTGCTCATTTCAGCGCCACAGCATCATTTCAAACAAAACATTTGTAAATGAATACAGTTTGTATGATAAAAGAAGGAGTAAGCAATTGGCAGATAAACCTGTTTCGCTCACAGACAGGGCAGACGTGCAGGCCCTGATACAGCAAAAATACGGCCAGGCAGCCCTCACGGTGCTGCAGGGCGAAGGGGCGGCATGCTGCGGGGGGCATACCGGTGCTGGCAGCTGCTGCGGCGGCAGCGTAGTTACTGGCGGGCACTACAGCTCAACTGAAGCGGCCGCCATTCCAGAAGCTGCTCTGCTTGCCTCGCTGGGATGCGGAAACCCTACTGCAGTTGCAGAACTGCACCCAGGAGAAATTGTACTTGATCTTGGTTCGGGCGGAGGGATTGATGTGTTGCTTTCTGCACGCCGTGTTGGCCCCGGCGGATTTGTGTACGGCCTGGATATGACTGATGAGATGCTGCAGCTCGCTGAGAAAAACAGGGCAGAGGCGGAAATTGAGAATGTGAAGTTTCTCAAAGGGCACATTGAGCAGATTCCCCTGCCAGACAACTGCCTCGATGTAATCATTTCCAACTGCGTCATCAACCTGTCGGCCGACAAGGATGCGGTTTTGCGCGAGGCATTCAGGGTATTAAAACCCGGCGGGCGTCTGGCTGTTTCAGATGTAGTAGTGCAGGGGGAACTGCCTCCCGCCATTCGTGCAGATATGGAAGCGTATGTTGGATGCGTTGCCGGTGCGCTGGAACAATCAGACTACCTGCAGCGCATTGCCAGGGCGGGGTTTGAAAAGGTTTCTATAGACCCGGTACGGCGTTACCGATTTGCAGATTTGCAGGCTGCTGCCTGCAGTTCGCCAGACATTGACGCACTTTCGCCTGATGAGAAAGAGGCGCTGGACGGCCGTGTGCTGGGAGCATACCTGCGCGCGGTAAAACCATTGTAAACCGGCAGCCGGCATTGGGGGCGGATGCATGCGTCTGCCCCCAATGTTTTAGTCTCCGCGCAGTGCGCTCTCCAGTATTTCAATGCCTTTCCACAGCATTTCTTCAGACACATTAAGCGCAGGTAAAACTCTCAGGCACGAATTATCTGCATGCGCACTGCCTATCTTTGCACCGCATGTAAGCAGCAAAAGCCCTTTGTCACGTGCGCGCAGCTTCACTGCATCGCAGGCGGCATAATCTGGTTTTCCATTTGCATCACGCAGTTCAATTCCTATCATCAGCCCTCTGCCTCGCACATCCGCTATGCCGCAGCTTCCCTTCATGGCCGAAAGCCTTTTGCGTACTGCTTCTCCCAGCACTGCAGCGCGCTCTACCAAACCATCGCGATGCATTATGGTAAGTGCAGCAAGCCCGGCAGCACAGCTCAGCGGGTTGCCGCCAAAGGTTGTGCCATGTTCTCCAGGCAGCCACTGGTCCATCAGCGGTTTTCGTGCTGCAACCCCTGCCAGCGGCAGTCCGCCTCCCACTGCCTTGCCAAACACCACAATGTCTGGTTCTATGCCCAGGTATTCAAAACCAAACCATTTGCCGGTGCGCCCCCAGCCGGTTTGTATTTCATCTGCAATCAGCAGCACCCCGTACTTCCGTGCCATTTTCTGCAGTTCCTGTGCCATGGCAGGTTCCAGGGGCACATATCCCCCTTCGCCCTGCTGAGCTTCAAACACAATAGCCGCAGTATCTGCCCCATGCTGTTTCAAATACTCTTCCATTCCCTGCAGGCAGCAGGGCGCGCTGCTTCGGTTTTGGCAGCCGCTGCAGCGCGGGGCGGGCGCATGGTAGATATTACTGCGCAGCAGGTCTACCAGGGCAGAGCATGACTGCCAGTGAATGGTTTTTGAGCGTGAAAGCGCGGTTGCAAGTATTGTCCTGCCATGAAACGCCCCCTCAAATGCAGCCAGTCTGCTTCTGCCGGTTGCACGCAGGGCAAGCTTCACGGCAGCATCTATGCTTTCACTGCCGCTGTTGAGAAGCAGAAAAGTGAAGGGGTCGCCGGGCAGTATTTCTGCAAATCTGCGGCGCATCCAGTCTGCCAGTTCCAGCTGGGGCGGATGACGCATAATATCAGAAACATGCAAAACCTCTCTCGCCTGCTGCACAATAGCCTGCACCACTTCAGGATGATTGTGCCCGCAGGCATGCACTGCAATACCGCTGGTAAAGTCTATAAATTCATGCCCGCTGTGCGTATGCAGCAATGCTCCCTGCGCAGTGCGCGCAACTTCGTTTGTTTCAAAGCCAAGCACATCGGCCAGCAGTCCCTCTTCATTGAGAGACAAAATATTTTGTTCAAGAATTCCAGACATGTTTTATCCTTTTGTCCTGATACGCAAAAAGGCCGGTGCGCACCTGCACCGGCCTTGTGTACAATAAGCGCTGGTGCAGTACTATCCCCCGGTAGTTTCAGGTTCATAGTGCAGGGTGCTGATACGCGCTGCAAGAGCAGAAGCCAGTGAGCGAAAAGCCAGCGCTGTTTCAGACTGCGGGTTGTGAATCATGGCAGGCAGGCCCATGTCTGCTGCCATGCAGAGAGCTGCATCCATGGGAATACAACCCAGCAATGGCACGCCAAACTGCTTTGCAGCCAGCCCACCTCCGCCTGCCCCAAACGTCCCTCCACTCATGTTCTCCACTACTCCAAGTATCGGTATGTTTGTCTCCTGCCCTTCAGAAAGGGTTCGAAACATAACCACAGCCTTGTAGGCAATCTCCTGCGCCAGTCTCTGAGGGGTGGTTACAATCACCACTCCCGAAAGGCGAACCTGCTGTGCCAGGGTGAGCGAGGCATCGCCGGTACCGGGCGGCAAATCTACCACCAAATAGTCCAGGTCTCCCCACAAAACATCGCTCATCAGCTGCCGCACTGCGCTGCCTACCATAGGGCCGCGCCATACCACTGCCTTTTCGGGGTCTATTAAAAACCCAAGCGACATCAGCAGCACGCCATGCACAGCAACCGGCACAAGGCGCAGACCATTGGGCGTCTCTTTTGTTAGCGGGCCATCTTGCGCACCCATCAGCAGCGGGAGCGAAGGGCCGTAAATATCGGCATCAAGCAAGCCTACCTTCGCGCCGGTTTGAGCCAGTGCAACCGCCAGATTCGCCGAAACAGTAGATTTGCCCACCCCGCCCTTGCCGCTTGCCACGGCGATTACATGCCGCACTCCCGGCAGCAGCGCCTCACCGGTTTTTTCACGGCCTCTTACCTGTGCAGTCATCTCTATCTGAACCACCGAAACACCCTCAACAGATTTTACTGCTTCTTCTGCCTGCGCTTTCATCTGCTCACGCACCGGGCAGGCCGGGGTAGTAAGCTCTATGGTGAAGCCAACGCTGCCTCCACACACCCGCAGGTTCTTTACAAAACCCAGAGTCACAATATCACGGTGCAAATCGGGGTCTTGCACCGTACGCAAAGCATTCAATATCTGTTCTTCTGCTGGCTCTTTCATCTAAAAACATCTTTCCGCAACAGGTTGGCCGTAAAAGCCTTTCATCTATAGTGTAGCACATTGCACATGCCGAAGGGAAACAGCAGGCCCAGGGGGGAGTGCCTATTGTGAGGTATAATTTTTTATGGAACCTGTTATCCCCCCTCAACTCGTCTGTCCGCGCTGCAAATCAGTTCATCGTCAAGTCAAGATCGGCTTTAACCGCAGCGGTGAGCGGCGCTATCGCTGCCAGCACTGCAAGTGCAGTTATCAACTGCGTCCTTCCCGCCGTGGGTATTCCGATGAGTTGCGCCAGCAAGCCCTTAGGCTCTACCTGGAACAAAACGGCTTTCGCCGCACAGGGCGTATCCTGGGCATCAATGCTCAGACCGTGGCAAACTGGATAGCCGCTGAAGAGGCACGGCAGCCTGCCGCCATGCAGCCGCCGGAAGCCGAGATAGTAGAGATGGACGAGCTGTACGCCGCCCATCAAAAAAAGGGCAATTTCTCTTCGCAGCTGCTGCCATTGACCGCACTACGCGCTGCCTGCTCTCCTTTCGTGTCTGTGAGGCATTCAGTTGGGAGGAGGCGCAAAGGGTGCTGGATGCCTGCATACCGGCTGCACGCTGCTACTCAGATGGATGCACTGCCTATGCTGGATTGATGTACCCGGGCAAGAGCCAGACATTCAGTGTAAGAGGGAACCAACGCAGACTTGCGGCATTATCTGGCTCGCCTGGCACGCAAAAGCAGATGCTTTACACCAAGCGCTGAGGCGCTCAGATGCGCAGTCAGGCTCATGAGTAGTGCCTACAATCGAAGGCAGCTGCTGAAACACCAAAAGCACATTAAACATGTACCAGCACTGTGTGACTGCCTGTACCTACCTGGTTAGGCACTCATCGTTTTTAAGTTATGTTTTGCTGTGATTTGCTGTTTTTCCTGCTGCATATTTATCAGCAGGTGTGTTGCAGTTGCGTGCATCTACCAGATGCATGATTGTAGCAATGCATCTATGCTTTGACCCAAATTGTCAATATAAAGTGCTACACCTATACCTGCAAGGTCAGTTGGAATCCATTCTCAAGAGAAATAGCTGGAGAGTATCCTATCAGCTTCTGTGCCAGGCTGATGTCAGCGCCAGAATGCATAATATCACCTGGGCGGGCTGATTCAACGGTGTCTCCGGTTGATTATCCATATCAGTGTCCAAACCTTTCTCGCCCAGCAAACAGTAGTCATAGTATAGTGTGGTATTTATATTGACAATTTAGGGTATCGCTACTCGGATGAGGACAAAGGCGCAATCTCTGCCTGAATGCGTTTTTTTGCACCTGCACTGAGAAAATGCCTCTCGACTAGGAGAAAGAACAGCCAGCCTGATACCAGGGCAATCGGTATGCCTAATACATACATCCACACAACATAATGACCTGGAAGCAGTCGTTTTAACAAACCGGTCGATGCTGCAGTTATAGGCAAGTGAACAAGGTACAGGCTGTAACTGAATGTGCCGATGAAGGCAACCCCCTTTACCATGCGATGCTGGAGCAATTTTTTATCATATGGATGCAGGGATGCCAGTAAAAGAGTGAACATGAGTATCAGTATGGTTGCCTGGCCAGTGATGTTGTGGCCGTGCATCCCATTGTGGTGAACCAGAAGTAGCATTTGGGTGCAAAATAAAAGCCCGCAATACAATCGTGTAGAAGAATTTTGTTTGTCACGCAGATAATGATATACGACTACTCCCATGCCGAATGCAGGCCAGAGGTTGAAAGGATAACATGCTGATTTAATAAAAAGTGCATCCCAAAAAATACATACAAATGTGAGAATATGCAAACGGTATATCAGAGATGTTTCGCTTTTGGCCTTCAACATAAGAACAGCAGTGAGAAAATAGAAGGCAATTTCATAAGATAATGTCCAAGCCACTCCAAGCATCACATTAGATTTTGGAAAAAGGGGAAAGAGCAGCAGCAGATTGGGCACAAGATTGTAGGGAGATAAATTCAAACGGTGCTGAGAAACGGTTACACTGTGTTTTATGATGTGGTGTGTTACTAAAAAGTAAGTAAATGATATCACGATCAAATTCAGCAAAAAGGCAGCCAGGTAGGTGGGGTATATGCGCCTGCATCGAGCTTTAATAAACTCCATTGTTCCATTTTGTTTGCTCAGGCTTCTGCACGCTGCATGGCTAATGCAAAAACCTGATAGAACAAAAAATATCCATATCCCCATCCCCCCTCTTGAAGCTACAAACCAAAAAACAGTGATGTACTTGGCAAGAGAACGGTGATGCATAATATGTTTTGCATAAAATGGTCCTCCTATGTGAAATAGCACTACCAGAAGAGCGGCTACTGCCCGCCAGCAGTCTAATGTACTATATGTACCGAGCGGGGGCATATCAGCAATGGCTGTATTGTTGGCGGCTTATTGGTTTTTTGTACTCATATTTAACCTCATCAAGCAGGCAGCTATTCAGTACTATACTCTGATAAATTGCAGATTATTTCTGTAAGAGTTCAGTCTTGGTGTAAGTTATTTTATTTTATCTGCTGTTCACCTTGGTGCCTGCTGCCCCCATGTATTTCCCACTGTTTCTGTACGCTGAAACTTCTGCAGTAACTGCCGGTACTGGTGTTGAATTCGAAACATGGTTCCAGCACAAGGGCAATGCTGCAGAGCCTCTATGGTACATGGGGCATTAAAAAACACCCCCCCTCCTCGCATGCAGCCTGATGCTTGCAGGAAAGAGGCAGGCTGATACTAACTGAAAAATAGTTTACATAAACACTGAACTCTTACCCAAACGCAGCACTCTTTACAATTCCCTTTGCTTTCGACTATAATTCGCACATCTGAGCGCTGTTTCAGCTGCTCGTGTTTTTCCTGCAGGATGCAAATGCTTTGAAAATAACCGTTGTGTGCGACCGGAATGCCATAAGCACATTAAAAACCGATTGGCAAAACCTCTATGCACGTTCTGCAGAGGCAACGCCGTGGCAGTCGTGGGAATGGAACGAAGCCTGGTGGCGTTTCTTCGGAAAACGCAAACAGGCGCGTCTGCTACTTTTTCACAGCAGCTGCGGAACGCTGCAGGGCATTGCACCGCTTTGCACTGCACCATATCTGGGCACCCCGCTGCGCAGACTGGCCTGGATGGGCACTGGCCCCAGCGACTACCTTGGCCCTCTAACGGCAGAAGGGTACGAGCAGGAAATCGCACAGCTGCTGCTGCACCACCTGCATACGCAGGTTACAGGCTGGGATATTGCAGATTTACAGCAAATTCGCCCAGACAGTGCCTTCTACACAGAGTTTTGCACTCAAAACCACACTCCTATCAGCATGGAACCATGCCCTTATCTGCAGCTGCCTGAAAAGTGGGAAACTCTTACTGCAGGGCTGAGCAAAAAAATGCGTTCCAACATAGGGTATTATGAGCGTCTGCTTGTACGCACTTTTCCCGATGCAGAGTTCTACATGGCCAGCGGGCAAACCCTTTTTGAAGACATAGACGCAATGATTGCTCTGCATCAGAAAAGATGGCATGCACGCAGCCTGCCCGGAGCGCTGGGAGGAACGCGCATTAGGCAGTTTCACATGCTCGCGGCACAGCGCTTTCTTGAAGCAGACATTCTCAGGCTGCATATGTTGAAAATAGAAGGCAAACCGGCAGCAGCGCTCTACTGCTTTGCAGGCAGAGGGCGCACATACTACTACCTGGGCGGGTTTGATCTGCAGCTGTCGCGCTACAGCCCAGGCATTCTCTTAACAGCACGCGCCATACGCCAGGCCATTGAGGAAAAGCACCGGGAATTCGATTTTCTGCGCGGCCATGAAGCATACAAATACCGCTGGCTTCCCTCAGAACGCATCAACCAGCGCCTCTTTCTGCAGAGAGCGCACAAAAGCATGCCGGCCCGTTTGGGAACGCTGCTCAACA
The DNA here is from genome assembly GCA_027459665.1 of Chthonomonadaceae bacterium. Classification (GTDB taxonomy): domain Bacteria; phylum Armatimonadota; class Chthonomonadetes; order Chthonomonadales; family Chthonomonadaceae; genus DAIDHN01. Next base: position 19,818 of record DAIDHN010000013.1, on the reverse strand, counting down.
AGGCAGAGTATTATGTTACCGACAATGCACGGGCATACGCCGAACGCAAATCTGCTTCTGGCAGCGGCACTTCGCAGGAGACCACAAACAGTTCATGAAGATTGCCTTCTTCAGTGAATGCTACTACCCGGTTGTCAATGGGGTAGTTACCTCTCTACATGCCCTGCGCGATACCCTGCGCGAAACAGGGCACACTGTTTATCTGTTTGCCCCAGGCGCACCACAGCCGCAGGATGATGAACACATATTTCGCCTGCCCGAGCTGCCTTTTCCCAGGCATCCATACCATATTGCGCGGCCGTTTCCACGCCCAGACATAGACTTTCATTCTCTTGGCGTGCAAATCATCCATTGCCATCACCCTTTCACAGTGGGGCGTCTCGGCGCAAACCTTGCCCGCAAGCACCACCTGCCCATGGTGTACACCGCACACTCGCTGTATGATGATATGGTTGAGCTTTCACGCTCGTCGCTGGTGCGCAAGGTTGGCCCCAAGGCAGTGCGCAGCATGGTGCGCCGTTTTTGCGCACGTTCTGAATATGTAGTGGTCCCATCAAACCATACACGCGTTGCGCTCGCAGAAGACGGCGTAGCGGCAAGATTTGTGGTGGTGCCCAGCGGTGTATCTCTCTCTCCGCCTTCGCCCGATGCACGCGCACTCATAAGAAACTCGCTGCAAATGCCCCCCAATGCACCGCTTATGCTGCAGGTAAGCCGCCTCGGGCCTGAAAAACGGGTAGACCTGCTTTTACAGGCTGTATCCCTGCTGGAAAAAATGAACCTGAATTCTCCAGCCTCCAGCTTTCGCCTGGCAGTAGTTGGCGGTGGCCAGTGCCGTGAAGAGCTTGAAGAACTGAGAAAAATGCTGCGTCTGGAAAACAGGGTGCTGCTGGCAGGAGAACAGCCTTTTGATACCATCAGCTCATGGTATGCTGCAGCAGATATTTTTGTGCTTTCCTCACCAGAGGAAACACAGGGGCTTACAATTGTCGAGGCCATGGCAGCGGGGCTTCCATGCGTCGCCATGGCACACGGCGGCCCAAGAGAACTGGTGGTGCACGGGGAAACAGGGCTGCTTTCTCCTGTAGCGCCCCGTCCTTTGGCAGAAGATCTGGCTACCCTGATAACAAACCCTTCGCTCAGACGCAAAATGGGGAGAAAAGGACGCAGGCGGGCAGCGCTCTACACGCCGCAGACCATGACAATGCGCATACTGGAAGTCTACCGTTCTGCCATAGCACGCTATTCTGCCTCCCGCGCCCTCTGAAACAGCCTGTTTGTGAATATCGTTTTCATTCGCTTCTTTAATCTCATGCCTGCAGCTGTGATAAAAACCAAAGTACTGCCGGCCTTTACACATACAGCATAATTCCGGCAGGTACAAGAGTGAGTTGTGTCGAAATGGTATAAGCATTCGGAGGCATGGCTGCGCCGTTGCCTACCTATTGAAATGGAGGAAACTCAACGTTTTGAGTTCCAATAGCATACATACCATGAGTGCAGAGATTACTGTAGAAAGCAGCGTTCTGCGCGCAGACGGGTCTGCTCTAATGCGTGAATGGCTTTGTGTCAATCATCTGGGTGGGTACGCATCATCAACCCTGGCTGGCGCAAATACGCGGCGTTACCACGGACTTCTGGTTGCAGCTCTCCAGCCGCCTCTGGGGCGTGCAGTGCTGCTCTCCAAACTGGAAGAGACCCTCGAAATCACACTGGCCAATGGCACAACACACCAGTTCCCGCTCTCGGTGAACCTCTATCAGCCAGACATCTATTACCCCCAGGGAAACCAGATGCTGAACCAGTGGCAGCTGCTTCCCACACCTACCTGGACGTGGGAACCGCTTCCTGGTCTGCTGCTGCAAAAACGCATCTGGATGATGGAAGGGTTCAATGCCACCTGTGTAGAATGGACGCTTCTAAAAGCACCCCGCGGATCCACTGTGCATCTGCAGGTTGTTCCTCTGCTTGCATGGCGAGACTACCATAGCACTATGGCTGCCTGCACTACCCAGCTGCCTGCCTCGTGGAATAACTCTACACTGGCCTTGACGCTGCCCCCCATTCAAAATGCATGCAGCTTTCCTACAAGCCTTCAGCTTCGGTTTTCAAACCAGCACGCAGACCCCCTGCCCGATGTAAGCTGGTCTCCACGGCCTGACTGGTACTACCATTTTCAGTACCCGCGCGAGGCTGAAAGAGGGTTTTCCCAATCAGAAGACCTTTACAACCCTGGAGTATTCAGGGCGCTGCTCACCCCCAAACAGCCTCTGGTAGTAACAGCAGCAGCCGGTACAATGCCTTCTGTAACCCCGCAAAGCAGCATGCAGATGCTTGTCAACAGGCAGGAGGCGCTGCAAAAACAGCAGCATGATGTGTTTAGCAAGCAGCTGGCTCTTGCCGCAGATGCTTTTGTAGTTCACACACAGCAAACCCGCACAACTTTGCTGGCAGGCTTCCCATGGTTCAGTGACTGGGGGCGCGATACCATGATCGCACTGCCGGGTATTTGTCTGGCAGCCGGCAGAACCGAGCTTGCCTCAGAGATTCTCAGAGAGTTCGCGCGCCATGTAGATGCAGGCATGCTGCCAAACCGCTTTCCCGACAGCGGCCAAACACCCGAATACAATACAGTAGATGCCACCCTTTGGTACTTTGTTGCAATCTGGCATACGCTGCAAGCCCGGCCAGACAACGCGCTGGCCCATTCTCTCTGGCCGGTTTTGCAACAGATAGTGCAGGCGCATCAACAGGGCACGCGGTATAATATTCATGTTGACTCTGCAGATAGTTTGCTCTATGCTGGCGAGCAGGGAGTGCAGCTTACCTGGATGGATGCCAAAACCGGCGACCATGTGGTTACTCCACGCATTGGCAAGCCCGTAGAAATCAATGCTCTCTGGTACAATGCACTATGCATTATGGAGAAATTGGCAGAACAACTGGGAAAACAGCAGGAAAGCAGTGAATACGCCAGCCTGGCGCAGCAGACGGCGCAAAGCTTTCAAAACCGGTTTGCCCGTACAGATGGAAAGGGATTGTACGATGTGCTGGATGTGCCCGGTGGTGGTCAGGATGCTTCCATTCGACCCAACCAGGTTTTTGCAGTAAGCCTTCCTTTTTCGGTGATTCCTCCCACAGGCGAACTCGCAGGGCAGATGCTGCAAACAATTCAACAGCACCTGCTCACTCCCTGCGGTCTGAGAACACTTTCACCAGAAGACCCTGCCTATCAGCCCAGGTACTGCGGAGACTCGTGGCAGAGAGACGGCGCATACCACCAGGGTACAGTATGGCCCTGGCTGCTGGGGCCATACGCCGAAGCGTATGCAAAATGCAGCCAGAACAATCTGGAAGCTGCAAAAATTCTGCTGCCTATTCAAAACCAGCTCGCAGCAATGGGCATGGGAACCATTTGCGAGATATACGACGGCGGCATGCCCCAAAGACCGAATGGCTGCTTCGCACAGGCCTGGAGTGTAGCCGAAACACTACGCGTATGGAAACTGCTTACAGGAGATACACACAATGCCTGAATCACAGGTGCTTCGCGTTCAGCTGGACTACCCGCTGGAACAAGTAAAAGAACCAATCATCTATCATCTCGTCACAGACTACCACCTAGTACCAAACATTCGCCGTGCCAACATAGACAGTCACACTGGAGGCATGATCGCACTGGAAATTCAAGGAGAAACCGCAGACCTGGAAGCAGGCATGCAGTACCTGAGGGGGTTGGGCATCACGGTAACTGCTATCGGCTCTGAATCGGCATGGACGATCTAGACACCGGCCCGTGTGGAACGCCGAAGCCGGCCCCTCCTCAGTGGATGCTGCAGGCAGACCCCATGTTTCGCCTTTTTCGGGCAGTGCAGCATGCTTTCCGAAAAAGGGCGCACACGCTCATGCAAAACCAGGGCATGGAAAACTTGCTTACTGGCGCAGGAATACTGCTGCTGCACCTGGCTGAAGAAGACGACATAACGCTGACCAGCCTGGCACACAAAAGCGAACTGGAAAATTCCACGCTTACGCCTCTCATAGATGATCTTGAGCGAAACGGCCTGGTGCAGAGAGTGCGCGATACCCGGGATAGACGCATGATTCGCATACGCATTACTCAGCAGGGCCGCAGCCTGGAAACTCCCATGCGCGCCATTTGGCACCAGCTGCACAATGAGGCAGTACAAAACATACCACAGGCTGCACTTGAAACCACCCTGGAAACCATGCAGCGCATTGCAGACAACCTGAACAATCTTGACGAATTGACTCACGAAGAACCATAACTACAACCATGGGGAGGGCTTACCATGCAATTTGAAGTGAAGGGCGATGTAATGCAGTGCGTAGTGGCGCACATGCAGGCAGGCGAAGAAGTGCGTGCTGATGTAGGAGCCATGATCTACCTTTCAGATGGCGTTGATATCAACACAAAAATTACCGGTGGAATTATGGCTGGGCTGAAAAGAGCCTTTTCAGGCGCCACCCTGTTTCTCACCCATTTCAATTGCACCGCGCCCTCAGGCATGGCGGCATTTGCCGCGCATTATCCGGGGCATGTGCGGCAGATTGACCTGAATGGAGATGCCTGGATATGTGCAAGAGATTCGTTTCTTTTCTGCACTCCAGGCATTGAGGTGGGAACTGCCTTTAGCCAGCAACTTGGCTTTGGCTTCTTTAGCGGAGAAGGGTTTGTTTTGCAAAGTGTACAGGGTACAGGCACCGCCTTTCTGCATGGTGGCGGCAATCTGGTAGACTATGACCTCGCCCCAGGCCAGAGGCTGAGGGTAGAGGCAGGCTGCGCTGTAGCGTTTCAGCAGTCAGTGCAGTACAATGTAGAATTTATTGGCGGCCTTTCCAATGCACTCTTTGGAGGGGAAGGGCTGTTTCTCATCACTCTCACAGGGCCAGGCAGAGTTACCCTCTCTACTCTGCCCTTCTCTCGCATGGTAGGAGCCATCATGCATCAGGCAACTCTGAATACAAACCACGGAGGTTCTGGCCTGGGAGGAATTTTGGGAAACTAAACCCTGGTTTCAGTCTGGCGAAATCTGTTGCGCCAGACTAACAACTGCAGAACATCTTTCTGCACATAGACAACAATCGAGGAGAATTATTTTGGCACACAATGTAACCCTGATCAGGGGCGATGGAACTGGCCCCGAACTTGCAGAAGCTGCACGAAGAGTGCTGGATGCGACAGGGGTAGCTTTCAATTGGGATATTCAGGAAGCAGGGGTAGACATCATGGAGACCGCCGGCACACCGCTTCCCCCTTCAGTCATAGAATCTATACGCAAAAACAAGGTCGCACTCAAAGGCCCCATCACCACCCCTATCGGCACCGGCTTCCGATCTGTAAATGTGGCGCTGCGCAAAGAACTCGATCTCTATGCATGCATACGCCCCTGCAAGTTTTACCCAGGCATTCGCAGCAGATACACCGATGTAGACCTGGTGGTAGTACGCGAAAACACAGAAGACCTGTATGCCGGTGTGGAATATGACCAGTTTACACCCGAAGCAAAGCAGATCATTGAAATGGCAGGCGCTGGCAAAATCCGGGAGGATGCAGCCATCTCCATCAAGCCAATCTCTGCCAGCGGCTCACGCCGTATTCTGGAAGCAGCCTTCCGCTATGCCCGAGAATACGGGCGCAAAAAAGTAAGCGCCGTTGCCAAGGCGAATATCATGAAATACACCGACGGCCTCTTTTTCCGCGTTGGCCAGGAGGTCGCAAAAGAATACCCGGAAATTGAATACCAGGAGGTACTGGTAGACAATATGTGCATGCAGCTGGTGCAAAAACCCGAACTGTATGACGTGCTGGCAATGCCAAATTTGTACGGAGACATACTCTCAGATCTCTGTGCAGGGCTGGTAGGCGGACTGGGGGTTGCACCGGGCGCAAACATTGGCGAAAATGCCGCATTGTTTGAACCCACGCATGGCTCTGCACCCAGATACAAGGGGCAAAACAAGGTAAACCCCACAGCGCTTATACTTTCAGGCATGCTGATGCTGCGACACCTGAAAGAACATGAGGCAGCAGACAGACTGGAAAAGGCAGTTGCTGCAGTAATTGCCGAGGGCAGGGATGTTACCTATGACATGAAGCCAGATCGCAATGACCCAACAGCGGTGGGTACATCGCAAATGGCAGATGCTATCATTAGCAAACTAAACGGCTGATGCTGGTGAGCTGCGCATCTGCACAGACCACTTACGGTAAAACTGAAAAGGAATTGCTATGAGAAAAAAAATTACCATCGTTGGCGCCGGTCAAACAGGGGCAACCCTTGCACATTGGCTTGCGCAGCGCGGCGATACAAATATTGTGCTGTACGATATCGTAGAAGGCATGCCCCAGGGAAAGGCTCTTGACCTGCTGGAGGCAATGCCCATCATTGGCAGCGATGCGCACATTACAGGCACCAACAACTGGGATGAAACTGCAAACAGCGATATAGTGGTGATTACCAGCGGCCTGCCGCGCAAGCCAGGCATGAGCCGTGATGACCTGCTAAAAGTCAATGGAGACATTGTAGCCAGCTGCACCAGAAATGCATGCGAAAAATCTCCCAATGCTATCCTGATACTGCTCAGCAATCCACTAGACGCCATGTGCCATGTTGCTTTGCATACAAGCGGCTTTCCACCTGAGCGGGTGTTCGGGCAGGCGGGCATTCTCGATACCGCCCGATTCCGTGCTTTTCTCGCAATGGAAACAGGCGTCAGCGTGAACGAAGTAAATGCATATGTACTGGGCGGGCACGGCGATGACATGGTTCCCCTGCTTGGAAGCACCAACATCGGCGGGGTTCCTGTAGAGAAACTGATTCCTGCCGACCGCCTGCAGGCTATAGTAGAACGCACCCGAAAAGGCGGCGGAGAAATAGTCTCTCTGCTAAAAACAGGCTCTGCCTTCTATGCGCCTTCCGCCGCCCTTGCACAGATGATAGATGCAGTACTCAACGACCGCAAGCGCATTCTGCCGTGTGCCGTATATACTGGCAGCAATGCCGGCGGCTACGGTGTAAGCAGTCTCTACCTCGGTCTCCCGGCACGCATTGGGGCGGCAGGGGTAGAAGAAATCGTCTCAATGGACCTTACTGCAGGCGAACAGGCGGCGCTGCACAGCTCTGCTGCATCAGTACAGTCTCTGGTAGATGCATTGCGCAGTTTTGATCCGCCGCTTATTCCCTAACCTGCATTTCTACTGAGGCATGCGCTGCCAAGATAGAAACAAACAGGCCAGAAAACAATACGATGCTTCATGCACTTTCTGTATGAAGCATCGTTATTTTTGGCGTGTCGTCTGCTGCACAACCAAGCGGCTCACTTGTCAGTATTGCTGTACACCCGCCGGTACTGCAGCGGAGTGATGCCGCGCAAACTGCGAAATACCCTGCAAAAATAGGTTTGGCTGGTAAAGCCGCACTTTTCTGCAACCTCAGCCATGCTGCTGCTAGTCTCAGAGAGAAGCACGCAGGCTTTGCGTACTCTCAGCACATTCCGTGCTGCATGCATGGTCTCGCCGGTAGCTGCGTGATAAATGCGACCGAGGTATTCAGCATTGCAGCCCAGAATATTAGCAATATCTATTACAGACAAAGGCGAATCGTAACGCTCATTCAGCAAAACTGATGCCTGGCGCACCAAATTACCATACCCCAGTTTTCCCTTATGCTGCTCAACTTCGGTAAGCAAAAGCAGTACATACAATGCACTGGAAATCAGAGTAGCTGCCCCGCTGCTGCAATCTTGCAGCAAACGCTGAAACTGCTCATACACCACATCTGGCCGGCAAAGCCTGCTAGTACGCGTTATTTGTATGCCATGCATGCTTTCATAGGGAGTTATGCCAAATTCGACCCAGTAGTATCTGGTATCACCATCGCTGCCGCTCGAAACTGCAAAGGTTTCACCTGGTCGCAGCAGCAGCGCCTCTCCGGTCTTTACATCGAACTTGTCTGCTTCACGTTTCCAGATCAGTTTTCCCTGGCGTACAACAATCAACCTGTTGTGCGCACTGGCAGGTGGAGTTTCACCTCTCTTGCATGCGCCTACATACCCCGCATCAACAAAGTACACCGGAAGCTGCAAGGGAACCTTTACAGCCTCTTCAGCCATCATGGCGGCTTTCTCCATTCAAATAAGGCAATCAGTAGGCTTCCATCAATTTTTCGGCAACCACCTTCAAGGCGCTGCCCTCCTCATCCACTTCTCTAAAAAAACACGAGCGGTACCCCTCATGGCAGGCTGCCCCCACCTGCTCCACTTTTACCAGCAAACAATCCTGGTCACAATCTATATACAGACCTTGCACATGCTGCACGTTGCCGCTTGTCTCTCCCTTTATCCAAAACTTCTGCCTAGACCTGCTCCAAAAAGTAACTCTGCCGGTCTCAATGGTGCGTTCCACGGCTTCCCGGTTCATGTATCCCACCATCAGCACATCGCCGTTTTCAACATCCTGTACCACGGCAGGTATCAATCCATTTGCATCATACTTCAAACCTTCTGCTACACGCATTTTTCACTCCTGGTTATGCCGCAGTTTCAATCAAGCGCATCGGTACGCCATTGGCAGCAATGTATTGTTTGATTTCAGAGATAGTGTAATAACCATCATGCACCATGGTGGCAATCAGAGCGGCGTCGGCTTTCCCTTCTGTAAACGCTTCCAGGCAGTGCTGGGGAGTGCCGGCCCCGCCAGAAGCAATCACAGGGATGGAAACCCTTTCGGCAATGGCACGGGTAAGCGGCAGATCATACCCCTGCTGTGTGCCATCGCGATCCATGCTGGTAAGCAAAATTTCTCCAGCCCCCATTTTTTCAGCCTGCACCGCCCACTCAATGGCATTTACGCCAGTTGACCGTCTTCCTCCATGTGTAAACACTTCCCACTCTGGTTCTCCCTGCGGGGTATGTCCAACGCAGCGGGGGTCCATGGCAAGCACCACACACTGGCTTCCAAACATGCTGGCAGCCTCTGCAATAATTTCCGGGCGCTGCACAGCAGCAGAATTCACTGCAACCTTGTCTGCCCCTGCGCGCAGTATCAGCTTGAAGTCTTCTGTGGTACGAATTCCTCCCCCAACAGTGAAAGGAATAAACACCTCATTGGCCACCCGCTCTACCATTTCCACTATCACATTGCGTTCTTCATGGCTGGCGGTAATATCCAGAAAAACCAGTTCATCCGCCCCCATGGCATCGTAGCGGGCGGCAAGTGCTACCGGGTCTCCCGAGTCGCGAAGGTTTACAAAGTTTACTCCCTTCACCACTCGCCCTGCTTTAACATCAAGACAAGGAATGATTCTGCGGCTCAGCATTGTTCACCACACCGCATACGCTGCAAATATAAATATTTCATACCTTTATTATACCCATGCCAAACAATTCATATGCCGCCAAACAGCTGCCCGCCTCACTGTAACTGCACAAACCGGTTGTACCGCAAAAATAGTAACAGACAATGCACAAAACATAGTATAATATTCATTAAATGGTAACTAATTGTACAATAGCGTACAGTAGTTTTCTTCAAAAAATGCAGAGATGCTAGAATGGAAAGGACATGCTTCCTGATAAAAACAGCGCCCAAACTGCATGGAAAAACTGTATTCCCCCTGTGCTTGTTTTTCTTGCTGCTCTTGGCGCCTGGCAGATTCTGATGTCGCAGCACGTTTTGCCTCCCTCCATGTTTCCCACACCACGCCAGGTGGCAAAAGGATTTGGAGAAGAAATGCACAGCGGCAGGCTGTATACCGACATCATCGCCTCACTCTGGAGAGTGGTGGTTGGCTTTACTCTCTCTGTACTCGTCGCACTGCCTGCCGGAATTGCCCTTGGTCAGAGCAGTCTGCTGCGCAGCGCGTTTATGCCCGCACTCAACTTTCTACGCTGCCTGTCTCCACTTGCGTGGATAGGGTTTGCCATTCTCTGGTTTGGAGTTGGAGACAACTCAGCCATTTTTCTTATCTTTCTTTCTCTCGTTTTTCCCATCGCTCTTTCGGTATCTACAGCTGTACTCTCCATTCCCCCACTCTATTACCGGGTTGCAAAAGAGCTGGGCCTGTCGCAATGGGAAAAACTGAATCAGGTCATTCTTCCCGCCATTATGCCTGGTCTCATCACTACCCTCAGGGTGGCAATGGGAGTAGGATGGCTGGTTGTGGTGGCTGCAGAAATGACTGCAGGCAACAGCGGCCTCGGGTTCGCAATTTATGACGACCGCAATGCCTTGAGACAAGACTTGCTGGTGGTTCATATGATTGTGATTGGCATCATAGGGCTGCTGCTTGATAGAATGCTGGCAGGCATTGCTTCTATGCCCTCAGTACAATGGGGGTACCAGCAGACAAACCTATGAAACCAGACACCACAACCATGCTGCGCCTTGAAAATGTCAGCCGCTCATACAGCGGCAGACAAGTGCTGCAAAACATCTCGTTCAGCGTAAACGCCGGCGAATTCGTGGCCGTGGTAGGGCCTTCAGGGTGCGGTAAAACCACTCTGCTGCGCTTGCTGGGCGGCCATGAAACTCATGACACAGGCACGCTGGAACGCTGCGCACACACTCGCACCATTTACCAGCAGGGAGGACTGCTCCCCTGGAAAACTGCCCTGGAAAATGTTGCCATGGGCCTGCTGCACATCGAAAAATCAAATGGAAAGCGAATCACCCTGGCGAATGAAATGCTGGGCAGCGTAGGAATGGACGGCTACCAGGAATCGTACCCGCATCAGCTCTCTGGAGGGATGAGGCAGCGGGTGGAACTGGCGCGAGCGCTGGTATCTGGCAGCGAAATACTGCTGATGGATGAGCCTTTTTCTGCCCTGGATTTTCTCACCCGCCTAAAGATGCGCTCAGAACTCATACGCCTCCTCAAAGATAAAGAGCAAACAGTCATCTTTGTTACCCACGATGTAGAAGAGGCAGCACAGCTTGCCACACGCATCATCTTACTCACCCGCCGGCCGGCAGCAATTGCATGTGAAATCACACTCCCAGAAATGGAACGCCCTCGCAGTCTTTCGCATCCGGTTGTAATAGATACAGCAGAAAAAATGTTGAATGTGCTCGGTATGCATGTCTGATTCATCATAACAGCACACAGGAGTATTTTATGAAACAAAGTCCCTTGCTGCGCATCATCCTGATTGCAGCTGTACTCATCATCGCACTGTTTATTCTGCGCAAACAGCCGTGGAAACAAAAACCGGTCTCTCTCAGCGCTGCAGCAGGTGGTAAAAGAAAAGTACTGGAAGTAGGGTTTCTACCGGTAACCTGCCATCTTACCTGCCCAGTTACCTCCTTTGCATCCAAAACAAGCGTTACAGGCACAGAATTTGACTCGCACCTGTACCACGACTGGCCCACTGTGGCAGAAGCCTTCAAGTCGGGCAGACTGCAGGCAACCTTCATGCTGGCCCCCATGGCTATCAAACTCAACGAAGAAGGCGTGCCCTGCAAAATTGTCTACCTGGGACACCGCGACGGCTCTACGATGATGGTGCTGAAAAACGGGCCAATTCACAGCCTCAAAGACCTGGCAGGCAAAACGGTTGCTATCCCCAGTTTTGAAAGCAACCAGTACCTTGTTCTTTTGTACGCCATGAAACACCAGGGGGTAAACAGCGCATCTGTACACTTTGTGCAAATGGCTCCGCCCGATATGCCCTCGGCGCTGCAGACGCATGCAATAGATTCCTACTTTGTAGGCGAGCCTTTTGCCGGCGCATCGCAAATGGCAGGATATGGCAAAGTACTCTACTACTCTTATCAGCTCTGGCCCCGATTCATCTCCTGCGTGCTGGTTGTTAGCGACTCGCTCATACAAAAACACCCCGATGAAGTAAAAGACCTGGTACGAGGCATAGCAGACAGCGGAAAATGGGCCGACACTCATCGCCTGCAGGCGGCAAAACTGGCAGCACCCTACTTCCGGCAAAATCCTAAGCTGCTCGATTTTGTACTCACCAACCCGCCAGGACGTGTAAAGTACGAACATCTTACTCCTACAGATGCCGAAATGATGGAAATTGAAAAACATGCCCAGGAAGCAGGTATAATCAACAAAATCATTCCGGTCAGCCAGTTTCTCGACCGTGAGTTTATTCCCAAGCATATTGTTGCCTCCCATATAAACATGGCGAGTGCTCCCACAGGGCCAAACAATCTTCCATGATCATCTGCAATGCTAATCCGCAGGACATGACTGCGGTGCTGGAAATCTACAATGAAGCGGTACTCACCCTTACCTGCACAGCAGACCATGAACCGCAAACTATCGAGCAGAGGCTGCACTGGTACGAAACACGCATGCAAGGCGGCTTTCCGGTGCTGCTTGCCAAAGAAAACGATGAGGTGATCGGATGGGCATCCTATGGTCCGTTTCATACTCGTTACGGGTATCGCTTTACAGTAGAAAACTCGGTGTATGTTGCCAAAGCCTGGCGAGGACGCGGAGCAGGTTCGGCGTTGATGCAGCCCCTGCTGCAGCATGCCAGGCAAAATGGCTTTCACAGTATGATGGCTCTGATAGACAGTCAGAACCAGGCAAGCATACGGCTTCACACTGCATTCGGCTTCCAGCAGGCCGCATGCTACAAAGAAGTGGTGTACAAATTCGACAGGTGGCTGGATGTTGTTGTAATGCAGCATTTGTTTACCTGATGCTGCAGCTATTACGCCTTAGAGGAGAAGAAGAGCAAGGTGCCTGAATATGAACCGGTGATTGGCATGGAATGCCATGCTGAACTGCTTACAGAAAGCAAAATGTTTTGCGGCTGCGCCAACCAGTTTGGCGGAGAACCCAACACACGCTGCTGCCCGGTATGCCTCGGAATGCCGGGCAGCCTGCCGGTAACAAACCGCAAGGCAGTAGAGCATGTTATTCGTACTGCCCTTGCCCTCAATTGTACAGTTGCTTCGCGTGCGCGTTTCGATCGCAAAAACTACTTCTACCCCGACCTGCCCAAAGGCTATCAAATCAGCCAGTACGACAACCCTATCGGGGCGTCTGGATGGCTGGACATTGAAGTAAACGGCCAGAAAAAACGAATACACATACGCAGGGTACACCTGGAAGAAGACACCGGCAAGCTGTTTCATACCGTAGGCAATGAGAGCTACGTAGACCTCAACCGCGCAGGCGTGCCCCTGATGGAAATAGTTACCGAGTTTCCGCCAGACATACACTCCACTGCAGAAGCGCGGGCCTATCTCATGAAACTGCGAGCCATACTTACCTATCTGGAGGTATGCGACGGTAAAATGGAACAGGGATCGCTGCGCTGTGAACCCAATGTTTCCCTTCGGCCAGTGGGCGCCGCCGCCTACGGCACAAAAACCGAAATAAAAAACCTCAATTCTTTTCGAGCCGTGCAGCGAGGCATAGAATATGAACTTGAACGGCAGGCTTCCCTGCTGAACCACGGAGAAAAAGTGGTACAGGAAACCAGGGGATGGAATGAAGCTCGACAGGCTACTTTTGCACAGCGCAGCAAAGAGGTGGAACAGGAGTACAGATACTTCCCTGAACCAGACCTGCTTCCCCTGGACATTACCCCCCAATGGATTGAAGAGATTCGCGCCTCGCTGCCAGAACTGCCAGACGCACGCCATGCACGCTTTGTAGAACAGTACGGCATTTCGAATGCAGATGCCGCTCAGCTCACAGAAACCCGCTCCCTGGCCGATTACTACGAACAAACTGCCGGTGCTGCTGACCCGCGGGCGGCTGCCAACTGGATCATGGGCGACCTGAGCCGCATTCTGAATGCGCAGTCGCTTGACATCGCCAACTCACCGGTCTCTTCCCCTCACCTTGCTGTTATGATCAATATGATAGAAAGAGGCGACATCAGCGGCAAGCTGGGCAAAACCCTGCTCGAAAGAATGGCAGCTACCGGCGAAAATCCGCAAACCCTCGCCCAGCGCGAAGGGCTGGTGGTGCTGCGAGACACAGTTGCCCTCGAAGCAGCGCTAGATAGTGTGCTGGCCGAAAACAGCGCCATTGTATCAGACATTGTAGAAAAAGGGCTGGTAAACAAAAGAGGCTTTCTGGTTGGGCAGGTGATGAAGGCAACACAGGGCAAGGCAGACCCAAGAGACGTAAATAAACTGCTGGATGAAAAACTGTCGCGCAAAAACTGACAATAAGAAACTCCTCACCGCAGCAATACGTTCATAACTGTTATGGTACGCTTATTTGTAACATCTGCGCTTCTGCTGCTCACGGCGCTGCCGGCAGCAGAAGCGATAACGCATATTCCAGTTTACAAAAGCACAGAGCATCTGCTTTTGCATGGCGCTGTTGCGCAACGTGCAGATGCAGCCATCCGCCTGGGCAGGCGCCGTGAGCCGGGGGCAGTAGGCGTACTCATAACAGCGCTCGCCGACGCCTCCCCCGAGGTGCGGTCGCTGGCGGCCCGTTCGCTGGCAAACGTTGCTAAACGATCAGACATTTCACTCATCCTCGGCGCTCTGCACAAGGCAGCCCCGGTGCAGAAAACCGCTCTGGTACGCGAAATGGGCATACTGGCAATGCCGCAAACAGTGCCCGTGCTGATTCCGCTACTGCAGAGCCGATCGCTCACCGTGCGCCGACAAACCATACGCACACTGGGCGAGATAGGAGATACCAGCGCCTCAGCTGCTTTGGCAGGACAGCTGCACAGCAGCGATGCTCGCACAAGGCTGCTGGCGGCTGCCGCTCTTGCCACGGCAGGCACGCCAGAATGCGCACCGCTTTTGCTGCCTCTGCTGCATGACAAAAACAGGCAGACAGCCATCAATGCGGCGGTTGCTCTGGCTCAGCTGCACAATACTGCAGTAGTGCCCCAGCTGGAAGCAATGCTGCATCAGCCTGCACAGCCAGGATATGGAGCGCGCTTTTACGCAGCTTATGCGCTAGGCAAAATGGGAGACACTCGTGCTGTTCCTGTGCTGGTATCCATGCTCAAAAGCAGCAGAGCCTCCCTGCGCGCTACAGCGGCAGGCGCGCTTGGCCATCTGCACGCACGAAGTGCAGTGCCCGTTCTCATCCCCCTGATGCATGACAGCAGCAGGCTGGTACGCTTTGTAACAGCTCAGGCGCTGGGAGCCATTGGAGATGTGCGTGCGCTGCCAGCCCTGCAGCGCGGCCTCAAAGATGCCAATGAAGATGTAAGAGAGCAGAGCGCAAAGGCGCTGGGCAATATTGGCGACCGCCGTGCCGTGCCTTCTCTCATGTATGCAGCTGAATATTACAACGATGATGCCATTCCAACGGCAGCAGCCATTGCACTGGGGAGAATTGGAGCCCCCAGGGCAGTCCCGCTGCTGCAGCGACTCACACGAAGCAAGGATGGCAGAATTGCCCAGGCAGCACAGTTTGGGCTGCAGCTGATGAATCGAAAAACCTGGCACAAATAAAACTCAGGAGGAGTTTTTTGAAAAAAGCATTAATCAATACGGTCTGTGTTTGGGCTGCCATTGCCACGCCCAGTCTGGCGCTGGCGGCGCCTCCCGTCTCAAGGTCTGGCCGAGCGTCGGTCACTTCCGGTTCTGCTGCAACTGCCCCCGCACATGCCCCCAACCCAGGCGCAGTCAGCCAGCAGGCCGCCTCAGATGCAATTCTGGCCGACAGCTTGGGCAGGATATATCTCATGGCAGATGCCCACTTTGACAAGGGAGAGTACAACCACTGCATCAACCTCAACCAGGTAGTAGTGCAGGGCGACCCGCACAATATGGATGCCTATGCCGACAATGCCTGGCTCCTTTGGTCTACCGATAGAACTGGTCTCGCACTCGAAACCCTTAAACAGGGCCTGAATGCAAACCCGCACAGCTACTATATGTATGATGAACTAGGAACATTTTACTGGCTGCACCTGCATCAGCCTGCCACTGCGCTGAAATGGTACAAACAGGCGGTAAAATACCCCAGCCCCATGCTTACCTGGCATGGACTGGCGCACTGCTACGAACTGACAGGAGACCTCAAGGGAGCGGAAAAAGCATGGGAACACGCCAGCAAAATCAAGGGCGACGCTATCGCGCTGGTACAGCTGCGCAGAGTGCGTGCCCTCATTATTGAGAAAGAAAGCATGCACATTTAATGCCCTCTAATACAGATGAAACTGCAGACCACAATAAAATAAACCGTTTCACCCTATTCTTCACGGCTGTCTGTGCCCTTAGCGGCCTGACAGCCGCTTTAGGGCTGCAGAACAATGCAGTCAAGATTCGCATATGGGGCACTTCAGCCTCGCTGCTGAAGCACCACACCCCCACCTTGCTTGCCTCAGAAGCATTCAGGGCATTTCAATTTCTCATTCTTTCTGGCATACTTGCATGGGCTGCTCTGGCAATACAGTCGGTGCTTAAGCATCTCAATGCTTCGCAGCAGAATCAACACAGCACAGTCAGCCAGTCTACCAATGTTCCTGCTCTAAACATTATTTTGCTCAAGGTATTTCTCATATTTCAAGTCTTTTTTCTAACTCTGCTGGCAATAATGACCCTTGTGTTTCAAAACACGCACTCTGGCGCGGTTACTTCCCGCTTCATCTGGACAAACCTGATTCTGAACCTGTTGTTTGAACCCATAACAGCCACAGGCGTGCTTTTCCTGCTGGCCAGATATTCATCTGCAGCAGGCATACGCATGCAAGAGGCGCTAAAATACATTGGCTTGCACAAAGGGCAGGGAATTAAAGAGATTGGGGCGGGGCTTGGCTGCCTATTGCTTACTCTGCCGCTGCTCATCGCTGCAGACCTGCTGAACAAGGTTCTAACTCACAACGCAAAATCGCCTGCCAACCCAATAGAAACCATTCTGGTGCATACACATGGTGCCCCCATGCTGCTGGTGGTTTTTTTTACAGCCTGCATTGCAGCGCCCATTGTAGAAGAACTGCTGCTGCGCGGGCTGCTTTTCACAGCACTGCGCAACCACCTGGGAGCAGGCTGGGCCATACTGGTTTCTGGTCTAATTTTTTCGCTGCTGCACCCCACCCTTCCCAATTCTCTGCTGAGCATATGGACAATAGGCTGCATGCTGGCTCTGCTGCGTCACCGCAGAGGCACACTGCTGCCTGGCATGATTATGCATGGCTGCTACAACGCCACCCTGCTCCTGCTGGTGCTTGCCGGCAGGTGAGCACCCGGGCTACTCATTCTGCTGGTGCATGCGCTCAACAATAAGCGGCTCGCGGTTCTGAAGCATGGGCACGGCAAAATAGAGCGACAGCAGGTAGATTAGTACAGAATACACAACCGCGCCGGGTATAGAAAACGCATACCAGATCGCAGCATGAAACCAATTCGGCAGCAGCAGCGCCGCCAGCACTGGTATCAGCAGTGCCAAAGTGACCAGCTGCAGTCCCAGCGAAAACAGTATGCGTCCGCAGCCTCCCCCTGCTGCACCCGCAGCACGCCAGCCCCGCATCACAATGCGGCGGGGCATAACTATGCTTGTAATGTTTCCTGCCCCCAGCAGAACAATCTCTGCAAGCAGCGCCCAGACTATCATGGGTAAAATTTGCCCTGCAGCATGATGAAACAAACTCACGGCTGTTACAATAAAGCAGTTGACCCCTCCAAAAATGGAGAAATACGCAATATTCTTGCCCAGTATCATATCGCGCCGCGAAGCCGGCGTAAGAAATATCTGGGTGAGCGATTCAAGCCCTAGAAAATTGCCTACCACCGTGGTTTGCACCAGCATGGGCAAAAACAGCACAGCCCAGTCGACGCCGGCTACAACATGCGGCAGGTTCTGTTTCATTGTGCCCGCCTCCACTGCCGGAAGGCTGCCGGCAACTATTACCACCACCATGTAGAGCGTGTTTGCCAAAATGAGGCGGTAAAAGGGTGAGCGCTGAAAGTAGCGCAGTTCCTTCTGCATCATCAAAAACATCACTGGCGGTATTTTACTCTGCAGCCACCCGGCTTTTTCTCTGGTTTCGCCTGTGTCTGCTATCTCCTTTTCCTTGCTGTCCAGCCTGCTCTGCAGCGGCCCATCCAGGCCCGAATGCACCGCATCGAGGATGCGTGCTGTAATAAAAAGCAGCGAAGTAAAGTAGACAGCCAGCAGACAAAGCCACCCCAGTGCAGCCATTGGCTTACCCTGGGCGGCAGCGCCAATAGCAGAAGAAGCCGCCCCCGGGGGCAGTACATTCAACACCTGCCACAGACGGCTGTGCAGAAGCGCTGCCCAGTGAATGTTGGTGATGTGCAGAAACAGGGTCTGCTGCAGCATATAATAGCTGGCAGCTACAATGAGAGCAAATATAGAAGAGAAATCCTTAAAACGCCGGCTTTGCAGCAGGCCGGCGCCCAGAAGCATGAGAAACTGACTGAGAAGCAAAACCAGCAGCAAAAACAGCAGCAGCGAAGCGCCCGTTACCAAAAAACTGAATAGGCTGGTGCTGAAAATATAGAGCACAACCATGAGCGATGGTATCATCCAGAGCGTGGCATTGTCTAGCAAAGCAGCAAAAATAGACCCTGCCAGCAGCTGACGGCTGCTGATAGGAAACATAAACAGACGTGATATATCATAAGATTCGTTGAACGAGTAGCCGATTATCGGCGCAACAGTCCAGAAAACGAAAACCACCAGCATGGCGCCGCCCAAAACATTCAGCTTGTAAAAAGGAGATAGCAGGTGAAGCTGCCATGTGAGAAATGCCGTGCCGCATGCGAAAGCAAGCAGAGAAAGCATCACAAAAATACCCAGAACCATGGCAGTGCGGGTGCGCGAAAAGCGGCGGATATTCAGGCGCAAACGCAGCCCCATCAACAGCGCTACCGGCCTCATAACCAGTCCAGCCCGGTTTCTGTAGACGGAGCATCCACCATCTTCAAAAAAACATCTTCCAGAGAAGAATCCTCTCCTGCCTGACTCATGCTGCGCAGTTCCTCCAGAGTTCCCACTCCCAGCAGCTGTCCCTTCTGTATCACAGCAACTCGCGTGCAGAGTTTCTCCACTACTTCCATCACATGTGAGGAAATAAAAACAGTAGCGCCGCGTTCGGTAAGATGATGCAACGCCTCGCGTAAAACCCTCACCGATACAGGGTCTATGCCATTGAACGGCTCATCCAGAAACAATACCTGCGGGCGGTGAATCAGCGCGCCTGCAAGCGCAACCTTCTTTTTCATGCCAAGCGAATAATCTACTATAAGCTTTTTGCTGTCTGAGGTAAGCTGCATCAGTTCCAGCAGGTCAGCAGCACGGCTGGCGCACTCTTTTCTGTTCAAACCATACATCTGTCCCGCAAACATCAGATACTCTCTGCCGGTAAGCCGCTCGTACAGCTCCGGTTCATCGGGCAGCACCCCAATCGCCCCCTTCATTTCCTGCAGTTGGGTAGCAGCCTCATATCCTGCCACCCTAATTCCTCCGCTGTCGGGCCGTATCAGCCCGCACAACATGCGAATAGTGGTAGATTTTCCTGCCCCGTTTGGGCCAAGAAAACCAAAAAATTCCCCCTGCCTCACCAGCAGGTTTACATTGTTCACTGCACAGGTTTTGCCGAACTGCTTGGTAATTCCAAGCGCCACAATAGATTCGGGCGCTGTTTCCGGCGGTATTATGGGTGGCTGGTTTATCATCTCGCTCAACTGGACGTATTCTCCCTGTGTCAGGTTTCAGACATTGCGCACGGCATCACAGAGGGCGGTCACCCGCTTCATGGCTTTCACATCATGCACGCGCACAATGCCAGCCCCTCCCATCGCCGCCAGCGCTGCAGCAGCTGCCGTGCCTTCCAGCCTCTCTGCTGGCGGAAGACCGCCCAGCGCACTCCCTA
>DAIDHN010000012.1 GCA_027459665.1 Chthonomonadaceae bacterium | reverse complement strand
TGGACTAAATGCACGATGCACCACGCTGCTCAGCAAGCCCACTGCCGCCAGCGCGTGATGCCACCTCACCCCGGCCTGTTGGCCAGCAGACAGACGGCGGCAGCGCGCACTGAAAAATAGTTTACATAACTCTGAATTATTACACCTGTCTTTTCACCTGCAGACTGCTATAAGAAGGCGTATATTGGGGAGTGCCGCATTGCAAGAAACAGCGCTGCACAATACAGAGTCTGTTTTTTAAAAGGATGCGCCTGTCGCAGACGCCCCCAGGACGGTATAATGTACACGCTGATTTGTATTGCAGACAGGAGTTTGTTTTCATGAGTACTCTTCCCCATCTCAATCAGGCTGGTGAAGCGCATATGGTAGATGTTTCTGCCAAAGAGGCAACCTTCAGGCGTGCCGTGGCCCGCGGAATGGTGCGCATGGGCGAGGCTGCCATTCAGCTTTTGCAGCAGAATGCCCTGCCCAAAGGCGATGCACTTGCGGTGGCCCGCATTGCTGGCATTATGGCAGCCAAAAAAACTGCAGACCTTCTTCCGCTCTGCCACCCTCTCTCACTTAGCCATGTGGAATTACGGCTTTCTATCACAGGGCAAGGGGTGGAAGTAGAAGCTGAAGCGGCAGTGCAGGGGGCTACAGGAATAGAAATGGAAGTGCTGACTGCGGTTTCTATTGCCGGGCTTGCATTGTACGACATGATTAAGTCTGTAGACCGAAACGCATGCATAACGGATATACGCCTGATAGAAAAAGCTGGAGGGCGAAGTGGACATTACGTGAGAAGCGAGGTGAGCAATGCAGAAAAGCAGAGCTAGTCTGGTAAGAGCGGCAGGGTTATCTATACTCCTGTCAGCCATTTGTATGGCAGGGGCGCATGCAGAAAGCTATCGTCAGCGCTACCCGCTTCCTCAGCCAGGCGTACCTGGCTCGCTGGGAGTAAATATTCACTTCACCGACCCACAGCATGGAGAAATGAAGCTGCTGGCAGCAGAAGGATTTCGCTGGGTACGAATGGATTTTGTGTGGAGCAGTACCGAGCAGGTGAAAGGGCAGTACGACTTTTCTGCTTACGACCGGTTGATGTCTCACCTTGACAAGTACCACATACGCCCCATTTTTATACTGGATTATGGCAACGACCTGTATGAGAAAGGCGCACCTACCACTTCTGAGGCACGCAGCGCTTTTTGCAAATGGGTGTCGGCAGCTTTGCATCATTTCAAGGGCAGAGGCATTTTGTGGGAGATGTGGAATGAGCCGAATGGAGGTTTCTGGCTGCCGCATGCAGATGTGCAGCAATATGTGAAGCTTGCCCTGCAGACAGGCGAGACATTTCGCCGAACGGCGCCGTCAGAATGGTTTATTGGCCCCGGCATGAGCGGTATGGACATGAATTTTCTGGAAAACTGCTTCAAAAGCGGTATGCTGAAGTATTGGGATGCAGTTTCTTTTCACCCCTACCGGCTTTCTGCACCAGAAACGGCAGCAGCAGATTTTAGAACTGTGCGAGCGCTGATCGCCAGATATGCACCAGCCGGCAGGCACGTGCCTTTGCTCTCCAGCGAATGGGGTTACTCGGAGGTATATCCGGGGCTGAATCTGGCGCGTCAAACCCGCTGGGCCGTACGCGAATTTCTTTCCAATATGGCTTCGCATCTGCGGTTGAGCATATGGTATGACTGGCATGATGACGGTACAGACCCGAAAAACGCAGAACACCACTTTGGAACTGTGTACAACGATTACAAAAAGAAAACCACTTACCTGGCCGTACAGAATCTGGCGCATACTCTGCAGGGCTTTCTGTTTAACAAACGCCTTCAGCTTGCTTCTAAAAACGATTACTGCTTGCTTTTCAGCAAGGGAAGAGAGCAGCGTCTGGCGGTTTGGACTACTGAGGCACAGCCTCATACCGTTGTACTTCCGCTCAGCCCTGGCAGAGCATCTCTAATATCCATGCTGGGTGTGCGCAGTAAGGTAAAGGCAGGCAGCAACGGACTGCTACTTCGTATATCTCACAATCCTCGGTATGTGATTCCAAGTTCAAACAACATGCTGCTTACACTTGCAGCCGCATGGCGTTCTGTGCCGCCTGTACTGTTTTATAGGCCCAATGTATCGGTAAAACCGGCGCTTCTTTCACTTGCCTCTATACAACTGCCGGCAGCACTCAGAAAAAACATCACTGTCTCTCTTTCTCTGACTGCTCCATCCCCGATGCCTGCCCACCTGAGTATGACGCTTGTACACCCGGGCAAAGAAGGCGGCAGCCTGCCGCAGGCAGTGTATATCTGCTCGTCAGACAGTGCGGTTACTGTTGAGGCAGTGCTGCATGCCGGCGGCGCACCGCAGCTGAAACAGCGGTTGTATGCAATACCTCTGTTTCCTATTACCCTGCGCATGTACCCGCCGATGGGTGGTAAGATAGCGGTAAAAGTGCATAACAGTGCAGGGTTTTCCTACAATGGAGTACTCAGCCTTTATGCCGACAGTACTGTGTTTAAACGCCCAGTGCATTTGCAGGCTGGCGAGAAAAATATAGTATGCAATTTTTCTCTGCCAACCTCTTATACCACACACTACTGGGCTGGTTTGATCAACCGGCAGTACATTCACTCAATGACGCTGGGCGTGTACCAGGCAGTTACCCGCCCAGAGGCATTTCAACCATTCGGGATATTTCATAATCTGCATCCTGGCCAGCCCCTTTCTGCAGTGCATCTGGATGTGCTGCCAGATGGCGACCCTGCCATTGGTTCGCAAATATCCAGCAGTATTGCTGTTTCTCCGAATGGTCTGCAGGGTCGAACTGCCCCTGTGGGGAGCGTAGAATACAGTTTTGAGAAAGGCTGGAAGTTTTTGCGAGTCACCCCAGATCATCTCATACATCTGCCGCCGTTTACAAACGGCCTGGGAATGTGGGTGTATGGCGATGGTGAGGGATGCATATTGAGAATGCGCTACACCGACAGCACTGGCCAGGCGTTTCAGCCATCTGGTTATATTGTCAACTGGAAAGGCTGGCGCTATGTGCAGTTTGACATGCAGGGCGAGGGCGGGCATTGGGGAGGAGCAAAAGATGGTATTGTGCATCCCCCGCTGCTGCTGGATACTCTGCTGCTGCTGGATGGTGGAGGAAGAAGGGTGGCAGGGCATATTTACTTTGCAGCCCCCACGCTGATAGAAGCTGCGTCGGCTGAGAACAAATAATCACACAGAGCCGAAATGATGCCAGATATGGCCGAGAGCCAGCTGGCAGGGTTGCTCTGCAGAAACTACACAACGATGAGGTGATGGACGATATGCTTGACTTGCGCATTTTGCGTGAACACCCGGATGAAGCAAAACAGAAACTGGCTCGAATGAAAGTGACGCCAGGTGAAATAGACCACTTGCTGGAGCTTGATGTGCAGGTACGCCGCTGCAAAACAGAGGCTGAAACCCTGCGCGCACAGATGAATGCTGCCAGCAAGGAACTGGCGAAAGCACAACCCGAAGAACGTGATGCAAAGCGTCTGGCACTGCGCAGCATGGGTGACAGCATTAAGAAACTGGATGACGAGCGGCAGGACAGCGAGGAAAGCCTGAATCAGATACTGCTTACGCTGCCCAACTTTCCAGATGACCGAGTTCCAGAGGGCAGCTCTGATGCGGACAATCAGCAGATAAGAGCGGGAGGTGTTTTGCGTGAATTCAGTTTTACATGCCGTCCGCATTGGGAACTGGGAAAGTCGCTTGGGATTATTGATTTTGATCGGGGCATAAAAATAAGCGGTTCCCGTTTTTATGTGCTGCAGGGCGCAGGTGCCGCTCTGCAGCGGGCGCTGATTGCTTTTATGCTTGATATGCACACTGTGCAGCATGGCTACACTGAAATATACCCACCATTTATGGTAAAGCAGGAGTGCCTGACTGGTACTGGCCAGCTGCCCAAATTCGCAGATAACCTGTACCATGATGCAGAAGAAGACTATTGGCTGGTTCCTACTGCAGAAGTGCCAGTGACCAATTTGCACAGAGATGAAATTCTGGAAAAAGCAATGCTGCCGCTGCATTACGTAGCGTATACGCCCTGTTTTCGGCGAGAGCGCATGTCGGCTGGCAAGGATGTACGCGGCATAAAGCGTGGTCATCAGTTTGACAAAGTAGAAATGGTGCGAATCTGCTCTCCTGAAACATCAGATGCTGAATTGGAGTCTCTTACTGCAAATGCAGAATCTGTTTGCACAGCACTGGGGCTTGCATGGCGTACCATGCTGGTTTGCACAGGAGAGAAGGGCGATTTTAATGCCATTCAATATGATATAGAAGTGTTTGCCCCAGCTGCCAAGGGGGATGAGGGCGGAGAATGGCTGGAGGTATCTTCCTGCTCGAATTTTCGCGATTTTCAGGCCCGGCGAGCTGGAATAAGATACCGGCCGGCAGCAGGGGCTAAACCGGAATTGGTGCATACTCTGAATGGCAGCGGACTGGCGCTGCCCAGGGTAATGATCGCCATTTTGGAAAACTATCAGAATGAAGATGGCAGCGTCACCATTCCAGAGCCTCTGCGCCCTTATATGCACGGAAAGACAAGGCTGGAACCACAAAAGTAAGCGGTTTCATTCGTGACTGTCAGCACAGTTGCACAAAACTGTAAGAGCCTGCAATTATGGCGCATAGTTCAGCTGTTGGGCACAATGCATTTTCTGAAGAATGCATTGTGCTGCAGCCAAGCCTGCTGCTTTGCAAAAGAGGGGCTTTTGCAGGCTGAGCTGCGGCTTGAAACTGAATACGGATAATGAAGAGTGTCTTTATCGTATATTGTCTACAATGATTGCAGAGAGGAATGCATGATTCTGAAAGCAGCAGAGGGTATGAAAAACAGGTATGCCCGCAAGTTTTTTGTGCTGTGCAGCCTGGCTGCGTTGGCTGCCGCCTGTGCGGTGGCGTACTGGTGGGCAATGCTTCCTATGCCGCCTGCCGGATACACTGCTGCCGCAACAGGGATGTCTTCTTCTGCGCACATTGAAGGGGCTTCTTTTTCCAGCATCACTCAGGGCAGACTGAACTGGCATCTGCATGCACAAAACGTACGCATTTTTCATCCGGCCAACGGCATGCAGGAGATAGTAGAGAAAGCCAGCATAGAAAAAATTACAGAGGGCGCTTTGTATCAGCTGCATCCCGCACCGGGGCAGAGCAGGGGGGTGCCACAGCTTACTTTCTCTGCCGACCGCGCAGCGTATCACGTTGGCGAGGGACTAGATTTACCTGTTGGTCTGACCAATGCCTACCTGATAGAATGGCAGCTTGGTTTGCAGGGCAACGTGCATCTCACCACATCATCACATATGCAAATTACCGCCCCACAGCTGTTTCTGCTGCAAATGCGCAACAGACAAACGGGAAGAGAAGCCAGGCGCGTACTTTGTTTGCAAGGTGCAGATGTGAGTGAGGGAAAGGTGCGCATGCATGCAGCAGAGCTGCGCTTTGATCCGTCGAGCAGAGAACTGGAAGCCCTAAACGGGGTGCAGGCATCTGAAGCCAGGTACGGCGGCACCAGTTTACACTGCCAGAGTGCATTTTTTATGCCCAAAGAGGGCGAGGTGCGACTGCCTGGGCCGGTGTTTGGAGTGCTGGATGCTCATCCTTTTACTGCAAGCAACGTTGCCTGGAACCCGCACAAGGGAATTTTGACTGCACTGACCGCTAGCGTTGAAAATACAGAGAATGAGGGTGTAACTCAAAAGCAGAGCCTGCAGCCGCTTCCGGGCATACCGGCGGCGCCAGCCGGTTCTACTGCACAGAAGACCGTTGTAGACAAGATTCTTTTCAACGGCCCGTACCGTCATGACGACAATACATCGGTATCTGTGGGAACGCTGTTTACATTTGTGCAGGGCAGCACTACGGTTACAGGCGATTACGCCCGGTACAACCAACGAAAGGGCATACTGAACGCCAAAGGGCATCTGGTGTACAACAGTCTTCGCTACCATGCCATTTGCAACAAGGCTTATATAAATGAGCGAACGCATCAGCGCATTTTTTCGGGCGCTGTTGTACTGCAGCTGAAGCCTCGTGCAAGTACCGCTGATACGAAGAAAAGCGACAATACACAGCAGGTTCAAGCGCATGGGGCAATACTGCACTGCGACAGGGTTGTGTACCAGACAGATACAAAAATCGCCTTGCTTACGGGTAATTTTTCACTGTCTCAAACCTATGCTGATCAAGATGGAAAAACAATTGATCGGCTTGCCACTGCCAAATATGCCCGTTATGATGCCAACACCCAAATTTTTACACTGTATCCACCACTGCATTACCAGGACAGCGAGGGCAACAGCTCGGAAAGTTCCAACCCTTTGGAGGTGAGTGTTAAACAGGGGGATGAATGGGAAGCAGGCGTAGGCGGCACTTTTACGCTGGTGCGGCATGAAAAGTCAGATACAGGGGAAACAGGTCAGCCGAAGCAGAAAAGCAGCAAGACCGTTTCCCCTGCGAAAACCGGTTCAAAAGGGAAATAGAATCAACCGTAAATGGCTGCATAGTAGTCCCATTCCGAGTCTGATGCTTGTCGCAGCAGCGATGCCTGCCCGGTATGATAAGCATCATGACCAGTCAATGAGATGCACATTTCTGCCAGGCTGGTTTTTTCTCCCCAAAATACCACCTCATCCTCGGCATGTGTATTTGCGAAGCATTGATGCATGTATTGAGACAGCGCCTTGTGCGACTGTTCGACTAACTGCAGGAGCTGTTGAGGTTGTGCGGCTTTTTCTTCCTCTGCAACAACCTGCTGGTCCCAGTCTGGCTGCGAGTTGGTTTGCATGCATTGGAGGGTGATTCTATCTACAAGCAGAAGATGGATCAGAGTCTCGCGGATTGAACTGCATTGTGGAGTGAGCTTGAAATCCCACTGTTGTTCATTCAACCCGAGCAGGTGTTTGAAAAAATTCGTTCGTGCAGCATCTGCTTTGTCCAGCAGAGCATTGGCGGCAGACATGGCTGAATCCTCCAGGTTGTGATATTCAGGAGCAGTATTCTCCTGTAGTGAGCATTATGGCAGAAAATAAACAAAATAACAATATAATATGTCTACATATTTTAATACAAGGAGAATAGAGTGCAGCTCAGCAAACAGCAGAAAGAAGCAGTAGAGCATCAGGCTGGCCCAGCGGCTGTGTATGCAGGGCCGGGAAGCGGCAAAACTCGCGTTGTTACTCTGCGGGCGGCACGGCTGATTGCACAGGGCGAGCGTGTGCTGGTGACTACGTTCACCAATGAAGCGGCAGATGAAATGCGCCGCCGCCTTACTGCACTTGGTACAGGCCGAACATCGAATGCGGCGGTTTCTACCTTGCATGCGTTTTGTTTGGCTCTGCTTAAGTCGGAGGGAGTAGAGTTTCAGCTGCTCACCGACCCAATGCAGCAGCGAACCATTGCTGAAATGGCTGGGGCTGCCGAGGTAGATGGGGGAGTGAGAGCTTTTTTGGATAGGGTGACATGGTGCAAGAACCAGGGAGAATCTGCTGCGGTATACAAGCCGGAAAACAGCCAGGAAGATCGTTTGTTTGCACGGGTATGGAAAAGCTACCAGCAGGCGTTAGGCAAAAAGAAACTGAAGGATTTTGACGACCTCGTGCTGGATGCACGTGATTTGCTGGAAAGCGCTGATGAAGCGCGCAGCAGAGCTGCATCGCGTTTTGATCAGATTATAGTAGATGAAAGCCAGGATATGAACAACCCGCAGTTTGCTGTGGTGCTAGCGCTGGGGCGAGATCACAAAAATCTGATGCTTGTGGGCGACCCCGATCAGTCACTTTATGCGTTTCGCGGCGCAGATCCCCGCACATTTCAACGTTTTGCAGCTCATGCAGCTACCAGGGTATATGAACTACGTGCAAATTACCGTTCAACCCGGTCTATTATAGCTTTTGCCGATGCCTTGATTAGGCAGGAAGAGGGGAGACGCGCACTTGCTTTTGAACCCATGCGCACTCAGGGAGCTGCAGTGCAGTGGGAGAGGTACGATGATGCGGACGAGGAAGCGGAGGCTATTGCAGTGACGATTAGCGATCTGCATAAAAAAGGCGTTGCCTACCGTGAGATGGCGGTGCTGTTTCGCACCAATGCCCAAAGTGAGGCATTTGAAAGAATATTTGCTGAGCAGAACATTCCATTTATGAATCGCGAGGAAGGTGACTTTTATGCCCGCAGAGAAGTGCAGGGTTTGCTGTCATGGCTTTACTATCTTTCTCCTGCTGGAGAGCATGGCCAACTGCATGCGGATGAGTGGCTGTTGGCCATATTGAATGTGCCCGACCGCGGCATTGCCAGGCCAACTGGCCCTGAACTGGTGAACTTTGCCTCGCTTCGCGGTAAAAACCTGCGTGAATCGCTAACACATTTTTATGCACCAGATTTGAAAACACACAAAGGCATACGCCAGCTTCTGCAGGAACTGGAACGGCTTGAGCCAGAGGCATCGCGCTGTACGGATGCCGGCAAGGTACTGGAGCGCATTCGGGCAGTGACAGATTATGACAGAAGAATGTTTCAGGGCAGGCATGCACAGCGTGACAGACCAGACAACGACAGGCTGCAAAACATACAGCGTTTGCAGGAGGCAGCATCGCATTATCCAGATGCCCCTGCATTTTTACAGGCTGTGCAGCGTGTGCGTGAGGCACGGCAGCGGGGAGCCAGTGCAAAAAAGCGGAAGAACGATCGTGATGAGGTTACTCTGACCACTGGACATGGGGCGAAAGGGCTGGAGTGGAGGTGTGTGTTTGCAGCAGGCTGGTCGGAGACAATACTGCCGCATCGCAAGGCAGAGGATATGAATGAAGAAAGACGCATAGCCTATGTAATTGCCACTCGTGCCAGAGACCTGCTGCATGTTTCCTCGCTGAACAGGTGGAACGACCTGGTGGTTGCGCCCTCCAGGTTTCTCACTGGTCTTAACCTTGCAGCATCTCCGCTGGCTGCAGGAGGAGAAGAGCCAGCGGAGAGCCTGGAACTGGAGGGAATACAAACCGGTTTGTTTGCCGGTGACTAGTGTTTGCCGGTTTGGGAGTAGACAGCCTTGTCTGGATATATGAGCAGAAAATCATGATCGAGGGTGATTGTATGC
Organism: Chthonomonadaceae bacterium; assembly: GCA_027459665.1. GTDB lineage: Bacteria > Armatimonadota > Chthonomonadetes > Chthonomonadales > Chthonomonadaceae > DAIDHN01. The sequence goes on along the minus strand of DAIDHN010000012.1, from coordinate 69,642 downwards.
TCTTTTGGATTGAAAGTAGCCCTCACCCTGTTTTTTGACTGTCCGATGGAGAGGGTGATGTGATGTTTGCCTGCTATTTTGTAGGTACCCTGCCAGGATGCTGTGAGCAGATAGCCATCACCGCTTTCCTTGATGCTTTTAATGCTTTGGTCTGGAAAAGGCAGATGTGCAGTGCCATCGGGTGTGTCGGCCTTGAGTTTGGTAATGCCTTCTACGCTGCCATTATGAAAGTCAACTTTCTGAGAAACCACAGCACTTTGGCTGTTTTTGCATTCAAACTTCCATGTACCCTGTATGCTGTTTGCGTTTAGTAGCGGTGGTTGCTGCACAGCTTTGCTGCGGGTAAGGTAGACGCCGGCCCAAATGCCTGTTACGCACCCGGCAGCGATAAACATCTGCAGTTTGCTGCGTCTGTGCATTGCCCCTCTGATGCCATCTTCCTCAAGTGTTTCTTCTTCATTATTTAAAGCGAGTTCTACAGCCATTATTCTCTTCCTTATGTATATCGGTTTGACCCTTAACCACTCCATTTACAATGGGAAAAGTATCGGATGCATCACTTAGCCGGGTTACAGGGGAGAATGCTGGTTTTTTAGAAATGCAGACACCTGTCGATAGCCATACAGAGGAAAAGCAGCGCGAGGTAGAGCATGGAATAGTGAAACAGGCGTGACGCTGATTTTCGCTGTGGGCTGCGCCAGAGCTGAAAGGTATACACACCGAGAATGATGTTGAGTACAGTAGCGCTGAGCAGGTAGAAGAGGCCAGTGAAGTTGTACCATGCAGTTATATAGGTAACCCCTACCGTTACAAACATGTAGGCAATGATTTGGCGTATGGTACTTTGATCGCCATGTACTACCGGCAGCATGGGAATGTTTGCAGCTGCGTAATCATCCTTAATGAGCAGGGCGAGCGCCCAGAAGTGTACAGGGGTCCAGAAAAAGACAATAGCAAAAAGCAGCCATGCAAAAACATTCAGGCTGTGCTGCACTGCCGCCCACCCGACCAGCGAGGGAAAACAGCCTGCTGCTCCGCCAATGACAATGTTTTGCCATGTGCGTCTTTTGAGCAGCAGGGTGTAGATGACTACGTAAAACAGCAGGCCAGCCATAGCCAGCATGGCACAAAGAAGTCCGCCAGAGAAGTAAAGCAGTACAAAAGAGAGTGTTGTGAGTACAAACGCAAAGAGCATTGCATTTTTTGAGGAGATTGCACTGGTGACAATAGGTCTTCCGGCAGTGCGCGCCATGCGCAGGTCTATGTCTTGATCTACCACCATATTGAAAGTGTTGGCGGCCCCTGCCGCCATATATCCACCTATTGCAACCATAAGGAAGAGGAGCAGTGAAACACCTTTGAAACTGTGCGCTGCAATAAAGAGTGAAGCGAGGGTTGTGAAGAGCAGCAGACTAATGACCCGCGGCTTTGTGAGTGCAAGGTAGTCTCGCCAGCTAACAGTGGCGGATGGCATAGTATTTGAAGAGGAAATTTTCATATCTGATTCCAGAACGGGAGTGCTTTTCATTGAGTAGAATCCTGTTGTGCCAATAAAGAGGCAACAAGAAAAATAAGGTTGATCCAAAGTACGTCTGCTATAAAAAGGTGACATACCTGCATCCAGATAGGAGCTAGAATAAGCAAATTGAGAAAGCCCGCGCAATATTCCATAACGCACAGCAAAATAACCATGCCTGAATAGGTTTGCACATTGGCCATGCTGCCCTGCGGTGCAATGCGTTTTATTTGAAGCACAGCTGCCATCAGAAAGGCTACAGTGAGCGTTGCGATTACCGGATGCCACACCCGCAGGTGAATGAGGAGCGGTGCGCTTGATGAGAAGTCTAGATGCAGTGAGTCGAGCAAGCCATGTGCAGGGTAGATAGTATCTGCCAGCGCTGCCAGGCCTCCGCTTACGCAGAGAACGACAGCGGCCAGCAAGCAGCCTGCTGCAAGCCAGAAAAGAGCGGGTGATTTTGGTTTTCGCAGCGCTGGCCCGCCGCCAGTCCACCACACGGTAAGTGCAGCCGAAGCGAGTAAAAGCAGTGTATTGGTGAGGTGTGCTGCCTCTGCAATGATTCTAGCCAGCGATGCATTACGGTCTACCAGCTTAAAAATCACCAGAACCGCTCCCAGCAGCGCTTCGGTGAAGGTAAAGAACATGGTGAGAGAAACGCCCAGTCTGGCTGGATGCCTGCGCGGGAACAGCTTGTACACCAGTACCGCCAGTGCAATAAGCAGTATGACGTCTGCACCTGTTGAGAGGCGGTGCAGAAATTCTATCAGGGTGGCAACAACGCGAATGGTAGGAATGAGGTGACTGCCGCAGAGCGGCCAGTGATCGCCGCACCCAGCCCCCGAGCCAGAGGCCCGCACCACCGACCCCCATAAAATGACTGCAACATTCACCACGAGCGCCGCCCATGCGAGGCGGTACACAAATTTGGGGTTTATCAGCTTCTGCATTGTTGGCCTTTCGTAATTATTTTACCTTGAGAACAGGGTGGTATGTTGCATCAGCTTATAACATTTTCTTCTGCCTCAGATAAGGTGAACTGCGACTAGCACCGATGACAAATGGATGCTGAGCACATGCAGATTCTTCTCTGGCAGCAGCTATTGCTTTTGAGCGCCGCAGTATATGGTTTTTTCTGGTAAACTTAATCAAGTAATCTTTCTTGTTTGGGGGTATTTATGGGCGCTCGCAAACGCGATTCCTCTTATGCCAGCTATGCTAGGCGCAACAAGACATCTAACGGCGCATACCTGCTAACACTTCTGCTGGGGTCTGTGATCTTTTTTGGGCTGGGTTTTTTTGTGATTGCTCCTTACTGGAATACTGGCAGCGGGCCAGATACTCCTTCAGGTACCCCGTCAAAAGCAAAATCTGCTGCACAAACGGCGGTACAATCTGAAACCGTTACTGTACCACAGGCAAGCCAGCCACCCGCTCAAACTCCTTCGTCGTCTGTTTCTGCAGTACAGTCTCCCTCCAGTGGTCTGACTACGCCTCCACCTGTAGTGAACAGCCCTTCTTCTTCCTCTGCCAATGTTTCAGCAGAGAACAGTTCAGGCAGCAATCCTGCGGGGCCATCCATCGATTTTCAGAGTGGGAACAACAGTACGCAGCCCCCTTCAAATCTGAACAACACAGGCTCTGTGACTTCGGCGGTGCATGCACATCATTCAGCGCATACTAAAAGCAGCATGCAGCAGAAAAGCCGTATTCAGACGGGCGATGGAACACAGCACGGTTCTGGAACCGTCACATCGTCAGGTGATAACATTCAAACCTCAGGAAGCCATTCTTCCAGCGGCATTCAGACTGGCGAAAATCTGAATGGTTCAGGCAGCAATCCCTGAAAATGGCATGGTTTGCCTGCCTGTGCAAAAAACTTTCCTGCCGGGTACTTGTACAATCTTGTTGAGACTGTTATAATAATGAAAGCCATGCTTCAAGTTCAGTGCTGTTGTGAAACAATAGTCTCTGTTCTGTACTGGCGAATGCTTTGATCTCGCTTCAACCGTACACAGGTTATGGCGACACTACTACATATGCTGCGGCGCTTTGCGCTCAGCCCGGAGGCAAATAGAGTTCATGTCGAACCAGATGTTGCGCAAACCCCCCATTCAGCGCTTTTCCCTATTTTTGTCGGCGGCAGTGCTGACAGCTTTGCTGACCGGATGCGGGGGTGGGGGCGGCGGCTCCTCTTCCGGCACAATTACTCCCCCCGCTATTGGCAACAGCCAGCTTGCAGTAGTAACTGGGAGAGTAGTGGATACCAGTGGAAACCCGGTATCTGGTGCGGGCATTCTTGTGATGGGCACCACCCTGCAGGGCAGCACTGCCTCGGATGGCACCTTTACAATTACCAATGTGCCGCTGACAGCTACCCAGATTGAAGTTGCCAGCCCCAATACCACCCAGTACTATAATTACGGCACATACAATGGCCAGCTGTATCAGTTTGGCACCAATACAAGCGCATGCCCCATAATGCTGCCCAAACTGGTACCTGCTGCAACTGCCACTACTGTGCTGCCTTCGAATATAGCACTCTACCCTTCTGGAAACGGTGCACCACCTCCTCCTCCGCTTATTGGCGGCTGCCCGTAATTGATGAATCAGCATGGCGCCACATCATGGCGCCATGCTGAATTCTGAAAGAGAGGTCTGGCATTGCGCATTTCACACACTTCTCAAAGGCAGCGCTGCCAGATTACCTTTCGTTCTATTGCTCTGGGTCTCATTCTTATTCCTCTCAACGCCCTCTGGGTAGTTTGGCAGGAACGGGTTATGTTTGGCCCTTATCCAAGTACTATCTCCATTTTTGCAAACGTTGTGTTTGCAGTTTTTCTACTGCAGTGCCTCAACTGGCCGCTTCGCCGTTTCCTGCCGCGTTTTGCCCTTGTACAGGGTGAGCTGATCACGCTTTACACCATGCTGGCTATTTCTACCGGGCTTGCAGGTCTTGATGCCTACAGCGCACTGGGCGAAATGCTTCCATTTGAGGCGCGTTTTCATAAACAGTACAGCAGCACCATGATGAATGCCTTTCCGAGCTGGCTTACTGTGCATGGCAGCAAGGTGATAAAAGGCTTTTTTGTGGGGCACAGCACCTTTTACAGCCTGCCTGTACTCAGAGCTTGGCTACCGCCCATGCTAGCCTGGACCTGTTTCATCTCCCTGCTGCTTGGAGTGTGCGCCTGTATCAGCGTGCTGGTGCGGGCACAATGGGCAGACAACGAGCATCTCAGTTTTCCTATTACCTGGCTGCCGCTGGAAATGACCGACAGCGGCGGGCAGTCTGGTTTTTACAAAAGCCGTATTATGTGGGCGGGCTTTACTACAGCAGCTCTCATTAGTCTATGGAACGGCATTGCATTTCTAAAACCCGCCATGCCCTCTATACCAGTAGGCATTACCGATTTGACCCCAATGCTTACTGCCAAGCCCTTGAACGCTATAGACTGGCTGCCCATGACGTTTTATCCTATTGCGATAGGAATCTGTTTTCTGCTTCCTCTCGATCTGCTTTTTTCGTGCTGGTTTTTCTATTTCTTCTGGAAAGGGCAGATGGTTGTTTCGCGTGCTTTTGGCTGGGATTCGGCACCGCAGTTTCCCTATATACGTGAGCAGGGGTTTGGTGCATTGATGGGGCTGTTTGTTTTTTATATCTGGTCTGGGCGCAAGGCATATGCCGACATACTTCGCGCCGCCTGGAATTCGCTGCGAGGCAGACCTTCAGCTGGAGGTTCTGGAAATGAGGAGGCTATTCCGTATCGTTATGCTCTGGCAGGAATAATTGCCGGGGTTCTGCTTATGATTGCATTTTTGCAAAAGGCAGGGGTAACACTCTGGATAGCCGTACTTTTTGTTGCAGTAGTAGTGGCAACGCTTATTGTTGTAACGCGAGTGCGTGCTGAACTGGGTTCGCCGGTGCATGATTTTCATTTTATGGGGCCAGACAATATGTTTCCGCATCTGCTTCCACCGCAGTCGCTGGCTGCCTCTGACCTGGCGTTTCTTACCTTTAGCTATTCTTTCACCAGAGCGCACCGCAGCGACACCATGCCAGTGGCTCTGGAAGGCTTGCAAATGGCCCACATGCGTCAGATGGAGGCGCGCCGCATGTTTGCTGCAATTATGCTGGCAACCGTACTGGGAGCGTTTTGCGCGATATGGGCTTTTGTGCATTTTGCGTATCAAATGGGCGCTACGGCTCAAATGTCGAGTGGGGTAGGCATGGCGCAGGAAGCATTTACCCGCATGAACGGGGTGCTGCAGGGCAGCGTTGGGCATGGTTCACAGGCCCCGGAAAGAATTGCTGCAGGGGTAGGTCTGCTGTGCAGTTTGGGGCTTGCCGCCCTGCGTTTGCAGTTTATTGATTTTCCGTTTCATCCGCTCGGTTATGCGCTTGCGTCTTCCTGGGCAATCAATCTGGTGTGGATGCCTATGCTGATTGCATGGCTGCTCAAGGGCTTTCTTACACGGTATGGCGGGTTGAAAATGTATCGGCAGGCAGTACCGTTTTTTCTGGGCCTTATTCTGGGCGACTGTGTAATGGGAGCATTCTGGGCACTTATGAGTATAGTGCTTCATACCCGCACATACAATTTTTTCGGCGCCTAGAACAGGTTAGGTTTGTGCGAGAAAGTGCATGGCAAGTCTTGTAAACATGCGCATGCCGGATTGCAGCGGTTCATCTCCGAAGTCGTAGCCCGGTGTATGCAGCGGGGGTTTTTCTTCTCCCACTCCCAGGCGGAACATGGCTCCGGGAGCATGGCCCAGGTAAACTGCAAAGTCTTCAGCGCCGAGAGAAGGAGCCTCCAGTGCAATTACATTATGCTCACCCAGCACCTCCCGCCCCACCTGCGTTACCATTTCTGTCATGGCATGATCATTGATGGTGACAGGAGTGCCAAAACGGTAATGAAACTCATATTTGGCATCCAGCGCAGAGCAGATGCCGGCAGTTACTCTTTCCATTTTTTCGGGCATGGCCTGCCTTATTTCCGGTATCAGGCATCGCACAGTCCCTTTGAGTTCAGCTTTTGCAGGAATGATGTTATAGGCAGTGCCTGCATCCAGTCTGGTAACGCTGACCACCACCGAATCGATGGGGTTGGTTTCTCTGCTTACCAGTGTTTGCAGCGCGGTTATAATATGTGCTGCGCATACGATGGGGTCGAGGCTTTTGTGCGGCATAGCAGCATGTGCGTTTCGGCCAAGTACAGCAATGTCAAAGGTATCTGCAGAGGCCATCATGGGGCCGGGGCGGCAGCCAATGCTGCCGGCGGGCAGACCTGGCCAGCCATGCAGAGCAAAAATAGCATCTATCCCTTCCATGGCCCCCTCCTTGCACATAGCTCTTGCGCCCTCGGCAACTTCTTCGGCTGGCTGAAAAAGAAAACGCACTTCGCCTTTCAACTGATGCTGCAGGCTTTTGAGCGCAGCAGCGGCACCCAGCAGGGTGGCAGTATGACCATCGTGGCCGCATGCGTGCATAACGCCGGGTACGCAAGACCTGTATGGGGCAAGGTTTTCTTCTTGAATAGGCAGAGCATCCATATCAGCACGAAGAGCCAGGGTTTTTCCACTGCCCTGCCCGCCTTTCAGGGTAGCGACAATGCCATGTCCCCCTACGTCAGTGCGTATGTCATCCATTCCTATTGCCCGCAGCTGCTCTGCAACAAACGCCGCAGTATTTTTTTCGTGGTGGCTCAGTTCGGGATTCTGGTGCAGATGATGTCGTGCTGCCACAACTGCGGGCAGTGCCTGGTCTACTGCGCTTTGTATCATTACGGGGGCATTGTCTTTCATACAGTGTTCCTCCTCACCAATAATATTCTTCGCAGAATGCAATATTCCCTGCCTGCACATGGTGAGCGGCTGTACTGAGTATGCAGCAGAGAAGAGAACCTGCCGCGTGTACCAGAATATACGACATAGCAGGAATGAATGTGTTTACAGGAGATAAGTGATGAAAGACAATTTGCGCGAAATTCAGCTGCTGGCGCACCCTGTGGCACTGCCTGTATTTCCAGATGCCCTTTACAGCGGCGCGGCTGCCTTGCTGGCTCAGGCAGGGGTTTTGGGCGGTGTGCTTTGGACACTGAACCAGATGCAGCAGCATGGGAATGCCAGCAGGCTGAGAATAGACTCGGTATGCCTGTGCGCTGCAGCACTGATGGCAGGAATGTTGTATACCCTCACGGCAGCGCTCTTCAAACACAGATGGCGCATAGAGGCGAAAGAACACACACTGCAGGAGAACCCCCCGTTTTCTAATGCTGCATTGTACTATGAGCACTTGTGCCTACTGTACGAATATGACATTGAAACCCCCTTTTCGGGTGAAAAAAAAGCATTGATGCCTCTTTTTCATAACCGTGCTGTATTGATGGTGCAAAACGTTGAAGAAGTGGATGGGTGGACGTTATGGCTGGAAAACAAGACCATGCATCCTGAACACCGCCTTGCCGGCTACCCGCTGACCTGCTCGCTCAAGAATCGTTTGCGGTTTATGATAGTGCGCAGCAGCTGGGGTAAGAGCATGGCGCTGATTTATGCACTGCTGCAAATGCTTGGCGTGCTGGTTTTCGCCCTGTCTGATTTGGCGGGCTTCGAATTTGCACTCTGCTCTGTATTGCTGCAGGGGTTATGCTGTGCTGGGCTTGTGCTGCACTATTGCTGCAGAGAACAAGTGCTGAAAGACATTGCAGGCGGCCTTTTGGCAGAGGAGATGGAGGTGCAGGCTGCCCTGATATTGTGTATAGGCGCAGTGTATGACCCGCTTTGGCTGCAAATACGCGATTCGGCTTTCGAGACAATGCTGGCAAACAGGGAACAGCAGACCGGTGCCAGGCTAGATGAAAACCAGTGTTACCGAATCTGGGCGCTTGGCTACGATATTCCTGGGTATACCTCACCAGACCCGCGCCCTGATCCTTCGTATGGAGGAGATGGAGACGACACGTGGATGTAGCTTACGGCAGCGTTTTCTCATTATCAAACTGAAGCAGGCACTGAAAATTGATAGAACAGCTGAAAGGCGTGCAGATTGGCTGCTCTAAACATTCGGTACAGTGCAGGGTAGGTGTACAATATTTGTAAGGAGTTTACAGATTATGAGAATCACTCTGGCGCAGATAGAACCGATTACTGGTGATCTGGAAGGCAATACAAGGCGCATTCTGGAGGTAATACAGCAGCACGATGCCGACAGCGATGTGATTGTGTTTCCTGAAATGGCAGTCACCGGGTACAACTGCGGCGCTGATTTTGAATGTGAAGAGTTTGTACAGGATGCCTGGGAGTGCATTGAAAAAATCATTGCCCCCGCTGTGGGCAGAAGCTTTGTACTGGCAGGAGCGCCTACATTTGCATCACCTATGCACGAACGCAATGGCAGCATACGCATTCACAACACTGCACTTTTGATGCACGAAGGCAAAGTGGCTGGGCAGTATCACAAGCGTTTTCTTGCCAACGACAGCCACCATGAAGACCGCAAATATTTCTTGCCCGGCCCAGAGAAGATACTCACCTTTGAGGCAGGAGGCAGTCTGTGCGGCGTGCTGATTTGTGAAGACATATGGGCGCATGACCATGAGCGCGACCTGGCTGCAGAAATGAAGCTCGCCTGCCCCGGTCTTTCTACGCTGTTTGTACTGAACTACTCTTACTTCACCTCAGCCAAGCAGCCATTTAGGATGCAGCTTTTGCAGGAGCATGCCCTGCGCAATCGGCTGGGGATGGTGTACTTGAATGCCGTGGGTATTGGAGATATTGTAAAGAACATTATTTGCTATGATGGAGGGTCGTGGGCAGTGAGGGCAGATGGGAGTATAGCGCTGCGCATGCCTGAATTTGAAGAAGCTGTAACCACAATACACTTTGAGCCTTATGCACTGCAGTGCGGCGGCACAGAAGAATGGCCGGATTTTGGAAACCGCTGCAGCAGGCTCTGGGCAGCAATGTGCTACACAACCAGGCGCATGTATGACATTCCGGGCATTGCCTGTGCCCAGGTACATGTATCTGGAGGTCTGGACAGTGCATTAGTAGCTGTGCTGGCAGTGAAAGCACTGGGCAGTGATCGCGTTACCCTGATAACCAATCCGTCTCGCTACAATGGAGAGGAACTGCTTGCTACAGGCAGAAAGCTGGCGGAAGCGCTTCAGACCCCGCTGCATGTTGTGCCTGTGCAAAATTTCTCTGAATCTCTTCTGCTGGATATGGATGCCGATGCCAGGCGGTTTGGCAGAAGCAGCCTTCCCTCTGCTATGGGAATGGTGCGCTCTACAGTAGATGCTGTGGGCAGAACGGTGATAGGGCTGGCAGAATGTCATTACAACCATGCCGCGGTGCTTGCAACAGGCAATCACACAGAAAATGTACTCGGCTGGGCGAATTTTCATGACATCGGCTCTATTGGGCTGTTTCAGCCCATTGGCGACCTTACCAAAACCGAACTGTTTGAGCTGGCCCGGTGGATAAATGAACACTATGACCAGGAGCTTATTCCGGCAGGTTTGTACAACGGGGAGATTAAACCTGCTGCCGAACTGGCGGATGCCAAAGAAGACCCCTTTGACTACGCTTTGGTGAGCGGCATATGCGCCGAAATTATTCGTCACCGAAAAACACGCCGGGGTTTGTACCGAGCATGGCGTGAGCATACGCTCACTGCCGACTATTTTCCAGATGAAGGCGTATATGATATACCAGAGGCTCTGTGGCAGGAGAATGTAGATATGTGCTGGAAAAGAAGCAGAACAGCCAGTGTATTCAAGTGCGCCCAGGCAGCTCCTATACTCATCCTATCCCCTAGAAGCAGGGGGTTTAGCAGCCGAGAAACCATTATTACCCGGTACAAAGGCTGAGACATGCACCTGACAGCTAAACTGTTTACCCCCGACTTTTGGGTGAATTTCTGGCACGACCAAACCGATCGCATTTTGCACAGCACACTGCGTTTGCTGGGTGTGATACTGGTATATTTGGTGCTTCGTATTTTTCTGTTTTGGCTGCTAGACGGCATAATGGGGCGCATGGTAGAAAAACAGATGCGTTTGCATACCCTGCAGGGCATGCTGCGTTCTATTTTGGGCTACACCCTTTTTTTTGTATTTGCCGTGCAGGCGCTTGATGCGGTAGGCGTGCAAATTATGCCTTTTGTAGAAGCTGCCGGCGTGATGGGACTGGCAATAGGGTTTGGGGCGCAAAAACTGGTGAAAGATATGATTTCCGGTTTCTTTCTCATTGTCGATTCTGTGTTTACGGTGGGAGAAATGGTTACTATCGGCACCGTGACAGGAGAAGTAGTAGAAATGGGAATGAGAGTAACCAGCATCAAAGACCCCAGCGGGCGGCTGTATATTATCCCCAATGGAGATATAAGCACGGTGACCAACCTCTCTCGCAACCCTATTTCAGATACTATAGAGATTACAGTGAGTGCCTATGCCGACCTGGATAAAATTAGACAGGTAGTGCAGGAAGTTGGCGATGTATTGATGAAAGAGGAGAATAATCACTTGAAGGCGCTGCCTAAATTGGCAGGTATCACAACCGTGAGCGGCACTACCCTGACACTGCAGGTTTCTGTTTCTACCGATCAGAATCTGTTATGGGGAGAAAAAATGCGACTTCGGTTTGCTTTGCTGGATGCCTTGCACAAGGCTCAGGTACCTCTTGCCTGACCTCTGGCAGGAAATAGGAATGTGCAGAGAGAAATAGCAGGTAGTTACAACACGATATTCTCAGTAAGGGAGACCACCATGAGAGTAAGCACTCAAAATCTGGTTTTGCTTTCCAGCGATTTTGCCCCCTATCTGGAAGGCGATCTTGTAGATCATTTCTTCAGCACATTCGACATCAATTTTTCCGCCGGGCACTGGTGCGCTGGCGGCTTTAGCGATCGTTTCTGTAAAACCTATTCTGAAGAGAGTCTGGATGAAAGTCCAGCCGGTCAGATCGAACGTGTGGCACGCGCAGGCATTCGCGGCGTTGAACTGAACAACGAAATGTTTTTGAATGATAAGCTGGAAATAGATGAAAGCAGTATTCGCACCATCAAAGATACTCTGAACCACTATAAGCTTATTCCTACCAATATGAATACCAATATTTGGACGCGTGCGGCGTACCGCATGGGTGGAATTACCAATCCAGACGCTGCACGCCGCAGAGATGCGCTGCATTACTGCTTGCAAACTGTAGAACTGGCAGCAAGGCTCAACTGCCCAAGCGTTCAGCTTTGGCCCGGTTCAGATGGATGGGACTATCATTTTGAGGTGAATTATGGCAGGCAGCTTGACTGGTTCATAGATGGCTGTACCGCTATTGCACGTGCTGCAAAAGAATGCGGCCTTCGCTTTGGTACAGAGGCAAAGCAGAAAGAGCCTCGCGAGGGCAATATGATTCTTAATACCACAGCCAAGGCGGCGCTGGTAGCGCGTACCGTGAATGAGGCAGTGGGCGATACTGTTATGGGGGTAGTGATAGATTACGGCCATGAGCAAATGGTTGGCAACCAGCCTGCCGACAGCCTCTATTTGCTGCGCAGGGTGGGAGTGCCAATAGCCAATTTTCACATAAACGCGGCAAAGTACAATTCAAACGATGAAGACCGTGTAACCGGCACAGATGATATTTGGCGTTTGGCAGAGTTTTGCTACGCTGCAATAGATACTGACTATCAGGGATGGTTTGGGGAAGACCAGTTTACCTATCGCATGGAGCCAGTGAGGGCAATGAGGCTTTCTAAAGAGCTTTTTGCGAATGCAATGAAAAAAGCGCTGCGAATTTATGCCGTGCGCGAGAAGCTGGAAACTGCACAGGAAAGCGGTGATGCCGGTGAAGTAATTGATGTGGTAAAACGCATTCTTACGGGGGCATAAGAGGAGCAGCAATGCAGTGAAAGGCAGCATACACTATGTAGTTAAAAACAGCCTTCTTCAAGGGATATGCTGCCTTTTACTGCTGACGGCAGGGTGCAGGGCAAAAAACGCTGCACCTGCCCTGCATGCGGCTGCATTGAGGTTTACTGCAGATGAATGGCGTGATATTGCACCTTGCTGGTCGCACAATGGCAAAAGAATAGCCTTTCTGCGATTAAGCCCCAATCATAAACTACAGCTTATGCAGGCAAATGCTTCACTTGGTCATATTCAGGCGCTGCTGAAGCCGGAAACAGTAACCCCTGATCGTCCTTTTGCAGCTTCACATAGTCTTTACTGCTGCCCAGACAGGCTGGCCTGGTCGTTTCATGATAGACGCATTGCATTTGAGAGAGTTGAGTGGTTTAGATTTCCAGATGGAGCAGATTTGCCGGGCACAGGGCTTTGGGCCTTCGATTTACACAGCAGGCTGGTACTGCCTTTGGCGCTGCACCCGAAAGCGTATCACGGTATTTTTTATTACTATCATTCTCCCGCCTGGTCACCAGATGGAAAAATGCTTGCATTTGCAGGAGAAGGGTTGAATGGGCAGAGAGCAATCTTTGTGCGTCCGCTGCGTTCTGAACCACCCACTAAAATCGAACCTCTTTTTGACAAGTTTGAAGAAAGCGATTTTCCAACCTGGGCGCCGCAGAGCAAAGAGGCTCTTGCATTTTGCAGGCTGGAACCCGGCGTGCCATTCTCTGCTGTAAGAACCTCTCTCTGGGTGGTGCGGCCCGGTTCGCCCAATATGAGAGAGAGCGGAATGATTTGGCGCATGTCGGCGCATAATCTGAAGCAGAAGCAAACTGCCTCCCGCCCCAATCCTCGCATGGGTGCGCCTGCATGGTCTCCTGATGGCAGTAAAATAGCGCTTACCCTGGCAGCAAACCCGCTGAAGCTGTCAAGTTATTCTATCTGGGTCGTAAACGTACTGAGCCGCCATGCTGTACAGGTCACTCCGGCAGGAAAGAACGGTTTTTTGTACCCTGTGTGGATTGGCGAGGATAAACTTGGGCTGCTGCAGACCTCCAGCAAAGGATACAGGGTAGTCACTCTGAATTTGGGTACCAGTACATTACGGTGCATTGGTACGCTTCCTAATGCCGACTGCTGCTGGTCTCCCGACAGGTCTCGCATTGTGTATGCCGGTGTGCGGGATAATTACTTCTTTGGAAAAAGCGGTACTACTTTGCGTATGCTATATACAGGAGTACACGCTGACAATCATAGCGAAACGTACTGATGAAAAGAGGGCTGGCAAATGGGTGAATTGTATCAATGCACCCCCAATTTCAGCGAGGGAAGACGCAGAGCAGTGGTAGAGGCTATTGTAGCAGCTGCTCAGGCTGCAGCGGATGTACGGGTGCTCGACTGGTCTATGGATTCTGACCACAACCGGTCTGTTATCACACTGATAGGTGATGGCGAGTCGGTGTTTGCTGCCGCGGTGAATGCAGCCGAAGAGGCGTTGAAAAAGATTGACCTTCGCACTCATATTGGGTTGCATCCCCGCACTGGTGCATTGGATGTACTTCCATTCACCCCGCTTGCAGGCACAGACAGGCACAAAGCCGTAGAATTGGCATGGCGTACAGGCAAAGAGATTGCAGATCGTTTTAAAATACCAGTGTACTACTACGAATGGGCTGTACGCAGGGAATATCCGGTTACGCTTCCTCAGTGGAGGCATGCGTTATTGCATGATGAACTGTCGGCAGACGACGGGCCGCAAAAAGCTCATCCAAGCGGAGGCGTGCTTCTGGCAGGAGCACGCTCTGCCCTGGTTGCCTGCAATATGTATCTGAACAGCAGGGAAATGCAAGTTGCAGAACTGATATGCAAAAGTATCCGAAGAGAACGCACCCACATGAAAATACTGGAAGGCGTGCGTGCGCTTGCACTCTTTTTGCCATCACGCGGGAGGGCGCAGGTATCAATGAATCTCACCCAGCCAGATAAAAACAGCCTGCCGCTTCTGTTTGAATTTGTGGATGATATTGCGAAAATGCACGGCTTAAGGGTTGAGGAAACCGAAATAATAGGAGTGCTTCCAGCGGGCTTGCTAGCCGGTGCAAGCCCTGGCAAGATACTGTGGCATAAATGGAAGCCTGAACAGATATTAGAACCAGTGTGAAGAACCTCTCTCTGACTCAGACAGCCTGCATAAGAGGGCCAGCAAAAGCCTCTGATGCAGGCTGTTTTTTTTTTACGGATAGATGCCGCGCAAAGTAGAGGCATCGGCAACACGCCTAACGCCTATCAGATAAGCAGCGAGTCGCATATCTACTTCTTCTCTTCGCGCCATCTGTCTTACATCTCGATAGGCACGTGTCATAATTGCTTCCATCTTTGCATTTACCTCTTCTTCCTGCCAAAAGAAGCATTGCAAATCTTGTACCCATTCAAAATAGCTTACTACTACTCCGCCGGCGTTTGCAAGCACATCTGGCACCAGAAATACCCCTCGTTCCTGCAGAATGCGGTCTGCAGCCGGGGTAGTGGGGCCGTTTGCGCCTTCAATAATAATGTCTGCCTTGATGCGTGGGGCATTTTCTGTAGTGATCTGGTTTTCTATGGCAGCAGGCACCAGAATATCGCAGTCAAGTTCCAGCAGTTCGGCTGATGAAATCTGTTTGCCACTGCTGTGAGTTGTCAGTGTTCCATCTCTGTTGGCGCATTCCTGCAGCGCTGGTATATCAAGCCCGCCGGGGTTATAAATTCCGCCTATGGCATCAGACACAGCCACCACTTTCGCGCCTAGTTCGTGGAATATTTTTGCTGCGGTACCGCCTACGTTGCCAAACCCCTGCACTGCTACGGTGGCATTCGTTAGGCTGCGGCCTCTTTCACGCAGGGCTTCCCTGGCGATAAAGGTAATGCCCCTTCCCGTAGCATCCGCTCTGCCTTCAGAGCCGCCAATGGCAACGGGCTTTCCTGTAACAACTGCTGGAACCGTGCGGCCATGCTGCATAGAGTAGGTATCCATCATCCATGCCATTACCTGTGGGTTGGTTCCCATATCGGGGGCAGGTATGTCGGTATTGGGGCCGATGACAATGCTTATTTCTGAGGTGTACCTGCGCGTAAGTCGTTCTAGTTCGCCAGGAGAGAGCTGTTTAGGATCGCACACCACCCCGCCTTTTGCGCCTCCGAATGGAATGTTTACAATGGCGCATTTCCAAGTCATCCACATCGAGAGTGCGCGCACCTCATCAAGGTCGGTCAGCGGACTGTATCTCACGCCTCCCTTGCTTGGGCCACGGGCTATATTATGCTGTACTCGATAACCTGTGAAAGATCGGTGCGACCCGTCATCCATTTTTACCGGGAAGTGTACAGTGAGTTCGCGTTCAGGGTGCTTGAGTATTTCATGTATTCCTGCATCAAGTTCTAGTCTTTGTGCAGCCAGCTCAAGCTGTTTGAGTGCATTCTGGTAGGGGTTAGCGCTATCATGGGAGGGAGCATGTACAGAATTTTTGCTGCGTACAGATGCGGTTTTAGTTTCGTTTACGTCTTCAGCAGTTTTCACGGTAGTAGTTGTCGCAGTCATGGTAGTTGATTCCTCCTCGAATCATACGATTCAGCAGAAGAGGGAACGATGGGATTACCCCTGCTGCTTTTGGCGACACTGCCTCTAGCAATCGTTCCCTATTCTCTACAAATGAATACGAATGTTTGATGATTTCGTGTCATTCAGATGTATATGGTTAACATTTTCCATAGAAGAGCGCCTTTTTTGCAATCTTCCAGGTTTTTTTTGCATATTTTGCCAGCGCCAATTGGGCGTGGCTGCATTTTAGCTGCGATGACAATGATGTGTGAGCAGCTGATTCAGGTTGGCATTGCCCAGCTGCATTGTAGATACCTTTCTTTTGATACGTGCCAGCGCATTGTCAACAGATTTTGTTTTGCACCTTAGCTCGCATGCTATTTCCCTGTACGATTTTCCCAGCTGGTAACCTGCCAGCACCCGCCACTCGAATTCCGAAAGCATCTGCTGCAGAGTATCATGCAGGGTACGTGTGTCCTCGCTTTGTATCACGAGGTCTTCAGGGTTCTGCGCTGCTGCTGCAGGGAGAATGTCGGAGAGATTCCAGTCGGCGGAGGGGTCTTCTGTGGGGCTTTCGAGCGAAATGGAGGTGTTGAGTGGCATCTGTTTCTGACGGGTAGCAGTTTTGATGGCGGTGATGATATGCCTTTGAATACATACCTTGGCAAAAGCAGGGAAGGAAATTGCACGATCACTGCGGAAATCTATTATGGCTTGCCATAAACCAATCATTCCGACCTGCAGGAGGTCTTCCTTCTCAGCGCCTACAAGGAAGTAGGCTTTCACCTTAGTTCGTACAAGATTGCGGTACTTGTACAGGAGATATTCTGAGGCTGTCTGTTCTCCCTGTTGTGCGCGGTCCACTATCTCTCTGTCCGGTATATCGGCATATTTGAGGTGGCTCGCGGGGAGATGATGAGGCGCGTCACTGATCACCCTGGTCCCTCGATCTACTTAGGATTTTTGCAGAGTGTACTGGACGTCTCCACCAGATCAGAAAGAATTCTGCCCGGTTGCTCTGGAAACGCAGTGCTGAAATCATTATACAAGATAGCAGGAAGGAAAACAAGTGCGTTTGCTGAAATTTTTTCAAATATTGATAGAAAGAAGGCTATTTGTATTGCAAAACCCGGTTTTCATGGCAGTAAACTGTTTTCACCTGGCTGGCCGGCAAGGGAGACAGTAGTGATGAGTGCTTCGCATCTGCTGCAGGTGAACGGTTTGCAGTATACATATGGTGAACGGTTTGCAGTATACAATTTGAGTTTTGAGATATATGAGGGGGAAATATTTGGTCTGCTTGGCCCAAACGGTGCAGGAAAGACTACCACCATCAGCATGATTGGGGGATTGCTCAAGCCAGACAAGGGAGATATTGAACTGGCTGGCAGACCGTTTCATGGAACACCGCAGGAAAAGCGTCTGCTTGGTATTGTTCCGCAGGACCTGGCAGTGTATCCAAAACTTACAGGCAAAGAAAACCTGGCTTTTTTTGGAGAATTGTACGGTTTGAGCGGGGCAGTGCAGCGACAAAGAACTGATGAAATGCTCGCCCTGGTAGGCTTGCGGGAGCGCGCCGGGGACTTGGCAGAGCAATACTCGGGTGGAATGAAAAGAAGACTGAACCTTGCTGCAGGTTTGATGCACAAACCGCGTCTGCTGCTGCTTGATGAGCCAACGGTAGGGGTAGACCCACAGAGTCGCAATCATATTTTTGAAGGTGTACGTTCTCTCAACAAACAGGGTCTCACAGTACTTTATACCAGCCACTATATGGAAGAGGTTGAGATGCTGTGCGACCGGGTAGGCATAATGGATGGAGGAAAACTGATTGCCTGCGATACCGTTGAAGCGCTGATAGCCCGGCAGGGCATACCTGTGATAGAACTGGGAGTAGAGGCAGCGCCTGTGACCTCTCATTTACTGGAGGCGTTAGCGGCGCTGGAGTTTACAGAAGGAGTGACCTGTGAACCACCCAATGCACAGCAGGCAGGTGTGAGCAGCATTTCTGTTCGGTCTTCCCGGCCAGACCGTTCGCTGCCAGGGATAGTTGCCGCGCTGAACCAGCACCAGGCGTCACTCATCTCACTGTCAATACATCGCCCTTCACTGGAGGACGTATTTTTAGCCCTCACAGGAAAAAGCCTTCGTGATTGAATGGGAAATGGATTTAGATTTATGACAACTATACTTGCCGTTTTTCGCAAGGATATGCGTTTGTTTCAGCGAGATCGTTCTGCTCTTATTTTTGTGTTTGGGCTGCCCATGGTGTTTGCTCTTTTATTTGGAATGATTTACCGTCAGACTTCTGGGATGAGCGGCAAGCTGCCTTTGCGCATTACTGTGCTGGACAGAGATTCTTCGCCAGTTAGTCAGCAGATGATAGCCAATCTGCACAAGATGGGTGTATCGGTGCATGTGATATACAGAGCAAAAGGGCTGGAAAAGAAAGTGATGACTGGGAAACTGCATGCAGCGCTGGTTTTGCCTGCAGGCTTTGGCAGTCGGATACAAAACTGGGCAGAAAGCACCGTCCCTCCCAAAATATCTCCTTTGTCGCTTACACTCTGGATAGACCCAGCCCATACAACTCTGGAATCTGTGTTGCAGGAGGTAGTGAATGGCTCGCTGCAGCGCACATCTGCAATGCTGAAGGCGCAAAAGCTGATGGCCCAGTTTCCTGCCGCTGCCCAGATTACCGGCAGATTATTTGCAGGGCCGAGTGCACTTCCGGCAGTTCTGCATGTAATAGATCATCCGAACCCTTCCAAATATCCTAAACCTACCGAAGGGGACAAGAGAATGCCGGGTCTGATTATATACTTCGTATTTTTTATGGCCAGCGGAGTAGCAGTTACCCTGATTGAGGAAAGGCAGACAGGCACTTTACGGCGGATGCTGAGTGCGCCTGTATCACCGTTTCAAGTGTTGGCCGGAAAAATGCTTGCTCGCTGTGCCATGGGCTGCATGCAAATATCTTTGCTTTTGGCAACCGGCATTTTTCTGATGCACCTCACAATGAATGTAAACCTGGCAGGCATACTGCTGGTGTATGCAGTATGTATTTTTACGGCAACAGGACTTGGTTTGCTGATTGCTACCTTTGGCAAAACACAGGAGCAGATTCAAGGGATGACCACCCTGGCTTTGCTTGTGATGGGTTTGCTTTCAGGCTGCCTGTTTCCCAGAGAACTGCTGCCGCCGATGATGCTTCAGCTGAGCTACATCACCCCGCATGCCTGGGCACTCGCTGCAGTAGATGATATGCTGCTGCGCAGGCTGAGCTTTGCCAGCGCTTTGCCCTCGCTTATGATTGTTTTGATGATGGGCTGCGCACTATATGCGGTTGCTCTCAAGCGTTTTCAGGTGGAATAAATCGGCTACCTGTCTTCCAGTTCTTTGAGAGTTGCGTTGTTGGCCTGGCGAATGGCTGCAGCGGCGGGCATAATATCAGCAGAAGCAATTTGCCTGCCGGCATGAGAGTGACTGGCTCTGCAGCCTGTGCAAAAGCTGCAGACAGGCAGCAAAACGATGAGTACGAGGCAGCGCAGAATGATTGTGTTCATGGCAAGTACTTCTCCTTTGGGCGATGCAGCTGAAACTGTACTCTTATTAAATACCAGAATGCCTGTAGTGTGCCGTGAACTATGCAACAGGCTATGAGTGCAATGCTTTACGGATAGCTGCGCCCTTTCCATCTGATGGGAGAACGCCGCATGCTGCGCAGGAAGGAAGCCCATTGCACTGCTATGAGCAGCGAAATACTAACCGGATGCAACAGCACTGAGACTGGCGAGGCAAACCTCTTAGCCTGTAAAGTGCGCATCAGCAGAATCAGCAGTACCTGCACCAGAACCAGCCAGCCCCAGACTGGCCAGCCTGTTAAGCCACACCAGCAGAGCGCCAGAAACGGCCAAAGATAGAGACCAGCCTCCAGCAGGGTCATCACGAGGAGTGCAATTGGCCCACCCAGCCCCTCATATGCGTTTCTGGTAAATCCCTGCCACACCTGCCGGCCGCCTCGGTACATTCTGCACTGCACCCAGGGGCTTGCATCGCATAACTGCAGGGTAAGGCCATGTGCCTTGATTCGGCGTGCAAGCTGCAGCCCATCGTGAAAAGAGGCAGGAATGGCATCATGTCCGTTGATTTTTTTGTATGCCTCTGCAGAAAACAGTTCTACCTGACCACATGCCGCAGCGATTTGAGGGAATTTTTTTTCAGGCACCATGCGCACAGGCAGAAAAGCGAGAATAAGGAAATGAAGCATGGGCAGAGCAGCGCCTTCCCAGAACCCCTGCGTGATCTGATAAGGAAACGTTGAAACCATGTCTGCCTGAGTGCGAATAGCATGGCCGAGCAGCAGCGCGGCAAGTTCTGGCTGCATGCGTGTATCGGCATCCAGAAAAAGCAGCCAGTCAGCCCCTTCCTGCAGCGCTGCCTCACCCAGCTGTCTGCAGGCCCACACCTTGCCTGCCCACCCAGCTGGCAGCGGTTTTCCATGCAGGGTTTTCAGTCTGCTGTCGAGGGCGGCTATCTGTTCCAGCTGGCTGAGGGTAGAGTCTTCAGAATTGTCATCCAGAACACGCACTTGCAGGCTGGGCAGCGTCTGTTCAAGCACTCCCTGCAGGCACTGGCCAATGTTTTCTTCTTCATTGCGTGCAGGTATCAGAATGAAAAGCCGTTGATTTGGTGGAGAGGTGTTTTGATTTGGAACTGCATAATCCCGCAGGTTGCGCAATGCAAATAAAAAGGCAGCTGCCTGCAATACTGTCAGCCAGACTTCCAGCCACCACATTGATTCTCTCCTTCTACTGTTCAGAATACCAGAAGCATGCACGGTATCGGTTTCGCAGCGAGAAAATCGGGCATGTAAAGGCGGTGTATTATGGGTAATATTATAGACACTACAAAAAAACAGGATGGAAACAAGAGTGGTTTTTCCTAATAAATTTTGCTGGGGCGTAGCTACCGCTTCCTATCAGATTGAGGGCGCTGCCTACCGTGCGGGCGGAGGCATGTCGGTTTGGGATATGTTTTGCAGAAGACCGGGAAAAATTTGGAATGGTGAAACGGGTGATGTTGCCTGTGACCATTACAACCGGTTCACGGAAGATGTGAAACTGTTGAAAGAACTGGGAATACAGGGATACCGAATGTCTATATCCTGGCCCCGCATACTGCCAGATGGAACAGGCAGAACCAATGAAGAAGGGCTGGCATTTTATGACCGCCTGATAGATGCCCTGCTTGAGGCTGGAGTTACACCCTATGTTACACTGTTTCACTGGGACCTGCCATATGAGCTGTACTGCAGGGGGGGCTGGCTGAACCGGGAATCGGTGAAATGGTTTGAAGAATACACCCGGCTGGTAGTGCAGCGTCTTTCTGACCGAGTAGCACACTGGATGACTCTCAACGAACCTCAGTGTTTTATAGGGCTTGGGCTGCAAAGCGGACTGCATGCACCGGGTGACAGCCTGGGTTTTGCAGAGATACTGAGGGCGGCGCACCATACCTTGATGGCTCATGGCAGAGCAGTGCAAGTGATTCGTTCAGAAGCAAAATCTGCGCCTGTCATTGGCTATGCTCCAGTTGGAGTGGTGAAATCGCCTGTTTCTGAAAGCGACGCAGACAGGGAAGCGGCCAGAGCCATGATGTTTCAGATAGCGGGGCACAACCTGTGGAACAACACCTGGTGGACAGACCCGCTTCTGCTGGGAGGATATCCCGAAGACGGCTTGAGCCAGTATGGCCATCTGCTGCCCGAGATAATGCCGGGAGATTTGGAACTTATGCATCAGCCGATCGATTTTCTGGGGGCGAATATCTACAACTCGCATCCTGTGAAAGCGGGAGACAACGGGCCAGAGGAGACCCCTCATCCAGCCGGAATAGGGCGCACTTCGTATCAGTGGCCGGTTACACCAGACGCCCTTTACTGGGGAGCCAGGTTCTTTTGGGAACGCTATCATAAGCCCATAGTGATTACTGAAAATGGCCTGGGCAACAACGACTGGGTTTCACTGGATGGAAAAGTGCACGACCCGCAGCGCATCGACTTTCTGCAGAGGTATCTGCTTGGTCTTGAAAAGGCTATTGAGTATGGAGTTGAGGTGCAGGGATACTTTCAGTGGTCGCTTATGGATAACTTTGAGTGGCATGAAGGGTACAAAATGCGTTTTGGGCTGGTGTATGTAGACTATTTAACTCAGCAGCGCATTCCCAAAGACTCTGCCTACTGGTATAAAAAAGTGATTGAGACCAATGGGATTTATCTGCATGAGGGGGAGCAGGAAAGGACTGGCAATAAAGTATTGTGATGCAGGCAAACTGTGGAGGAAACAGATCGGGGTGACTGGACTTGAACCAGCGACCACTCGCCCCCCAGACGAGCACTCTACCACTGAGCTACACCCCGTTGATGTGGAATAAGATTCTACTTCAACGGGGCGTTTTTGTCAAGGAATATTCCTGTGTCTGCAAAAGAAGGGGGCTTTACGCAAAATCACCTGTTTTCAGCAAATTCCCCGCTAGCCTTTTGCCTCAAAGGTAAATACACACTGCAGAGGTTTGCTGCCTGGCTGCACAGCCATGATTTTTACCTGCCATGAGCCTGCCATGGCAAAATTAACCGGCAGAATGCAGCTGCCGCTTTTGTCTGTAACAGATTTCATGCGGGTTGTTCCCATATCCATGCCGCTCATGGCTATTTCAATGTTTATCTGCATTCCGGCGGCAGGTGTGCCGTTGTTTTTTGTGCAGAGAAGCTTCAGTTTGTTCTGGCCAACTATCACCTTTTTGCCTTCTGGGGTAAGAGCAAGAGTATAGTAGGCTGGCTGTACCCACTTACTTCTGCTTCCAGCATTTACGTGCAGCTGCAGCGATAATGGAGGCGAGTTTTTGGGGTCGGAACGAACCTGTATTGTCCAGGGGCCATTCATGGCAAATTGCACTGGCACGCTGCAAACGCCTCTGGCATCTGTGCGGACCTGTACCACCTTTGTTCCCATATCCATTGTGTCCATTGCGGTAGAAATGGTAAGAGGCAGTTCGGCAGCAGGCTTGCCATCCATCTGCATAACAGTGAGCTTAAGAAGGTTGCTGCCTGCTGCAGGAGGATTGACTTGCAGCTCTGCCACCGCATTGAGACCATTTGCCGCAGAGGCAGCCTCTTGTGCTTTGCCTGCACTCCTGGTCATATTCATGCCTTGCATAGCCTGCATGCCTGAGCCGCTCACCATCATTTTTATCATCATTGCTGTGCCTGCAGCGTTGCTGCCAAAACCGGTCTGACTACTCCAGTTGGTATTCGGTTTTACTATGAAGGTTCCAGATGAGCGTATAATATGCGCACCAGGCATTGCAGCGCCTGCTGCGGTGGCATTGGCTAGAGAGGGGACAGCATGTACTGCCAATAGCAAAATGGAAAAGATTGTTGTACTTTTCAAGATGACTGTCTCCTGAGTTTAATCGGGAATGTACTGGTGCTGCAGGTTGAGCAGCGACCTGCGTGCCCCCAGATGGTGATTAAAAGTGTTGGTGAAGTTGTATAAAAATCCCAGCTGAAAGGAATTGTCTGTGCTGCCGCCAAAAGGCGCCGCATATGCTGCAGCCCTGTACTGAAAAGTGTATTGTGCAACCAGATCGAAACCCTGTCCCAGGTTTTTTATGCCCGTAAGCGCCAATGCGAACGTATCTGAACGGGGCACACTTTGATAAGAACGATAACCGCCTGTGAGGGCAACTTGAAAGCCGGGAGTACCGAATGGACTGTGCAGCCAGCGCAATGAGAGTGCAATGCTGTTAGCCGCAGCGCGGTATGTGTCTGTGATGCTGGTGAAAGTGGCCAGGTTGTTGCCAGTAGAGTAAACATCCTGCAGCCGCAGGTCTACACGGTCAACCGGGTCTGGGTTGATATTGTATACCATGCCTGCATACAGTACGTTGTTCGCCCCCCCATGCGAGGCAGGAATCTCCTGCCGTTCGTATCCAACCCCCCATTCTGGAATGCGGGTGATGTCATCTAGTGCAGGAGGACTCATGTATCTGAATGATATGCCATAGGAATTGAGGCCGGTTTGATCTGACCCGGCATCTACGCTGTTCAGCAAGTGCTGCGCATGCAGGTTGACAAAGTAGCGCAGCTTACTGTTGAAGGTGACTGCTGCCTGGTTGCTGTAGCGATGTTCCTGAATATCGCCTCCACTGGAAAATGGATCGAGGGGGGCGGTGAACTCTACCAGGTCGTCTCCGCGCAGGGTAGGAAAGTCTATCAGCCTGGTTGCCGTGTCTGTTCTTCCAAGAGTGGCTTCAAGCGAAGGAATAGAATAGTTGAGGTAGAGCTGATGCAGCAACAGGCCTGTTCCTGTGCCATTGAGGCTGCTGTCTGTAGTAGTAGCGCCCAGCACAAAGCTGCCAATGCCGCCCTGCCGGTAGAGCCGTTCGGAAACCCCCAGCAACAGAGCAGAATCGGAGAAGTTGATGCGCCCAGTAGAAAGTTTTGTTCCATCCGTCAGAGTATTGCGCGGAGTGCGAAGCTCTATAGTTCCAATGCCAACTCCATCCAGTTCTATCTGCGGTGCAATGCCCGGTTGCGCAGGAATGGGGGTATGCTGTGCCCGAGCATTCGGGGTAATAGCAGCGGTTGCCAGAATAGAGAGCATGCAGAGTACAGGAAGTTGATAGTTTTTCAAGAGCGTCTCCTTTCTTTTAAGTATTTACCGCGATGATTTCCTTGAAGTGAAATCCTGCCTGTTCTGCATCATCGTACATCAGCATGGTCATCATTCCACCTGGAGATACGCCATTGTTCATGTTGGAAATATCGCTATGGTCATGAAAATGCCAGCAGCCAGGGTTGGTGCCTTGAATAACGATATCGGTGGTACAACCAGGGTATACCGGTATGGTGTTGTGACGGATGGGTGAGGCGAGTACTGCTCCATCCTGGCAAACATGCCAGAAATCGTGTCCATGCAGATGCATGAAGTGCGGCATCATGCCTGCCCCTATGAGGCGTACGCGAATGTTTTCTCCGCTGCGAATGTGCAGATGATCGGTCATGGGGTAGGATTTGCCATTTATCATGAAAAAATTTGGCTGAATTGGGCGCACATAGCCGCTCATGCTCTGGGCATAAGGGGGAATGTATCCATTTTTCACGGCTTGTACAAAATCTTCTCTGCTGGCAAACCAGCCCATCATCTTGCCGTTCATCTTCTCCATCAATTTGGGTGAGCCGTTCATGTAATCCATTACTTCTCCCATTTGCTGCATGGCATTGAGCTGCTCCCGAACATAGTTGGTATCTATTTCAGAAAGAGCCAGTGTGTATTCCCGTTCATACGGGAACATCGCTTTTACAGGGTCGTTATCGCTTTCTACAATAAAAGCACCATACATGCCTGCCTGTACATGCAGCGGGGTCATATTGTGGCAGTGGTAGTAGTGGGTTCCGGCAGGCTGCGCCCTGAAAAGATATTGAAAAGTCTGCTGATACCCTACAGGATACTGAGTACCAAGAGGAACGCCATCCATTTCACATGGAACCTCAATGCCATGCCAGTGAATGGTATGAAAGTCATGCGTGTTGTTGTGAAAATCGACTTTTATCCAATCTCCTTCCTTCACCCTGAATACTGGCCCTGGAACCATTTTATTGTATGCGTAGGCGTAGGTTTCTACCATAGGCAGTATTTCGTGCCGAATCAGGTCGATTTCGATTTTGTATTCGTGTACGACCTCTCCGGCTTTGGGCATATCCCGCGGGTACCAGCGGGGGCGAGTGGCATCCGGCTGGAACCGTACTGGCCAGCTGCTGTTTTCAGCATTGGAGTCAGAGGAGGGGTTGGCATTGGCTTGCTGAGTGCACAGAGCAGCAGTGCCGGCTGCAGCTGCAGCCTGCCCCAAAAACCTTCGACGGTTCATAAACTTTGCTGTATTCATAATAGTGTTACTGTACAGGTTCAACCTGCTTATCCTTTGGCTGTTGTTCGGTATACTCATGTACGCACAATGCGTATAAACTGGTTCCGGTTGTTTTGTTTCTGATACGTAAGCAAGCTGTTGCCTGGAAAATGCTATCTTTTGAGGAACATGTTTGGGATGCCAGGTGAACTACCTGCGCTGCTAGCATTTGATGCATCCATTTTCCAGATACCATTGTCGTTTACCATGTTTAGGTTAATGTTTTTGCTTTGGGTGTGTCCTAAAAGTGAGATGGTCATTTTTATTGGGACTACCGCCGTGTGCCCGTCGTCGCTGGTTGGGTCTTGCGCCTGCATTTGCATTGAGTTTGTGAAAATTGCAAGCGGCGGCCCTACCTGCTGCATTTTGCTGGCGAAGGCATCGGCATTAGGCGTTTGCTGCTGTGCCTGTGCAGAAAGTTCTGTGAGATTGTAAATGGTTTTCCAGTCTTGCGCCTTGAAAGCTGCCACCCACTTATTCGCCTGGTCTTTTGGGTTGGTACGGTGCATGTAATAGTACCAACCTCCCAGACCGGCAACTGCCAGCAGGCATACTGTAACCAGAATTGCAGCGAGATGAGAAGATTTTTTTTCGCCGCCAGTGTTTTCTTTCGGCGTGCTGGTTACATTGGTGTAACTGGGACGGGCGTAGGCGGGACGGGGCGCCTGCCCGGCAACAGGCGCCGCCGGCGCATCGGGTTCTTCTATTACTTCACCCGTAAGGGTGACGCGCCGTTTCACGCCTGAAACAGAGGCAGGTGCAGCAGGCATTGCCGGTGCGCCCGAAAGTGATGAGATAGAAACAGGCTTTAGAGGTTCAGCCGGGGGAGGGGTCTGCTGGGAAGGCTGCTGCACAGCAAATAGCTTGGACTTGCAGATTGGGCAGGTATCGGTGCTGGTTTCATCTACAGGGTGTTCGCAGTGGGGGCAGGGCATCATGGATGTCGTCTCCGTAAGTATTAGAAATTACTGCCTGGCGGGTTCGGAGTAATTGCAAGCAGCTGACTTATATCTGAGCCGCTCAGCACAATTTTCCACTGCCCGTCGATGTGATGCATAAGCAGCTTTATCTCTGCGGTATGCGTGGAAGATGTTTGATAGAGCGCTTTACCAGCCTCAGTACCTGCTATATTCAGGTCTACCGGCACAATCACATAACTAGGGTCTTTGGAGCTAGGCACTGGTGTGAGTGAATTGACCTTTTGCACCCTGTCGGTGTATCCGCGCCCGAGCTGGTATTTGGTGTATGACTTTTCGGTAGACCAGTAGCGGTAATCCAGCTTATCTAGCATGGCGTATTGGCTCTTGTCGTCGCCGGCATTGAGGGCGCTGAAGAATTCTCCTATTTGAAAACCGGGTGATTTTCGGTACACCTCAAAATAGTAGTAAACTCCGCCTGCTATTGCAGCAGCCAGCAAAACAAAGACAATGAATTCCGGCACGCTCAATGCGGTTCTGTTGTCGTTGGCCACGGGCCTGCGGGCAGATATGGTACGAGCCATGATGTGGTTTCCCCTTGTGATTGGTTGCGGGCAGTATGGTTTTAGGGTTATTGTATCATAAGAAAACAGTGAACAAACGATTGCAGTTCCCACTGACGCCAATTCTGCAGTTGCTTTGCATTATGCAGAGCCTTTGAATGTGCATGCTTCAGTGTTAGCAGAGTTCTTGGAGAGCCTTTATAGTATGCATAATATCGTCGTCATCTATGTCAATGTGTGCCACAAATCGCACCCTGTTGGCCGACATGGCATTGCACAGAATACCGTACTCAGCCTGCAGACGTGTGCAAAGCGCCTCTGCACTGGTTTCTGTGGTGCAGTACAAAATATTGGTAGGCGGGGCAGCAGAGTCGGGCTGAATGCCCTTCATCTGGGCAACAGCCTCAGCAAGAGTGCGTATGCGCTGATGATCTTCTTTCAGTCTCGCAATGTTGTGTTCGAGGGCGTAGAGGCCGGCTGCGGCAAGAAAACCCACCTGTCGCATGCCCCCTCCCAGCATTTTGCGATTGCGCCTTGCCTGCTTGATCCATTGAGCAGAGCCGCAGAGCAGGGAACCAACCGGGCATCCGAGGCCTTTTGACAGGCAGAAGGTGATGGTATCGGTGTATCTGGCAAATTCGCACACAGGAATGCCGGTTGCCACAGAGGCATTGAAGATGCGCGCTCCATCAAGGTGTACTGCGGCTCCGTGTGCATGTGCGAGTTCGTACAGAGTGCGGTGTATTTCAAGCGGGATAATGGCTCCGCCTGCCCGATTGTGCGTGTTTTCGAGTACCAGCAGGGAAGTACGCGGGGTATGAAGCGATTCCTGGTGAAAAGAGCCGGCAATTTGTCGTACGTCTGGAATGCCTTGTACACTCTGGAACTGCCGTGTAAGAGCCAGTGCCAGAGTTGCAGGCATGCCAAGCTCATAGATCATAGAGTGCGCTTCAGAATCGAGCAGCACTTCTTCGCCTGGGCGTACATGTGTTTTGAGAGCAATGGCATTGCTCATGGTTCCAGATGCTGTGAAGAGCGCTGCTTCTTTGCCAGTGATTTCAGCTGCCTTCTGCTGCAGGACATTTACAGAGGGGTCATCTTCATACACGTCGTCACCCACTTCAGCCCTCATCATGGCTTCCCGCATAGCATTGCCGGGGCGAGTCACGGTATCGCTTCTCAAATCGATTGGAACGTGCAATGGATTCACCTCTCTGGGTCAGGTTTTAGAAGAGTTTCAGCCCAACAGAAAATCCGCTGGAATCGATGTGGTCGATGGATGGAGCTATTCTATAGCCAGCAGTAAGTGTTATATAGCGTATCAGGGGCAGATTGATGCCGAATTCGGCTGAAGGAGCAAAGGTAGTGGTATTGACTCCGCTTTTTGTAGAAATGCTTGCAGCGTACACTCCTGCAGTAACAAAAAGCACTGCTCTGTGCGTCAGATGAGGGGTAGAGAGTCGCAGGGCTGGGCCGTAGAGTGAAAATCTGGTACCGCCTGTGAACGGAAAAAAGTGGTCGCTTGCAGATACTATCTGAATTCCGCCTGCAATATTGATTGCTCCCAGCGAGGCGGAATGCCCAAAGTAAGAGGCTTCAGAGTAGAATTTCGGGCTGCCCATGGCGTTGCTGGCAGAACTGTTTGTGAAGAAATACCCCCCGATGCTAAAGAGCGATCCGAGAGCATTCAGACCGGGATTGGCAGTTGTCTGTGCAGATGCAGGAGCGAAGCAGCCTGCCCAGCAGAGCAACGCCATGGGCAGCAAAATGCCGCGGGTGAACTTATGTTTCAATGGTTAGCTCCTGAAATGACTGTGTATTTTCTCTGTTGTCATTATAGAACAGAGGAAGAGCAGAAAGGTACGGAAAAAATACCGGTTTTAAAACACTGCAACTCATTATACCACCTGAGTACGAGCATTATCGGCTCGATGTATGAAATTGCATTCATCTGTATTCTCCATTCTCTGGCTAGTACTTCGATCTGCCTGGCAGTCGGAAATGGTATTTTATGCATTCACAGGCATGCTGCAACATGAGCATGAAATGCAGATAGGCATTTTGGGGTACACTTGCCTTTGAAGGAGAAGGCTGTTCCCAAGCCTGTTCTCCATATTTGCACACAGACTACATCGGGAGGACGAGCAATGAAGATCGGAATATTGACAGGCGGGGGAGACTGCCCCGGCCTGAACCCTGCCATTCGGGGCTTTGTAATGCGCGGGCTTGATTACGGCTTTGTGATTCACGGGATTCGCGAAGGCTGGAAAGGGCTGGTGCAGGGTATTGTGGAACCAGAGCCGCTTGGTGTTGCACGAGTGGAAGAAATTATTAGACAGGGGGGAACAATGCTGCGTTCTTCCCGCACCAACCCGTACAAAGACCCGGCACAGCTGCAGGCAGTGAAAGACAACATTCGAAAATTCGGTTTCGACGCGATAGTTGCACTGGGGGGCGAAGATACCCTGGGAGTAGCCAGCAAGCTGTACAAGGATGGGATTTCAACAGTTGGCATTCCCAAAACCATGGACAACGATTTGAGCGAGACAGATTATACTTTTGGCTTTGACAGCGCTGTGCAGGTAAATGTAGATGCAGCAGACCGTTTGCGCGATACCGCACAGTCTCACAGCCGTGTAATCGTGCTGGAGGTAATGGGGCGTCATGCTGGCTGGGTGGCGCTGCACACAGGCATAGCTGCAGGTGCAGACTTCATACTGATACCAGAAGTGCCAATGGATGTAGATGCGCTTGTAGAGCAGGTTAAGCGCGCTCATGCACGCAAGGGGTATGCCTTGGTAGTTGCCTCTGAAGGTGTGGAACTGCCCAATTTGGATGAGGCAGACAAGAAAGTAGATGCATTCGGCCATGTGATACTGGGCGACAGAAATGTAGGCGAGTGGGTAGCCGGTGAAATTGAAAAGCGCACCGGCCTGGAAACAAGAGCTGCAGCTACCGGCCACATACAGCGAGGCGGCGCTCCCAGTGCGTTCGACCGTGTGCTGGCCTCTCGCCTGGGTATTCGTGCAGCACAATGCGTGTACGAAAAAGACTTTGGCAAGATGGTTGCCCTGCGCGGTGTAAACGTAGAACCCGTAGACATTGACAAGGCTACCGGAGTGTTGCGCACAGTACCAGTAGAGCTTTACAAGAGCATCTGCCCTCTTTTTAGCAAATAGGGGCAGCTAGGTTGTATGAGGCGCGTCTACTGCAGAAGCAGGGCGCGCCATTTTATATGTGCAGGCAAGCTGTTGAACCTGTCATTTCACACCTTACAGCAGTCAGCAGATAAAGGAGTTCTGGTCATGAAAGATCCGCGCTATGTACAACTTGCCAAGCTGCTGGTGCAGCATTCCACCCGAGTAACTGCCGGCGACAAGGTGTTGGTAGAAGCCTTTGATATACCAGTAGATTTTACGGCAGCACTTGTTGAGGTTATTGCAGAAGCGGGCGGCGTGCCGCTGGTTACAACCTATCATCAGCCTGTGCTGCGTGCGCTGTATCGCGCTGCTACAGAAGAACAGATGCGCACCATTGGTCGTCTTGAGCGTGCACGCATGGAGGCCGTCCAGTGCTATATAGGTATACGCGGCAGTCACAACATCAGTGAGCTGAGCGATGTTCCCTCAGAAAAGACGGCTCTTTACGAGAAGTACTGGTGGCATCATGTGCATAGCGAGGTTCGTGTTCCAAAAACTCGCTGGGTTGTGCTTCGCTGGCCCTCTCCTTCGATGGCTCAGTCTGCCGGTATGTCTACCGAGGCGTTTGAGGATTTTTATTTTCAGGTATGCGCCGGCGTAGATTACGTCGCAATGGAGTCTGCGATGCAGCCTTTGAAGTCTCGCATGGATATTGCCGACAGAGTACACATTATCGGACATGGAACTGATTTACATTTTCGCATTGGCGGCATACCTACTGTAGGGTGCGCCGGTACTGCCAATATACCTGATGGCGAAATGTTCACCTGCCCAGTGCGTAACTCGGTAGAAGGAGTGATACAGTACAATTGTGAAACGCTTTACCGGGGCAAGGTATTCAATAATATTCGGCTGGAGTTTTCAAAGGGCAGAATTGTAAATGCCACCGCAGGAGGAGATACCGCACGCCTCAATGAAATTCTGGATGCCGATGAGGGTGCGCGCTACATAGGCGAATGGTCGCTGGCATTCAACCCTCACATATTGCAGCCCATGCGCGATATTTTGTTTGATGAGAAAATAGCCGGCAGTTTTCACCTCACACCTGGGCAGGCTTATGAAGAGGCAGACAACGGAAACCGCAGCCAGATTCACTGGGACATGGTGTGCATTCAGCGTCCAGAGTATGGCGGCGGGGAGATATGGTTTGACGGAGAGCTTATTCGCAAAGATGGTTTGTTTGTGCCAGAGGAACTTTGTGCACTCAATCCGTGATGTTTCTGCAGCAGCAGAGCAGTGATTCCTGCCAAAGCCATCCATGCAAAAAGCATCCAGCTGCGGCGAAGCTGCGCCAGGCTGGGGTGCGGGTGAGACCAGGCATGCCAGGAGAAGAAAGAGGCCCCTGCCGGCATCAGTATGAAAACAGCCGGCACCAAGCCTGTGAAGCAGATTGCAAATGCACCTGCCAATCCCAGTATGGTGAATGCAATTCCTGCTGCCTCCGCCCTGTCCGGTATGTACAGGTACCCCAGCTGCTGGTCACGCTGTCTAAGCAGGCAGCGTGCACGCAATACAGCGCCTGTGTGAAGCAGAATAAAAGTAATCAGCACCAGCGCCGGCAGAGCGTGCCAGCCAAAGATTACACCACACCACAACCGCAGCAATGGGTTGATGATACCGCTTAGTACAAAGCCGTACTGCCAGAAGCGTTTGAAACGAAAGGGATAGAGGGAGTAGCAACACTGACAGATCGTCATGAGTAAAAAGAGAGTTCCCAGTTTCCAGGATATTTCTCCAGCGGCTTTGCAAAGAAGCGTGCAAATAAGCAGAAGCGCTGCCAGCTCCCATTCGGGCACGCGTATGTTTTGCTCGCTGCGAACATCTGACCATTCGTTCAGGCTGTAGAGAACCGCCCAGAGCAGGCTGAGCAGCACCATAGCGGTCAGTACCGGACGTGCTGTAGTACTGCCACCTGTCAGGTACACTCCCAGTGCCAAAAGAGCAGGTGACTTGAATATGACAGGAATGCGGTGGCGCGGCAACACCACCAGAGCAGTTGACCTGGAAGAAGGCTGGCTGTGAGCGGAATTTGTAGAAAAACCCCTGGTATTCATAAACGGAAACTATGATACCATGCAGGAAGGCTTCTTTAGTATTGTTTGCAGGTGAATTTTTGCAGAGTAGTTGCTTTTCTGCAATATACTCTATGTAAACAGACAAATCAGACTTTGCTTCATGTATTTGAGGCAGACAGGTTCATTTCATCAAACAGAACACTTATGTAGCAGGCAAGGAGGTTGTTATGTTGCAAAGCGGTCAGTCCGCACCGGAATTTGTACTCGCAGACCAGGATGGAGAAGCGCTCTCACTTGCTTCGTTGAGGGGGAAGAGGGTGGTGCTGTTTTTTTATCCCAAAGCAGATACGCCAGGCTGCACAACAGAGGCATGCAGTTTTCGCGACGAATATGCTCTGTTTGGCGATGTAAATACGGTGGTGCTGGGCATCAGCCCCAATACCAGCAGGCAGCAGAAAAAGTTCGCTGAAAAGTTTGGGTTTCCTTACCGCCTGCTGGCCGATGCAGATCATGCCGTAGCAGAAGCGTACGGAATATGGGTGGAGAAAAGCATGTATGGCAAAAAGTACATGGGGGTAGACCGCACAACGTTTGTGATTGCTGCAGACGGCTCTATTGAGTACATTTTTCGGAAAGTGAAAGTGGAAAACCATGCTGGTGAGGTACTGGAATATCTGCGGAAGTGAGCCAGCTAGGCTGGCAGGAAAGCAGACCTGCCAGCCATGGGGTTAGTGCATCAGATAGACAATAATGAGCAGCGAAGATATGCTGATAAACCCCCATAGCACAATGGCCTGTGCAAAAGGACGCCAGCCCACTTTGCGCAGTGTTTGCCTGCTTAGCCCCAATCCTATTAGAAACAGCGTAAGCGTGAGGCCGGTAGAGGCTATGCTTCCAATAGCCGGGGCACATGCGGCCATGCCGGGCAGCAGGGTGCGTGCAACAGAAGCGAGTAAAAACAGCCCAATGAACCAGGGCCACTGTACTTTGGAAACCTGCGTACGGCCGCCATTTTTTTTGTGCTGAAAGCGTGCTGCAGTCAATGCAACTGGTGCAATCCAGAGTGCGCGAGACAGTTTTACAGCGGTTGCAGTCTGCAGGGCAAGCAGCCCGCGGCGCGATGCAGCGCCAACTACCGAAGATATGTCGTGAATAGAAACTCCGCACCATGTGCCGTACTGCACAGCATTGAGGTGCAGCCAGCTCCCTGCCATGGGAAAAAGAAAAAGCGCAGCAGAATTGAGTAAAAATACCGATCCCATAGCTACTGTGATATCGCTTTCTTCTGCCGAAATCACTGTGCCTACAGCAGCTATCGCAGAACCTCCGCAGATAGCAGTTCCTGCTGCAATAAGTGTTGCCGCAGAACGGGGCACTTTGAACCAGCACCCTAGCAGATAACCCAGCAGAAGGGTGGAAGCAATGGTGCCCATTGCAAACAACAGCCCATTCTCCCCGGCATGCAGCACTATGGCAAGATTCATGCTGAAGCCCAGAAGCACCACACAACTCTTGAGCAGAAGCCCAGAGGCTTTTCTGGTTCGTGATATGTCTGGGTTGCCAATTGTGAGCGCCATAATTATTCCCAGTGCGAGGGCAGCGGGTGGTGTTGCAAGCGGACTGAGGCAATAAAGCAGCGCTGCCAAAAATGCTGCGTAACGAACTGCCTTGCCTGAGTACTCTGCCTTTGCGGTGTTGTTATACACATTTTGATTCCATGCACCCATTTTCAATGTTCCTTCTCCTTGTTTTATTGCATGTTGAGCGATACATAGACAAAGGATACAGTAGAGTAATGTATAATGCAAATATATATTTTGAATAGAAAGCATAAATAAAAACTATGAACTTGCATCATCTGCTTCTATTTCATGTAGTTGCTGAGAGCGGAAGCATAACTTCTGCAGCAGAAAAACTCGGCCTGAGCCAGCCAGCAATATCACAGCAGCTGCATGCTCTCGAAAGCAGTATAGGGGCATCACTGTTTTATAGAGTTCCGCGCGGCATGGAGCTGACTGAGGCGGGAAGTATTTTGTATAGCTATTCCAGGCGGATGGTGCAAATTGAAATGCAGGCGGAACAGGCGCTGGCTGACTTTTGCGGGTTGAGACGGGGCACGCTATCGCTGGGATCGAGCTTGACTTTGGGAAGTTATCTGCTTCCAGACCTGTTTGCGGAGTATAGGCGTGCATACCCTGACATTGAACTCACGGTAGAGATTGCCAACACAGAAAACATATCAAAATGGGTGGCGGACGGAATACTGGAAGCAGGTTTTGTAGAAGGACTTCCTCCTGAAGCAGGGCTGGAAGCAGTGCAATTTGCAGAAGACAGACTGGTTCCCATTGCTTCGCCAGATCATCCTGTGTGTCATGAGAGGCGAATAACGCCCGAAATACTTTGCCGCTATCCGTTTGTGGTGCGAGAGGCAGGCTCTGGCACGAGAGCAGTAGCAGAGCAGGAGTGGAAGCGGCTTGGACTCTGGCCGCAGGTATCGCTTACCCTGGGCAGTTCGGAAGCCATTAAGCGCGCCGTGATGGCTGGGGCAGGCGTAGCAGTAGTTTCACGGCTTGCGCTCGGCTCTGAAACCGCAACAGGGGGGCTGCGCATGCTGGACGTAAAGGGGCTGCAGATACGAAGGCCTCTGTATCGCATAATACGCCGCGGTTATGCTCCCTCACCTGCTGCAGAAGCATTTTTCACCCTGCTTCAACGCAGGTTTTCTGGCAGTTAATGCACATCTATTCCGTTGACGCCGTTTACGGTGAGATTCATATCCGGGCAGTTGTCGTGAGAGGGGAGTATATTATGTGATTGTTCATACTTTACATGTCCATCTGCGAAGGCCACCATTCTGGCGCCTGTCCAGCAGTCGGGGCCAGGGGTAGAGGGAAGCGTGTAGCCACTGCCCCAAAACCCAACCGGCTGGCCTGGGTGCTGGTGATTGGTGTACCACTCTGCAAGCAGCGCTTTTTGGGCTGGGTAAATGACTGCCGCTTCTGACTGGGGCGTTGGAACCAGCCAGGAAGGAGGAGAGAGCAGATCACCGAAATGTGCCTGATTGATCTGCGGCGGGGTGTAGTAAAATGCTGCCGAGTAGTCGTAGGAAGTGCCATCGAACTGTGCGCGTGAGAGCGAATCAGAAGGGCAGAGCAATATTTCGGGGGAACCGTTGCGTGCTGTTCCCGTGCTGCCCTGCTGCTGTTGGCCAATTCCCAGGTAGGGCATAACAGGCCATCGCCAGAATCTGCCGGCAAAAAGGTATGGGTTGCCTGTATCTGGGTACATTTCATCGTAATCCTGCAGATACATCTGAAAGGCCAGGCCGATCTGTTTCTGATTAGAAGCGCATACGGTTTTTCTTGCTTCTTCTCTGGCCTGAGCAAACACGGGAAAAAGAATGGCTGCCAGTATGGCTATGATGGCTATTACCACTAAAAGTTCGATGAGCGTAAATGCGTATTGTTTCATATTATTTCCTACTGCCTGATAAGACTTGTTGGCGGGAAACAATTATACCTCCATACGCTAGTCTGAATTGGGCAGGTTGAGCATTACCGCGCCATTTTGCGGCGGAAGCACTACTTTCTGAACATGTTTGCCATTTAGCCTAATCATAGGTGAACCGAGGTTGATTGTGATTGTGCGTGTGAGAGAGGAGTTTACGTAAACAGCGCCGTTTTGAAACCGCCGAGTCCATACCGCTCCACTGCCGTCGGGCACCATGTGGCGCACTTGCACAGGCCAGCCAAGTGGTGGATTGAAGTAGCTGGGCAGCTTGTCTACTTCCTGCTTCATTACATCCAGGCTGAAGCCTGCATCATCTCGCCCATCAATCAGAGGCATAGGCTGAAAAACAGCCCTCCCCTGATGATGCACAACTAGAAGATATGAGGCGAGATCAAACTCCAGTTCAGAGAGGTTATGGTATGCTGCATCAGCGATGAACACCTGGCCAGACAATCCGTAGCGATCCATTGCTTCCAGGTCTGCCTCCCATTGCTGGGGCAGTTCAGGCTGCATTTTCCAGTAGCGATGCACCCAGCCTTCCATCCAGGCACCATCCATGAGTGAGAGCAGATCATCCCAAACCAGCCCCTGCAGGCTGGCTTCTTCCAATCCCGGCGGGGGCGGCAGGGTTGGATGACCTGCGGAATGGTCGAAATAGAGTGCTGCCGGGATGAGTAGAAAACGTCCTCTCGACTGTGCCCCTTCGAGCCATTTTTCGGTAGCAGAGACGCGTTGGTTGAACGTTTTGTATTGTTTTGGCATGGGTTTTACAAACGAATTGTTTACTGGCATCTCAGCGGCAACAGTTCCCTGCGCCCTGTAGCGAGCCATTTTTATGACAGCCATTTTCCGCCAGTGCTGCGCCCACGTTCTGCTTCCCATATCCATCCAGTGACCATATTTTCCTGGGTATGGCACTTCCTCCTGTTTTGCATTGCGCAGAACATGTTTTGCCATACTTTCATCCCAGCCTCCCACGCTGCCTGCATGGGGCTTTACATACAGGCAGGAGGCATAAAAATAGAGCAGTGGGGTAAATGCAGGGTAGATGCGATTGATGTGCGGGAATGTGTTTACGGTGAGAGCAGTAGTAGGGAATGCAGCTACGTCGCAGTGTGTTGCAACCCATTGCAAATTGTTTTGAGAGATTGGCCCCTGTTTGGAAAACGGCGAGCTTTGAAACCCCATGGTAAACACGCCTCCCAGGCGCACCGGGCAGGCTGGGCGCACCAGCTGAATATATGCAGGCGCTGCAAAAGAGCGGTTGGGAGCGGCAAGAGGAAGCATGGCAAAAATGAGAAGCAGCGGGAAAGCAGGTTTATTTTTCATGCGTTGTGCCTGGGGCATGCAGCGGCAGGTTTTGTTTGCAGAGTGGGCAGTCTGCCGCTTCGTAGGCTTCCGCCTCCACGGTAAGCAGCGCTTCGGTTCGGCATTCCAGGTTCACCGTGCCGCCGCTTCTATCTACCAGTACTGCTGCGCCTGCTACCTCTGCCTTGCATCTGGCCGCCAGTTCAAGGCATTCACGAGTAGCGCCTCCGGTAGTCATGATGTCGTCTACAATCAGAGTTCGCGTGCCTGGCGGAAGCGTCAGTCCTCTTCTGAGCGTGCGCACCCCCGCTTCTTTTTCGGCATAGAGTGCCCTTGCATTGAGGTGCCTGGCAGTTTCCAATGCGAGCAGAATCCCCCCCGTGGTGGGTCCAAGCACTACCTGTATACCGTCTGCTTCAAAACGCCTGGCAATTTCTGCGCAGAGCCTGTCTACATAGCGAGGGTATTGCAGCACCCAGAATTTTTCCCAGTATTCATTGCTGTGTTTGCCTGAAGAGAGCAGAAAATGCCCGGTGCGAAGCGCATGTGTCTCCTCAAAAATCTGCCTTACATCCTGTTGAGAGAGCGACACTGTCAGTTTCCTTTCAAGAAGTGGAGGAAGACGCTGGCGCTGGAACGGTCTTGCTGAATACGCAGCACTTTTCCCTGTGGGGATAGTATGGCATAAACCGGCAGGGTCGCAGTGTGCGTAAGCTGCTGCTGCAGGGCAGCATGCCGCCTGTCATCTGGTCTCTCCCTGTCTGTGTAGAGTTCAAGTCTAACAAATGGGTGCATGGCGGCCTGTATTTGCGGTTTTGGAAACACATTTTGTTCCATATCTCTGCAGTTGGTGCAGTTTGCCCCAGTGAAGTTGATGAGTATATCACGGTTTTGGTCAGCCGCCTGCGAAAGCCCTTTTTTATAACTGTCTTGCCATGCAAGCACGCCGGCAGCCTGTTTGCCGCTGCCGGGATAGGGGCTGGGCGGCAGGAAAGCATCAAGCTGCCCCAGCGGTGCATGGTTGATACCTGCCAGCAGCCAGATTGAAACGAGCAGGCTGAGTGCGCCAATAGAGCGCCGTGCAGGGCCAATGCTGCGCGAATCATCGTGCGGGAGTTGAAGCGGCCCCAGCAGGTACAGCCCTGCCAGCAGTGCGATGATAGACCAGACTGCCAGGAAAACAGGGCGTGTAAGCAGGGCAAGCCCCCATACCAGGTCGGCATTTGAAAGAAATTTGAAGGCAGCGGCAAGTTCTACAAACCCCATAAACCCCTTCACAGTAACCATCCATGCACCCGACCTGGGCAGCCTGGCGAGGAACTGCGGGAAGAGAGCCAGCAGGAAGAAAGGGAGTGCGAATGCGGCGCTGAAACCGAGCATTCCGATGACAGGATAGAACAGGCTGCCCCGTGCTGCGGCGGCCAGCAGGGTTCCCACAAAAGCAACAGTGCATGTGAATGAGGTGAGGGTAAATGTGAGGCCCATGAAGAAAGGCCCAAGCAAACCTGTTTTGGAGGATGCGCTGTTGGCTCTGTTGGTGAGAGCGGCAGGCAGCACGATTTCAAATCCGCCCATCAGGTTGATGCCCAGCGTTACAAACAGAAGAGCGAGCGCAAGGTTTACCAGCGGGTTGTTGGCGAATACTCGCAGCCCTGCTGCTTTGAAAACCACTGCCGCCAGTATGCCCAATACAGTGAAAGTGCCCATGATTCCTGCAGAGTAGGCGAGGGCTTCGGCAACACCCTTGAGAGTGTTTTGCTGTGAGCGTTTGGCAAAAAAGCTTACCGTAATGGGAATCATGGGGAAAACGCACGGTGTGAGCAGGGCAAGAAAACCATAGCCTACCGCCAGCAGCAGAAAAGAGAGTATGCCCGCCTGCTGTGCTTTGGCAATACGCTCACTGGTAGCATCGGTATTTGGCGCTGCTGCCCCGCTGACAGCAGATTTTAAAGCTGTTGGCCCAGCCGTATTTGATGAAGCAGCAGTTTGCTGTGACACCGTTTGCGCAGGCACAGTCGTGACGGGCGCAAGATGATCTGGGCGTGGAGGACCCGGGAGTGGAGTAAACTGCAGAGGCACCGTGAGTGTAGTGGCTATGAGACAGTTTTTATCGGTGCAGGCCTGGTAATGCAGGCTGATCTGTGCGGTTTGGCTGCCGCTTACCCCTGGTTTTATTTGCACAGGTATGCCAAACACCACCTGCTTTTTGTACAACTGATCTGTTAACTGGAATCCACTGTCGTAAAAAGGCTGGAATGCGGGCTGAACCGGCTTGCCAATGCTGGAAAAAGGCGTACCTTTGGCAATGCTGAGCGCAGAGCGTACTGGCCCAAAGCCGTCGGCTGTAGAGGGCTGTGTGAGAGAATAGATGTGATAGGGCGAATCTATCGTCACCGTGACTTCTATCTGCGCCCCTTCACCCGCTCTGGCATCAGGGGGCTGCAGCGAGGCGCTCACATGCACTGGCTGAGGCGCCGATACACTTCCTGACTGACAGAGCGCTGGAAAAGGGAGAGTGATCAGCATTCCCAGCAGAAGGGCATTGAATGCTTTGGGAAAAGCCGGCATCTGCATGTTCTATTTCCTCTCGGGTGCTTTGCGTGCCTGTAGCTTGAGCTTGCCAGATATGGTTGACGGCGGGTAGCACTGGCTGGCATTGCAGCCCTGAAAATGTATGGAGAGCGGGAGTGTGAAACTGCCCGGCTTGAGCGGTTTGAGCCAAAGCAGCACCGTGAACTGTTTTTCATACACAGGCAGTTTTTGACCGTAGAAGGTGATGGTGACAGGATGAGGATAAACCATTTTGACCAGTTTTACATCAGCGGTTTTTTTTATATACAGAGTAGTGGGAATGTACCCTTCTGCTGCAGGGTGCCCCTGGATGTGGTAAGGCGCAAGTACCTGAATTTTGATGGGTACATGTGTTATCCTGTTTACTGTTAGGACAAGATGCGCTGGCAGGCTGATCTTGATGAACTGCGGTGCAGCGCCTGGGATGGCAAGCGGGCTGGCAAAAACTGGAAGCGCCGCGGCTGAACCAAGCACGAAAGCTGCCGTGGTGTTGCGGAACAAGGATGTCAAGGGGAAACTCCTGTTTGTATAGATAAATACTATTGTATCAATATGCCTGCTGAGATAAACGTATTTTCCCCTGTCTGTGACAAGTTAGTCCTGCCACAGACAGGGAGTGACTTATTCTTCGCAGGAAGTGAATGTGAAAGAGTATAGATCGAAATCTGGCGAGCGTGAAGCCATGGTCAGGATATGGCTGCCGTACTGCGCATTTTTGATGATGGAATACATGCGCGGCTGATTTACCAGAATGTAGCTTTGTCCCTGTGCCGTGTAATGCAGGTCTGGCCCCTTGTCCGCTACCGGAACTGGCCTGTTGTCTTGCAGAATGTATACGCGATAGGGTTTGCTGCCTGCCGGTTTGATGACGGCATTGAGCGTTATGGCGTGGTAGCGCAGCAGTATGCGGTCTGACAGGGTGGTGGTGCGCATTGCATGCCTGAGCGATTCAGGTTCAGTGATCCAGTTGCCTACCGGGTACACTACTCCATCCTGCAGGGGGGTAGTGGGTTGTGGAAGCTGCAGAGTTTGACCAGGCTGCCAGTTTACAATGTTGGCAAGTACCCCGCTTTGAAAGCCTCTCTGCCCGCAGTAGGTTTCCGGGGTCATGGGAAAACAGCGTGCGCCCGGTTTGTCGGCGCTGTGTATTGGGGCCAGAATGGGTGGCAGTTTCAGACCTGGGTGAATTTGCAGCAGAAGGTTCTGAATCATTTTTTCGGTGTGGCCGTAACCTCCTTCGCCTGCATGGTCTTCTATCACATTTCCCTTCGAATTGATAAGATAGTCTCGCGGCCAGAAACCTTCCATTCCCTGCCATGCATTCCAGTTTTTGTAGCTGCTGTCTACCAGCACCGGCCAGGTGATCTGGAGCCGCTTTGCTGCCTGAAGAACATTGGCGTATTTGTGCGCGAAACGGAATTCGGGAGTGTGAATGCCAACAATGACCAGGCCATCCTTCGCGTAGCGCTTGTTCCACTCCCTCAGGTAGGGAAGCGTTCTAAGGCAGTTGACGCAGGTATATTCCCAGAAATCGACCAGCACGACCTTGTGCTGACTGGCAAGCTGCGAGATGCGCAGAGCCTTGCCGCCGGTATTGATCCAGTCTGAATTTGAGCCATAGAAGCGCGGCGCGGGCTGTGGGTAATCGTTGGATGCCAGGGCAGACGGAGACTGGTGAGCAGTAGTTACCGCATTTGCCGGAGCGTGAGAGCCGTGCCAAATCATATAACCTATCAGCAAGCCGACTGCTATCAGTGCAGCCGGCAGAGTTTTTCGAGCCATGTGCGTATTTCTCCTTCGAATTTGGAGCTGATCCTGTTTTTAATACGCAACTCAACTGCGAAATGATGAATTTATATACAATACACCCATTGTGAACTGGTAAACTGCTGCAAATGAAGTGGCATACAGCGCTGTCTTTGACAGCATGAGCTGTTCAGGCTGGTTACAAACAGCAGTGACAGGGTATATGTTTGGCATTGGCAGCGACTATTTGGAGTGGATGCCGCATTCTGTTTTTGCCATTCCACGCCATCGCCCAGCGCGTT
Source organism: Chthonomonadaceae bacterium (assembly GCA_027459665.1). Classification (GTDB taxonomy): domain Bacteria; phylum Armatimonadota; class Chthonomonadetes; order Chthonomonadales; family Chthonomonadaceae; genus DAIDHN01. The sequence continues at coordinate 27,541 of DAIDHN010000012.1, read as the reverse complement.
CATCTTCACCCTGCTGCACATGGTGTGTGCAGGGCTGGCAGCCAATAGAGGGATAGCCCTGCTGGTGCAGCGGGTTGACAGGCACATCATTGGCAATGATGTATGCCCATACGTCTTCTTTAGTCCAGGATGCAAGCGGACTGATCTTCACCAGCCCAAATTTTTCGTCCCACTCTACGATGCTGTGATTTGCACGGTCGCGGGTCTGGTCTCTTCGTATAGCACTTATCCATGCCGCATGCCCCTGCAGTGTTTGGCGAAGGGGTACAATTTTGCGCATTCGGCAGCAGGCATCGGGCTGCGTGTGGTAGATTGGCCCTCCCAGCCGTGCCTCCATTTGTTCTACGGTTTCTTCAGGACGCACCAGCTCTATGTGCAGGCCATATTTGTTTTGAATGCGTTCTCGCAACTGCAGTGTTTCTGCAAACTGATAACCGGTATCAAGGTTAAACAGGTGTGCCTGATGTGCTTTGGGGCCAAGTTTTGCGAGCATATCGAGCAACACACATCCTTCTGCACCAAATGCTGTGGCCATGGCAAGCGTGGGGCCATAGGTTTGCACTGCCCAGCAGAGCACTTCATCGGGCCATGCGTTTTCCAGCTCCCTGCTGATGGCGTTGAGGTCTTCGCGTGCTGGCAGAACTGCTTGCATTGTTGGTACTCCTTGACTAAACCGATAAGTTGACTAAACAGATATGATTATAGTACAATACGAATTGCGATGTCAAGAGTATGCATTCAAACACATTGGATGTAAAATATTTTTACAATCGGTTTAGAAGGAGCAAATGATATGCCGGGTCACAAGGGATTTGTTCTCTGGTTTACAGGTTTGTCGGGGGCAGGAAAGTCTACTCTGGCCAACAAGCTGGTAGCTGAGTTTCAGACCAGGGGGTACAACGTAGAGCTGCTGGATGGCGACGAGGTGAGGACCAACCTTTCCAAAGGGCTGGGGTTTAGCAAAGAAGACCGCGATACCAATATCAGGCGCATAGGCTGGGTGGCCCGCGTGCTTGCCCGCAATGGGGTGATTGCGATTACTGCAGCCATTTCTCCCTATGCCGAAATTCGCAATGAGATTCGCGCTGATGTAGAGAAAGAGGGCAGAGCTGCTTTTGTGGAGGCGTTTGCCTGCGCCCCTCTGGAGGCTTTGATCGAGCGGGATGTGAAAGGGTTGTACAAAAAGGCTCTGGCTGGCGAGATTGCAAACTTCACCGGCGTATCCGACCCTTATGAAGCGCCTGAGAAGCCTGAATTTGTTGCATATACTTCTGAAGAAACAGTAGAACAGAGCGCAGAGCGTCTGCTTGCCTACCTTCAGGAGCAGGGCCTGATTTTTCAGGAAACAGCCTAGTTTCGCGGCCAGAACATGATAACGGCCACTCCAATTATGCAGATGAGTGCGCCTGCCTTCTCTGGCCCGTCTGGCGGTCGGCCATCAAACCGCCAGTCCCATAAGAGCGACATAACAATAAAAATGCCCCCGTATGCAGCGTATACTCTGCCGAAGGGGGCGCCTTTTTGCAGAGTTGGCAGTATGCCGTATATCATCAGTATCAACCCGCCCAATATCCCCGTGATTACGCCTCTGCCCTCTCTCAGCCACTGCCAAACCAGGTAGCCTCCGCCTATTTCACAGATTCCTGCCAAAATAAAGAGTATAATTGATCGTATGACATCCATAAACAACAGTATACCTGCGGGTGTGGACCTGCATTCTCACACCACCGCCAGTGATGGCGACCATACTCCTTCCCAGTTGGTTCAGCTAGCCGTTCAAAGCGGCCTGGGGGCACTGGCAGTTACCGACCATGACACACTGGGAGGGCTTGCAGAGGCAATGCATGCCGGTGAGGCCGCGTGTTTGGAGATTGTGCCAGGCATAGAGCTGAGCGCCACCATAGACAGGGGGCAGTGCCATATTCTTGGCCTGCTTATTGATCCGGCAGCCCCTTGCCTGGTTGTGCGCCTTCAGGAGCTGCAGCAGGCTCGTCGCGACCGGAACGATGCCTTGATTGCACGTTTGAATGCTTTGGGCATATCAATTACGCTGCAAGATGTGGCCCGTTTTGCAGGCCGCGATCTGGTGGCGCGCCCTCATTTTGCCCAGGCTCTTGTAGAGAAAGGGGTGGTGCAGGGCTACCAGGAAGCGTTCGACCGTTATCTGGCGGAGGGGGCAGCCGCTTCAGTTCCCAAGGAAAAGCTTACTCCCCGCGAGTGCATTTCCCTTATTCATGAGGCGGGCGGTGTTGCTGTTCTGGCGCACCCTAATAATTTGAAGAGAAATGCGGTTGAAACCGAAGAGTATATTTTACGTATGAAAAATGAGGGGCTGGATGGCATAGAGGCGCGATACAGCATGCATACCCCTGAAGACACCGAAAGATATTTGAAGCTGGCGCAAAGGCATGAGATGATTACCTCAGGAGGCTCCGATTTTCACGGCCCCAGCGTGCGGCCAGCCGTGCATCTGGGGCAGGTGGTGCAGGGGAAGGCAGCGCCGCCTGAGGTGCTTTCTGACCTGAAGGCGTGGAAGGAGAAGATGCAGTGAGCTTTTACTATACAAATAACCGCAGGCAGCAGCCCATTGCCAATGCCGTGGCAATGGCACCCGTTTCGGTGCGTACAAGCTTTATTCGCACCGTGTACGGCATACTGTTCAGTTCACTGGTAGTTACTATTGTCGCCGGTGTATTTGCAGCAAATGCAGCATCTGCCATTATGCCGCTTATGCCGCTGCTATTTGTTGCCTACATAGTTCTTGGCCTGATTATGGCATTTGTTCGCCGTACTACCGGGGTGAATATCTTTTTGCTGTATATGTTTTCGGGCGTGTTGGGTTTGATGCTGGGGCCATATCTTATGGCTGCCAACCAGGTTGCACCTGGCACACCTGCACTCGCTGCGGCTTTGACCTTTTTTCTGTTTGGCGGTTTGTCGTTGTACACGATTATTTCCGGCATCAATTTCTCGTTTTTGGGCGGTTTTCTCAATATGGCGCTCATAGGACTGCTGATAGCGGGAATTTTTCTCATCTTTTTTCACATCCCGTTTCTCAGTATTCTCTATTCTCTGGGAGGAGTGCTTATTTTTAGCGGCTATGTGTTGTACGATACTTCCAATGTGATGAACAGGCACTCGGCAGAAGAGCCTATATCTGCAGCAATAGCGCTGTATCTTGACGTGATCAACCTGTTTTTGTTTATCCTTCAGCTTTTGATGGATATGAACCGCAGGGATTAACCTCTGTTTTCCTCCCCAGCACCGCCAGCCGTACCTATGTGCGGCTGGTTTTCTTTTGCCAGCCTGCCGGAGCTACGGGGGTGAACCCCCGTGCTGACACGCCTAGCCCTCTTCGAGGGCTGCAGTGTTATGCTGTCAGCCAGTATCAGACCTCTGCCGCCCCTCTTTCAGTGCCGACAGGCCTGGGTGAGGCTGCATTACGCAGGGGTTTCGACCTTGTTCCTCCGCTATGCCTCACAGCCGCTGATAAAACCTTCAAAATACTACCTGTAAGCGCTTGACATATCAAAACAGGTTCTCTATAATGGGCTTTACCTGTTTGGTTTACTGACCGCAGCGTTTTTGGATGGGCTGCCATTTACTCAACCTCTGCACACACCTACTTAAGGAGCAGTCGCTATGAGTGAACAGAGCCGTAACCAAGACGCCAACCACGGGGGGGGGGTAGACCCAAAGCCCTAGCTTGCCAAGCAGCCAAACGAGATGCATGTGAGAATATCATGAGACGAAGTTTGTAGTCTGTTACAAAAGACATTGCACATATGATTGCATCAAAACGAAAGTATATCTTGTGTAGATGAAAAAATTTTCTTATAGGATGAGAATTTGGCTCGATGCTGCGTTTCACGAAGATGCTAATGCTGAAGGACAATCGAGAGCGGAATTGATATGCTGCGACGAAATGGGGCAGTATCATGCGATAAGATCGTGAACATGGTTAGGGCAGGAAATCTTGACGTAATCCTGGCGATTTGCTCTTTGATGAGTCTGTCAGATGAGCAATTTCCGATAGCGCTTTACAGAGTCGTTGATAGCTTGCTTCAAAGCAGCCAGGAACAACTGGTTATTGCGGGGTTAGCTGCGCTGAAAGGTGGCCATAATGGCGAATGGGAGTCCACACGAAGGCTAATTCAAACTGCTGAAACAGGCATGAACACCTATGTCAGAAGCTATGCACTGTCGATGGCTGCTGACTCAGGAAATATGCACTGTGTGTCGCGTATATGTCAATTGCTGAGTAACAAGAATGAGAACGAATTAATTCGCGGGGCTGCAGCTGAGGCTTTGGCGGGCTTCCATGATTCAGCTGCCCTCACAACATTGCGTGCAGCGTTATCAGATGAGTCGGCTGAGGTAAGGTTCTGGGTATGTTATTCTCTGGGGCAGTTGCAAGATTCAGCTTCCCTCTCTGTGCTAATTTGGCATGCACAGAATGATTACGGGGTATCGAAACAATGGGGATATGTGCATGAGGAGGCTGCACGGGCGATGAAATACATACAGCAAGGCTTGGTTGATGAGGCCAGTGAACGAAGTGATGGATAAGTACCTCCCTGCCATTGCCAGTGACTTGACGGGGGGCAGCTGGGCAACCAGCGCTCAGTAATGGCAACAGGCCTTTTGCGTTGGGTGCAAGCCTCTGCCTAACGGTGCATGATGGAGATTGCAGCTGGTTCTGAAATTACTGTGCGGCGCTGCCTTATGATTCTACCAATCAGAATGCCTGTATCTTAGTCTATCTGACTGTTTGCTGGGGACAATGAGAATGAAACCTGAGGATAAAATGGATCGAATCAACTTTTCTCCCTTGTTCGCACAATGCATTACCCGCAGCCAGCTAAATGCCAAAAACTTTGGTTGTAAATCAATTAGCCCGGCCATCTTGCTGTTTACGCTGCTGTCTAATGCCTCTGTGAATACATTACCACAGGAGGCAGAAGAAGCGAATATGCAGCGGATGCTGCAAGGGCTTCGTGAGAAAATTGCGACCAGCGCAGATGCATCCCGGTGGCCAGATAGAGATATGTCATCTCTCTGATGCTTCCAAACAAATGATAAAGCAGGCGCGTCTATTGGCTGAACAGGAACAGGTAGTAACAGTAACAATACATCACCTTTTTGTCTGTTTGGTCAATGACACCGATATAAATGAGCTATTTCCGTCCTCGTCATCAGCCTTGCTGGAGACGCTGACAGAACATCTAAAGCATGTTTACCGCCAGGAAGAAAAGCCGGCGATTTCTCTTAAATTCTCTGAAGACTTCGAATTGGTCTATTCCCGAGCGTGGGAAATAGTAAACAAAGACAAAACTAGATACCCGACCCCTGTTCATATGCTGAAAGCAATTTGCGACTGTCATCCTGCGTCTTCCAGATTTGCAACCCTCTATCTTACCAAATTGGCTGCAGTACAGGAAATGTGCGACGAGGTAATAGATACCGCTCCTGATTCATCTGCAGCCTGGGTGGTGGGAATGACAGACCCTGTGATTGAGCCTTGGGGGGTTATGCTGGAACAGGCATACGAAATCAGTTTGGAATTACAACGCGAAGAAATGAATGTAGACCATCTGGTTGCCAGCCTATTGAAATACGATCAGACCGCAGAGATTCTGCGGCAGATAGGTTTAAGCTATGAGAATAGAATGACCCTGTTTAACTAATTTGCTTGCAGCATGACGGCGAATTACCAGTATGCGCATGATGCAGACAGGAATAGCAGGTGGAGCATGCTGGCGGGCTGCAGTTGGGCTGCGAGACAAAGTATTGTGCCACTCTCGGCAGATTATAGAGTTTAGCTATGCACCCCCAACGTGTCAATCGAATTATTACCGAAACAGTGATGCTCACAGAGTTTCTATTTCTACTGAAAACAATATTTAGCAGCGGGAAAGACCAAACTTCACTCAAGTACGCCTGCTGGCAGCCCTCCCATAGCGCCAGCAGTAGTCAGTTCTATAGACCATACCGCAGAAGTACTCAGCCACTGAAATGAGCGGCAACAGAGATACCTCTGTTGTGAAAAGCAGACAGCCGGGCAGCGGCAGGATAAACTTGATTCACCTTGTTTTTTTGTTGCCGTACATAGCCTTGTTTCGCCCCAGGGCAGAAGTCTTCTCTTCTTTCCCGATTTTGGAAGCAGGCGCCAGTTTGCGCAGTGCATTGACTTCATCACGAAGCTCGGCAGCATATTCAAAGTTGAGCGCACGAGCAGCCTCTTTCATCTCTTTTTCCAGCCCTGCTATTACCTCTTCAATCTGATCTATGCTCATGTCTTCAGGGTTCTGCTTCAGGCGTTCCATGCTGCTACCAGTGTGATAGGGTGTTTTTGTTTCAGCTACCCGTTCTGCCAGGATCAGTTCACGCACCGCTTTTTGCACAGTTTGCGGTGTAATGCCATGTGTACTGTTATACTCCTGCTGTCTTGATCGCCGCCGGTTAGTCTCTTCAATGGCGCGGTGCATCGACCCGGTGATGTTGTCGGCGTACATAATTACCTGGCCAGCAGAGTTGCGCGCAGCACGTCCAATCGTTTGTATCAGCGAGGTGTCAGATCGTAGAAACCCTTCCTTGTCTGCATCCAGAATGGCCACAAGAGTTACTTCCGGCAAATCAAGCCCCTCGCGCAGCAAGTTGATGCCTACAATTACATCGTGCACACCCAGGCGCAGATTGCGCAGTATTTCTGTGCGCTCCAAAGTTTTGATGTCGGAGTGCAGGTAATTCACCTTGATTTTCAGGTCTTGCAGGTATTCGGTCAGGTCTTCCGCCATTTTTTTGGTAAGCGTGGTAACCAGCACCCTCTCTTCTTTCTCCACCCGCAGCCTGATTTCTCCAATCAGATCGTCAATCTGCCCTTTGGTGGGACGCACAACAATTTCAGGGTCTATCAGCCCGGTTGGTCGAATAATCTGTTCTACGATCTGTTCACTTTTTTCTCTTTCAAAGGGCGCCGGGGTTGCCGAAACGAAAATCGCCTGATTCAGCCTTTCCTCAAATTCGTGCCATTTGAGCGGGCGGTTGTCTGCAGCAGAAGGGAGCCGGAAGCCATAATCGATCAGGGTTTCTTTACGTGCCCTGTCGCCATTGTACATGGCGCGCACCTGCGGCAGGGTTTGATGGCTTTCATCTACGATTAAAAGAAAATCATCGGGAAAGTAATCAAACAGAGTGTTGGGGGCCGTGCCCGGTGCGCGGCGGTCCATGTAGCGACTGTAGTTTTCTATTCCTGAGCAGTAACCCAGCTCGCGCATCATTTCAATGTCGAAAATGGTTCTCTGTTCAATGCGCTGTGCTTCAAGAAGCCGGTCGTGCTGCTTGTACCACGCCACTCTTTGCTGCATTTCAGCTTCAATTTCCTGTATAGCAGTTTCCAGCCTTTCGCCTGAGGTAACAAAGTGCGAGGCAGGAAAAACCGTAACGCTCTCCCGCTCGCCAATGACTTCACCAGTGACAGGGTTGACCAGAGTGATTTTTTCTATATCGTCTCCAAAAAATTCGGCGCGAATAGTAATTTCCTCATCTGCGGGCTGTATTTCCAGCGTGTCGCCACGCACCCGAAAGGTTCCTCTGGAAAGCTCTACATTGTTTCGCGTGAACTGCATATCCACCAGCCTGTGCAGAGCGGTTTCCCGGTCTAAAGAGGCGCCTTGCGTGAGGGTAAGGATGATCTGTTTGTAATCTTCTGGCGAGCCGAGGCCGTAGATGCATGAGACCGAAGCGACTACGATCACATCTCTTCGTTCCAGCACCGCCTGTGTGGCTGAATGGCGCAGGCGGTCTATTTCATCATTGATTTGCGAGTCTTTTTCGATGTAGGTATCTGACTGAGGGATGTAGGCTTCTGGCTGATAGTAGTCGTAGTATGAAACGAAATATTCTACAGAGTTGTTGGGGAAAAACTCTCTGAATTCAGAACAAAGCTGTGCTGCAAGAGTTTTGTTGTGTGCCAGCACCAGAGCAGGGCGCTGCACCCTTTGTATCACATTGGCTATGGTAAAGGTTTTGCCTGTTCCCGTTGCTCCAAGCAGTGTTTGGTAGCGGTAATTTCGGTGCAAGCCCTCAACCAGGCTGTCTATCGCACGCGGCTGATCTCCTGCAGGCTGATAGCTGGAATTGATTTGGAACAAAGCCTTTGCCCTCCCTTTGAATACAGCACATATGTATACATATAGTATACCTCAACAGCGTGGTGCAAAGTTGCAGCAAACTGGGCTTTGGGCCAGTTGCTGCTGCAGGAAATACACTGATTGCAGTGAGGTGGAAAGGTGGATGCAATATGAAATCTGCTTGGCATAAACTGGCCGGATGTTTGTGTTAAACAGGTAAAATAACCGGTGAATCAGAAAGGGCAGTATACAAACGCGAACCGTATGTATCGGCATGAAAAACCGCACGGCAAGAAGTATACTACCCGTAACAAAATTGTGCAGGAGGGCGGAATGCGCCTGAACGTTCGTATCAGTTTTCATCGTTTACTGCAGCTAAGTGTTCCTGCCGCTCTCACAGGAGTATTCTGCCTGCTTGCCGGATGCGGCCGCTCTAATACGGCGGGTAAGGCATCGGTTGGTTCTGCTGGCAAAGGGGAGAGCAGCAAGCCGTACAAGGTGGCGCTTGTGCTTTCGGGGTCTGGCACAGATCACGGCTGGAATCAGGATGCGGTTGTGGCAATTCATCAGGTGCAGAAAGCGCTTAATCTGCCCGATTCGGATGTTTCCATCAAGGAGGAGGCTACTACCCCAACAGCGCAGAAGTCCAATCTGCAGGCATATGCAAGCCAGGGCTACAACCTGATATTTGGGCATGGCGAAGAGTATGAGGCACCTGCCCTGCAGATGGCGCCAGATTATCCCAACACCCTGTTTGTGATTTCATCGGGCAGTAAAACTGCTGCCAATGTAACCCCCATAGTTTTCAAACTGGAAGACGGCGCCTATCTGCTAGGAATGCTGGCCGCTGGCATGAGCCATACAGGCAAAATTGGAGCAGTAGGCGCACAGCCCATTGGCCCGGTAAAAAGCGTATTTTCTGCTTTTGCACTGGGGGCCAAAGCAGTGAACCCAAATATTACCATTCTCCCCGCAGTGTATACCAACGACTGGGAGGATGTGAATTTGGCGCATACCGCTACCCTGCCTCTTATACAGCGAGGGGCTGATGTGATTGTGCAGGACCTGGACAGCGCCTCTCAGGGAGTATTCAATGCGGTACAACAGAGCAATACCCCTCAGCATCCGGTGTACGCACTGGGTACAAACAACGATCAGAACTCCGCAGCACCCGATGTTGTTCTGGCCAGCGCCCCTATAGACTGCACGCCGGTTTTTGTAAAGATTGCACAGGATGCCCGTGCGGGCACGTTTCATCCATCTGCCGTGCCATACGGACTGCCGCAGGGTGTGATTGGATTTGTACTCAACCCTCAGCTGCAGTCACGTATCCCTGCAGCTCTGCTGCAGAAAGTAGAGAGTGCTGAAAAGCAGATACAGCAAGGCACTCTGCAGGTGCCGATGACCGCTCCATGAGGCAGGCGCATTTGAAACCGCCTTTGCTGGAAATGCGCGGCATATGCAAGCAGTATGGGACTACTGTGGCTTTAGACCGGGTTGATTTGACTGGCTGTGCGGGTGAGATACATGCGATTCTGGGTGAAAACGGGGCAGGCAAGTCGACCTTGATGAACATACTGAGCGGTATGACCATGCCAGACAGCGGTGCTATTTCGCTGCGGGGCAGCCTTGTACAGCTTCGATCTCCTGCCGAGGCGCGCGCTCATTCCATTGCAATGGTGCATCAGCATTTCACCCTTGTGCCTGCCTTCACTGCCGCTGAAAATTTTGCCCTGGACGTAAAAGGCGGAAACTCTGCACACTTCAGCGTGCGTGAGGCAGCCGCACCCATATTCAAAAAAGCAGAGGAACTGGGCTGGGTTTTTGACCCGGAGGCCCGTGTGCGTGATTTGCCGGTTGGCGTGCAGCAGCGCATGGAGATCGTGCGCGCCCTCGCGACCGGGGCAGAGATACTTGTGTTTGATGAACCGACCGCTGTGCTGGCAGAGAATGAGATTGAAGAACTGTTTGCTGTGCTTCGCAGATTGAAAGAGGAAGGCAGACTTGTGCTGTTGATCGCTCATAAGCTGACGGAGATAATGGCTGCAGCAGACAGGGTGACAGTGCTGCGCAAAGGTAAAAACGCAGCCGTTTCGGATATCAGCAGCACGAACGTTGCCCAATTAGCAGCATGGATGGTGCAGGGCAGTGAGGTTTTAGAGCCAGCGCATGTGCTGCCCAGTCTGCTTCCACGTCGATCTTCAGCAGAGGGTGGAGAGACATTGCTGAAGGCAGATAAGCTGGTGGTGTACGGAGACAGGGGAGAAGCCGCCTTGCGCGGTGTGAGCATGGAGGTGCGTGCAGGTGAGGTTTTGGGTATAGGCGGCGTTGATGGCAATGGGCAGACCGAACTAGCTGAGGCACTGGCAGGCTTGCGCAAGACAGCAGAGGGCAGCATTACATGGAAGGGCGGAAGGTTTTTGCCAGGCAGAACCCTCACTGCTGCCTACATTCCTCAAGACCGCAGGCGCGACGGTCTGGCTGTAAACATGACCATAGAGGAAAACCTTTTGTTTGAGGCGGTGAAAGACCGTGAGTACCGAAAATGGTCTCTGCTGCGCAGACATTCCCTGCGTAAGCTGGGGCAGCGCCTCGTGGAAGAATTTGACATTCGCACTTCCAGCATGTTTCTCCCTGCTTCCTCGCTGTCGGGGGGCAATCAGCAAAAAATTATCGTGGCGCGTGCACTTTACCGCAACCCTGAATGGATTGTGGCCCTCAACCCTACACGCGGGCTGGATATAGGGGCGGCACGATATGTGCATACCCGACTGCTGCAGGCACGGGAGAGGGGAGCCTCTATCGTGCTTATATCTACTGATCTGGATGAACTGCGGGCTGTGGCAGACCGGGCAGCCATACTTTCAGGCGGCAGGCTGTCGCCTTTTTCGCTTGATTCAGCCAGCAGCATTGAACTGGGTTTGATGCTGGGCGGGGCGGGGGCGCTGGAAAAGGGAGATGAACTTGCATGATAGTCAGGGTGCTGCGCAGATGAAACTGTTGAAGCGATTGGGCAAGGCTTTGCTGCTGCTGTCAGCTTACCCCTGCGGTTTGATTGCACTGCTCTGGTTTACTTTTGTACTGTTTCACATACCACCCGGCCCTGCGCTGCATGCCTACAAAAATGGAGCCTTGGGTGGGGGAAATTTCAATACTTTCTATTCACTTTCTGAAACACTGGTCGAAGCCACTCCTCTTTTGCTCACAGGTTTGTCGATAGTGGTTGCATGGCAGGCAGGCATGTTCAGCATAGGCGGAGAGGGGCAGCTTTTGATGGGCGCGCTTACCGCTATGAGTCTTGCCTGGCTGGTACACTATCTGCCGGCTCCGTTGGTTACACTGATTATGGTATGCGCCTCTATCGCTGCTGGCGCGCTGTGGGGCGGAGCTGCCGGTTGGCTGAGGGTGAAATTCAATGTACAAGAAGTGATCAGCACCATTATGCTCAACTACCTGGCGCTCTATCTGGTAGGGGCGGCAGTGCAAGGCCCTCTGCAGGAACGTTCGAGAAGCGGGCCTGAAAGCGATTTACTGCCTGACAAGCTGCTGTTTGCACATCTTCTTCCTCCTGCCGTTACCGGCGGGATGATAGCAAGGCTGCATACCGGCGTGCTTATTGCCCTGGCAGCGGTCCCGGTGGTGTGGCTCTACCTGTACAGAACAAGACAGGGGTTTGCACTGCGGCTTACGGGCAGCAACTCCAATGCAGCGAGGTGCGCAGGATATTCTGTATCTAAAACACGCCTTCAGGCTATGCTCTTCTCTGGCGCGCTCTGCGGGCTGGCAGGTTCGGTTCAGCTGCTGGGGGTTGCATCCCGCCTGGATCAGGGATTTTCACCCGGGTGGGGTTACAGCGCCATACCGGTTGCCCTGATGGGTGGGCTTGCACCTGGCGGCACTTTGTTGTCGGCTTTGTTTTTTGGCGCCCTCACTGCAGGCGCCAACAACGCAGAGAGACTGGCAAGCGTGCCTGCAGAGGTAGTAAATATAGTGCAGGCAGCGGCAGTGCTTGCTGTTGTGGGCATACATGCCTGGCAGAACAGGGCACAGCTTCATGCAGGAGAATGAATCATGCACTGGCTGAATTTTACAGGGAGCGTACTGCTGCAGTCTGTTATTTCCGCCACCCCTCTGCTATATGCTGCTGCTGGCGAGATACTTGTGCAGCGAAGCGGAATGGTGAATGTTGGGCTGGAGGGAATGATGCTGGGTGGCGCATTTGCCGCTTCGCTCACTGCCTACTATACTCACTCTACACTGGCCGGCTTGCTGGCTGCCCTGCTGGCCGGGATCGTGCTCGCGATGCTGCTTGGCCTTTTCACACTGAAAATACCCGCAGACCAGATTGTCATTGGAGTAGTGCTCAATTTACTTGTACTGGGGATTACCGGCACCCTGTACCGTCTGCTGTTCACGCAGCATAGACTGATTACCGTGCAAATGCCGTTGTATTTTCACAAGAGCCTGCCCCTGCTTACCCCCTGCGTAGCACCCTGTATGCTGCTTGTGGGCTGGGTATTGTATAAAACCAGGCTTGGACTTGCCCTGCGCGCATGCGGTGAAAACCCTGAGTCGGCAGGCGCTGCGGGCATACGGGTGAATCTGATTCGATTTTGCATGCTGCTGTGGGGGGGATGCATGGCGGGGATGGCAGGGGCTTTTCTTTCTATTGGCAATGGATCGGCATTTGCTGAAAATATGTCGGCAGGAAGAGGATTTATCGCTTTGGCTGTGGTGACTGCAGGACGCTGGACGCCAGGCGGCTGTACCCTAGCTGCACTTATTTTTGGGTTTGCAGGCGTACTTAATTTTGAGGGGCAGGCAATTGGCCTGGGAGCACGCTACAGGGCGCTGCTGGCACATATGCATTTGCTTGATGCAGCAAAACACTTTAATTTGGCTCATATCCCTTACAATCTGTTTCTCGCCCTGCCGTATGCGGCAACGCTGTTTTTGCTGATGGGTACCAGCAGGTCTACTGCTGCTCCTGCTGCACTGGGGCGTCCGTACCGCAGGAACTGAGAATGCTGGAAGGAATCATTACTCATTATGAAATCTCTGGAAAAACTGTATCATTTGCTGCTGGAGGAAATAGGTGAAGACCCAGAACGCGAGGGGTTGAAAAAAACTCCCCACAGGGCTGCTGAGGCACTGGCATATGTAACCAGAGGTTACGGGCAGACACTGGAGGAAGTTGTGAACGATGCCATATTCACCCAGGAGTCGGACGATATGGTGATTGTACGCGACATTGAGTTTTATTCAATGTGCGAGCATCATTTATTTCCGTTTTTTGGTCATGCCAGCATAGCCTATATTCCTGACGGGCAAATACTGGGTTTGTCGAAGCTTGCCCGCATTACAGAGATGTATGCCCGCCGTTTGCAGGTTCAGGAGCGTCTGACAGTTCAAATCGCAGAGGCTGTTCAGGAAGTATTGCACCCGAAGGGAGTGGCAGTAGTGCTGCGTGCACGTCACCTCTGCATGATGGCCCGCGGCGTAGAAAAGCAGAGCAGTGAGATGGTGACCAGTCATGTGCTGGGTGTGTTCCGTACAGACAAGTCGACCCGCAGTGAATTGATGGATTTGCTGCAGCCCAGAAACTATTAATTTTTGCCGGAAAGGGAGAAAACCTAATGAGAGCACCTGATGGTTTCCTGCCGGAAACCGAACAGCGAAATCCGCGCACAGTGGATATGGATACACTTTCCACCATTGATCTTGTTCGGTGCATTCATGAAGAAACCCGAAGCGTGCATGACGCAGTGAGTGCAGCGCTGCCAAACATTGCGGCAGTGATAGATGCTGCTGCTGTACGCCTGGCAAAAGGCGGCAGGCTGATTTATGCAGGGGCCGGTACCAGCGGCCGCCTGGGAGTTTTGGATGCATCTGAATGCCCTCCTACCTTTGGCGTAAATGCCGAGATGGTACAGGGGATGATTGCAGGTGGTTTAGCTGCTCTTACTACTGCTGTGGAAGGGGCGGAGGACAGCATGGAAGAAGGCAGGCGGCAGATACAGGCGAAGAGTGTTTCTGCCGATGATATGGTGATTGGAATTGCTTCCAGCGGGCGAACTCCTTACGTGCGCGGCGTACTGCGTGCTGCCAGAGAAGCAGGCGCCTGTACAGCACTTCTGACCTGCGTTTCTCACGCCAATCTTGCCGAGGAGGCAGATTATCTCCTCGTGGCCTCAACAGGCCCAGAACCGCTTACTGGTTCGACCCGCATGAAGGCCGGCACGGCTCAGAAACTGGTTTTGAACATGATTAGTACTGGAGTCATGGTGAAACTGGGTCGTATTTATCAGAATCTGATGGTTGATCTTCATGCAAGCAATCTGAAGCTGAAAGAGCGGTCTGTGCGCATAGTAATGGAAGCATGCGGTGCAGAGCGAGATGAGGCAGCCGAGGCGCTGCAGAGTGCTGAAGGGGAGTGCAAAACAGCGATTGTGATGCTGAAGTGCAGTATTTCGCCAGTATCTGCACGCGCCCTGCTGAAAGAAACAGGCGGCTTTGTGCGAAAAGCGCTTGCAAAACAGAGCGCTAGGTGTTAAATAGGCCACATCATCTGCAATTATGTTGCAGTTAGATACCTGCATGGGTTACAATAAGCTGTTAATTCGACGAGGGTGTTGAGTGGGAGTCAAAAAGTGGAAACTGAAAAAAAAGAAACTGGTCATCCAGTAATATCTCCGCCAGCAGTCTCTAAGCCAAGACGCGCTGCCGCTCCGGGGGTATCGGTGCCCGTTCCGCGCGCATCCCGGAACAAGAGTTTGCTTTTCATGACGATCGCCCTGATTGCGGGTGTGGGGTTAGGAGGCGTGCTGGAACGTCAGAGGGTACACTCCAAAGATATAGTAGCTGTTGTAAGCGGCCATATCATAACGAAAGATCAGCTGATTCACCGAATGCTGCTTGCCTCTGGCGATGAAGTGATGCTTTCGCTGGCGAATGATGATTTGACCCTTGCCTATGCAAAGCAGCTGCATTTACTGCCTTCCGAGGCAGAAGTGCATGAGGCTTATCAGGAGGCAACTCAGAACCAGCTGCTTTCGAGCCAGTTGAAGAAAGAATATCCAGACGAGGCCATGCACGATATCAAAGTACAGCTAGCCCGTGCCATGCTTATATCGGGCGGGCAGACTGTTTCAGATGCAGAGATGCAGGCTTTCTACAATGACAACATCAACCCGCACAACCCAAAGGCAGAGTTTTATCATGCAGAATCGGCAACGATTGCCATCATAGTCACTCCGACGCGTGCTGCCGCCTACAAAGCCCAGCAGAGTCTTTTGGCAGGTTTACCGTTTTCAATAGTGGCACAAACATACAGTGTAGACAAGAGTGCTGCCAACGGCGGCCTTCTGCCTGAACCAATAACCTACGGCGGTGCAGCAGAAAAAATACCGGGGCTGCTCAGTTTTATATTTAGTCTGACTATTGGGCAGACTTCTACCCCTCATGAGTTTAACCTTCACGGCACCCCCTCCTGGTGGATAGTGAGAATGCTCGATCACAATACCACCTACGTCCCTCCCTTCAGCGCTGTGAAAGAGCAGTGCAAGATAGGGGTAATGCTTTCCAGGGTGACCCCTGCTGCCAAGACAGCATTGGATAAAAAGTTTGCTGATTGGCGAAAGTCGCAGGTTGTTCGTGATTTTTGGCCTGAAGTGTTCAAGGCGTTGCAGTCGACCGGCGCCAACGTGCAGGGAGCAGGCGAATAGAATAGTAGTAAAATGTTTGTTATAGCTTAAAAAGCAAGCAATATTACCTGCTGCTATTTATGGCAGCAGGTATTGCATTTTTGCTAAAAACCGGTTATAATACTAACATGTTCCGGTATTTTTCTCAGTTGAGAAATTTTTTTTTATTCCGTCTAAAAAAAAGTCTGTTTTTGGCAATGTGGAACAAAAATTGCCACTATATACAGTAGTATCCATTTGAAAACCCGGCTCATACGCCGGTCCGTTCAATGGAGATAACTTTGCATCCGTTTCTACCAATTCTCTGAGGAGGGAAAAAGTGAACCGAATCTATAAACTTGCTGTGACCGCTGCGACAGCTGTTGCCCTTTCTGGTGCAACTGTACTGGCGGCACAGGCAACTACCGGTGAGTCTCTGGCATTTGCAGGCGGTCTGTTCAGTTTTGCTAGCCCCACCCTGACTGCTACCAACTCACTTGTGACTCTTACCTACAACGGCGCTGCCGTGTCTGGCACCTATTACCTGACTTTCTCAGGTACTGATGCGAGCCTGAACTCGCTGAGCAGCACAATGACCAACATCAGCTGGTCTATCAGCCAAAACAGCAATGGCAGCAGCCCGTTGTTTACTGCCACAGCTTCCAAAGGCACCGTAACCAACATTGGTAATGCCATCGGCATTCTTGGCAACTATGTGTACACCGGCAGCAACACCTCTCCGCTGAATGCTGGCCCCAGCGGCAGTTACGGCCTGACGCTTTCTGGCTGGAATGGTAAATCCAATTCACCCAGCGGCAGCGGCGGCACCTTCACCCCCGCTACTCCTGAGGCAAGCACTTCCATGAGCATGGCTGGCCTTCTGCTGGGCGGCGCTCTGCTCGGCATTCGAAAACGCCGCAAAGCCCGCGCCTAACCAGCGCAGTCTCTTCTGTTGCCCATAGCAGCAAGATGCTCTTACGGTCAGAGAAACTTCAGTTTCTCTGACCGTTTGTTTTTTTGCAGGTTTGATGTTATCTATGCCTGAACCCTGTTAAAGGTGCTGTATTTTTGCGAATAAATTATTGAATAACTATGAATAGCTGTAAATTGCATTAAAATCTAGTATTTATACAGAAGTCTAGTTAAGCTATATTTATTGTAATTTCTTCAAAGGTAGCATATAATGCTTTGTGCAGCATTCAGAATATGAGTATGAGAATTGACTGTATCAGGTGCGCTCAAAGACAGTGACCATGACCGCCACTGTACTCAATTACTCTCGGAAACCCGGCTCATACGCTGGTCCATTCGAGTATTGTGTCTTTGAACCTTTAAGCTATATTTTCTTGAGGAGGAAAGAATTATGAGGGGATTGTACCGAACTTTAGCAACTATCTCTGCTGTAGCAGCACTTGCCAGCATGACTGGCCTGGTAGCACAGGCACAAGGTCACTCGCTGGCCTACGCTGGCGGCCTGTTCAGCTATGCATCAGGTAAACTGACCGCTAACAACACTGTAGTGTCTCTTACCTACAACGGCGCTGCTGTGTCTGGCACCTATTATCTGACTTTCTCAGGCTCAGACGCGAATCTGAATTCATCCAGCAGCACAATGACCAACATCAGCTGGTCTATCAGCCAAAACAGCAACGGCAGCAGCCCTGTGCTTACTGCTACCTCTTCGAAGGGCCTTGTCAGCAATACCGGCAGTGGTTCTGTTGGCGTACTGGGCAGCTATCTGTATACCGGCGGCATCCCTGGGCTGAGTATAGCTCCCAATGGCAGCTACGGCCTTACACTCTCTGGCTGGAATGGCAGCCACACTTCACCCAGCGGCGGCAGCGGCACCTTTACCCCCGCTACTCCTGAGGCAAGCACGTCTATGAGCATGGCCGGCCTACTGCTGGGAGGTGCTCTGCTGGGTGTGCGCAAGCGCCGCAAAGTTCGCGCCTAACTAACACTGTTCGCTGTACTTGCAGCATCAGCAGCTTATTCAGCCAGGGAAACACCTAGTTTTCCTGGCTGTTTTTTGCACTCAGAAATCAGGCAGGAATTCTTCTGATGCTGGGCGCAATTACACCTGCAACACACACTCATCTCTAAGAGCAAGGAGAAATGCGGGAAAAATGAGTACACTTCGTATAGGTATTATCGGCACAGGCGGTATATCGCAGGGGCATATTGAGCGACTGGCGGCACAGCCAGACGTAGAGATTACAGCACTGTGCGATATTCGGCCAGAAGCACTGGAGCGCACCAAAGGCAGACATGAGTTTCTCAAGGGTGCTGCCATCTTTGATGACCATCAGAAGCTGCTTGCCTCTGGCCTGACAGATGCAGTTGTAATATGCACGCCTCACACAACGCATTATGAGCAGATACTCAATAGTTTGAAACATGGTCAGCATGTGCTGGGTGAAAAGCCGCTGGTTTGTACTGTTGCACATGCGCATGAGGTACTGAAGGCAATAGATGAAAGCGGCAGAGTATTTGTTTTGAACTATCAGAGGCACTACCAGCCTGAGTTTCTCTACATTCAGCGCGAAATTGCCTCAGGCAAGTACGGTGCGGTGCAGTTTGTACAGGGGCTTCAGTGCCAGCAGTGGTATAAAGGCACCAGTGGAAGCTGGAGGCAGGATATTTCACTGAGCGGCGGGGGGCAGCTGAACGATTCTGGGTCTCATTTACTGGCAGTATTGCTGTTTATAACTGGCTTGTCGGTGGAAAGCGTTTCTGCCTTTATCGATAACCTGGATGTTCCTGTAGACATTAATTCTGCGCTGTCTATACGATTTCGAGGCGGGGCGCAGGGCAATGTGTCTGTGGTTGGACACGCTGCTACCTGGCATGAGGACATTACGATTTGGTGTGAGAAAGGCGTGTTTTTTATACGCCAGGGTAAGCTGGAGGTATGTGATGAAAATGGAAAAAGATTTCAGCCTGCGGCAGAGGATATGCCTGCAGGAAGCAACCCGGATGTGAATTTTGTGAGGGCCATTCGCAAGGAGGAGCCGATAGGTTGCCCTGCCTACTGGGGTTTAAGAGTAATTGAATGGACTGAGGCTGCCTGGAAGGCGGCAGAGCAGGGAGCCGTGATTCAGGCGGGATAAATCGGCAGGTGCAAACTAGATACGGTTGTAGGATGGGCGCACTGCGTAGTCGAGCGGGTCGGGGATTCCGGCTCGCTCGAACCCTCTCAGACGCAAGGCGCAGCTGTCGCAGACTCCGCATGCGATTTCTTCATTCTGGTAGCAGCTCCAGGTAAGATGCAGCGGGGCGTTTAGTTTTGCGCCAAGCAGGATAATTTCTTCCTTGCTCATGTGAATGACCGGAGTGACTATGCTTATGCCAGCACCTGCTGTTCCAACCCGAATAAGTTCGTTGAATGCTGCATAGTATTCCGGCCTGCAGTCTGGGTAGCCGCTGCTGTCTTCGTGTACGGCGCCAATGGCAATACGCTGTACACGGCAGGTTTCTGCCCACGATACGGCTATGCTTAGCAGGTGGGCATTTCTGAATGGCACATATGATGTGGGCGGTGCTTCACTATGAAGGTCTGCATTGGAAACCGGTATAGATGGATCAGTGAGGCTGCTGCCGCCAATAGCTGCAAGGTGAGCTATTGAGCAAACCATTCTTTTGTTATCAGGTATGCCATAGTGTTCAGCCAGATTGTGAAAGGCTTTTTCTTCTCTTTGTTGTGTGCGCTGGCCGTAGTTTACATGCAGAAACAGCAGTTCATCACCTGTTTTGTGCATCATAGCTGCAGTGACGCATGAATCCATACCGCCTGAAACCAGTACAATGGTTCTACCTTGATCACTCACTGTATTGCAGTTCCGGCGGGCAGTACAGTGAGAGTAAGATCGGCCCGGTTTCTACTGGCGGTGAGCAGTGGGTTGTAGATAAATGTTTGCCGCGGATTCCACATGCCGCTGTGCAAAAGCGCATTTTCTACATTGAGACGCCTGCCTGGTGTTTGGGATGAAGCAGGGTAGGCAAGAATACTGATTTGCTGATCGTTCACGGGAAAATGGTTGTCTACTGTAAATTCTGCCTCATACAGGCCGTTTGAGCGTTTGTGCAGCTGCCATATACGGCCTGTGCGTGAATCTCGCGCTACCACGATCATCGGGATGGCAGGAGTGTGTGGCACCTTGATTTTAGCCAGAATTTTTACAGTCTGCCCTGGCGAGGCAAGGCTGGGTACCAGTCGTGCGCCAGTGAAAGTGAGATAAGAGGATACTACCCTAGAGGGGTGGCTGGAATTGACAGAGGCCATTTGCAGCGGGTCTATCCAGATAAGACGCGTTTTATGTGTATGGCCGTCAAGCTGAAAAATATTGTCCTGCATCCAGTAAATGCGTGCTACCGCAACCAGGTCTGCCCTGTCTGAAGAGATAGCCTTCAGAAAAAGCGCACCCGGAAGTTTGCGTGCTTGTTCCGGGCGTTCTTTATCGGGGCGTGGAGTAACCGCAAACAGGGCTTCATCAAGTACTACGCTTGCAGCAACTGCCCCCCCGCGTGAAAGTGGATTTACCAGCCCTGCCGCCTCACTATTGGCGAGAGTATGTACTCCTGCTCTCAGTGGATTTGCGATAAAGCCGGCCACTCCGCCAACCAGGTGTGTGATGTCGCCAAAAACCTGTGCCAAAAACCCCCCATGTCCATGTGGAAGGTGAAGCAGGTTTTGCGGCAGGGTGAGCACGTATTCTCCCTGTGCATTTGTGGTGGCATAATCTACAATGTGGTTGGCATCATTGTAGACAGCTACTGTAGCACCAGCAAGCGGCCTGCCATGAGTGTCGGTAATGCGGCCAATTCCCCACACCAGCTGATCGGCATGTGCGGAGGGAGCCAATGCCGACAGCACCAATGCTGCGAGGGCGATTGCTGCGAATGAATACAGTGAACGTGTCATTGATTTATTTCCATGAGCTGTTATTTCTGTGAGCCAGCACCGCCTCCAGTTCATCAATACCAACAAACTTGGTGATATGGTCTGGCGTAATCAGGAAGAAAGTAGGCGTCATATCTACTTTTGCAGCTGTTCCATCTGCCACATCAGCAGAAATGGCTTTTTCAACTGCTGCGCTATTCATGTCGGTCGCAAACTCCCGCATGTTGAGATTGAGCTGCTTTGCAAAGTTTTCAAATGCATCACTGGGGAGTTTTGAAGTATCCATTTCTTTCTGGGCCTCATACAGATCGTCATGCATTTGCCAGAACTGCCCTTGCATGCCGGCAGCCTCTGCAGCTTCAGATTCAGTGAGCGAGTTAGGGAAACGCAGGCCCATAGGCAGGTTGAAACCGAGCGGGAAGTTACGGAAGATAAAGGCTACGTCTGGATATTTTTTTGCCAGCCCCGGTATTTTTTCAGAGGCTTCTTTGCAGTGCGGGCAGCCATAGTCTGCGAATTCGACTACCTTGTACTTTGCATTGGGGCTGCCCAGCATATGCAGATTTGGACGCAGGAGCAGGTCTCTTAGGTTCAGCGAGACAGCTTTTGGTTTAGTATCCTGTGCCGAGATGAGCATATCGCTGATTTCAGGAATGTAGAAAAAGCCCAGCGCCACCAGAACAAACAGTGATATGCCGATGAGCATTTTTTGCTCACCCCCCATAGCTTTGCCAGCAAGTACGTGATCGTGGTAGGCTATGGCGCAAAGGGTTGTGACTATAAGAGCAGAGGTAAAGCAGTAGGGGCAGAAACTCACTATGACAAAGACTGCGATGTATTGAAGCCACCATGAAATGAGAACACCAGTGAGTGAAAGAAACCAGAAGGTTTTGTCTATTGCATGCAGCCGAGAAGCATCTGTAGAAGAGATTTCCTGGCGGGTATGCCGTGCGATGAGCGGCCTTCGCTTGAGAAAGAAAAAGGCTGCCAGCAGGTAAAATCCCAGCCCAAAAAGAGCGGTAGGTATTGGTCCCAAGTGACCGTATTGGCTGTGCAGTGTGCCTTCGCACCCCATGCCTTTGGCTGAACAGGGAAGAATAGGCGCAGGCGTAAACTCTTCTATGGTGAGGAGTGTAGCGAGTACAATACCAATTACTGCCAGAATTAGGCTGACTGTGTTGGTTTTTATTCTTCTATTCCAGTACTGCGAAGCAGCAGACTGGTTTTGTGGTGCTTGTCCGGGTGCGAGAATTGTGGTATCGCTCATAATGGCCGCAGCGTGCTGTCTTGACGCTGCAATCTCCTTTCTCAACGCTCGTTAACGTGTGGTGTTTTAGAATGTGACACCGTTTATTATACGTTACTTCCATGCGCCGCTGTTTGAGAATTCTCGGTTGCAATGCGCTGCAGCAAATATTCTATCTGTGCGGCGTGTTGTATATCATGCTCGAGTATTTCATCCACCAGGTTTCCGAGTGTAATTTTGTAGTCGTTTTCCCAGAGTACCTCTCTCTGCCAGTCTGAATCCTGCAGTTGTTCTACCGCCTGCTGCCACTCATCAGCTGTTTTGGCCGCCCACTGCCTCGTCTGTTTCCAGTTTGCTGTGTTGGGTGTCGGCCATTGCATAATAGAGTGGGTAGGCGGCATTTGCGTGTTTCCCTGCAGTACGGGCAGAGTAAACTCTTTCCAGGCGGTTACATGCACAACAATTCCTGCAATCGATCCGTTCTGTCCTATTCCCCAGCCGTGTGCCGGCCAGTTTTGCTGTGCAAACAGGTTTGCCTGCCTGAAGGTGGTTCTGGTCATTTGCTTAAGGAACTCTTTCATAGCATGCATTGCACGCTGTTTTCTATAATCTGCCAACGACTCCAACATAGTCTCCTAACCTTATGTATGCAGCGCTGCGGTAAAATTTTTTGTTACCCAGTCTATTGCAGTAATGGCGGTTCCAACAACAACAGCCCAGGCGCCGGCATCCAGCGCCTGCCTCGCCTGAACAGGTGTTTGCACCCTCCCCTCACAAAGCACAGGGCATGTGAGACGGCTGGCAAGCTCTTGCACCAGCTTCAGATTTGGCTGATTTTCTGGCAGGTGTGCCGTGTGCTGTGTGTAGCCGCTGAGCGTAGTGCCTACCAGGTCTGCACCTGCATCTGCTGCAGCCAACCCTTCTTCAAGGCTGGATACATCTGCCATGACTGCGGCCCCAAGTTCATTTTGTATGCGGGCGATGAGAGATTGCATGTTATCCGGGCCAGGGCGCGGTCTGAGGGTAGCATCAATCGCAATAATGGCAGGAGGAGGAGATGACGCATGGAAGATAGTCTGTGCAGAGGCAAAATCCGGGGTAATATACACATCGAATTTGGGATGAATCACCTTGTAAAGACCAATGAGAGGTATTTTCACTGCTTTTGCAACAGCCTCTATATTTTCTGGGCCATTGGCGCGTATTGCTGCAGCACCGCCGGCTTCGGCGGCAGCAGCCAGGGCTGCGAGAACTTCAGGTCTGCCCCAGGGCTGTTTTGGGTCTGCCTGACATGAAACGATGATGCCGCCGTGCAACCTTTCTTTCAGATAAGTCTCTAGCATGCAACTCCTTTGTAACGCTGTGGGCTTACGGCACGTCATATGGCCGAGATTATCCCTTACCCACAGGAGAACCGCAATGAATACTTTTGGTTATTGTACCCGCACTGTCTGTTTGATAATGGCTTTGCTGCTGCCTGTTGCGCATTGTATGGCGCAGACTGGGGCGAAGGGCGCTGCCCCGTCTACAGATTCTGATGCAGTGCATAGAGCACAGAACCTTGTGCGCATCACCCTGATTCAGAACGACCTGAGCGACCTTGACCGCCTGCACAGCATCAACCCTTTGCAGCTGACACCAGCGGAATTGAAAAAACTCATCACAGTGCTTGAAGGCATACAGCAGCGTTACGACAGCTCTATCAGTGCCATCAGCCTAGATGAGATGAATCCTTTGTATGCCGACCTGAAGGCTGACTTGAAGCAAGGTCTGAAAGGTAAAACACTCTCTTCTGACCTGGATGATAAAATAAAGAAGGCGCTGGCTGTTATCAGCGCGAGGCGCAATGTTATGAACATGCAGAACATTGCAGACGTATCAAAGGCGCTGGAGGATATTTTGACGAAAGAGCAGATACGCACCGCAGCTGATCTGGAAAAAAATGTGCATGCTTCTAACGAAAACCCGAATACTACCCGTGCCCAGTGGTTTCATTTGTGGGTTGGCGAGGTACTGCTGAGCTATTCTCGCATCATACCTCTGCTGCAGTCTATGGAGGCTGCACGCGAACCAAAAAGCAGTACAGCAAATGCTGCTGCCAGTGGTACAAAATAAAAGTACAAATAAACAACAAGGGCCGCTTTCATGATAGAAAGCGGCCCTTCATCTTGCTGTAAATGCTGTTAGACCAGTTTTTGCAGGTGAGAGGCTATAACCTGTTTTGACTGCACCCCAATGATTTCCTGAACAACCTTGCCGTCTTTGAAGAAAAGCAGGGTGGGTATAGACCTGATGTTGTATTTTGCAGCGATTTCCTGCTCGTCATCTACATTGACTTTCATTACTTTCGCCTTGCCCTGAAATTCTTCTGCAACAGCATCTACATGAGGTGCAATCATGCGGCATGGATTGCACCATACTGCCCAGAAATCTACCAGCACAGGCACCGTGGATTTTATTACCTTTTCATCGAATTCCTTGCTTGTTACAGCCTCAGCATTGCTCATTGCATATCACCCTTTCTTATCTTGAAGAGTTGAGAAAATAGTCTCTTTTCTGTTTTGAAGGAGACTATTTACTTACAGTTTGTGCTACGAAACTGATGTATTGGAAGTTCCTTTTTATGAAACCTCCAGTCTGGTTACAAAATTATAGCTTGAGCGCAGACAATCAAATGGGTCTCTTCGGCAAACATCCTGTTCTACTGCATACCATTCTACTCCTGCTTTTGCGCAGGCAGGCAGCAGATGCTTCCAATCCATGTTGCCCTCTCCAATTGCCGCCATCACCGGCCCGTCCTTTGGCACTACTTCCTTGTCTTTTATGTGTATCACTGGCACTCTGCCGGCAGCTGCCTCAATGAGCCGTTCTGGATTGATGCCAGCGTGTATAGCCCAGTATACATCGATTTCGAGCATAAGCTGCGGCGCCTCCTCCAGAAAGATGTCGTACCTTGTACGCTGCTCTGTACCGATGCGTACAAACTCATGCGAATGGTTGTGATAACCGAAACGTATGCCAGCATCAGCGAGCTTTTGTATCACCGGGGCAGAATCGTGCAGGAAACGTCGATAACCTTCTTCTCCATCCTGTTCATAAGTTCCGGGCAGGCCGCCAATTGCCGTGTAGTTGCATCCTAGTGTATGGTGCAGTTCAATTTCGTCTTCGATATGAATACTCAGCCGTTCCCAGGAACGGTGCGTGGCAATGCACTTTATTTCAAACTCATCCAGCAGCTCCCGGCATTGTTGTGGAGTAAGCTCTGGTGCAGGGCCGTCTATGGCGCCGACGGCGGAGAGCTGTGCTGCACGGTAGCCCATGCTGTGTATTTTGCCTAGACTGTCTCTAAAATCTCGTGCGGTTCGGGTGTAATCACGCAGAGTGTACATCTGTACTGCCAGCGGATAGTGTGTCATTGTTTCTCTCCTGTTTTCATCGGCTGCGCTCTATTGTAAATCCAGTGCAGCACCGACATAAGTATGGCAGAGCCATGCACAGGATCATTGACAAGTTTTGCGCTGATGTAGAGTATTGCACCTCTTTTGCCTTTGGCATTGGGTGGCATTTCAAGCAGACCAGCAGCATCACCGTACTGCCTGCCTCTCAATATACCTGTGTGGTAAATAGGGAAGTATGCTGAACCTGGCGGTATATCGGCAGGATTGATGCTGCGCAGTCGCGGATCGCCAGGCGGATAAGAGAAATTGGCAGGAATGTTAGTCAGCACTTTTTGTTTTGAAGCCAGAGCCATTCGCGTGCCGGCAGGGGGGGATTCTTCCAGTGCGTTTGCTATGGGAAGCCCGATGAGTGGAAGAACAGGAGCGCTGACGCTTGTACTGCCCTTGGCATAATAGAGCGGGAAGGGCATGTGTGCCATGAGTACGATTGTACCACCCTGCTGCAGGTACCTATGCAGAGCAGCTGCGATGTCTTGTGGAGCATGCGGGGTAGCAGGATAGCCTTCTCCACCGATGTAGATTGCCACTGGATAGCGAACTGCATTGAAAGCACTCTGCTGCAGCACCTGCTGCATGGTGAGTGCATCCATGCGGTCAAACAATCCACCCTGCAACAGCATACGATAAACAGGGCTGGCTGCCGAAATGGGCGGAATGATCGCAACGGCGTGCGGCGGAAGGGCAGCTGCCAAAGTATGCAGCGTACTGATCTGCTGCATAGAGCGTCTCATTGCAATCCATTCTGCTCCTCCCCGAGCGATGTTTTTTTGCAGCTGGCCCAGAGCCTTTTGCTGTGAAACCGGTAGTGTGGTGAGAGCCAGAATACTGCTGCCTTCAGGCTGAAGCCCGGCAAGCGTATCTCCTTTGGGAATTTGGTATGCCTGCATGAGCAGCACGGCGCTGTAGGCTGGTGGCCAGGCGCGCCATGCGAGAGCAGGAACTGGCCAAAGCGGGCGGGCTGTATCGCCGTTTGCCAGCAAAAGTTTGGGGGCATTGTTTGCTGTTCCCGGTGCATAGAGAACAAAAGCTGCCGACTGCCCGCCGGCCGGCCTGTTTAAGAGCACACGCGTATCGGCAGCTGACAGGTTCACAGGAATTACAAAAGGCACTCCCCATATCCAGTGAAGCCCACCCTGCAGACCGGCAAAAGAGGTAGTTTTGCGCCACGAGCTTTGCAGTTTGTTGTTGGCTGCAAACTGATGAACGATAAATGGGGTGTAGGCTTGAGAAATCACTGCGCTTTGTGACACAAGCAGCGGAGGAGCAGATGGCTTTGGATGTGAGAGCGCCAGGTTTGGCCGGCCCACGATTACTGTATCACCAGGGTGCACATTATGTACTATGAGAGTCCAGAGAGCGTACCTGCTGGTCGTTGTCTTTGCTGTGCGGCCTATAATGCCGTGCATAATGGTTACCGACTCTCGCGCAATACTGCTGTATGGGCAGGTGACGGTTATGTTCACTGGTTTTACAGTACCCTGCAGTTTGAAGGCAAACTGCCCCGGTGCAGTGCAGCGGTAGCCTGCCAGCGTTATTTTGCTGCCGCTGCTGTTGAATGCGAGAGCTGCCCTGAGGCCAGCAAGAATGCGCACTTGTGTGTTCTTTACTGGGTCTAGCAGCAGAAACTGCCCTCCGAAACCGTACGAAGACCTCCCGCCAGGGTAACCATAGGTGTTATCGGGGGCAAGGCCGTAACCTTCTACAAAGTCGTTCTGCTGATATTGGTCAAGATTTGGGTGATAGATGTTTTGATAAAGACGATGCCAGCGTGAGAGTGATCCGTTGAGCGCCCAAAGCAGCAGGGGGTCGCCGGTTGTTACGGCTGTTTGCGCCAGCGTATCCAGGTCCCAGATAACCTCATTGGAGCATGCTGCGCCAGTCCAGTCTCTACCAGAATTAGGTTCCCAAAGAAACGCACTGTTGATTCTGTCTTTTCGTATATTATCACTCGGCCACATTACCATGTAGCGATAAACATAGCTTCGTGCCAGGTTTTCTGCTTCCAGTGCACGTGTTCTTCGATCTGGATCGAGGCGAAAAGCATAGTAGTAGTCCAGCAAAAAGCTGACAATGGGCGTAGCGCCAATGGCAAACGGCGAAGAGGGTACATCTGGGAATTCAGA
>DAIDHN010000011.1 GCA_027459665.1 Chthonomonadaceae bacterium | reverse complement strand
CGAGCGTAATTGGCGACATTGTAAACGGAAAGTTTCACGAAAATGGCATTTCCATGAGCACCAGGGCGGTGAATTTTATGTTCGCCGAAAAACACAATCTGATCGTATCATTTGCAGATGAAGCCCTTGCACTGAAGCGGCTCATTCGTAAAAACGGCCTGGCTGCCATAGAGAAACGGGCTGGCGTGCAGCCAGGCAAACGAAATTTTGAGTTCGACATTTTTCAACACTACATACCCAACAAAGCTCCTTCCTACTATGTAACCCAGGTAGTGCACAGCTACCCCGGGCTTACTCCCGGCAAGATGGTTGTTTTTCATGGGGTGCGCTGCCTTCAACTAAAAGACAAAAAAGTGAGTACGGGAAATGGCGGATGGAACAGGAATGTTTTTTTGTGGGACCCAAAAACCGGTCTCATTCGCGCAGAGGAGTTTACTAACATGCCTCCTGCAAACAGCATCGATTCGCCTTCCAGATTTTGGACCTATATTGCTTTCAAAAAAACACTGCCCTGTATTCCTGCTAAATACCTGTATCTGCCCAAAGGCACTAAATGTTTTGTGCCCGAATGCATGGGGAAAGTTATTCTGCCTCCGGGCTGCGAGCTGGTAAAGCTGCCCCCGCAGTATGCCTATCTTGCACTGCCCATTCGCAGGCTGGTAAAAAAGTACGGCTGGCATAAGCCGCTGCTGAAAAAAAGGAGCAAACTGCAATGAAACCCGTTCAGCTTTTTCTGCCCTCTGCCATGCTGTTCGCCTGCTGCAGCAGCTATCCGGTTTTGGCTTCCGTACGCGGTGTTCCCGCCTCAGACGTCAGGCTGCTGCGCCCGGTGCAGATAGCCTCGCGAGGCATATCGCTGCAAAACGCGCTCGCGCTCTTTGCCAAAGAAACAGAGGTGCCCATGCACGCAGACGGTGTGCATGCAGGCTTTCAAAACATTCTTTATGCACGCCGCCTGCCCCTTAGAAACATGATGATCGCGCTGGCATGGGCAAACAGAATGACCTGGCAAAAGCAGGGCACAGGCTACCTGCTTACGCAAACACCCACACAGAAGGCAGTGGAGCAGGCGGCAGTTGCCCAAGTGCGCCGCAAGCATCTTATGTTCAAACAAATGCGCATTGCTTCTGTAGAACAGGCCGCCGCAGTCGCACTGGCAAAAAACCAGACGAAAGAACCCGTCTGGCAAATACTTGAGGATATGGATGACCAGACGAAACAGGCTCTTTACACCGACTGTATACAAAACCCGGAGGCATTTAGAGTTGGCGGAGGAGCGGCTCTGTATCGCAACTATCTGTTTGGCATGGAACGCTTCTCGCATTTGCCTCAAAACCTGCAAAAAATGATTCCGGCCTACATGACTGCCATGCGGCACGAATACAAAACCTCCTCGTTTCACGCTACCCTGCCAGAATATATTTCTGCACAGCAGGCGCACAACAACTTCTATGGCCTGTATGCCTACAGTGGCCAAATCAGTCTGCTTATTGTTCCGCCTGCCGAAAATCATCTCTTCTTCACTCTGCCGCTGGTCTCCCGCGCATACCTTCCCGGCTACGATATGAACGGCAACAACACCGACCCCCGCGTAGTCAAGCTGCTGCCCAAAGATCACTTCGACCAGATGGAACCGCTGCCCGCCCGTCTGCTGCAGCCCTCCCTGCACTTCACCACCAGTCAGTACCTGCCAGACCTTATGCAGCAGTTCTACACCACCACCGGCCATGCCGTAATCTGCCCACGATATGTAAACAGCCTCACCACGCTTGCACAGGGATTGCTTACCTACCACAACAAGTTCACCCTGCCCGATGCCATACAGGAAGTAGACCGCGCCTTTGGCTACCATTCCGCCTGGTTTGGAAGCATGCTGGTGAGCAGAACTACCGACCCAGGGCGCAATATCTACAACGAACCGCCTGCCGGACTGCTGAGGCGCATGGATGCCTTCGCGTTGAACAAAGGCCCCATGTCGCTGACAGATATACGCCAGCTGGCTGAACTCAGCCACAAACAATGGAAAAATCTCTGGTGGCACGCTATTCCAGAAGAAGACTTTCATGTAGACGGGTACGAACTAACCACAAACTGGCGCTTTGCCTTCATGCGCCTGTTTGGCTCTCTTGCCCCCTTGCAGCTGGCTGCCGCCGAGAGCGCCAGAGGGCTGCCTGCCTCCAGCCTGAATACCGCCCAGCGACTGCAGCTCATACTCGCCGTCGACATGGGGCCGCGGCCTGCACACCCTTTGCCGCCCCACCCCGGAATGCAGCCCGGCCTGCATGTGCGCCTGGTTGGCACAGCACAGCATGTAAAGTTCATTCACTTCATTGTCGCCTACCCCTACCTGGGAAGGCTGCGCGTTACCCGCTGGACGTTTGCAGCGAAACTAACCACTGCACCCAACATGAAATGGTGGCATTAGCAAAACACGCAGTCCAAAGAGAAACTCCGCGGTTCCTGCTTTCAGAGGAATTCTTTTCTGCAAGATCGCAGTATAATGAGAAGCATGAAACAGGCACTGCGAAAGATACATGGTCTGCTTGGCCTGCTGGCATCACTTGCGCTAATATGGGCGCAGCTGCCGGCACGCGCATACTGGCAGTGTCTGAACGGAACCCCCTGCGGCCGCAAATGCACCATGATGCCTCATGCCTCGGCGGCGGGCAGAACAATGCTTCCCTGCTGCCGCATGCACAAAATGGCCCACTGCCCGCTGTGCGCCGGTCAAACACAAACAAAACACAGTAACCGCCGTACTTCTTCTTCTTCCTGTGTGCACAAGGCTCCGCATCGCCCTGCTCAGGCGCTTCCTGTTTCAGTGCGCACACATCCTGCCGCCCTGATTCCCATGCAGTGCGCACCCCGGTTTGCAGCGGCACAAACCCGCCCTCTCTTTTTCCGGCGCGCCCAAGCTTCTGCAACTGCACGCACCTATCGTCCCCCTCCTGCCCGCGCACCTCCGGTTCTCCTCTAAAGTCCGCTTTACGCAGCGGGCGCAGTTTTATTGCGCCTCTGCAAAGTACATTCAGCCACCGCTGCGGCTGCACAACCCGACTTTATGAGGAAAAAACCATGTTGCGCACAAACTCCCTTGTTCTTCTGGCAGCATTGCTGCTGCCGGCAGCGCCTGCCTTTGCAGGCAAACCGTTATTTCACCGCTCTGCGCCGCCAGCTATGCAGTGCATGAAAATAACTGGCATGCGCAATGCGCCAACGCCCAGCATTGCCAAAAACCCCTGGTACCCCGACTTTGTGACTGCCCAAAGTAAAAATGTGCAGCTGATGCTGCAGGTAAGCAAACTTGGCAAAAGCGAAGTATTTCGGCTCTGGCTCAAAAAAAATCACCCCGACGCAGCAATGACCTCTGCTGTCGTCTCCTCTTGCTGCAGCATGTGCAGCAGGAGCAATACCAGCGGCTAGCATTTCGCATTCCGGCAGAGCAGCCGGAAACGAATGCTGCCCTTTCCTGAATTCAGGAGGAGACATCATGCATAAAGTTACCCTGCCAAATAAGGCATGGGCGCTGGCGAGCGGTATTCTGCTGCTCTGCCTGTCTGTGCTTCCCGCACAAGCCGTGCTGCATGCAACAGCCGGCCGTTACCATATTGCTCTGGCAGCACAGCCCCAAACACCCCCCGCCATTGGCGCTGCCAGCCTGCTGGTGCAGCTTACCGACAGCACAGGCAAACCGGTTTCTGGGGCAGCGCTGCATGCCCTCACCCAAATGCCGGGCATGCCCATGGGCGAAACCATGCAGACTGGCTCTCCCGTAACAGGTGAGCCAGGGGTTTACAGCATTCCAGCCAAATTCGCTATGGGCGGCACCTATCATGTGCAGCTGGCAATACAGGGGCCAAAAGGCAGCGCTCGCGCCGTACTCTCGCTGCCAACCGGTGTAAACACAGGCACGCTTGCCCTGCCTGCCGCCCCCAGCATGAGCGGCAGGGCAGCCAATCCGCCAACAGCTTCCAATATGAGCGGCATGGCAATGAATGGGCATGCCGCACCAATGGCAGCCCCCGCCCCTGCAGTGAGCTGGCTGATTGCAGGCTACATTACCCTGGCAGCAGCGGCGCTCTGGATGCTGACTGCTGCTGCAAAGCGCAAGGCGCGCGAAGGAAAAAACGGGGTTTCTATTGCAGCCGGCAGCCTGCTGGTGCTGCTTGCCCTGGTGCTTTCACATCTGGCAGTAGATCGCTTCACCCAGCCGGGGCACATGAGCGTAATTGAAGCGCAGTCTATGGATATGTCTGCCATGAAGCCGCCTGCAGGCGCCGTGCCGGTAGCAGCCGAACGGGTAAAGCCGCGCAAAACCGACGTGTACGAAACAGTAAATGCTGTTGCTGTGCCTTACTCTACACAAATCGTGGCGGCACGCATTACCGGCACAATGCAGCAGATGCCTTTGTACCCGGGGGATGCTGTTGCCGCCGGTGAGCAGAT
Organism: Chthonomonadaceae bacterium; assembly: GCA_027459665.1. GTDB lineage: Bacteria > Armatimonadota > Chthonomonadetes > Chthonomonadales > Chthonomonadaceae > DAIDHN01. The sequence continues at coordinate 75,769 of DAIDHN010000011.1, read as the reverse complement.
TGCAGTAATAGACCCCCGCCAGCTCAACGCGCAAACAGCAGTGCAGCAGGCCGGGGTGATTATGGCAAAACACAATGTAGATATTGCCCGCCTGCAAAAACAGCAGGCACAGCAGATGGCGGCTGCAGCAAATGCAGAGGTGCAGAGTGCCCTCAGCAAACTGGCGGAAGTCAAAGCAGAAGAGCAGAGCCGGCAGGCGGCAGTGCAGGCGGCAGTGCAGCAGGTTGGGGCGGCAAAAGCCATGCTGAAACAAGCCAGGGCAGAACAGGGCTACCAGAAAAGCAGGTTTGCACGCGACCACTCGCTGCTGAAAGGGGGATCGCTTTCTCTGCAGGAGTACCAGCAAGACTATGCCGCAGAACAGAGTACGCAGGCTGGAGTAGAGAGCGCGAAGGCGGGTCTTGCCCAGGCACAGGCAGCAGTGCAGGCGGCGCAGGCGGCTCTGCTGCAGGCGCAGGCGCGTATTTCTGTGCGCACTGCCGCCCTGAATACTGCCCGCCAGAATGCAGCCGCCATGCAGACCAGTGCAGAAACCGCTGCACATGAAATCATACACAAGCAGGCAGGCTTGCAAATGGCCAGAGCGGCGCGGGCAGAGGCACAGGTGCAGCAAAGCTATACACACATTGACGCTGCCTTCTCAGGAGTGGTCGTCAGCCGCCTCACTGCCCCCGGCAGCCTGGTTAGGCCGGGGCAGCCCATTCTGAAAATAGCCCAAATCAACCCTCTGCGCATACAGGCGCAGGTTGCTGTGCAAGACCTGCAGCACATACATGTTGGCACGCCTGTGCAGATACAAACAGAAGACGGGGCCGTGCTGAACACCCGAATCACCTCAGTGTTTCCTGAAGCAGACACGGTAACGCATACTGCTGTGGTAGAGGCGCTGACGCCCAACCCACACGGAAAGCTGCTGCCCGGCCAGATGCTGCAAATGCGCATTCGGCTCTACAAAACAGCCGATGCAATCACCATTCCAACCCATGCACTGGCGTTTCAGCCGGTCTTTACCAGCCCTGTGCTGGCTGAAAAAGATTCGACATGGGTATGGGTGGTGCAGCAAAGCGGCCCAGTACATACCGTTTACACTTGCACTATGCACCATCAGATACGTGAAAATCATCCGGGCAAATGCCCCATCTGCGGCTGGAAACTGGTACCCGAAATAGTGGGGGGCGAAATGGTTGCACATGAAACGCCCGTGCAAACCGGAGCAGCAGCAGCAGGAGTCACCACCATTGTGAATGGGCTGCAGCCAGACGATATGGTGATTACCCATGGTCTGCAGGGCTTGCGTGAAGGCGAGGCCGTGGTGCTGGTGAAGTGGGGTCAAAACGGTCCGCTGCAAATGCCTACCGCCGAACAGGTGCGGCATGAAGACAGGGACGGCACTCTATGAACACCTCTTCTTCTGCTGCTACCGGCGGCGGCAAAAACGCCCTGCACCGCATTCACCAGTGGTCTATAGAGCATGCGCACACGGTGGCGGCTTTTTACATAGCCGTAACAGCTGCAGCTGTCTTCTGCACAATACGGGTAATTCCGCGCCGCTTCGCCCCCTATGTGCCCAGCCCCATGGCTGCAGTAGTTACCATGATGCCGGGCCTGTCGGCAAGGCAAATGGAAACATATGTTAGCAAACCCATAGAAGAGCAGATGACTGACCTGAAAAACCTGCGCTACATACGCAGCACTTCACAGCAGGGACTGTCTATTGTCACTCTGCAGTTTCATTACGGAACAAACATATCGCATGCGATTATCAGCGTACAAAATCTGCTCAATGTAGCCCAGGCCAACCTGCCCGCTACAGGGGCTAATGTGAAGCCTTCTTTTGTTGTGCCCATCGACCCGCTCAATCTGCCGGTGGTGTCGCTTGCCCTCACGGGCGACCTCAAACGGGGCTGGACTCTGCCCCGCCTGCGGCAGCTCGCCGACAACACCATCACCAACCGCCTGCGGGCTGTAAACGGGGTATCGGCCATCACTACCTTTGGCGGATACCGCCGGCAAATGCAGGTGATTGTAGACCGCAACAAGCTTGCGGCGCTGCATATCAGCCTGCTGGATGTACGACGCGCCATAGACCGCTACAACGTAAGCCAGCCGGCCGGTCTTCTCACTACCCCCTACAGCCAGGCGCTGGTGCAGGCGGGCATACCGGCTCAAACAGCAGAACAAATCGCACGCTATCCGCTGCTCTCCTCTTCATCGGGCAGCGCCGCCTCCGAATTTGGCAAATGGCCTCATCTGGTGCGCATCGGCGATGTGGCGCGGGTGGCAGATACCGTTTGGGAACGCAAAAGCGCATTTCAGTATGTGCGGCATCTGCATCCCGGCGGCGGAAGCATCACCCCTGCCATAGAGGTATCGGTAATACAAAACCCGGCGGCAAGTTCCTACACTCTTATGCCCAGAGTGCAGAAAACGCTGAAGCAGCTGGAAAAAGAGTACCCCGGCATACATTTTCAGGCCGCCTACAACAACGCTCACTTCGTTTCGATACTGTTTCACAACGTGTGGGAAGAGCTGGCAGTGGCGGTTCTGCTTACCGCCATCGTTGTTTTTTTCTTTCTGGGGGAATGGCGTGGCACGCTGATAGCTCTCATCACCCTGCCAGTCTCGCTCTCATTTGCAGTGCTGATGCTGATTCCGTTTCACCTTACCTTCAACAGCGGCACTCTCATCGGCCTGCTCATCAGCATAGGGCGGCTGGTAGACGATACCATCATCGACATACATTCGGTAGAGCGACATTTGCGCATGGGCAAAGACCCCAAAACCGCAACAATCGATGGCATCGCCGAGGTGCGCCTGGCAGTGCTGGCTTCTACCCTGATGCTTGCACTGGCCCTTGCTCCCCTGCTTTTTTGCGGGGGAATTACCCAGCTCATGTTTGTTGAGCTGGTGTGGCCTCTGCTCTTCAGCCTGCTCGCCTCTATGATGGTCTCTTTCACACTCACCGCTGTGCTCTGCGCAAAACTGCTGCGCACCGAACAAGCGCGCGCCGCAGACAGACGCAACCCGGTTATGCGAGCCATTCTGTTTCTGGCAGACCCCTTTCAGCGCTTTCTCGACAGACTGGAAGCCGCATACCGCAGATCGATAGAGGCTATGCTGCGAAACCGGTTCTGGAACCTGGCGCGCATTGCAGTAACGGTGATCATGGGGTTTACCTTTTACAACTTCATTGGCTCAGAAATGATGCCCCTGGCCGATGTAGGGCAGGCGGCAGGGTTTCTGGAAATGAAACCGGGAACCTCTTTTCAGCAGACAGACGCTGCGGTACACAATCTGGAGCAGATCATGCTGAAATATCCCCAGGTGCGCCGCGCCTCGGTGGAAACAGGCGCTGAAAACATGTTTGAATCATGGAACCCCAATATCACCGGATACCAGATGCCGCAAACCAGCGGCGCTGCATTCATGCTTACCCTGAGCGATAAAGACAAGCGCAGGCAAAGTATCTGGCAAATAATAGACAGCATACAACAGCGGGCCATGCGCACCATTCCTGGCATACGCAGGCTGCAAATCAAGGAAATGGGTTCAGATGTAATGGCTACCGCCGATGCGCCGGTCTACCTGAACATCAGCGGGCCGCGGCTTTCAGAACTGCACATGCTGGCCCAGCAGGCCCTTCAGATTGCAAAGCGCACTCCCGGCCTCGCACAGCCCGCGCTCACCTCGGCCATGGGGGTGCCCGATTACCACATAGAAGTATCTCCGGCACGCGCCGAGGCGCTGGGCTTATCGCCGGTATCGGTGGCGCAGCAGGCTTACTATGCATTGCACGGCGGCCTGGCCAGCCAGTTTTACCATGTACCAAATGTACGGCAGGATACCATTCTGATACGCTACCGCCAAAGCCAGCGCATTACCCCGCAAAACCTGCAAAACCTCATCATCACCGCCCCAGACGGGCAGCAGGCTCCGCTCAAAAGCCTGGCGCACATTGTTCTGCGCAGTGCGCCTACTGCAATAGAACACGACGGGCTTGAGCGAGTGGCAGGGCTGGCAGGGTACTACCGAAAAGGCGGGCCGCCCTCAATGGACCTCACCATGACGCTCATGATGAAAATTATGGACCGCCTCAACTTTCCGCCAGGCTACAGCCTGCAGGTGCGCGGCGATATGACGCAGATGATGAGCAGCTTCCGCAGGCTGCTGTACGGCCTGCTGCTTTCTCTTGGCCTTATGTACCTGGTGCTGGCAGCCCAGTTCCGCAGTTTTTTGCAGCCCCTGCAAATGATCGCTTCGCTGCCGCTCGAACTTTCGGGCGTATTTCTGGCGCTCTGGCTGGCGCATCAGGCATTCAGCACAGTCTCTATACTGGGCGTCATCGTGCTGACCGGCATGGACATCACTACGGCCATTCTGATTATAGACCGCATTATGGCATGCCGTGATGCGGGCATTCCGCGAGATCAGGCAGTGGCCGAGGCAGCGCCCCAGCGCCTGCGCCCCATCCTGATGACCTCGCTCATCACCATAATCACCATGGCGCCGGTGGCATTTGCACCCAAAACAGGTCTGGATGCATATCAGCCGCTCGCCACTACCATTCTTGGCGGCCTCACCGTGGGCACCTTTCTTTCATTGTTCGACATCCCTATTCTGCACACTCTGGTAGATGACTTTGTACAGACGCTTCATCGCAGCATGCAGAAACGTGCAATGCGCGAACAGCAGATGCAGCCCCCCGCCGCCCAAAGCAAAGGAGACCAATAGATGCAGCCAGCCGCCCCGCCAGTTTCAGCTTCAGTACTGAGCGAACAGAGCGCTCTGAAAGAAGCCCTCAAGTTCAGCCCGCAGATTGCAGCGGCAGAAGCAGCGCTGCAGCAGGTGCGCGCCCGCAGAAATGTGGCCGAAGCCGCGCTGCGCCCCTGGCTCTCTCTCAATCTGTTTGCCTCTGCAGGGGGAGAAGGCGCCATAATGAGCAGCCCGGATGGAACCGCTCCTTCTACCCTGATGCAGCTGAACCGCGGCGCTTTTGCCAATCAGAACCTCACCCTGATGTGGCCCCTTGCCGCCGGAGGCGCACGCAGAGCCGCCCTGCGCAGGGCAGCGGCGCAGCAGAGCATGTATGGCCGAAACCTGGCAGCTCTGCGCCGCATGACCGAGCTGCAGCTTCTGCAAGCATTTGAGGCAGTGCCTGAAAAACAGGCGATGCTGCAGGCAGCGAAACAGGAACTTGCAGAGATAGAAGCGCACTTGCAAAACGACCGCATCAATGTAAAACAAGGTGCGGCCGCTTTGCTGACGCTGAATCAGGATGAAACCGCCTGGAGCAAAATAAAGATAGAGGAAGCAAATGCCGAACGCGATGTGCAAACAGCACGCCTCAGCCTGGCGGCGTTGCTGGGCAAAAATTCTGCCGATCTGCCTGCAGTGCTGCAGCCTTCGCTGCTTCCTCCCGCTCCTGCTGGCAGCGTGCAGAAACTGCTGGCAGAAGCCGTGCATGCACGCCCTGAAATGAGCGCAGCCAGCCAGGAAACCGCAGCGGCAGAAGCAGATGTTTCGGGCAGCAGAGCTTCTTTGCAGCCCAATATCAGCCTTTTTGCCATGGGAGATGCCGTACAGAACGCGCCCGGCACATCCGGCGTACTGGTAGGCATTACAGCCTCTCTGCCTCTCGCCAACGGTGGGGCGCGCCACGCCCGCATACGAGAATCGATGGCCGCACTGCAACAGTCGCGCAGCGATTTTCGGGCTGTGCAGGTGCAGGTAGAACTGCAGGTGCAGACAGCTCTGCTGCAGTGGCAAACCGCCCTGGCAAACCTGCCGGTAGCCCACCAGGGACTGGCGCAGGCACGCATGGCATGGCAGCGCGCAAATCAGCGTTACCTGGCGGGAAGAAGCATCAATCTTGAGGCGCTGGGCGCGCTCACAGAACTTGCCCAGGCGCGGGCACGCATGGCGCAGGCAGTGTATCAGAAGCGTGTGGCGCTGTTTCGTCTGCGCTATGCACTGGGAGAGAGCCTTCTGCCTGCAAACACGCCTACACCTCTGCACGAAACAAAGGGAAGCACCCTTGCACCTGCGAATGATCATGTGAACTGAACGCCCGGCTGCCCTGGCCATGCACAGCACTGAAAACAGCCGCAGAGTGAAAAAGCCAGTTACATGCGCTTTGCTGCAAAAGATGCTGCGTAGTGTCTGCCCTGCTTTTGCGCCGTCAGCCCTGTGCGGGCCTCGCTGCCCAGCAGCGCCATACCGTGTGCAGGCAGATGCACCCAAAGCCACCGCCCCTTTTGCGTTAGCAGCACGCTGGTATTCAGCCAGCTCTGCAGCTGCGTCCTGCCCACAACGGCACGTGCAATGCGGGCAGTTTGCGGCCTGCCCGAGTTGTTAAATACGGCCAGAGCAGTCTGGTTTTTGTACCGTCGTACAAATGCATATACCTTGTGCCTGTCATCGGCGGCGGCGGTGTGAAAATCACCACGGCGCAGCACCGCCTTTTGCTTCCTGAGCGCAATCAGATCGCGGTACCAGTGCAGCAGTGAAACATTCCAGTGCGCCCTGTTCCAGTCCATGCACCTGCGGTCATCCGGGTCGGCGCCTCCCTGCATGCCGGTTTCATCCCCATAGTAAATAGAGGGCACGCCGGGATAGGTGAATTGAAACAGGATGGCTTGCTGCTCCAGCGCTGATTTGCCCTGAAACAGGGTGGCAAGGCGCACTGTGTCGTGGCTGCCCAGCAGGTTATACATAACGCGCAGGCAGGCCGCAGGATAATTGTCGCGAATATGGCGCAGCGCGGCATCAAACTGCGTGGGAGAAAGGCGGCCCGCCTGAAAATAGTCGAGTACAGCCTGTCGCCAGGGGTAATTCATCACCGAGTCGAACATGTCTCCCTGCAGCCAGCGGTGCGCATCGCCCCATATCTCACCCATCAGAAAGGCGTTGGGGTTTGCCTTACGCACAGCCTTGCGAAACAGCAGCCAGAACTGCGGGTCTACCTGGTCGGCGGCATCCAGCCGCCAGCCGTCTGCCTGCGCGTATTTCAGCCAGTAACGGGCAACATGCAGAATAAAGCGGCGCGTGGGAGGGTTGTCGAGGTTCAGCTTTGGCAGGGTAGGTACGCCAAACCAGCTCACATAACTGTTCTGCCCCTCTTTGACCTGAATAGGAAAATGCTTCACAAAATACCAGTGCAGCCAGGGCGACTTTGCCCCCTGCTTTTGCAAACTTTCAAACCATCTGGTATGCACCCCTGTGTGATTGAATACGCCGTCCAGCAAAACATGCCAGTGCTGTTCATGTGCAAGCAGCACCAGCTGCCTCAGCAGATCGTTGGTTCCAAACCGCGGGTCTACCTGCAAATAGTTATCGGTATCATAGCCGTGGTTGCTGTCTGAGGTAAACAGGGGGCAGAAGTAGAGTGCATTGATGCCAAGTTTCTGCAGGTACGGCCAGTGCTGCATCACTCCCTGCAGGTCTCCGCCCATTCGGTTTGAGTGAGTGGGCGGCGTTCCCCAGGGCTGCACTCCGGGGCCGTCATTGGCTGGGTCTCCATTTGCAAACCTGTCTGGAAATATCTGGTAAAAAACTGCATCCTGCACCCAGGCGGGCGGGCTGGGCAGCGGGTACTGCGCCGGATTGCACACAAACCACACCGGTTTTGCTCCTTCAGGCAGCAAACGCCCCGGTGCGCTGTAGCAGCGCTGCACAGAGCCGTCCTGCAGTAAAAACGCATAGCGCAGCAGGCGCTTTTTTTGCAGCGAAATCACGCCCCGCCAAATGTCTGTGAGCGGATCGGCCTGCACAATATGCATGGCTGCCCGCTGCCCGTCTGGCGTTGTCAGCCAGCAGCGCTCCACATCGTGCGCTCTGGTGCGCAGTGTAATCTGAAAAGTGCGGGCATCGCGCCGCATTATGTCGGCACGGCCGGGGATATGGCTCACTGCAGAAGGGGTGATGATGCCGTCGCCTGTTTTACCGGGATAGAGGTCGTAGCTGCGCGGCTGCACTACCAGCTGCGAGTTGATGTTGCTGTTTCCATCGTCTACCCCTGGGGCATGCGGGTCTGGCAGCCACTGCGCGCCATTCACTACAAAGCGGTACAGATACACGCCGGGCGGTATCCGAAAGGCTCCTTTCCAAAGGCTGCTGCCAGCCTGCCGGGTGAGGGGAAACGAGGACTTGTTCCAGTCATTGAAAGTGCCTGCCACGCACACAGTATGTGCAGCGGCTGGAGGCTGAAATTCAAAGCGCACCGTGCGGGGAGTGTCTGCTTGTGCAGCATTCATGGCAAGCACTGCTGCACAGGCAGACAGCAAAAAGATGCCGTGTTTGGCCTGCAGGGAAAATTGCTTTCTTGTTCTGAAAGGTAAATGCATAGGTTCATCTGGTAATCGGCATCACCCGATTGTGCATTGGCAAGGGTACTGCGATGCTTACCGGTTTGCCTCTATCAGCGCCTGCAGTTGTGCTGCATATGCATGCCATGATGTTTGCAGGCTAGTTTCCGCCCTTGCTTTTCAGGTACTGTACGGCATGCTGGTTGGCTGAGGGAGGCAGCATGGGGTTGGGATGCGCCTGCATGTTTTGTGCCTGCTGCTGAGGCGAGAGGTTGGTAAGGTTGGTTTTCACCTGATTGTTGCTGTGGCTGCACCCTGTAAGCACCAGCGCTGCAGCTGCCGAGAGAACCAGCAGTGAGCCTGCATGTTTCATAAAGCTTTGCTCCTTTGCGTGTTTGAGACAAGGCGATGCACTGCAGGGTATTCTGCAGCGCACCGCACTATGCCTGAAAAACAGGCTGACTAATTCTGGGCGTTGCCCCAGTTGAAGCCCCATGCCATCCATTCATTGAGCTTGCCGCTCCACTCCACGCCTTCTGGATAGAGGGTGGTGAAGTGATACCATTTTGCATGGCCGTCCATGTGCAGCACGTTAGAGCCTTCGCTGTGTCGGCCTTTGGCAGGGCTGCCCCAGAAAGATGCACCCGGCCATACAAAGTTTGCGGGCGGGAAGTCTACCATCATCACGCATTTTGCCTCGCTGGTAATGCTCGAGTCATCATACATCAGGCCCTGGTCATATCCGCCGTACTGCCCGGTGCATCCGCCTCCGTGCCAGTTGTAGAGCGACCAGTTGATGGCATAGTCGATGGGCGGGTACACGTCGTCGTAGTATTTGGTCAGCCCCGCGGTTGAGTGCGGCAGCCCTACGCAGCCATCATCGGGCGGCAGCATGTAGTTGTTGCCGTTGTCGCGCTGTTTATGCTGCATGGCGCCTTCCGGGTAGGAGCTGTCTGGGCATTTGAAAATGGGGTTGCTCTTGATGTAGGGCACCAGTTTGGCAGCAATCTGGTAGGTTTCGTAGTTTGAGCCGCACACTGGCAGTATTTCGTCGTAGTCCTGCACATACATAAGCATTGCGAGTCCGATTTGTTTTTCGTTGGAGAGGCATGAGATAGCACGTGCTTTTTCTCTTGCCTGTGCGAAAACAGGGAAAAGGATGGCAGCAAGTATAGCGATGATTGCAATTACTACGAGCAGTTCAATGAGCGTAAAGCCGTTTTTTTTCATTCTGGTTTCTCCAGTTTGTTTTAAGGTAGCGTTGTACTGAAAGAGCATGTTTTTGATTTTGCCTTCTGAATACGTATTCTTGCCTGGTGGCAACTAGCGAGTGGAGGCGCGTTCCACCAGCCTGCAGTCGACGATGTGTCTGGCAGGCGCTGCGGTTTTTCGTTCCAGAAGTTCTATCAGCATTCTGGTAGCCTGGCGGGCCAGTTCCCCAATGTTGATGGAAACAGAGCTGAGCGGCGGTTCGAGATGCGCGCAAAATGCAGAGTCGTTGAACCCTACAAACGCGATTTGTTCTGGAACAGCCATTTTACGCTGGAGGGCAATGCGCATGGCCCCTCCTGCTGTGATGTCATCTACCGCTACAATGGCATCCAGTTTCGGGTTGGCGGCCATCAGCCTTCTCATGCCAATCTGACCGCCCTCGCCGGAGAAGTCTCCGTGAGCAACCAGTTTGGGGTCAAAAGCAATGCCGGCTTCCTCAAGAGCGCACTTGTAACCGAGTTTTCTGTCTTCGGAAACATTTACGCCCGCAGGTCCTCCAATAAAGCCAATGCATGCATGGCCTTTTTGCAGAAGTTTTCCAGTCACCATTTTTCCGGCGGCTACATTGTCGTTGTCTACGCTGAGCAGGGAATCTGATTCTCCATATCGCCCAATAAGGACAAAAGGAAACCCGCCGGAGATAAGCCGGGCAATTCTCTCATCGTGGTCTCTCGACTCTACCAGAATCAGGCCGTCTACTCTTCTTGTACGCAGCAGTTCTTCGTGCACCGTGCGCTGCGAGCGCACCGTACGCGCTGTATCTACACAGAGGTGGTACCCGTGTTCATTTGCGACCTGCAGAATAGACATAACGAGTGGGCTGAAAAAGGGGTCTTGCGAAAGGGCTTCGGGAGTGCGGTGTACAACAAGACCCAGTGTGCCGCTTCGCTGTATGCGCAGCGACTGGGCACGGTAATTGGGGGCATAGTCGTGCTGATGCACCACTGCCATCACTCTTTCGCGAGCCTCTTCATTGACGCTGGGGTCGTTGTTGAGTACTCTGGAAACAGTAGCCTGTGATACACGGGACAGAACTGCGATTTCTCGCTGCGTAAGCACGTCTTCGGGCCTCCCGGAAAAGAAGAGCATTGAGTATAGAGAATACGTATTCTCTGCTGAATACTATATCACAGGTTCTGCTGCATGTCAAGATATTTGCAAAAAAATTTTCAATTGCTAACTAACACACTGCCAGCAGTCAGCGCAGCACATCGCCTGCACCGTCTCCACAGCCTGCATGACTGGCAGAATGATAGCGCCAGTGAAGGTCGGGGCCGTTACCACATATCGCGCTGGTTGTGTCAGACAAACGCAATGCTTTTGCATGCCCATCTGCAAATACCGTGTCTAGTACTGCACGAATATCATGCTCAGAATAGTGGTGCGGGTCGTGGTAATCCCACTGATCCCACAGCACAGCGATGCCTGCCGCATCCTGCATACCGGTTACCTGCCCGCCCTCGGCAAGATACATCTTCAGCTCATACGAGGTTTGCGGGCGGGCGGCGCGGTCATGATCGGCAGGGCAAAAGAAAACATCCTGCCTGTTTTCACCCGGCTGCAGGGTGCGAGACACATACGGGCTGGTCAGAGTAACCCAGGTGATCTGTCCGGGCAAAAGGTGAGTTGCCCTGCAAAAGTGGGAATGCCAGAAAAGAAGGTCGCCTGCATGAGCGGCATCGATTGGGTCTACGCGAAAACCAGGATAAGAGCCTTCATAGTCCTGGGTATAAAGCGAAAGAGCCGTAGCGGTTTGATGCAGATTGCTCAGACACACATCGCGCAGCGCGTGCTTTCTGCTGTTGAGAAGCACCGGAACCAGCAAACCGGAGAGTATACAGACAATGGCCAAAACAATCAGCATTTCAAGCAGTGTAAAGGCGTACGCAAACCTCCCTCTCCCGCGCGCTGTACAGGTTTGCCCGGTACTACGCGGCAGAGCGCAATGTGCGTGCTTTTTTTTCGCAAGAGACTGCAATTGTTTCACCTATACAGTCTATCACAAAGCAAAGATTCCGGCAAGTGCAGAAGCAAACATCGGCATATTTTTTCAGGCGGCTTGCAGCATCGCTGCACTCTGCAGAGCAGACACTTGACTTTTTCTGGCAGGGGGCAGTAGAATAATTCAGTTTAGGGGCGATTGGCTCAGTGGTAGAGCGCTTCGTTCACACCGAAGAAGTCCATGGTTCGAATCCATGATCGCCCATCCTCCTACGCCGACGTGGCGCAGTGGTAGCGCAACGGTTTCGTAAACCGTCGGTCGTCGGTTCAAATCCGACCGTCGGCTTCACACAATCAGCACAAACTGCCGGGAGCGTTTATGGAAGAGGCTATTTTAGGGGCCTGCCATTTTGATGAAGAGCAGCGCGCCCTGCTGCATATAACGTATGCCATGCTGACCGCCATCGATGGAGGGGATACAGAAGCATATGCCTCGCTCTGCACCCCCGACCTTTCCTGCTTTGAAGATGTGTGCCGCTACCGCATTGATGGCGTGGAGTTTCACACCAGCCTTATTCAGCAAATGGCGGTGCATTCGCACAACCGGCCGGTTCGATTCGACATGCTTTCTCCCCGCGTGCAAATACATGGCGATGCAGCCGTAGTCACCTATACCCGTCTGCTTACCTACGATGCCCCCAGCAGCCCCAGCTGGCGCACATTCAATGAAACACGAGTATTTGTGCGCATTGAGGGCGCCTGGAAAATGGCGCATTTTCACCGTTCACCCACCTAAACTCACACTCATCTCTGTACAACCATGCCCACACCGGCTGTTTTGGAAAAACTGAAATCGCTTCCTACCCTGCCCGGCTGCTATCTGCACAAAGATGCAGCCGGTACAATTATCTATGTGGGCAAAGCAATCAACCTGCGCAACCGGGTGCGCTCATACTTTCAGAAAGGCGCCTCGCACAGCCCCAAGGTACGCCGGCTGGTAAGCAACATCGCCGACCTGGAATACATTGTATGCGAAAACGAACTGGAGGCGCTGGTACTCGAATGCACCCTCATCAAAAAGCATCAGCCCCATTACAATGTGCGCCTGCGCGATGACAAGCAGTACCCCTACCTTTGCCTCACACTTTCAGAACCCTACCCGCGCCTGCTGGTAACGCGGCGCATTCGGCAGGACAAAAACCGGTACTTTGGCCCCTATGCCAATGCACGGTCGGTACACCGCACGCTCGAACTGGTGCAGAGGGTATTTCCGCTGGTTTCATGCGGCAAAAGTTTTGATGGCCGCGCAGTACAAAAACCCTGCCTGTACCACCACATGGGGCAGTGCCTGGCCCCCTGCGCCGGCCTGGCAGACCAGGCTGAATATGCGACAGCAGTGCAAGAGGTGGCAGGCTTTCTGGATGGACGCCAGGAACCGATACTGAAAAAGCTGCGCGAGCGCATGGAAGAGGCCGCAGAAGACCTCGATTTTGAGCGGGCAGCACGACTTCGCGACCGCCTGCAGGCAGCGGAGGAGATACTGCAGCGGCAAAAAGTAATCTCTACCGATATGGTAGACCAGGATGTTATTGCGGTAGTGGAAGATGAAAGCGGGCTGAATGGGGCCTGCGTGCAGATGTTTTACATACGGGGCGGCCGCCTGATAGGGCAGAACCATTTTCTGGTAGAAGGTTCTGGTGAGGAAGAACAGGCCAGCGTGGTACAGGAATTTGTGAAGCAGTATTACCAGAATGCAGCCTACATTCCACAGGAAATACTCTTGCCGCAGAGCATAGACGAAGCGGAAATAGTGCAGAGCTGGTTGAAACAGCGCAAGGGGCGCAAGGTGGAAATTCATGTGCCGGTGCGGGGCGAAAAAAAGAAGCTGATAGACATGGCCTCTGAAAACGCTGCGCATGCCCTGGAGCAGATAAAAGCAGAAATGCGCGCAAAGCTGGGAAGCACAGAGCATGCGCTTGCCGAACTGGCAGAGGCGCTGGGTTTGCAGGCCCCCCCCGAACGCATAGAGTGCTACGACATATCAAACACGCAGGGAGCGCACCAGGTTGCCTCTATGGTGGTATGCAGAAAAGGGGAAATGTGCAAGCAGGAATACAGGCGCTTCAAAATAAAACGCGCCGACGGCCAGCCCAACGATTATGCCTCTATGCAGGAAACCCTTGTGCGCCGGCTCAATCAGGCAAAAGCAGGCAACCCCAAATTCCTTCCACTGCCCAGCCTGCTTATTGTAGATGGAGGGCGCGGGCAGGTGACTTCTGCCCTTGCCGCCATGGAAGAAACAGGCATGCATCTGCCCCTGGCCGGGCTGGCAAAACAGTTTGAACACCTGGTGCTGCCCGGCCAGGCCGAGCCGGTGATACTGCCCCGCAACAGCCAGGCGCTTTTTTTGGTGCAGCGCATTCGCGATGAGGCCCACCGGTTTGCAAACACTTTTGGGGCGAAGCTGCGCAGCAAGAGCATGACGCACTCTACCCTCTCTGATATTCCCGGCATAGGCCCGGTTCGCCGCAAGGCACTGCAGTTGCACTTTGGCTCAATGAAAAAACTGCGCGCTGCTGCCGTAGAGGATATAGCTCTGGCGCCCGGCATGAGCAGAACGCTGGCAGAAACCGTTTTCGAATTCCTGCACGCACAAGAGTGAACTAACGGTCAGCCCTCGGCAGAATCTTCCCCTGCATCCGGGGCGCTCTCCAGTTCCTCGCCCCACCAGCATACCTCTACAGGCGCAAAGTCGGCAATGTGCACCCGCCCCATTCCCTTTGTTTCGCCTACACAAAATACGGCGCTAAACCCAAAGCCGACCGCCCCGGTTTCGGGGTGGGGATGCTGCAGCGTATAAATTTTACTGCCCTCTATCAGTATGCGGGCGCCATGCACTTCTGCACCGGTTCCTGCAGCTGGCAGATGCTCGCCCTCCTGCTCCAGCGTAATGCGGTCTAGGCTGAGCAGGTAGGTAGAAGGGTAAGGCAGTGCGCTGTGTATGGTAAAGCTTACCTCCAGCAGGGCCATGCCTTCTTTCTGCTCGGCGCCGGTGAATGAGGCGGTTTCTGCGCGAGTAACTATCAAAGTCAATCCTTCGCGCTCCTGGGCGTCTCCCGTGCGCAGCACTGCCGGCTCGCTGCCGGCATGCAGCACGTACCTGTCAAGCCAGGCCATGCAGCGGCGCATCTCGTCCAGCCGGTGGTTTGGTTCCTGCAGGCCATGCCCTTCCCGCGGGTAATGTACAAACCGGGTGGTCACCCCCCGGTGCCTCAGCGCCTGGTACATCTCGCGCGAGTTTGCAAGGGTAGTATTGTCGTCATCCTGCCCATGCACTATCAGGGTTGGGGTTTGTATGTTTTGCAGGTAGGTGCCGGGTGAAAGCCTGCGGTAAATTTCTTCATCTTCCCAGTAGTATGCGCCCAGATAGTCGTTGTCCCAGCGTGACAGCGCCGAGTTTGAGTAATCGGTTTGCAGGTGAAAAATGCCAAACAGCGATACGGCTCCGGCAAAGCGGCTGGTATGCCCAATAATCCAGTTGGTCAGGTAGCCGCCATACGATCCTCCCATTACCCCCAGCTTGTGCGGCAGAGCAATGCCCTGCTCTATGCACCAGTCTACACCGGCCATTACATCCTGGTAGTCGCCGCCGCCCAGGTCACGGCGGTTGGCAGTGCCGAATGCATTGCCATACCCCTCGCTTCCCCTGTAGTTAGGGCGCAGCACTGCGTATCCGGCAGCAGCCCAGGCGGGGTGCATGCTGTAGCTTAGCAGCGTATTGGCAGAACGCCCGTGCGGTCCGCCATGCAGCTGCAACACAAGAGGAGCCGGGCCTTCTGCATCCGGCAGGGTAAGCACCCCTTCTATCTCCAGCCCATCAGGCGCTTTCCAGCGCACCACCTTCTGTCGCGGCAGACGGTACTTGCGCAGAAAATCGGCATTCAGCGCGGTAATCGTTCTGGTTTCGCCTTCGGGGGTGCGCATCACCAGTTCAGGCAGAGAATTGCTGCTCTGCTCTACCCACACCATGCGTCCGCTTTCCGGCGAAATGCACAGGTCGCAGCGGTCGGCATCTGCAGAGATCGGCAGCATTTCTGTTTTTTCTGCAATGCGGGCCAGCCCTGTGCCGGTGCCTTCCAGCGTTATGGCATACAGCGCCCCTTCAGTTTTGCTCCACTCTATCTCCTGCACATCGTGGTCCCAATCCTGCGGGGTATACGGTTCCAGCGGGCAGGCATTGGGAAAATCCTGCAGCCAGGCAGGAGGTTCCATGCCATTCTCATGGGGCGGCGTTTTCATCAGGAAGATGCTGGTGCGCGAGTAGGAGAGGTCATACTGCAGCCACGAAAGGTAGGCAAGCGCACTGCCATCGGGCGACCAGCGCAGGCAGCTTTTGCCGCCGGGCCGTTCACAAATTTTCTGTTTGACATTTGTCTTTAGGTTTAGCATCTCTATTTCAGAAAGGTGATAGTCATTCGGCTCGCCAGTATGATTGGTTATCCAGGCAATGCGATCTCCTTCCGGCGAGAGCGCAAACTCCAGGGCGCCTGCATCGGCGGTTGCAAGCAGGGTGGCTTTACGTGCTGCAATGTCAATGCGCCAGAACTGCCGCGGTCTTTTTTCGGCAGGTTCTTCTACCGGGTCAATGTATTCATCGGTGCGCTGGGTGCGGCGGTATGCAGCCACTGGCTTGGGCAGCGGCTGCACCAGCATGGCAATCAGGCTTTCGCTTCCCGGCTCCCAGGCATACTCTTCCACATCTTCTGTAAAAGCACACGGGCAAAACGGCTCGCCGCCCTCCATATGCATTACCCAGAGCCGCATGGGAGTATGCTCTTCCTCATCCTCTTCCTTGCCGTTTTCTTCTGGCCGGGCAGAGAGAAAGGCAAGCCAGCGGCCATCGGGAGACCAGCGCGGAGAATGCGCTCCATCGCGCTGCCAGGTAATGCGGCGTGCAAGGTCTTCAGGTTCGGGCAGTTCTTCTTCCACATCGCTGCCGGAGGGCAGAGGCCATTCGGCGATCCACAAAAATGAACGCCGCGAAGAGTCGTGAAAATCGGTATCGGTGGCAGTAAACGCCACGCGCACCCCGTCGGGGTGTATAACAGGCGCTTGAAGAAGATGCGTTTCCAGCAGTGCGCGGGGGGTTATGCAAAGATCTGGCGCTGCAGCGGTTTGTTCTGGCATAAGTTTCGGGTTTCCGTAAAAATATCGCTGGGCAATAATATACCACGAACGGGCCGCCGGCATCTGAAAATTATGCTGGCGGTATTTTAATGCAGATGCGGTTTGCTTATGCCTAACGGGTACAATACTGCCTGTTGCAATACGAGAAAGAACTTCGCTGACTGTTTTTCAAAGGAGAGAGCAAAGTGACACAACAAGCTCCGAGAGCCGATATAGGAGTGTTTGGAGGCAGCGGTTTTTATTCGCTGTTTGAAAATGTGCAGGAAATCACGGTAGATACGCCGTTTGGCCCGACCAGCGACAGCATTTTTCTGGCAGAAACCGAAGGGCGCACGGTTGCGTTTCTACCCCGCCACGGCAGACACCATACCATCCCCCCCCATGCCATCAACTACAGGGCCAATGTATGGGCCATGAAATCGCTGGGGATTCGCTTTATCATCAGCCCGTGCGCGGCAGGCAGCCTGCAGACGCATGTAAAACCGGGGCATTTTGTAGTATGCGATCAGTACGTAGACCGCACCCGCTCGCGCAAGGATACTTTTTACGAGGGGCCGGAGGTGTACCATGTTTCAAGCGCCGAGCCGTACTGCCCCCATTTGCGCAGGCTTGCCGCAGAGATCATTCGCGAGCAGGGCATTACTGTGCACGAAAAAGGCACGGTGGTGATTATACAGGGGCCGCGTTTTTCCACTCGCGCCGAGAGCCAGTGGTTTACCCGCGCAGGCTGGGAAGTGATCAACATGACGCAGTACCCCGAAGCCTACCTTTGCCTGGAACAGAACCTGGCAGTAGTAAACATCGCCCTCATCACCGACTACGACTGCGGCCTGGTTGCAGAAGAGAATATTGCCCCCGTAACACAAGAAGAGGTGTACCGCGTGTTTGTACAGAATGCCTCACGCGTGAAATCGGTGGTTGCCGAGTTGATCAGGCGCATTCCGCTTGACCTTGACAGCCCCTGCCATCATGCCCTCGACCATGCGCGGGTACAGGCCTGACCGCCATGTCAGAATTGCTGCAAACGGTAGAATGGGAAGCAGGGCGTGTGCGCCTGATAGACCAGAATGCGCTGCCGGCTGAGCTAAAGTATGTAGAACTGGAAGACTGGCGCCAGTGCGCAGAGGCCATCAGCACAATGGTGGTGCGTGGCGCGCCCGCCATAGGCTGCACGGCAGCGCTGGCCATGGCCATGGCAGCGCGCATGCTGATTGCCACCGACCGCACCCTGTTTTTGCAGCGATTGGAAACCGTGGCAAGCGCATTGAAAGCAGCGCGCCCTACCGCAGTGAACCTGGCATGGGCAGTAGACAGGCTAATGCGCCTTGCCACAGAAACGCAGGGCACCACAGCCGATCTGAAAGAAGTCATTCAGGAAACAGCAGTGGCCATGCTGCAGGAAGATGTAGAGATAAACAGGCGCATGGGCCGGTTTGGGGCAGACCTTCTGCCCGAACAGGGAGGGGTGCTTACGCATTGCAATGCAGGGGCGCTGGCCACGGTAGGCTACGGCACTGCTTTGGGCGTTATTCGCGCAGCAAAAGAACAGGGCAAGCAG
The DNA here is from genome assembly GCA_027459665.1 of Chthonomonadaceae bacterium. Taxonomy (GTDB): domain Bacteria; phylum Armatimonadota; class Chthonomonadetes; order Chthonomonadales; family Chthonomonadaceae; genus DAIDHN01. The sequence goes on along the minus strand of DAIDHN010000011.1, from coordinate 57,508 downwards.
ATTGAGGTGTTTGCAGATGAAACACGCCCCCGCCTGCAGGGAATGAAGCTCACCGCATGGGAATTGATAAGGGAGGGTATTAAAGTAACCTTAATTGCCGATAATATGGCAGCTGCCCTGTTGCAGCAGGGCAAAGTTCAGTGTGTTGTAGTGGGAGCCGACCGAATTGCAGCAAATGGAGACACCGCAAATAAAATAGGTACATGCGCGCTGGCCATTGTTGCCAGCCATTACCATGTTCCATTTTATGTAGCTGCCCCCGTTTCTACATTCGATATGAACCTGCCAAACGGCAGCGGCATTCCCATAGAAGAAAGAAACCCGGAAGAGATCACACATATTGCCGGAGAGCGCATTGCACCGGTTGGAGTGCAGGTATGGAATCCTGCTTTTGATGTAACACCTGCCTGCCTTATCAGCGGCTTTATTACAGAACAGGGAGTGCTGAAACCGCCCTGGCCTGACAGCCTTGCAAGCTTGCAGACTAGAAACAGTGCGGCAACGTAACACTTCTGAGGAGAACACCCATGAGCAAACTGCTCGCTGAATCACTGGTGAGGGATATTCCAGACTTCCCTAAACCAGGCATTCTTTTCAAAGACATTACTCCGGTAGTTCAGAATGCTGCCGCGCTGCGTGAGGTGATTGATGAAATGGCAGCCCTTACGCGCCCCTTCAAACCTGATGTAGTGGTAGGGATAGAAGCAAGAGGGTTTTTGTTTGGCGCACCCATTGCACTGGAACATGGCACCGGTTTTGTGCCGCTGCGCAAACTGGGCAAACTGCCCGGCAACCGCATTGCCGAAGAATACGCACTGGAATATGGCACCAATACTGTGGAAATTCACGATGACGCCATAGAACCTGGCCAGCGCGTGCTGATTGTAGATGACCTGCTTGCTACAGGCGGCACTGCAGCCGCGGCAGCAAGGCTGGTTGAACGAGTGGGGGGCATTGTGGCTGGCTTTGTGTTTTTGGCAGAACTCGACTTTTTGGAAGGGCGCACTATTCTGGACAAGTACCCGGTGGTAAGCCTGCTTCACTTTGACTGATCACTGCAGCAAAAAATACGGGGCGGTTTGCACCGCCCCGCTGCTTCTCTTCCGGCAATAAATTTTATAATTTTTAAGGAAGAGAAAGCCCTGAATTCTCTACACTATGTAGTTTTGCCGTTATTCTTTTTTTGTATAAGCATCCGCTATTCAATTTTCCCTTGCCATTGTCGGCATGCTGCTGCAGCTTCTTGAGGGTGAAATACCCATCTGCCGCCATAATTTTTATTCTGTGCAGCAGGTTTATACAGATGCGGGGGCGCTGCAGGCTTGCGCTCCCCGCCTGCCCCGCCAGGAAATGAACCGCTACGGCGTGGTGCTGTCCAGGGTAATGACGGGGGTTTCGGTAAGGTAGTAGTTTGCAGTAGTGTTCAGCGCATACGGCGTGGGGTCGTAGGCGCCGGCTGCACCGGCTGAAGGAGGCGTGACAAACGGCCCCAGCGCTGCTACTACACTGCTGATATTCTGAAAAGAAGGCCCGGTGGTGGTGAAAGTACGCTCGTAGGCGATGTTGTTTGAAGCATGCCCCGCACTGCCCTGCACGCCTTCTGCCGTGCCCGAAAGCCCTGTAACGCTGCTCAGACCCAGGTCGGCGGCAATGATGCGGCCCAGCACGCGGTGCTCAGATTCTACCCCTGCAATCTGCCCGGCCAGCACTTTGAGCGCGGAAGTTGAAAAATCGCGAACGCCTATGAGATAGGCCGCAATAAACGCGTCTTCCAGGGTAATCAGCGTATTGATGGCAGTTTGCACAGACTGCGTGCCGTTTGCAGTGGTGAACATGCCTACCGGGAAGTAGAAGGTGGTGGCCAGAGGAACCCCGCCCGCTGCTACCAAAGTTTGGTAATGCAGATATTCCTGCTCACGCCCTGCGGTAAGATATGCCTGGTCGTTTACATTGCCGTTGAGGCCGCTGGTGTTGAGCGAAGACTTGATCAGGTTGTCATACATTACTGTTGCAAGCGCTTCTGCAGTTGCCGCTGCATTGATGATGGTAGAATCCATGTTAGTAGATGCTCTTGAACTGCCTCCTCCGCAGCCTACTAGCATGGTGCTGGCTGTTACCAGCCCTGCCGCCCCTATACCGGCTAGAAAACGACGACGTTCACCGCTGTAGCTCTCTTCTGTTCTGGACATTGGTTTCTCCTTGATTACAAATACTGTAGAAGAAAATTTCCTCTCAACAACAGAATACGCCCGGTTTTGTTTGCCGAGATTACAGCATAATTGCATCTATATTACATTTTGATTACAGTTTCAGCCGAAGCGTTCCCTGCTGAAGTCAGCTGGTAGCCATAGCCCCTCACGGTGAGCAAAAACACCGGGTGCTGCGGGTCTGGTTCAATTTTCTGGCGCAGCCGGCGCACGTTCACCGCTACCACTCCGGGGCCGCCCTGCGACTCAAAGCCCCATACTTCTTCGAATATGCGATTGTTGCTCAGCGCCTTGTCTAAATTGCGGGCCAGCAGGTAAAGCAGTGCAAACTCTTTGTCGGTGAGGTGCAGGGGGCTGTTTATGCGAAACGCATCTCTTCTGGCTGCATCTATCAGCAGGCTTCCAATGCGAATGTGCGCAGTCTCTTCCTGCCGCCTGCTGTATTCTTCCGAGCGGCGCAGCAGCGCGCGAACGCGGGCCACCAGTTCACGGGCATCAAACGGCTTGGTCAGGTAGTCATCTCCGCCTACTTCCAGCCCCACCACTTTTTCACCGCTGCCAGATCGGGCGGTAAGGTAGAGTACCGGCATAGTGTATTTGGTGCGCAGGCGCCTGCAAAGGCTGAAACCATCGGTATCTGGCAGGTTTACATCCAGCAGCAGTACATCAAAGCTTTCATGCAGCATTACTCTTTCCATCTCGGCCCCTGTGGCTGCAGTACGGCACACAAACCCCTCTGAAGCCAGCAGACGCTGAAGTGCATGCTGTATAAACCGGTCATCATCTACAATCAGAACTCTGGGCATAGGTTGTCTCCAGGCGGCTGACAAGAGGGCAGCAGCAGGGTAAATACGGCTCCTTTGCCGGGTGTGCTGCTCACGGTAAGCTGGCCTCCGTTTTCTTCGGCTATTCGCCGGCAGGAATAAAGCCCCAGCCCTATGCCTTCGCTGCGGGTGGTGAAAAACGGATGAAAAATATGGGGCAAAAGTTCGGCGGCAATGCCCGGTCCGTTGTCTCGCACGGTCACCTCCACCCATTCTTCCAGGTCGCGCAGGCGTATTTCTATCCACCCGCCTTCCGGCGGCAGAGCCTGCAGGGCGTTGAGGCAGAGATTTACCAGCGCCTGCTCCAGCTGCGAGGCATCGGCATGCACGCAGGGCAGCACACTGGGAATAGTGAGCTTCAGTTCTATACAGTGCATTTCCATTTGGGTTTTCAGCAGCGCCGCCATGCCTGCTGTTAGTTTGCCCATGTCTGTGGGGCGCAGTTCTGTCATGCCAGGTTTGCTGTAGGCAAGCAGCCTGTGAGTGAGGGTTTGAAATCGGTTGAGGTGCGGCTGCAGCGTCTGAATGGCTTCTGCAGGCAGCATGGCCATTTCCAGCTGCAGTGCGCTCATAATGTTGCGAATATCGTGCACCACGCCAGAGGCAAGCAGGCCCACAGTAGAAAGCTTTTCCATTTGCACCATTTGGCGCCGGGCCTCTTGCAGCGCTTCGGTGGTTTCTTCCAGGTCTTTCTGCACCTGTTTCTGCAGCATGCGCACCTCGGTCACGTCCAAAAAAGTCCACAGGCGCGCAACGGGTTTTCCATCTCGTCCTATAATAGGCGCAGTACTGCGGCGCAGCAGTTTAGGCGGGTTGCACTTCAATTCTATCTCATCTGTAAAACTGACCCACGGGTCGCTGTAGGCGCGTTCAAGCCCCTCCAGAAACTGTTTCTGACTGGCTACCTGGCTCACAGCCCATGCGCGCACAGAATCTGGATCGGTTTCTACCACGCTGCGTGCTGGTATAGAGAAGAGAAGCGCCAGTTTGGCATTGGCAATCAGGTCTTGCCTGTCTAAACCAGTTGCCAGTATTCCATATTCAGCCGACTGCAGCAGGGCATGCAGCATATCGCGTTCATGCGGCATCCATTCGGCCCTTATTCCAGGCTCTTCGTACGGAAAGTCTTTCTTCTGCATGGTCTTCTCTTCAGAGCAAAACAGCTAGAAGGCATGGTGCAGCGCGCCGTCTCCTATTGCCTGCAGCAATGCAATACAGCGTTCAAGCCCCTTCATGCTCATCTGCACACGGGGCAAATGCACTCCCTGGCTGGGCAGCGCTATCGAGAGGGTGGGCGCGAGCGGCGTGAAAAGCAGTGTCTGGCTGCCGCTGCGTGCTGCAGAAAGGTGAAACTCAACCCCTTCTTTCTGCAGTGCATCTGCCACGCGTATGCCCGTTTCAGGGTCGATAAAGTTGCGGCCTTCAAAAATGCGTATGGCAGGCATATCAAGGCGCCCTTCTGCCAGATTATTTATCCAGGGCACATCTGCATTGGCAATAAGAGCAAGGTTGGGTGCGTTTTTTTGCAGATAATGCACTCCCTTGCGCGCCACATCCATGGCGCACTCTTCTGCCATCACAAGCATTGCGCCCACTTCGGGGGTATCCAGCGTGCGCACTGCCTCCAGTACAGCATACAGGGTAACACGCGGGTCAAGGGCCTTGCCTTCCAGCACATCGCCCTGCACTGTGGTTTCTTCGTGAAAAGTAAACACTGTGCGAAAGGGGCGCACCTGGTTTCCAAACAAGGTAAGGCGGTCTTCACCTTCTTCGGCAGTTACTTCACCCTGCACGGCATAGGCTTCGGCAGATGTTTGCGCCAGATAGTCAAAAGCCTGCAGGGGGGTGTTTGCAAATACCGCCGCCCTGTTGCCCCACACACGTGTGGCAAAACCGTTTGTGGGGTTTGCAGCATACACGCATCCGCCAATTTCATCCATATGCGCCACAAACACCACCTGCAGCTGCTGCGGACTCGCCCCCTGTTTCTGGTAGAGGCAAAACCCGTCGCGCACCAGTGTTGAGCAGTATTCGGCGCCAAGCCACTGGTTCACCGCACTCATCACCGGCCCGCATGCCGTGCCTACCGAAGGCGCTTCGGTAAGCTGTTTCAAAAACGGTATGTCCAGCACTGTTTTTCTCCTGCTTTATAATACGTATATTTTTAGTGTACCCGAAGCTTCCACCTGGTGCACTCCTAAATGAATACCTCGTTTGCTGCCTGCCTTTTAGCGCAAAATGGGCATTTACCCTCACTGCGCTTTCATGCTTGACAAAGCAGAGGGGCAGGGGTACCATAACCTGAACAACTGCCTCAGGGCATTATAAGAAACAAAGGTAGCTACGTCTGTATGGCCAGAGCGCTCATTATTGTGGAATCGCCCGCAAAAACAAAAACCCTGAAAAACTTTCTGGGCAGCGATTATCAGGTAGAAGCCAGCATGGGGCATGTAAGAGATTTGCCCGAACATCGTATGGGGGTAGATGTTGAAAACAATTTTCAGCCCACCTACTCTGTGCTTACAGACCGCAGGGCAGTTCTGAAACGCATACAGGAGATAGCTCTCACTGTAGACGAAGTGTTTCTTGCCTCAGACCCCGACAGGGAAGGCGAATCGATCGCCTGGCACCTGGCGGAAGCGCTCAAGCTCAAGTCGCCAAAACGCATACAATTTAACGAGATCACCCGCCAGGCGGTGCAGGATGCACTGCAGCACCCCCGCACGGTGAATATGGACAGGGTGAACGCACAGCAGGCCCGCCGCGTACTTGACCGCCTGATAGGGTACAAGCTTTCGCCAGTGCTTTCCAGAAAAATTCAGAAAGGTCTCTCGGCGGGCAGAGTGCAGTCGGTAGCCCTGCGCCTCATTTGTGATCGCGAGCAGGAAATACAGGCATTTGTACCAGAAGAATACTGGTCGCTTGCTGCGCTGCTTCTCAATCCGCAGCAGCCCGGCCTGCCTTTTTCCGCCCGCCTGCACAGCCGTGCAGAACAGCGTATCGAGCCAAAAACCGGTGAAGAGATAAGTGCAATACTGGCAGACCTCACCGGCGCTGCCGAAAACCCCGAAGAGCTTTCAGGTAAAAAACTGCCCGACAACGGCTATGCCCGCTATACAGTGACCGATGTCACCCGCCGCGACCGCCGCCGCAACCCCTCCCCTCCTTTTACCACCAGCACCCTGCAGCAGGATGCCGCGCGAAAACTGGGCTTTAGCAACCGGCGCACCATGAGCGTGGCGCAGCAGTTGTATGAGGGCATAGAGCTGGGCAGAGAAGGAAGCGTAGGGCTGATTACCTACATGCGTACCGACTCGGTGCGCATTGCAGACGAGGCGCTAACAGAAACACGCCAATACATAGAACAACAGTATGGCAAGCCTTATTTGCCAGAGGCGCCGCGTCGTTTCAAAACCAGAAGCGAGGCACAGGATGCCCATGAGGCCATTCGGCCTACCAGTGCAGCACGCACCCCCGAACAGGTCGCCGCGTTTCTTGAGAGCGATCAGATTGCGCTCTACCGCCTTATCTGGCAGCGGTTTCTTGCCTGCCAGATGGCCCCTGCCCTACTGGAATTGACCACCGTAAACATTGCAGCAGAATCAGAACGCACAGCGGGCATTCCCTATCTGTTTCGGGCAACAGGCAGCGTAACGCGCTTCGATGGCTTTACACGCGTTTATACCGAGGGCCGCGACTCGAAGGAGGCTTCTGAAGAAGAGCAGCCTCCCCTGCCCGCGCTGGATAGAGGGCAGATACTGCAGCTGCAGCACCTGCTGCCCGAACAGCATTTTACCGAGCCGCCCCCGCGCTATACAGAAGCAACTATTGTAAAAGTGCTGGAAGAACTGGGCATAGGCAGACCCTCTACTTACGCGAGCACTATCTCTGTGCTGCGCGACCGCGAATATGTAGAACTGCGCAACAAAAGCTTTTTTCCCACCGATCTGGGGTTTGTAGTAACCAATCAGCTCGTTAAGCACTTTCCTGATGTAATGAATGTAAAGTTCACTGCAGAGATGGAAACGCGCCTCGACAAAGTGGAAGATGGGCAGGAAGAATGGGTTGGGCTAGTGCGCGAGTTTTACGTGCCCTTTGAACAGGCGGTAAAAACCGCGCAAACTGATATGGAGAGTTTGAAGCCGGCGCCGCAGGAAACCGAATACCACTGCCCGGCTACAGGCAAGGTGATGCTGCTGCGCCAGGGACGGTATGGACCGTTTATCAGTTGCAGCGGCTACCCCGAATGCAAAAAAATATTGAAGCTGAACGAACAGGGGCAGCCGCTGGAGGGCACAGAGTTTACGTGCGGTATGGAAGCCGGCACGGCTGAAAAAGAGGCGCCTGCCGCTGCTGTTCTGCCAGACGGCAGATGCTTCACCTGCCCGGATGGCAAGGGGGTTATGCTGGTGCGGCAGAGTCGGTATGGACCGTTTTTGGGTTGCAGCAGCTACCCCAAATGCCGCACTACACTGAAGTTGAATGCAGACGGGTCTTTACTGGAAGGGCAGGATTTTGCCTGCACGCATGGTACAAAGCGCACTGGCGCGGCGCGCAAAACCACCGTGCGCAAAACAACGACAGGCAAAAAAACCTCTCCCCGCAAGCCGAGGTCAAAACCCGAGCAGAGTGAATAAGGAGGAAAATCATGGCTGCTCTCCAATCTGCAGCGGCTCTGCACGCAGAGCCTTACGAAATTCCGCTGCACGCTCCGTTTGTCACCTCGCGTGGCAGCACCAGCACAGCCAGAGGCGTGCGCATTACTCTTACCTTAACAGATGGGCATCTCTGCATAGGCGAATCGGTTCCGGTAGCATATGTCACCGGTGAATCGCAGGAAACCGTACTGCATACGGTGAAAGAAGCCGCTTCGGCGTTGTCGGGCCTGGAAATGGAAGACTACGGGCATATTCTGAATCTGATTTCCAGCCTCACCCTGAATCAGCCCAGCGCGCGCTGCGGCCTTGAGATGGCGGCGCTGAAAGCCTGGAGCTACACCCAACGCATATCGCTGCGCAGGCTTTGGGGCGGCGCACTGCACCAAATGGAAACCGATCTCACCATACCGCTGGTGCCCAATGCGCCCCAGCTGGCGGCAGATGCAGCTGCACGCGGCATATCATGCCTGAAAATAAAGGTGGGAGAAGGCAGCCATGCCCAGGACCTTGAGCGGGTGCGCGCCATAGCAAAGGCTGCTCCCGAAGCGCAGCTGCGCATTGATGCAAACCAGGCTTTTACTGCCCACGAGGCGCTTCATTTTATTGAGCAGCTGCATTCAGAGCAGATAGCGCTGCAGCTTTTTGAGCAGCCCACCCCTGCCGATGATTTTGACGCTCTGACAGAAGTGGCTCAATACAGCCCTGTGCCAGTGTTTGCCGACGAAAGCTGCCGCACCCCGCACGATGCGCTTCGCCTGGCAGTTACTCCGGTGCATGGCTTCAACCTGAAAATCAACAAAACCGGCATTCGCGACACCCTGCGCAACATAGCCATTGCAGAGGCGGCAGGCAAAAAGCTGATGCTGGGCTGCATGCTGGAAACCAGCAGAAGCATTGCAGTATCACTTTCGTTGGCATGTGGAACAGGGGCATTTCATTATCTGGACCTCGATTCTCATCTGCTGCTGAACGATGCTGCCGCTAATACATGGTTTGAACAGCACAACAATATGCTAACTCTTTCAGAAGCCCAGTTGTAGCTGCAACACGTTTTGCCGCAGAAACAAGTCTTACTCAGTAACAACAAGATTATGGATGAAGAAGAATGCTCAAAATCATAGAAGTGCATACCTCCGAACATGCAAGGGGGGAATATGTGGTACTGCAAAACCAGGGGCTGGGGTCATTGAATCTGCGGGGCTGGGCGCTTTGCTCTGATGCATACATGCAGTGTGATTTGAAGCGCATGGTGAAAGAATTGTATGTGTTTCAACCGGAAATCTCCATTCGCCCCTACGCTCGCGTGGTGCTGTTTACGGGTGGAGAAGAAGAGGAAGGTTGGCAGGAAACCACAGACGGGCACCCTGCCTACTGCGTTTGGTGGGGCAGAGAAGAGCGGGTGTGGTCGGCAGTGGGGCAGGTGTACCTGCTGCATCCTGCCTCTTCGCGCAAGGTTGTGCCTGTTCTTCCTGTTCTACCCTGATGAAAAATTCTCCCTTGCCGGCAGTTTTACTTGAACTGATACAGCTTCTGGCCGTTGCGCTCTGGCTGGGCACTGCCGCTGCGCCCTGGTTTTTTTCTGCGCTGCGCCCGCTTCTCTGGCACAGCGCCCCCCTGCTGCATCAGCAGCAAAATGCAGTCACCCTGTTTGGCTTGCTTCTGCTGGGCGGGCAGTGGCTGGTGCGCCGCCGCTACAGGCACAAACGGCAGCTATTTGTGGCAGAAGGGGTGCGCTGGCTTCTTACTTTTGGTGCACTGCTGGCCGCCGAAACAGCTGCTTCTCCCGCTTTTGCGCAAGCTCTCTCTGCAATACAAGTAGTACTGCTTTCAGGCGTTCTGCTGCTTTCTGCCTGGCTTAACCAGGGTTTGCAGCAAGAGCCAGCCGTGCTGTCTGACGCTCAGCCTGCACCAAGAAAAAAGGCAAGGTAAGCCCGGTGGCATACTGCATGCCTTGCAGCAGGATTACTGATGCCCTGCACCGAATTATGCTGCAGAGTATCAGGCCGATACAGCCGTATTTTATACTCTAAAGGATGTGATATGCCAGAGAAAATATCGGGAAACATTAGGTGGGGCATACTTGGCCCCGGCTCTATTGCAAAAGCGTTTGCCACGGGGCTGCGCGAGCTGCCGCAGGCACAGCGTGCAGCGGTTGGCTCACGCTCACAGGAAAAGGCAGCGCAGTTTGCCGGAGAATACGGTTTTGAGAGGGCGCATGGCAGCTATGAGGCGCTTGTAAACGACCCGGATGTAGACATAATCTATGTGGCTACCCCGCACAGCGAACACCACAAGGCATGCCTGCTGGCTCTAAATGCAGGCAAGGCAGTGCTGTGTGAAAAGCCGTTCACCATCAATGCGCGCCAGGCAGAAGAGGTGGCGGAAGCGGCAGCACGCAACAACTGCTTTTTAATGGAAGGCATGTGGAGCCGCTTTTTTCCTGCCATGCAAAAAGTGCGTGACCTGCTGGCAGAAGGCGCTATTGGCAAACCCATGCTGCTGGAAGCCGATTTCGGGTTTCGGGCGGGTTTCAACCCAAACAGCCGACTGTTTGACCCGGCTATGGGCGGTGGCGCGCTGATGGACGTGGGCGTTTACTGTGTGTCGCTGGCCTCTATGTTCTTCGGCACCCCAGACCGTGCAGAGTGCGTGGCAACCCTGTGCGATACAGGGGTGGACGAACAGGCTGTAATGCTGCTTGGTTACCCAAACGGTTCACTGGCCCACCTTTCTACTGCCATTCGGCTCTCTACTGTGCATGCAGCCACCCTGTTTGGAGAGGAAGGCAGCCTTGTTTTGCCCAGCCCCTGGTGGAAACCCACCCGGCTGGAACTGCACCGAAATGGCAAAACCGAGGAGTTTACGTATCCGTTTGAAAGCACAGGCTTTCAGTTTGAAGCAGCAGAAGCCTGCCGCTGTCTGAACGAAGGTCTTGCCGAGTCGCCTGTTCTGCCAATACACGAGACCCTGCAGATTATGCGCACGCTAGATACCCTGCGCTCCAGATGCGGAGTACGCTACCCTGCCGACTAATTTGAGAAAGTAAAACCAGGGCAGGCTGAAGATATTCTGTTTCAGTCTGCCCTGGTTCTTGTTTTTTGTATAGATGTCCGCATTCGGGCGCACTATTTTCGCCCGGCCAGCGCCTTTTTTACAAGGTCGGGTATTTCGTGCATGGTGTCGGCTACTGGCACGCCTGCCTCTTGCAGTGCTTTTACTTTTGCCTGCGGCGTACCGGTGTTGCCGCTGATGATGGCGCCGGCATGCCCCATGCGCTTGCCCGGAGGCGCGGTGCGCCCGCCAATAAAGCCAATCACCGGCTTGGTCATGTGCGCCTTTATGTAGGCAGCGCCTTCTTCTTCATCGCTGCCCCCTATCTCACCCACCATTACCACCGCTTCTGTATTGGGATCGGCTTCAAACAGCGGCAGCACATCTCTGAATTTGGTGCCTATCATCGGGTCGCCGCCAATTCCCACTGCAGTGCTCTGCCCCAGCCCGGCGCGGGTGAGTTCATCTGCAATTTCGTAGGTAAGCGTTCCGCTGCGCGATACCAGCCCTACCCTGCCTGGCAGAAAAGAGCTGGGTGGAATAATGCCCACCTTGCTTTTGCCAGGGGTAATTAGTCCGGGGCAGTTTGGCCCTATCAGGCGGGTTTTGCCGCCGTATGCCTGCAATATGGCGTTGGCCCGAATCATATCCTGGGTAGGCACGTTTTCTGTTATGCAGATCACAAGTGCAATGCCGGCGTGGCAGGCTTCTATAATACAGTCTGCGGCATTGAGGGTATGGGGCACAAAAATCACCGAAGTGTTGGCTCCGGTTTCTTTCACTGCCTCCTGCATGGTATTGAAAATCGGCACTCCCTGCGTGGTCTGGCCCCCTTTGCCGGGGGTTACTCCTCCCACTACTTTCGTACCGTATTCCAGCATTTGGCCTGTGTGAAAAGCGCCGTCGCGCCCTGTAATGCCCTGCACCAGCACACGGGTGTTTTCATCTATCAGTATGCTCATTCTTCCTCATCTTCCTCTCTATTGGTATCTGGCAGCAGCAGGCTCATGTCGGCATCAAAAAAACCTGCTGCTTCAGCATAGATAATCCCATTGGTCTGCCCTGCCAGAGTGGAGAGCAGAATTTCAAGCATTTCCCAGCCATCATGGTCGGGGTCTGACAGCAAAGCGGCTTGCGGCTGCAGAGAGTAAACTGCCTGTGTCTGACTGATGTGCTGCTGCAGCATATCAGATGCTTCTTCTGCCCCCAGTTTCCCGCCCAGAATTTCCAGAATGCTGTCTGCCTCTTCTTCTAAACCTGGCGTGTAGCGCACAACAAGCGCCAGGCTTTCCAGCTCAGGTGCATTCCAAAGCACAAAAGCCGCATCCCACTCCCTGCTCTCCATATCTGCCTGTGCGGCAGGCTGCAGGCCGTCTACGCTGAATGCAACCGGCATAGAGAGAACTTGCAGCGGCTGCTGCAGGCTGAAAAGGGCGGGTGGAGCGCTGTCTAGGGCCAATACCTGAAAGGGGTCGGAAAGCTCCAACTCAGTTTTCTTCCTCAGCCCGTTTTGCAATGGCTTCCAGTGTTGCCTGCAAATTTTCGGTCATCAGTTTTTTTACCAGGCCTTTCACCATGGGGCCAACCATTGGCACGTTGATCTCGTAATCTACCACGCTTTCAAAACGAGTGGCGCCATCCGGCTGCGGCGCAAATACCCAGCTGCCTTCCATGCGGTCGAGGTCGCCCTCCAGCTGCCTGAAGTCATCGCGCAGTTCGGCATCATTCCAGATGTCTTCCTGTTTCCAGCGCAGTTTCATTTTGAAGGCTCTGATAATGCCCACCCACTCTGTAACCGTTCGGTTTTCCTGCGGGCTGCCTTCCAGAATGGTGAGCGACTGCAGGTCTTCCATAAACAGTGGGAACTGCTCTACGTTTCTCGCCACACTGTATACTTTTTCGGGGGGCGCCGCTACCATCAGCGCCTGTTCTATGCGCGGCATACTCTAGCCTTTCAATTCGCGCCAGGCCAGTTCAGAGGCGCCCATAATACCGGCATCATCTCCCAGTTCGGCGCGCACAATGCGCGCAGAGGCCAGTATAGAGCCTATGGCGCTGGCTTTGGTGGTACGCAGGGCAGTGTTGTAGAGGGTGTTCGACTGCGATATCTTGCCGCCCATTACCACCACTTCCGGGTTGAATACGTTTACCATGCTGGCAATGCCGAGGCCCACCAGATGTCCGATTTCTTCCAGAGTTTCGCGGGCCAGCGCATCGCCCTGTTCTGCTGCCTCATCGAGCAGTGCGGGGGTGATGAACTGCTGCAGCGCTTCGGGGCCAGTTACATACTGCCACAGAATAGTATCTCTGCCGCTTTCCATTTTCAGCGTGGCTCGCTCTACAATAGCATCACGCCCGGTCAGCGTTTCCAGCCGGCCGTGCGGCCCATTGGGGCTGCTGCCTTTTCCATCGGCAATAATAATGTGTCCTACTTCGGCAGCGCCGCCGGTAGCGCCGCGCAGCACTTCGCCGTCAATAATAATTCCACCGCCCACCCCTGTGCCCAGGGTAAACATCACCAAATGCCTGGCGCCGCGCCCTGCCCCGTAGCGAAATTCACCCAGAGCCGCTACGTTGGCATCGTTGTCCATTACCATGCGAATGCCCAGTTCCTGCTCCACCATCTGGCGCAGAGGTATGTTTTTGTAGGGCACATAGCTTCCGTTTACGTTTTCCCCAAAGTTAGGCGCCCAGCGCACCATTCCTGCCGGTACATCGATGTGCCCAGGCACAGCCACTCCCACCGCCCCTATCTCATTGAGAGAAACGCCTGCGTTTTTGCAGGCATCCCGCACGGCCTGGCCAATGCACTTCACAGTGCGCGATGCGCCTGCCTTGGCCTCAGAAGAGTTTTCTGCACGCCCCAGCCGCTTTTCATCTGCATCCAGCACAGAGGCGCGCACGTTGGTGCCACCCAGGTCTACGCCAACAACGTAGCGGGCATCGCGCTTTGGTTCTACTCGCGCTTCGTTCACAGAAGGTTCTCCTTCAATTTTTTATTACCTAGAGTATACCGAACACAGGGGCATGCATGGCATGTTGAAGAGAAGGGAAACAACTATTTTGCAGCAGCAGGCAGACATAGGCATTGTGCAATGCAAAAGGAGAACCGCCTCAGGCAGTTCTCCTCTCTGTGTTGCCCTCTGCGGCGGAAGCAGTTTTCAGTGATGCGCATGCAATTGCTTTTCTTCATCTAAAAGTGTGCGCTGACGGGACTGAGCTATCATTTTTCGCAGGCTTTTGTTCATCCAGGGTGGAATCGGAGACATACGAAACACCGTTTTATCCCATTCAAGCGCCTGCACCGGGTGCCCGGAAGCTGCTGCCGGGGCAGATGCCCAGCCCATCAGCATCAGGTGTATCCAGTCTGGATAGAAAAAGTCAACGTGCCGAAAAGCCCGATATGCCTGCTCGCATGCTGCCGGTATTTCGGCTTGTTGTGCGTCAGTACCTGCCAGGGCTGAGGACCAGTAATGGTTTGGGGATTGCCAGGTTCTACTGGAAAGATCTCCCATACGTACCCTGAGTCACTGGTTGGCCCATCATCTGTTATAGTGCGAAAGGCAATAGCATCCACCATATTTGCTTCCCACTGGTTGATGGTCTCCCCCGAAGGGGTGAACTGCCTGTAGTCGAGTATATGGCGTGTAAAAGTTGAGGTTTCGTAAACTGCTTCTATCTGGTTTTGTGTCACAGCCAGACTGGGAGGGACTGTGACAGTGGTAATGGATGAATCGGTAGAAGAATATCCAATGCTGCCTCCTACTGTACCAGGGAATATGCCACCGAAACATTCTGCCAGTTCCTCCAGAGCTATACTTACACTACCTGAAACAGTGTATCCTGCCGTATGCGATTCACCTATACTCTGGGCAGATCGCAGCCCCGCCAAAGCCGGTCCTACCACAAGCCCAGCCTGAAGGTTGGTATTATAATTCCATGCGATTCGCTGTACATTCTCGGGATATTCTTGCTTTGCCACCGGCTCGACAAATGGATGAATATTCAGGTTGTATACACCAGTGAAGGTTGCATTGTCCGAATCGGTTGCTGAGTAGGTTATGTACCCGGATACAGGAGATGGAGACGGGGTCCACTCTGTGTCTTCGAACGGATAGCTTTCCTCTCTCTGCCCTCCATCCCCTATTACCCATATTCCGTTGTCGGCTGTACTACCGGTATTGTCTGGGTACCACTGGCATTTAACGGGAGGAGGCTGCTGTTTCCAGGAACCAGTAAAGTGTGGGGTAAAAGTTTGAGAGTTGTCATTCATTGTCGTAACATAGCTGGGCATGAGTGATCCAGGTATAAACACAGGGAATGTATACCCCCATGAATAGGTAGTATCCCCATGTGCAACCAGCGGATTAGCCGGATCTATCCAATCCCCGGCGCTATTGTTTCTGCTAATGGTAACGGAACGGTTGTCGATAGCCAGGTTCACATAGTTCACCGATGCATTCGCCATAATATCCAGAGTATTCGCTACCCCCGAAACATTGGCAGTCAAGGTATTGGTTGTATAGGTTGCCGTACCACCATTCGCCTGCACCGGAATTAGCTCTGTGTGCTGAAGCAGCTCACCGTTCAAGGTAGTATAACCCGACTCATCTCCCGGATTACGATTGTATGTGTACGACAGGCTGTTTGAGTAGGTAGACGGGTCTCCATATCCATCATTTACTGTATCGGTGCAGCTATCCAACCCAAAATTATTGGTTGTGATATTTACAGCAGAGTAGGGAGAGACGGCCAGTATCACAGTAGAGGGCGGATTAAGCCCGGGAGTGCCATCGGCATTGAGCCATTTCAGAGCGAAAGTGATATTTCCCTGATTGACCACAGAGTATGCTGCAGAGGTGGACATTGCTTCGGGTGTAATGTATACGCCATAACCTGTCTCATAGGCTGCAGTTTCGTAAACAGCGCCAGGGCTTTGCCATGTAAACGGGGTTGTCACTCCATTTATGGTCGAAGAACCGCCGCCTTGCTCGGAAACATACGTGATGTACCACTGCTGAGCCAATGCTTTTTGGAGAAATGTTGTTAGAAAACAGCTAACGCAGATAAAGAGGAAAAAAGCATGTCGCATAGAGCGGCTGTGCCTTTCAGTATTGCTTTGCCCGCCCGATATGCGTGGGGGGGGGGTAGCAGAGAAGAAGATTTGCACATCATAGTGATGCAATCCTTTTCACCTGACTTCACAGGGGATTCACAGAAATAGAGAAGGGTAAGCACCTCCTTCGAAAGAGGTGCAGGTACACAATTGGCAAGTACAATGATATTGTACTCTGAAAAATTGCCATTGAAAATTATTTTTTTCTTACTGTAGGCATGTTGGTTGAGCAGGATCAAAGAATTTTGTGAGACGCCTGCCCGCACTGTCTCTGTGCAGCTGCCCGGCGCTGTGCCCAGCTATTTTTCAATTGACATACCATTTACTGCATGTTATACTGAATGAGGTTCTATTCGCCCTGAGCCGAACCATCTCTCGGCTTTACCTGCGTCTCCCATGCAGCACGGTTTAACTGCTGAAAGAATTTTTGATTGTTAGGGAGAAAGAGAGGGCATTTTTTGCAATGCAAAAGGAGAAACAGAATGAATCTGAAAGCTGTGTGGGCAGCGGGCATGCTTTGTGTACTGGCACTGGGACTGAGCGGCTGCAGTTCGGGAGGAGGTTCTTCCAGCTCATCGGGAGGCTCTACCTACACCGGGCCGTATATTTACATTTCTGATACCGGCAACAGCCGACTGGTGCGCATCAACGATATGACTGGCGCCGGGCTGGTGGCTCTGGGCACCCCGGGCAGCGGAACCTACCAGTTTAGCAAGCCGGCACAGCTTGCCTTCGATTCTGCCGGAAACCTGTACATAGCAGATGCAGGCAACAACCGTATTGTAAAGGCCACTATTACAAACGGGCAGCTGAGCAGCTGGACAGTATTCACCACAGCGAATAATGTAAGCTTCAACAACCCTCAGGGCGTAGCAGTAGACTCTGCCGGCAATATCTATGTTGCCGACACGGGCAACAGCCGGGTATGCGAACTGAGCAGCGCCGGAGCCACTCTCTACACCTTCTCAACAGGAGGCGGCCTGACCCTGAAAACCCCAAACAGCGTTGCAGTAGACAGCACAGGCAACATTTACTGCACCGATGCGACATTGAAGGAAGTAGTGAAGTTTGCTCCCAAGTTTGCATCGTTTGTTTCCCTTACCGGCAGCTACACAAACCTGGATGCTGTAACTGTAGACTCTTCTAATGATTTCTATCTGGGGCAGCAAACTACCACCAACCCAATATACCTTTACAACAGCGCCGCAATCGAGCTGGGGGTGTATTCCGGCGCCGGTCTGCAGGCATCTGGCTTTGCACTCGACAGCAGCAATCACCTGTACGTAGCAGACGGCCCCGACAATCAGATTGCTGAAACCAGTATTGTAGCAGGCGCTGCAAACAATGCACTGATTGCTGTTTACAACAATGGGCTAAGCCACCCCACTGGCATAGCATTTCACTAAACAGTTCTTTCTGCAAAACAAACAGGGCGGGCGCTGCCTGCCCTGTTTGTTTGTTACAGACCTGTGGGGTGCGGCAAAAAGCAGTACTCCAGCCCAAAGCGTGCCTGCAGGTGTTTTCCCAGTGCCTCTACCCCCACGGTTTCTGTAGCATAGTGCCCGGCATAAATGAGGTTGATACCCATTTCTTCTGCTTGCAGGTAAGTGTGGTGCGGTCCTTCACCTGTTATCAGCGTATCCAGCCCGGCGGCGGCGGCCTGGGGCAGCCAGTCTGCTCCTGCGCCCGTCAGCACCCCTATGCGCTGCGTATGTTCTGGGCCGCCGGGAGCCAGTATAGGCTGCACGCCCAGTTCACTGCGTATCTGCGAAAGCAGATCATCACGGTTTCTTTCTGCCTGACACCACACCCCAACCGGCCACCCCTCTTTTTCACCCCATACGCCTGTTGCAGGCAGATTGAGCCGTCGCGCCAGCACAGCATTGTTGCCAAATTCAGGATGCACATCCAGGGGCAGATGAGCGGAATACACTGCCATTTGCGCATTGATCAGCAAAGCTGCCTTGCGGTAGTTTATCCCTGTGAGGGGAACTATGTTTTGCCAGTACAACCCGTGATGAACCAGCAGTAAATCGGCTTCCTGCTCTCTTGCCGCCTCCAAAACCTGCATGCTGCTGTCTACAGCACATGCAATGCGCCTCACCCTGGCCCTGCCCTCTACCTGCAAACCGTTGTGCGCCTGCTTCCAGTCTGGCACTTCTCTAATTTGCAGCAGGTCATCCAGATAGGCTGTCAGTTCTTTCAAGGCAATCATAAAACAGTTCCTCCCAAATACTGCGAGTTATGGAATAAAACCAATGATAATAGAAAAAGGGAATGTGTATGTTACAGACGTTGGAAGAGTATACGCTCTCTGAAGAAGAATTTGCGCTGTTTCAAAAACTTATATATAGTCACGCCGGTATTTCTCTGGCGCAAAGCAAGCGCCTGCTGGTGCAGTCGCGCTTGCGCAAGAGGCTTCTTCATTACCACCTCCCTTCTTACCGGGCATATTACGATTTGCTGCTGGCCCAGCCGAAAAGCGCGGAGGAGTGGAGTTCATTTATCAACTGCATGACCACCAACAAAACTGATTTTTTTCGGGAGGAGCATCATTTCACCTTTGCAGCAGAGCAGATAACTGCTGAGCAAATACAGCGTGCAAAAGATGGAGAGTGCGCCCCGCGGCTGACAATATGGCATGCAGGCTGTTCTACTGGCGAAGAGCCTTATACACTGGCCATCACGCTGGCCGAAGCGCTGCAGCAGCATTCAGGCTGGCAGGTACGGCAGCTTGCCTCAGACATAGACACGCAGGTGCTTGCCCATGCCCAACAGGGCATTTATGATATAGAGAGGGTTGCTCCTGTGCCTGCACCGCTGCTGCGCAAATACTTTTTGAGAGGAACAGGCGATCAAAACGGCCAGGTGCGCGTATGCAATTCTCTGCGTGAACAAATTACCTTTCGCCAAATCAATTTGCTGCAAGACCCCTGGCCCATACGCAGCAGCGTGGTTTTTGACATTATTTTTTGCCGCAATGTTGTGATTTATTTCGACAAGCCAACACAGCGCACTCTGTTTGCACGTTTTGCCCGCATGCTGCGGCCGGGGGGATATCTGTTTCTGGGGCATTCTGAATCTATGCTGGGGCTTTCGGAAGACTTTGAATCGCTGGGCAACACTATTTACCGATTGTATTAGCCAGAGAGAGTGAATAAGATGAGTTCGATAAAGGGGTATCTGGATCAGCGGTCTCTTTTCTCTATACACATTGGAGGGGTGTTTGTAAGTGCAGAACCGGCTGTGGTACGCACCGTGCTTGGCTCTTGTATTGCTGTATGCATGCGAGACCCTGTTTGCCATGTGGGAGGCATGAACCACTTTATGCTGCCCTGCATTGCTTCTGAAGAAGGCATAAGCGCTCGGTATGGAGTGCACGCCATGGAAATACTCATCAATGAATGCATGAAGCATGGAGCGGAAAGAAGCAGACTGCAGGCAAAAGTGTTTGGAGGCGGACATGTATTGAAAGTAAAGAAATATGACAATAATGTTCCTCAGATGAACATTCGTTTTGTAACAGAGTTTCTGAAAACAGAAAACATTCCATTGCTCTCTCAAGACATGGGAGGGTATGTAGCTCGAGAAGTTTTTTTCTTTACAGACAGCGGACGCATACTTCTGAAACGGCTGGAAACCTTTAGCCTCACAGGGGAGGAACTGCGCAGTCTGGAACGCGAAGAGCAAATGGGAAAAAACCCTGAATTGCTGGATGACAAGATAGATACAGACAGCCGGGCTACGCTTTTTTAGAACACAGTGGAGGAACAAATGCAGGCGGGTAAAATACGCGTGCTGATAATTGATGACAGCGCCCTGATGCGTCAGCTGCTTGCGAAAATTCTTGCTGCCGACCCAATGATTGAGGTGGCAGGAACTGCGCCAGACCCCTATATTGCACGAGACCGCATCAAGGCGCTGCAGCCTGATGTGCTGACACTTGATGTAGAAATGCCTCGCATGGACGGCCTTACGTTTCTGGAGAAGCTGATGGCCGGGCACCCTATGCCCGTGGTAATGGTCTCTACGCTCACGCAAAAAGGATGCGACGTTACTCTGCGCGCGCTGGAACTAGGCGCTGTAGACTTTTTTGCCAAGCCTGTGCTGGATACCTCAACCGGCGTGCTGCAGGGGGCCGAACAAATTGTAGAGAAAGTAAAAGCGGCGGCGCGCGCGCGCGTTACCGGCTCTGCCCAGCGTCCGCCCGTTTCACACTTTGTCGCTTCTTCTGTTGGAACAGGCTATCGCACTACGCATCAGGTACTGGCCATAGGGGCTTCTACCGGTGGCACAGAAGCAATTCGCGAGGTGCTTGCCGCTCTGCCCGCCGACAGCCCTGGCATAGTGATTGTGCAGCACATGCCTCCCGGTTTCACAGCATCTTTTGCTGCACGCCTCAATAATTTGTGCGCTATTCGCGTAAAAGAGGCAGAAGATGGCGATAGAGTGCTGCCGGGCACTGCCCTGCTGGCTCCAGGCAATTATCATATGGCGGTAAAAAGGTCGGGGGCTGAAGTGAGCGTGCGTGTTTTTACTGCCGAACCTGTGAACCGGCACCGGCCTGCTGTAGATGTTCTGTTTCAGTCTGTGGCAGATCAGCTTGGCTCTAATGCAGCAGGCGCGCTTCTTACCGGCATGGGGGATGACGGGGCACGAGGCTTGAAACTGATGCGCGATGCCGGTGCGCACACGATTGCGCAGGATGAGAGCAGCTGCGTGGTATTTGGAATGCCGCGTGAGGCAATATTGCGCGGCGGTGCTGAAAAGGTGCTTCCACTGGGCGATATAGCTGCAGAACTGCTGCGCATGGCAGGCAGCCCGCATAGCGGCAAAAGCGCAGCATAAATTTATTTGTGTGAAGAAAAGGCAAGCTGATAAGCCTGCAGTATCACCTGTGCGGTTTTTTCCCAGGTATACTGCCGCACTTTTTCAAACCCTCTGGCACGCATCTCTGCCTGCAGCCCTGTGCTAAGCAGCACCTGTTGCAGCGCCTGCGCCCACGCCCCGCTCTCTTCTGCTTCTACCTGCATGGCTGCCCCTGCAGTGACCTCTGTCATGGCAGGTCGATTAGATACCAGCACGGGCGCCCCGCAGGCCATTGCCTCGAGCGGCGGCAGGCCAAACCCCTCGTAGAGTGAAGGGTAGGCAAATGCAGCGCACTGCCGATAAAGGGGTGGCAGCTGCTCATCTTCTGCATACCCTGTGAAGACAATGCGGTCTGCTGCATTCTGCCCGCCGATTTCGCGCGCTGCTGCCAGCATCTGGTTTTTGCTTTCGCCCCATCCGCTTTTTCCGGTGAGCGCCAGTTTATGAGGCGCATTCGGATTCGACTTGCAGAAGCGTGAAAAGCCGGCAATGAGCGTAGAGAGATTTTTTCGCGGCTGCAGCACGCCTACCGCAAGCACATAGGGCGGCTGCAGTGCAAACCTTGTCTGCAGCATGGCCAGGTCTGCCGCCTGCTGTTGTGCGCTGTAACACGGCGCATATACCCCCTCTACCCCCAGGGTCGCTACGGTAACCCGATGCGGCGGAAGCCTGTACAGCCGCAAAATATCCTGCCGTGAACTTTCAGAGATGGTAAGCACATGGGCAGCCATGCGCATAGAAGGCCCTACCGTGAGGTTCATAAGCAGCCTGTGCTTGAGGGGGAACCATTCTGGGTGCAGGCGAAAGCTTACATCATGCACCGAAGTGTATATGGGGCAGCCAGCCATGCCGGGCAGCGGTATAGTGTACTGCGTATGCAGCACGCTGGCACGCATGGCGCGCGCAGCCGCTGGAAATGTACGCGCCAGCCAGACCCGTTCGTTGGCGGCATATATGGTGCGTACTGTCAGGTTGGGCAGCTGCGGCAGCAAGCCTGGCTCTATGGGCAGGCGCGTAAGCGCCACAAACTGGTGGGCAGGAGCAATTTGCGGCAAATGCGTCAGAATACCCCGCCAGTAGGTGCGGTCGCCTGTAAAATGCCCGCAAAGCGCCCTGCCATCCAGCACAAACAGGCGGTCTGTTTTAGACTGACTGGTCACGAGAGGTTTTTACCAGACCTGTATTGTTGTTACATTTCAAAAGGCTTTTTCCTGAACAACGGACCATATTTCAGGCCTTTCTCTCTTTCCAGCAGTTCAAACGGAAAGCCATCCATGCCTCCATCATCTGAAGCTTCTGCCGAGTGAGATTTTTCCGATTCTTCACTGCTCATCTGCTCTCTCAAAATTTTGCATTGATTCTGCATTTCTAAATCCATGTTCGCCTTTTCGCCGCCATTCATCCAGCTCATCATGGAAGAGAGAGCCAGTTCTTTAAGATAAGCAAAAGAAAAACCCTCCGTCTCACTGGCTATTGCTGCCATTCCTTCTTCCGAAAGTTTCATTTCGGTTTCAAACCGCTCGTTCCAGTCGGCGAGGTAGTCAATGCGCTCTTGCATGGCAGGCAGGCCGAAATAGTACTTTCTATCAAATCGGCTTGGCCTGTCTGTAATAGCAGGGTCGAGCTGCTCTGGATAGTTGGTGGTTGCCAGAATGACCACCCCCCGATTATTATCGAAGCCGTCAAGCTCATTGAGAAAAAAAGCGCGGTTGTTTTTTGTGATGAGCGAATCCAGGTCTTCCATTACCAGCAGACAGGGAGTAGTGCGCCTTGCACGTTCAAATACATTTCGAATAGTTACCTGTGTGTTGGTGAGGTGTGAAGCATCAAAACTCTTCACATAAATGCAGGGTTTTTGCAGCCAGTTTATCAGCGCCTTCACCGTGTGCGTTTTTCCGTTGCCTGGCGGGCCGATAAAAAGAAGTCCCCTTTTCCAGGGCACCCCCATTTTTTCATAGAGAGCACGGGAGGCGAAGAAATGGGAAAGATCGTCCTGCAGGTTTTTTTTGAAGGCCGGTGGAAGAATAAGCGAATCGAGGCTGGCAGATTGTATAGACTCGTACAGATGCTCGCTGCGCGACCAGCGTCCATTTTCAAATACCACAATGTCGCCATGCACCTGTGTTTGCCATGCGCACACTTCGCGAAAAAACTGATTGGCGGCTTCCTGGATTGGCGCAATAATCCATGCGTGAAACTCATTGTCGAAGTTCATCTGCAATACGTGCAGACTGCTGCCTTTCCACTCTACCACATGCCAGGTTTGCATATGCTGTACGCGGGTAGGACGGTCTTCGCCCAGCCATACGGCATTGTTGAGCGCCTGCGGCGCTTGCTGCAGTTCAGCAGTGCAGTGGCCATCCTGTACAAAAGGGGCCAGTTCAAAGTCGCAGTCTTGTGTATGAAAGAGAACTTCTCCTGGAAACTGTTCCTGCAGGCTCTGGCTAACATAGTAAGCAATAGCATGCATTGGTTCGTGCAGAGCACCTGAAATGAAATAGCGTAGATTGGCATTTTTCACAGACATAGAGATTTTGCTTTCCCTCCTGAGAATGTTGTACTGTATTTATTGCAGTGCGTGTTGATATACCTGCAGCGTTTGCAGAGCCATGTTGAGATAGGTATGTTTTTCGGCATACCGGGCAGCCTGGTTTTGCAGCAAAGCCAGCTGATCTTCGTTGTGCAGCAGCTGCAATATTTTTTCGGCCAGGGCCTCGCTGTTTCCTGCCGGAAACATGGCCATGCAGCCCGGCATTCCGGCCTCTATTTCTTGATGCGGGGCGATATTACTTGCCAGCACGGCTCTGCGGTAGGCTATAAGATTCGCCAGTGACCCCGACCCGGAAGATTCTGGATAGGGAGCAATTGCAAGGTCTGTAGCTGCCATAATCGGCGGAATTTGCTCAGGCGGAATGTAGCCCGTAATGCGTACCCTCTCTTGCAGCCCGTTTTGCTGAATGAAGTCGATAAGGCGTGGAACGTAGTTGGTGCTGTCTTCGGGGTGCTTTCCGCCTGCAAAAATCAGCACTACATCTTCTGGCAGCATTTGCAGGGCACGCAGGGCAGTGCTGTGCCCTTTTTTGCGTGACAAAAACCCGAAAAGTGTAAGCACACGCTTACCCTGCAGCCCCAGTTCTGCCCGGGCGCTTTGCACATCGGGCAAGGGCAGCGGGGTTGGCACTCCATGCGGAATAACTGTTATTTTTTCTGCTTCCATGCCAATTTGCATCAGCTGCTGCTTGTCTGCAGTAGTATGCACGATAAGCTGGGCTATAGAAGGCCAGAAGAAATTGGTGTAGTTGGCGCGTTCTATGGCTTTGCGTATCAGCGGGGAAGCTCCTTCAGGAGGGTGCGCTATTTCATGTACTGTGAGTATGATGGGCGGTTTCGACGACTTATAAAACTGAACTGCAAAATTTTTGAACCCCGCCACTCCCCCAAACAAAAAATACTGATGCTGTATGTGCGTAAGATGGCACAGATGAGTCTGGCTTCCTCGCAGACGGTAGGCTCGTGCAAGTTCAAGGCGGTTCATCACCGCCTCAAGGCGAGAGTGTATCACTGCTTCCGGCGGTTCTACCAGTGAGATGTAATCTATTTCAGGCAGTGTTTGCAGCGCCTGAACCAGGTAGCGGCTGTAATCAGATATGCCGCATTTTATTCGCCAGGGGGTATACATGGCCACAATCAGCCCCCGTGCAACTGAAATCATGCTTCGCGGCTTTCATATCTGCTTACCAGTTCTTCCACTGCTGCTCTAGAATGTATACCCGTAGTAGCCCCCAGCGCGGTAACGCATGCCGCCCCCGTTCCGTTGGCCAGCTGCACAGCATCGCGCAGCGGCAGGTCTTCCATTATCCCGGCAAGCAACCCTGCAGACCATGCATCTCCTGCTCCCAAAGCATCTATCATTGGCACAGGCAGAGCGGGCTGAAACCATTCTTCTCCGGCAGTAGTGCGCACAAAACAACCTTCTTGTCCCATTTTGATCACCACCACGCCAGCACCCAGTTTCTGAAACAAACGCGCCATCTCTGCGGGCGCCCTTCTACCAGAAAGATGTTCTGCTTCTACCAGGCTGGGTACAAAATAATCGAGAAAAGGCAGGCAGGGGCCAAGCGTCTGCATCCATTTACCGCTTGCATCCCAGGCTGTATCCATGCAGGTGATTACGCCATGCTGTTTCGCTTCTGCCAGCAGCTGTGCTGTTGGGGGGCCGTCTAGCGCTGGAACCAGAAATGCGCCTGCAATGTGCAGAATACGCGCCTGGTATATATTATGCAGGCTGATATCCTGCAGCGTAAGGGTTGCATTTGCTCCCAGGTGATGTAAAAAGGTACGTTCTCCATCTGTGTGTACCATCACCATGGTAGCAGAGGTAGAGGCAGTATCATCGCGTACAACTCCTTCTGCGTTTACGCCCTGCTGCCTCATTTTCTGAATCAGAAAATCGCCAAACCCGTCTTTGCCTACTTTGCCGATGAGGTAGGTAGGCACGCCCAGTTTAGCCAGCGCCACAGCTGTGTTTGCGGCACACCCTCCTGTATGCAGTTCCATGCGGTCTACCAGTGCCAGCGTACCTCGCGAGGGCATTTGCTCAATAGGCTTACCCACTACATCTGCTACCAGACCGCCCACACATGCTACAAAAGTCATGGTTGTTTTGTTTCTCCGGCTTTCAGTCGAAACGCTTCGTCTGGCACAGCGTCAGATGGGTTGGGAGGAGCAGGCAGCAGTGCGTAGCGTACCAGCAGCGCACGCGCCGCCGCCACCCCTGAGAGTGCGAGAAATGCAGGCAGAAGCAGCGCTCCCAGTGCTGTGAGAGCCAGCAGCGCAAACAGCAGGGTTTGAACAGCAAGCAGCATGCCAGTAAAAAGCAGATTGTCGTATGCCATATAAAACGATCGGCGCATGGCGGCACGCGCGGTACGCTGTGCTCTTTTGCCTTCTTCATCAAATACGCCTGCATGCTGCAGCACCAGTACTGGCATTTGGTACGGTATTGCCATCCCCCAGAAAACAAGCGCCCAGGTACACACCAGTGCAAACAGACTGCCCGGCATGTTGTGCCATTTGAGGTAGAAAATAATACCCGTAATGCCTGCCCCCCACACTGCCATCTGCATCAAACCAAGCTGTACAGATACGCGATATAAAGCTTTTGCGCCCCTCCACATGTCTGCATACCCTGCCTCTGTGCGACTGCAAACCAGATGAGCAGTGTAGCATGCCCCTGCCAGCAGGGCAGGGAAAATGAGCACAGAAGCCACTCCGCCCGCCAGCAGGCGAACAGGAGCCGAAAACGGTAGAAGCTGCATCAACAGTAAAACAATGCCGCCTGCTATAAAAAAAGTAACGCTCACTGCCATCCAGAGACCAATGCGCTCCCAGGAAAGCATAAATATTTCCTGAAATACTTTTTTGGGGCGCAGCGGCGTATCTTTTTGAATTGTTGCAGACATGCCCTTGTATTTCCAGATATGCTTTGCCAATTCCTGCCTGTTTCTCTGCCTGCAGGCAATCTTTGCCCCCTCTGCAGGCAGGAAAAACGAAAAGAAAAGTGAACTTGCTAAAAAGATTGCACCTCACAAAGGACACAGGTAAAATGACCACTATACATCATGCAAATGCACGTCAACGATTACAGTCCCGTCTGCCCAGGGTGGGCATTCGACCGGCCATAGACGGCCGCTATGGCGGGGTTCGCGAAGGGCTGGAAAATCAGGTAATGACCATGGCGCAGAATACTGCAGCTTTTCTCAGCGCAAATGTTCGCCATGCTTGCGGCCTGCCGCTTGAATGCGTTGTTGCAGACACCTGCATTGGCGGCGTAGCGGAAGCTGCCCGCTGTGCCGAAAAGTTTGAGCGCGAAGGCGTAGGGGCAGTGATTACTGTAACACCCTGCTGGGCCTATGGTACAGAAACGGTAGATATGCACCCCCATTTACCTAAAGCAATATGGGGCTTCAATGGCACCGAACGCCCTGGCGCCGTGTACCTTGCGGCTGCCCTGGCCGGACACAATCAGAAGGGGCTGCCAGCCTTCGGCATTTATGGCCGGGAAGTTCAGGATGCAGGAGACACCTCGATTCCTGATGATGTGCAGCAGAAACTGCTGCTTTTTACACGTGCGGCAATTGCTGCAGCTTCTATGCGAGGCTCTTCGTACCTCTCTATTGGCAGCGTTTCGATGGGTATTGCCGGCTCGGTTGTAGACCATAAACTGTTTCAAAACTATTTTGGAATGCGCAATGAAACGGTTGACATGGTTGAGGTATGGAGGCGCGTGGAGCAAAATATTTTTGACCCGCAGGAGTTTGAAAGAGCACTGCAATGGACACGCGAACAGTGTCTGGAAGGCGAAGACCCCAATCCGCCTGCTGTGCAGCGTACGCGTGCCCAAAAAGATGCCGACTGGGAGTTTTGCGTAAAATCTGCTCTGATCTGCCGCGACCTTATGGTGGGAAATCAGCGCCTGAAAGAACTGGGATTCCCTGAAGAAGCAGAAGGCAGAAACGCACTGGCGGCAGGGTTTCAGGGGCAGAGACAATGGACAGATACTTTTCCTAACGGAGACTTTATCGAGGCGATTCTGAACACTTCTTTTGACTGGGATGGTATACGCCAGCCCTACATTATGGCAACCGAAAACGATGCGCTGAATGGTATTACCATGCTGATGGGGCACTTGCTTACCGGTTCTGCCCAGCTCTTCGCCGATGTAAGAACATACTGGAGCGCTCAGTCTGTACAGCGGGTCACAGGTTATACCCTGACGGACAGGGCTTCAGAAGGAATAATTCACCTTATCAATTCGGGGCCGGCTGCTTTGGACTGGACCGGCGAGCAGCAGAAATACGGTAAGCCTGCCATAAAACCCTGGTATGAAGTAGAGCCGGAAGAAGCAGAAAAGTGCCTGCAGGCTACACGCTGGTGCCCAGGGGTATTAGAGTACTTTAGGGGCAGCGGTTACTCTACCGATTTTCTTACTCGGGGAGAAATGCCGGTTACCATGTGCAGAATCAATCTGGTAGACGGGCTGGGGCCAGTGCTGCAAATTGCAGAGGGCTACACAGTAGACCTGCCAGCGGCAGTGCATGATGTGCTGGACAAGCGCACCAACCCAACCTGGCCCACTACCTGGTTTGTACCACGCCTTACCGGTCGTGCACCTTTCAACGATGTGTACAGCGTGATGGCACACTGGGGTGCAAATCATGGCGCTATTTCTTATGGGCATATTGGCGCTGCATGGATTACACTGGCTTCCTTGCTGCGCATACCGGTTGAAATGCACAATGTGGCAGAAGAGGAAGTTTTTCGGCCTACTGCCTGGATGCGGTTTGGAAGCATGGAGAGCCAGCAGGCAGATTACCTTGCCTGCTCTACTTTCGGGCCGTTGTACGGCAAATAGCAGTGAAAAGCCCGGCTCGAAACTGTCTCCGATCGAGCCGGGCCTTCCGGGTGCATCAAACGCTTCCGGGAAGCAACCCCAGGCGCCCTGCACGCTGCATGGCCTGCATTCGGTTTTTCACCTGTAGCTTCTGGTAAATGTTGTCCAGATGAAAATCTACGGTACGCTTGGAAACAAACAGCAGGTCTGCCACATGCTTGCTGGAATGGCCTTCGACAATCAAAGCCAGTATTTCCAGCTCTCTCTGGGTTAGTTTCACTTTTTCGTCAGACGCAGTCTGGTTTGTATGAGACATTCTCTCCACCCCGCCCAGTGCCTGTTACAGGCGAAGGGCATCGCCTTTTTATTTGAATATAGAAAGGCGTCTGAAAGGTTTTTCCATACTTTGAGAAAAAACTGCAGTGTTTGCGGGTAAGAAAACTGTTTTTTACAAACTGAATTAATCTTCGCTTTCTGAAGCCATGGTTTCTGCATCTACCAGACGTTCTATGGTAATTACACGGTCGCCTTCATCGAGGTTGATCAGGCGTACGCCCTGCGTGCTGCGCCCTGCCGCCCTTATCGAGGCCATATCCATGCGAATTGTGATTCCCTTTTCGGTGAGCACCATCAGCTTGTCATCAGGTTCTACCACTGCGGCATCTACGATAGGGCCGGTTTTTGAAGTGATGTGCATGGTCTTAATGCCCCTGCCGCCTCGCGACTGTGCCCTGTAGGAGGCCAGGTCGGTGCGTTTTCCGTATCCATTCACCGATGTTACCAGCAGCTGACTAGTAGGGCTTACCACATCCATACCCACCACTACATCGCCCAGCTGTCTTGTTTTCTGGTCTCTCATTTCTATGCCGCGCACTCCCCCTGCCCCGCGGCTTCTCCCTGGCACATCGGCTTCAGGGAAGCGAATCGACATTCCGCCCCGGGTAACCATTATGATTTCCTGATTGCCGTCGGTGCAGCGCACCCATTTGAGGCTGTCGCCTTCTTCTATATCGAAACAGATGAGGCCGTTTGAGCGCAGGTTAGCAAATTCAGACAGCGAGGTACGCTTCACCTCGCCATTTTCTGTTGCCATACAGAGGTAGCCCTCTGTTTTGAGATTTTGCAGCGGCAGAATAGCAGTGATCTGATCGCCTGCTTCGGCCTGTATAAAATTATTGATGTGCTGCCCTCGCGCCTGACGAGTGGAAGGCGGCACTTCAAATGCTTTGAGGCGGTATACCCTGCCGCGATTGGTAAAGAAGAGTATATAGTGGGTGGTGGTGGCTATAAAAAGGTGAGCAGGCTGGTCTTCTTCCTTGAGGCTGGTGGCTTTTACTCCTCTTCCCCCCCTATTCTGTGTTCTAAAAGCATCGAGGGGCATTCGTTTGATGTAGCCATCCCGCGAGATGGTTACGATGGTTTTCTCTTCAGGAATCAGGTCATCCTCGGTAATCTCGTCTGCTTCGGTTGGGAGAATGCGCGAGCGTCTTTCATCGCCATATTTATCTCGAAGCGCCTTCACTTCGTCACGCACCATGCGTGTTACGCGCGCCGGCGTGGCCAGAATGTCTTCCAGGCGTGCTATTTCCCGCAGCAGCGCCCGATAGTCTTCTTCAATCTTCTGCCTTTCCAGCTGTGCAATCTGCCTCAGCTGCATAGATAGGATGGCATCTGCCTGCAGCTGGGTAAGGGCAAATCGTGCGCACATTTCAGAGCGTGCAGCATTGCTGCTGGGTGCGCGCCTTATCAGTGCAATGATTTCATCAAGGAAGTTGAGCGCTATCTGCAAACCTTCCCGAATGTGTGCGTCGCGCTGGGCGCGGGCAAGTTCGAAGCGCGTTCTGCGTACTATTACTTCCCTGCGGTGGTTGATATGCAGGCTGATTGCCTGCGGCAGGTTAAGCAGCCTCGGCTGCCCATTTACAAGAGCCAGCATAATTACGCCGAAAGTCTGGCGCAGCGAGGTGTGTTTCAGCAGGTAATTCATAATGCGCCGCGGCATTACATCCCGCCGCAGCTCTATCACAACCCTCATTCCGTGTTTGTCTGAAAAATCATTGAGAGCGGTAATGCCCTCTACTTTTTTCTGGCGCACCAGGTCTGCAATATGCTGTATCAGGTCTGCCTTGTTTACCTGATAAGGCAGTTCGGTTACTACAATTGCATTCTTGCCGCCATCCATTGGCTCAATTTGCATTTGAGCCTGCATAATAATTTTGCCTCTGCCAGTATGGTATGCTTCACGCGCCCCTTTGGCGCCCAGTATCAGCGCGCCGGTTGGAAAGTCGGGGCCGGGGATGAAGCGCATCAGCTCCTCTGGGGTTGCGTTGGGGTGATCCAGCATATGCAGCGTGGCTTCTGCCACCTCGCGCAGATTGTGCGGCGGCACTTTGGTAGACATTCCCACGGCGATTCCTTCGCCGCCATTGCAGAGAAAGTTGGGAAATTTACCGGGCAGCACCACTGGTTCCTGGCGAGACTGGTCGTAGTTGGGCATAAAGTCTACAGTGTCTCGATCTATGTCTTCCATCATTTCCACGGCCAGTGGAGTGAGGCGGCATTCTGTGTAGCGCTGTGCTGCAGGCGGGTCGCCATCTACGCTGCCAAAATTGCCCTGTGGATCGATGAGAGGGTAGCGCAGGCTAAAATCCTGAGCCATGCGCACCAGCGTTCCATACAGTGCAGCATCACCGTGCGGGTGGTAGTTGCCCATGCATTCGCCAACTACTTTTGCAGACTTCACGCGCGCCGAACCGGGGCCAACATTGAGGTCGCGCATAGCATAGAGTATACGCCTCTGCACAGGCTTGAACCCGTCTCGCACATCGGGGAGCGCACGGGAAACCAGGGTAGATACCGCATAACCGAGATAAGAGCGTCGAAGTTCTTCATCTATCTCTATTTTGGTAATGTTGTTTGCGTCTTCCGAGGGCGGGGTAGGCACATTGTTTTCGGGCACTTTGCTCTCCTTAACATCCAGCCTGAACGATACATATTTTTTATTTATTTATTGTACCTGATATTCTTAAACATGTAGACATTCTGGAATATAATTTATGTCTGGCAAATACAGGACAGGCGCTTTTCTACTGCTCTGCTGCTTTTAGGGTACAGTATTGTGTCTGGAATAAAACAATGTTCCAGTGTACTTCCCCGTGAAAAACAGAACATTACTAATGACTTCTATTAAAAACCTTTTCAACAGAAGCGGTTATGCCCGCATTGCTGTAATGAAACTGGAACTTCTGCTGGTGCTTGCAGGAATTGCTGCCGGATGTTATGCTATTGCACACCGTTTTCATGTAGAAATGGCCAACCGCAGAGTAGAGATTGGCCTGGAGTTTCCAGAAGTAAGTTCGCTGGCGCAGTTTAGCAATATGCCTGTACTCAATGTAGTGCGCATGCTGGCCAGCCAGGATGTAAGCGCATTGATTATTCCAGAAGACACCCCTGCCTCGCTGGAAACTACCGGAGCAGTGCGCCCCATGATGGTAGATGTGCCGCATGGCACAGCAACCAGAGCCGTGGTGGCAGATGAGAGAACACTGCAGCGCATTGTGCGCTCTCTGCGAGACCGCTCGATAGCCCTGACACGTATGAAATTGCCCATTTCAGCCAATGCCATTCCCCCTGGCACTACCCTGTTTGAGAGCGCAGACGAAGGCTATCTGGCGGCACAGGGGTACAGCTATCTGCGCACCCTGGGCGTTGGCCTGCCCCCTCATGCCGTGCATATAGCACAACAGGCAGGGATGCTGGTTGTGGGCAGAATAGGCAATTTTCCGGGGGTAACAGAGGCTTCTGCCCGCGCTGTGCTCAACGATTTGCACGCCCAGGGTGCCTCGCTGGTGATTTTTTCCGGGCAGGATGTGCTGGGTTACAGGGGCGTTACCAAACAGGTGGCAGCACTGCTTCGCCCAAACCGCAGCGGCGTTTCTCCAACCGGGCTGATTTATGGCACTGTAGAATTTGGCAAGCAGTTTGGAGATGGCAGCATCAACAGCGTATTGAAAGGCGATGCCATACGCGTACACAGCATTCAGACCGCAGAAATGGGTGATATGACCGAAGCTGCCATGGTGGAACGCTTTGGTTTGGCTGCCCGCGAAAGAAATATTCGATTTCTCTATGTGCGGCTGCTTACACAGGCAGGCACCGACAGGCTGCAAGCCAATATGCACTACCTGCAGCGTATTGCAGAACGGGTGAGCCATGGCCCTGTATGGGAGGGAGGCAGTTTAGGATTTGGAAAAGCGAAAATATTTCAGCGGGTTGACCTGCCCCATCTGATATTTGGGATAATTGGACTGGGAGCCGCTGGAGGCGTACTGCTGCTGCTGAGTACTTTGATGCCGCTGCCCCCGCGCCTGAGAATTTTGCTGCTGCTGGGGCTTTGTGTTGTGTGCGGCCTGCTGCCGCTAACAGGAGACAGCGGCCGCAAGCTGATTGCCCTGCTGGCCGGCATTGTATTTCCCTCTATTGCCTGTCTGCTGATGATGCCTCATCCTGAAGACAACTCCCCTGCCCTTTCACCCATGGCTGCGCTTGGCCAGTCGCTGTGCAAGCTTGGTCTGGCTGCAAGCATCACAGCGGTTGGCATTGTACATGTTGCAGGGATGCTGGCTTCCAGAATTTTCATGCTGAAGGTAGACCAGTTTTTAGGAATCAAGGCGCAGCACGGCCTGCCGGTTTTACTGGTTTGCATCACGGCGCTTGCGGGAGGCGCTGCCTATTCTTCTGAAACTCTTTCCCAATTTTTCGGCCGTGCAAAACACAGATTGCAGGCTGTGCTGAGTGAACCTGCCCGCTACGGAGAGCTGCTGTTGATGCTGACTGCACTGGCTGTTATCGCACTGATACTGGCACGCACCGGCAATGATGCAGCGGTAGGCGTTTCGCCTCTGGAGTTGAAGCTGAGAGCCGTACTCGATCATATACTGCCTGTGCGCCCCCGCAGCAAGGAGTTTTTACTGGGGCATCCCGCGTTTGTGCTGGCGCTTGCACTGCAGGCCCGCGGCAGAAAAAAGCTGGCTCTGCCCTGTTTTTTGGCAGGTACAATCGGGCAGGTTTCTATGTTGAATACATTCTGTCATATTCATACGCCGCTTATTATTTCCGCCTGGCGCGGCGCTATCGGGCTGCTGATTGGCGCTGCAATTGGCGCCGCTGCCTTTTTGGCGCTGGAATGGATTGCAGCAAAAATTGCACCCGGCAGCAATGCCATGGCAGCAGAGGCTTCGACTGCCGATGCAGAAGTGCGACGCTTGTGATGCCCAAACGCAGCGGCTGCCTGATTTCTGGATACTACGGCTGCGGCAATGCCGGAGATGAGGCAGTGCTGGCTGGAGTGCAGGCTACCTTTGCAGCTATGGGTTCAAACAGACCCGAACTTGCAGTGCTTTCTCAAAACCCTGAATCTACCATGGCTCTGCACGGCCTGCCCGCAGTACCCCGCATGAACGCAGGCGCGGTGATTGCGGCTATACGCCGCAGCAGACTGCTGCTCTCTGGCGGCGGCAGCCTGCTGCAAGATACCACCAGCCTGCATTCTCTGCTGTACTATCTGCTGGTTGCACGTGCAGCGCCTGTGCTGGGTACCCCGCTCATGTTTTATGCACAGGGCATTGGACCGCTGCACCGCCCTGCAAGCAGAAAACTGGTGAGTATTACAGCAAACAGGGCAGCATGCATTACCGTGCGCGACCCTGCCTCGGCACAGCTGCTGAAAGACCTGGGGGTGCACCGGCCTGTAGAGATTACCGCCGACCCGGCTTTTGCGCTGCAGCCAGCCCCCGAATGCACACTGCAGATGGTGCGGCAGTTGGAAGGGCTGAATACAGATGAGCCATATATCATCGTTGCCATGCGCCCATGGAAGGGTGCGCCAGCCTCCCGGTTTGCCCCCCTGCTGCTTGCACTGCAAGCAAGGTGCAGCATGAAGATATGCCTCCTGCCCATGCAGCATCCGATAGACCGCATCTATGCCCAGGAAGCAGCACTGGCAACCGGTGCTGCAGAACGCTTCCATGTACTGCAGCTGCCCTACCCGCCTGCCGTACTGCTTCGGCTGCTTCAAGGCGCTCAGGCTGTGGTGGCCATGCGCCTGCATGCCCTTATTCTGGCAGCTGCCGCAGGGGTGCCACCCATTGCAATTTCATATGACCACAAGGTAGAAGCGCTGATGAAAAGGCTGGGGTGCCCGGATGACATTCTGCAGTTTGACCCGGAATTTGCCAACGGAGATTCAGTTGTACACCGTGTGGAACAAGCGCTGATACACAGGCCGCAGCGCTCTGAAATCCTGCATGCTGCCACCTGCGAAATGAGGCAGGGAGCAGCGGTAAACACAGAGAGAGCGCTCGCCGCCATGCATTAATCCAACATAAACACGCATTCTTGCGGATAGTGTGCATTTGCACATCTACCAAACATAGTCACATTCGCAAATTGGGCGAAAGGAGTATGAACATGAATGCGTGGGGGCGTATTACTATTGGATGTGTACTGGGCGCATTGATTATTTCGCCCGTTCTGGCACGTGCTGCAGAACCTGAGGCAGCCATACCAGCAAAATCAAACTTAACGGTGGCCGTGGCCGGGTTTACTGGCACAGATGAACAAACTGGACAGTTTATTGCAAACACGCTGCTCACCGATTTGGGGCAGTCACATTATTTGCATATGGTAGACCGTGCCCAAATCAGCCAGAGCATGATACAGATTTTGATGCAGCCTTCTGCCCTCAACTCACCTCAGCAAATTGCCAGAATAGCGCGATTTATTGGCGCAGACCGCCTTGTAGTAGGCAGCTATCTTACTACTGGAGGCACACTGATGCTGAATGCCAGCCTGATCAATGTGAAAAACGGCGGGCTGGTGCAGGGGTGTTCTGCCAGTGTGAGCGGGCCGCTTGATCACCTCACATCGGTAATTGAAAAACTGGCCGAAAAGTTTCACATGAACACAACCGGACATGCGCTGCTGGAAAATACAGGCAGTTCGGCAGTAAACACGCAGCCGGTAACAGCCCCGCTTACGTTCACTGCTCCTGCCGCGCAGACAGTGCCCGCAGCACAGCCTGCCTCTGGCGATGCAGTAACACGTGGAATATCCTGTGTTTTAGGAGCGCCAGACGATACATTGACCCAGCAGGATATGGCGCGTGTAGTTGCAAAAATATCGGGCGGTCAGCAGTCGCTTTTCACTATACTTTCCAATCAGGGCACGGTGAGCAGGGTAAGAGCGCTTGTTGCCGTGGTACGTGCCCTGTTCCCTATGTCTAAGCGCGCCTTAAGCGCTGCCGTCTCTTCTGCCAATGCGCTGCCCGATGCAGACTGGGTGCGTCCCTGGGCAAAACCCTATGTGGGAGTCGCACTCGACAGAGGCCTGTGGCCATCTCAGCAGTCGCTGCACCCAGATATGGCCGCTACATGGTCTTTTGTACATGACCTGCTTACCCGCGGCAATATTCAGTGCATTTCGCCCGACGATGCTTCCGGCACGCCGCCTGCTCCTGCACAAATCATACCCATTTCTACTACTGCACAGGCTGCAAACATCGCATTCTACACTGGGCTTATTGTAGATGCCCGCGGCTTTGGCACCGAGCGTGCAATGGGGATGACGGTACGCGACGAGGCAGGAGACCTGATTTACCCGCGTCACAGCCATATGCCGGGGCCAGACTTTGTGGATGAGTATGGCACCGTGCGCTATGCATTTCACGTAGTACAGGCGACTAAAGCGGGCGCACACCCGCTGGAGGTGCGCGCCACTGCGGTTCACGGAGATGTGCTGATTATCAGCAACAGCGACGCTCAGCTCATTCTAAGCGCCAATGCTCGAAACCACTTTTTGTGGGACTACAAAGTGAGTGTGCTGATAGACACTGGCCACTGAGCAATCTGCTGTTTACTTGGGCATTTCTGATGCTGCGACCGGGTTAATCCCTCGCAGCATCATACCCTGCCCCCTGGAAAGATGGGTCTGAACACTGGGCGGATCGGCAGGGTCGCGCATTTGCACCAGCAGCGTGGTTCGTGCCTCCTGACTTACATTCACTCCTGAACCATGGATGGTGAGATAGCTAAAGAAAAGCGCGTCGCCCGCCTCTGCCGGGCAGGGAACAGCACTCTCCAGGGGATATTCGGAGAAGGGAAGATGCCATCCGCCTTCCGGCTGATGCTCCAGCGGTCCCTTGTGGTGACTGCCAGGCACTACTCGTACACAGCCTTTTTCCAATGGGGCATCATCAAAGTGAATGATAGCGGCGATCATAGAATGCCTGTCGTGCGGAAAATAGGGGTGATCCTGGTGCATGGGAAACGGGCTGCCTTTTTCGGGCGGCTTGATAAACATTTTCGTATGATGCAGCTGCACGTTAGGCGTTCCCATTACACTGGCAGCTGCATTTGTGAAGCGCGGATCTACAATGAGACGAGAAAAAACAGCATCGTAGAACTGCACGTCATGACAGTGGAAGAGACGTGTTTTCTGCGCTTCGGCAATGGAAGCCCTGGCACTGCCCCACGTAGCATCTACATCATGAATAGCAGAAAGCCTCTCTATGAGGGAATGTCCCGCCGCCCTGTAGTCAGCTGCCTCTTCTTTGGAAAACAGCCCTTTCACCAGCAGGAATCCGTTTTCATGATAAGACTGAACCTGATTGTCTGTAAGCATAGTATCTGCTCCTGATCACTGCGATGTTCAACAATTACATCTACTATGTTCTATGCTGTCAGTACTATTTTCCTTCCTTGTTTTACCCGCCCCAGTATTTGCGGTCCAGGCTTCGGTAATTGATGGCTTCTGCCACATGAGAAGTGGTAATGTGCTCTGCGTTTTCCAGGTCTGCAATGGTTCTGGCTACCTTCAGCAGTCGGTCGTATGCACGGGCTGAGAGACCCAGGTTCTGAATGGCCTGCCTAAGCAGTTCTTTTACGGGTTCATCGGGCTGGCAGTATGCGCGAATTTCAGCCGGCCCCATCTGGGCATTGCAATAAACAGGCCGATTGGCCTGGGGGCTGGGCGTTTTCTGAGCTGCCTGGTCTGCGGGATGCGGTGGTGTATCTTCTGTGTAATGCGAAGGAGTTTGGGGCAGAGGATGCGTGAATCGATTTTCCTGCACTTTTCTGGCCTTGCAAACCCGTTCACGTATTTTTTCAGATGCCTCTCCCTGCTGCATTTGCAGCAGCTCATCCTCTGAAAGCCGCGGTACTTCGATGTGCAAGTCAATGCGGTCGAGCAATGGCCCAGAGATGCGTTTCTGATATTTTTTCACCGCTTCTGGGGTGCATGTACACTCACGAAACTTGTCGCCATAAAAACCGCAGGGGCACGGGTTCATAGCTGCAACCAGCGTAAACAGTGCAGGAAATGCATAGGAGGCGCTTACGCGGGCTATGTGCACTACCCCGTCTTCCAGCGGCTGCCGCAGCACCTCCAGTCCATCGCGTGGAAATTCGGGCAGCTCATCCATAAACAAAACGCCATGATGTGCGAGGCTTACTTC
This sequence comes from Chthonomonadaceae bacterium, assembly GCA_027459665.1. Lineage (GTDB taxonomy): Bacteria > Armatimonadota > Chthonomonadetes > Chthonomonadales > Chthonomonadaceae > DAIDHN01. The sequence continues at coordinate 19,879 of DAIDHN010000011.1, read as the reverse complement.
GCCTGGCCGCGGCACACTTCCTCCTCCCACCAGTGCTGCAGTACTCACTGTATGATGAGGAGATCGAAACGGCCGTGTATTGATCAAGGCTCTTTCCGAATTCAGCAGACCTGCTATCGAGTAAAGCTTAGTAGCTTCGTCATTGTTCCTCTTCTGTCGCGCCCCCTCTTCATGCGCCCTACACCAAATACTTGTGCGGTCGCGGCGTCCCTGCTGTCCGCTCGATTCAACGAACGGCAATGCCGTCTGTGGATAAAGATTAGTGGAAACCATCGGAGAGATATTCGACACCGTTACCATTTGCTCCTTCAGCGCAAGCTTCGTTTGACCGTCGCGGCCACACCAAGCAAAGAATTTGCACAACTTTTCATGGCCGACGACGGCAAACTCCCCTATTCTCATTTTCAATGAAAAGGAGGAACGCGCTGCCGGGTCCAGGGCGGCGAGCGCCTGGCCGCCGGAGGCAAGAAACGACTTGACAGTTTGACTTGCAGAAACAGACAGGCGACCATCGGCGTAACTTTCTATGCGCCGATCTCAAGACGCCTCCAATCCCCATCAAGTCGCCTTTCAGTTCGAGGAGATGCGATTTCCACCAAGCGGAACCCATCAAGTGAAAGACGCAACGCTACCTCCACTCACCACGACACCGGACTTCCTCCCGGTCTACACAGTCTTTCTTCGCCGAAGCAATGTTATGTCAGTGCAGGAGCGCCCGACGATTCGCAGCCCCCAGGATGTGGCGACAGTCGTTGGAGAATTTCTCAAAGAGACTGATCGGGAGCATTTTGTTACTCTTCTTCTTGATACAAAGAACGCTGTGATCGGGATCAACACCGTCAGTGTCGGCATTCTGGATTCGGCGCTTGTTCATCCGAGAGAAGTCTACAAGGCCGCGATTCTTGCCAACGCCGCGAGCATCATCCTGGCTCATAATCACCCCTCCGGCGACCCCACGCCATCGGCGGAAGATAAGCGCGTCACGCAGCGCCTTCATGAAGCGGGCCAACTCCTCGGTATCGAAGTTCTGGACCACATCGTTATCGGTGAGAATGGGCGGTTTTGTTCGCTCAAAGAGCGTGGAATGATTTGAGGTTTAATCTTCGTCCGGTTGCATCAAGGTAATCACCGGCTCTCGATTGTCGCCGGGGCCGCAGACGAGTTTGACTGTGTACTCCTCGTTTCCTCCAGTGTGAAGAATGAGCTTGTAGAGAAGCTCAGACTCGTCACCTTTGCTGTGCAGGATCGCCATATGCCCCATGTAAAGCACATCCCACAAGCGCCCTTGAACGTCTTCAAATTCAGCATACTCCTCGGAGATCGCCTCAATATCGGCCCACAGCGTAGCGGTTACAGCCACCGGATAGACAAAGCCTGCTTCTTTTGCCATCTTGGACACATCTACTAGAGTGCCGTCTTCAATAGCCTGTGCCCGCGTATAGACAAAGACGAGTTCGGCATCGGCGAATAGATCCGCCAGGGAACCGAATTCTTGCTTCCGCCCTGCATCTCTTGAATCAAAGTCAGACATAGCGGAAGAAAACTGCCATAACCTACATTGAAGCGCAAGCAGATCTGACCACTGCGAAATGGTTTTTCCACAGGACCACGCGAGCGCGGGGCTTTTCCAGATGCCCCAAAGCGAGCGGTGAACTGTGGAAAAATCGGGAGCCGGAAATGTTGCAAAACGGGGTGAAGGCAGGATACGGGCGCTGACGTCAGCGCCCCACAACACAATCTACCTCGGTTCTGCTTTAAGTCACTTGTACTATCCGTTTGTCTCCCTTACCCTGCATGGCGCATGGAAAGCACTTCTCTACCGGACCACCAGAAACCCCGATATAGACCGGCCAAAAACTACCCGTACAGGCTCACTGTTCGCGTCACCGCTCCGGAGCGCGAGACGTTTCGCCGTGAGGCAAAAGAGGCAGATATTTCTATATCCCGGTATCTCGCGCGAACCGTCATCGAGCGGCGCTACCCACCGACACTACGCGACCGGGAAGAACTCTTCCGGACACGGTTTTTGTTGGAAAAGGCCGGAGTCAATCTCAACCAGATCGCACACCGGCTGAACGCCGCCGCGAAGGGAGCGCCGGTTGTCCCGCCGACGCTTGCCGAGATCCGGCAGACCGCCCGCATGGTGAAGGCGCTGGCAATAGAGGTTAAGCGGAGGATGAAATAGGGGAAGGGGGAACGTTCCTGCGTTTCACAGTCGGGACACGGGGCGCAGGAGGCGCACACGTCGCCTATATCAGCCGACCATCGGCGGTAAGAGAGCGAGGGGAGGAGGGCGGCGTGTGCGGGTTTGTCTCTCAAGGGTTGCCGGAAGAGGTAAGGCGAGCCACCACGTTTGAGGAGTTAAGAGAGAACCTTGTATTGTATGCCCAGCTTCGTGAGGAGGCAGAAGGGAAAGGGAGAACGCACTACCGAACCCTTCTCTCTTTCGAGGTAAAGACACCAGGCACGGTAGCGGCAGGGATGGTAAGAGAATGGCTGAACACGACACTTCCAGGTACGCGGGCCATCGGGTTTGTTCACCAGAACACCGACTACACCCATGCTCATGTCTGGATTGACGCCCGGCAAACGAACGGGAGAAAGCTCGACCTTTCGCCGCGCGAATTCCGGACGTTAGATGAGGCTTGGAACCTGATATATTGCCGGGAATTTGGCCGAAATGAACGCGATCACCTGGAAAAGAAAGAGCGTGCAAGAGAACGATACCAAGCGAACGCGCAACATCACCGCACTTTTTCGCAGGACCGAGCGGAGCGAGAAAGCCCGCGAGCGCAGAGAAGCTTTTCGGCGCAGATGGAAAGAAGAGCGAGAGAAGATTATCCAGGAGAACGAGCGCCTACGCCGGGAGAACGAATCTGCCTTGAGGCTATTACTGCGTATGACCAGGCGCTACGAGAGACTGAGAAACTACACCGAGACGCTGCGGAACTGGATCGCAAGCAGCACACGGAGCGGGATGCCGACCGGGGGAGGGAATGAAGCTTGATCTGTTTCGGATCTTCGTCTTGCTCTGTACGTTCGCCGTAACCATTTTCTGTCGCTTGCGGTTTGTTCTCCCCACAACTCACGGTAGCGCCGGGTGGGGACACCCGCCGCGCCGATACCTGCGAGCGCCGGAATCGGGCGGGTTCTCCATCGGACATCACCGAGGGAAGGCGATCACGCTTTCCCGCGAGGCAACCCTACAGCACGGCGTCATCATCGGCGGAACCGGCACAGGAAAGAGCAGAGGATACTTTCTTCCCAACGCAGCAGCGCTATTCGGGTTTCCAGAAAGAGTGTGCTTTGCCAGATCAACAGAGACAGAGTGAGCAGAAAGAAAGTGCATTGCAATCTGGTTAGCCCATGCGAGCGACGGCTACCTTTCAAGGCGATGAACAGAACCAGACCGACGAGTAACAGAAAGCAGCCGTAGTAGAGGAAGGCGACCAGTCCAGAAAACATACACACATCCTCATGCAGACAAGCGGCTACGTCAATGACGAGCCGCTTGCGAGGATGCGTAGATTGTCAGCAGGTCGCGTATACCTGAACTGCCTCCTTTACCACATCTGCCCGGCGAATCTCTCGAACTGGAATTGTTACCCGAAACGCCTGTGAGATGATCTGCCTGTAGTATGAGGAGCGCTCTGATCGCCGAAGGAGCGCTTCGGCCACTTCTGGAATGCCGAGTGAGCAACAGTAACAGTCTTCTCCCCAATGAAGCCGCAGATCGCCCCGGATCTGGAGCGGCCAACCCAGGCGACGGTACAGAGGAAGGACGCGAGGCGTCACCTCGATATACAGCGTTGCTATGTTCTCCCCCACACAGTAGCGCCACATCTCGACAGCAAGCCGCCAAAAGAGCATAACCTGTCCTCGGAATTCATCGTCCAGAGCCAGAATAGCCACATGAGCGCATCGTCTAGGATTAGCGATCTGCACTTCGGGCCAGACGGTCTGGCATGGTAACGTTCCGTTCAAGTCCGGTCGCACGAGTTGCAGACCGCCAGCAAGTTTTCCATTGACTTCCAATGCGAAGAAGACGGAGCGATCCAACCAGAAGCGTAACGCCCCATCTGGTTGCCAGTTTTCATCCGCTGCGATTTGCTCGAACAGACCCACCAGCGTTTCAATCTCCTCAGTTTCAGTCAATCGAACCACTCGAACGCCGCTATCGGCGTCCTTCCAGAGCGGAAGCATGTAGGATCTCCCTTCCTGCCTCCCAACGAGGGAGGCACCTGACGGCTTTGCCGTGATCTCCATTATACCACAAATGACCAATATATAGTGTGGTATCAAATAGAGTGCTATCATACGGAGTGGTATAAAATAGCGTGCTAGGGTATCGTGGGTACATGAAGACAGCGAGACATCCAGCGCTTGTCGCGCTGGGGCAACAGATACGAAAGATTCGCCGAGAGCGGGGCATTTCTCAGGAGGGCTTTGCAGCGGAAGCGGGTCTCGGTCGCTCCTACTATGGGGGCGTGGAACGCGGCGATCATAACATCGCGGCGCTCAACCTGATGCGCATCGCGGCGGCGCTCAAGGTGGAGGTGGGGGAGTTGTTTCCGAAGGCGCAGGTTTTTCGGGATCTACTGAACGAATCTGGCGGCGCATCAGCAGACGAGCAGTAGCTCACCCAGAAAGCCTTTTGTCAGACGTTTTGTTTATGAGAAAGTAACACCCCTCGTCACGATTTTTCTCGTGCCTCGTCACGTTGCCGTTACGTTCCTCCTGCTACACTTCGTAGATGTAGGGAAGACACGTCGAAAAGGACAATGTGATGAGCGTGAGTCAAGAACTCTCTGCCGAAAGCGTAAAGCGCCTACTCGGTGATTTCGTCGGACGGAAATGTGCGTGCATTCTCGGTGCCGGAGTGTCTGCTCCGATGGTTCCGGCAAACCTGAATAGGCGTGGCCTAGACATGGTAATCCGGCTCACCGACGCTATTGAGGTGGGTACGCAAGGTCGTACTCCACAGAATCGTAGTTGGCTACGATCCACTGGGTACGAATGGTCCGCATTTGTCCGTGGCGCAATTGGGCAGCTAACCCAACAGGCTTACCGGATGCTGGAGTATGAGATAACGAAGCCGGGTCCGTTGGCAGCGGCTCCGGCACAGTATGCCGTCTTCCGGTGCATTTCGCGCTCGGTCATCATACTGACCTATAACTATGACGGGCTCGCGAAGCGGTTTTGCCCTCAATTCGTTGTGCGGGAGATGCACGGACGGCACTCACCAGAATTCCCCTTTGATTGGGAGTTGGCGAAGCTTTTCCCGCTTGCTATGCGTGGGCATGAAATAGCCCCAGCTTCCCTACACTACTTCGAGGCAGAGCCGCCAAACCTTTATGGGATACGCGAGGAACATTGGTTTTCGCAAGCCTTGTCGGATTGTTCCGACTTGGTCATCATCGGCTATTCGTTCGCCCAGCAGAACGACCAAGAGACTTACAAAAGGGTTTGCCGCTACTTACGCGACAAAGAGGTACGCGTAACCGTAGTTGGGCCACACACCGAGGAACTTGTTCTTCGGCTCAGGGATAGCTTACGAACTAATGATGTAGTTGGGGTGCCAGCGTATTGGAATCACCTTGCGAGGGCGATATTGAAAGTATCTTGCGGGACAATCGAGGGGGATATTCGCGGCGCGCTGCGCTATCCCGGCGAAGTCTACGAACACTATATCAACTTTCGGGATGGCAACCATCGAGATTTGAACCAAGTAATCGAAGTCCTGGCAGATGTGCCGCGCCTCCGTGATTCGGAATTCGAGGCTTGGAAGAATTACGTTGAAGCACACTTCTGATTGCCTGGTAGCTGTATAAAAAACGAAGGTTTTCTGGACTGTCCGCTCGTTCCCCAAGATATATGTCAAAAGTCCCCTTTTTCCGCCTGAAAACCCGTCCATCTATCTACGTCTAATAACTTGCCAGGTATAATGAGTTTCTGTACACTGTGGACAGAAAAACGAGGCTCTACGATGACCGGAGCGGCGAGGAAGACGAACGAGGAAGAATAGATGCTAGTCGGCTATGCACGGGTTTCCACCCAGGACCAGAACCTAGAACTTCAGAGGGATGCGCTACAGGCGGCGAAGTGCGAGCGGATCTTTGAAGACAAGATGAGCGGCGCGAAAGCAGCCAGACCCGGACTGATGGAGGCGATCTCCTTTATGCGCCCAGGCGATACCCTTGTTATCTGGAAACTCTCCCGGTTAGGCCGCAGCCTCAAGCAGTTGATTGAGACGGTGCAGATCCTCCAAGAAAAGGGCATTGAGCTAAAGAGCCTGAACGAGAGCATTGACACGGGGACAGCCACCGGAAAACTACTCTTTCACATCGTCGCCGCGTTCGCACAGTTCGAGCGCGACAACATGATCGAGAACACGAAGGCCGGATTGGAGGCGGCCAGAGCGCGAGGGAAGAACGGCGGACGCCCGAAGAAGCTCGACGAGAAAAAGGCAGCGATGGCACTGGAGCTTCGCAAAGACACGACGCGATCCGTCAAAGAGATTTGCGATCTGCTCAAGATCAGCCGCGCCACCTTCTACAACTACACCGGTAAGCAGAATTCAATGGCGCGCAGCGCCACCGTTTAGGACAAAGCCATGTTCGAGCATTTCGATTTTTCAGCACTCGATGATCCCACGTTCAAAGAAGACGCAGTGCGAGAAGAGATCGTCGCGCCAATTCTAAAAGGAGTTGGGTATAGTCCAACAGGTCCTATCCGGTTCACCAGAAGCAAAATCTTGGTACACCCATTTGTTATGATTGGATCAAAACGTCATCCGGTTAACATTGTGCCAGATTATACGCTCTATTCCGATTCGGATGCTGTAATGGTGCTTGATGCGAAAGCGCCGGATCAAGACATTGTTAACTCACATCACGTTGAGCAAGCGTATAGTTACGCAATTCACCCAGATGTCCGCGCCCGCCATTACGGGCTCTGCAACGGTCGCGAACTCGTTGTATACGCCGTTGATCGGTGGGAATCTCTGCTCCACATAAATGTTTGTGACGTGGACGTTCGCTGGAATGATGTACTCAAGGCACTCCACCCGCGTTATCTGCAAAATCCGGAGCTTCGGGATTTTCTTCTGGATTACGGTCTCAGTATACTAAAAATAGGTTGCGAGCGGGATGCACTGCATCTTTTCCCATCTTTTTATTTGCATGACCTATTTCGTGTCAGTGACGAGCTTTACACCGGAAGCGGTACCTTAATGATGGGTGAAACCGAATACATGGTAAGTTTTGACTTTTCCGTAGAAATGTACCTTGCGATTGTCGCTGGTCTCCCGCACAAGGTCGCCGAGGCAATCAAGCAATCTCTCACGCACGCTCCTTACCATGCCAATCTAGGCAACAGCATCATCTTGACCTGTTCCGGCTACCTTGACGGAATTACTCAAGGGCAGCACGATCAATTTGTGCCGATTATGGTGACCTCAGTCGGAGACATGACTTTCGATGCAACCGCACAACTTCCACCTCGTACAGAGAGGCAGGGCGTATGGCCGCTGGCCCATCTGCATTTACCTGGAGACACGGCGGAGGGTTAGGTTCTGCTTTCTTGCCTTGAGCAGGAAAGCAATAGCAACACGCCGAACATACAGACGTGCGAACTAATTCTGTGCAAAACTTGCCGCAGAAAGACACGCATAATCCATAAACCTTTGCTCTATCAGGTTAACATGGAGAAAAGCACTATGCCCCAGGAAGAAAACTCGGTTTCGGAAACTATGCCCGATTGGTATTCAGGACTTGACGACCAACAGAAAAAAGCCGCAGAGCATAGCGGCTCTCACGCTGTTTTGTTCGCCGGGCCTGGGACAGGAAAGACCCGTACTCTCAAGGGCAAGGCACTTGCTCTAGTCAAAAAGCACGGCATTGATCCACAGAATATTTTAGCGCTCTCCTTTACCAGGGTAGCAGCACAGCAACTCCGTAAGGACTTGCAGGAGGCATTAAAGGAGGAAACCTCTGAGTTTCCATTCGTTGCGACGATGCATGGCTTTGCTCTACGGCAACTCATCAAAAACAGTGACAACGTGGAATCAATCCCCACCCCTGTCCGTGTTGCTGATGATTACTTCGAGAGGCAAGTCGTCATTGAAGACCTCAAGAACCTTGTTGAGGCTGATGTTGCAACGGTCAAAGCCGAGCTAAATCATCTTTCTTCTGCCTGGGAACAAAACCTTTCCGGCGCAGAATATGATACGCATCTAAAGAGAAACCCTGCTTTTATCTCTCACTGGATAAGACATCGAGAAGTCTTCGGCTACACCTTGCGTGCTGAGATGGTATATCAGGTCAAAGTTGCCCTTGAGCAAAGTCCACAATTCCAGCTTGAAAGCGATTTTCAGCATCTGATCGTTGACGAGTTTCAAGACTTGAATCCTTGTGACTTAGCAGTTGTCAAGCAATTAGCCTATCATGGTTGTGAGGTTACCGGAGCGGGCGATGATGACCAGAGTATCTACGGCTTTCGTCATGCCACCCCACAAGCAATTCGCGATTTTCTCAATGACTATGACGGGGCAAAAGAGTTCAATCTACAATGGTGTTTCCGCTGCTCTAAAGCGGTTCTGGATTTAGCCCATCACGTCATTCGGCTGGATACCGACCGAAAGGACAAAGGTACGCTGCCAGATCCTTCTTGTAAAGATGGTTCTGTTCAACTGCACCTCTACGCTGACCAATTCGCAGAAGCGGCGGGGATCTCTTCGATGATCAAAACTATGTATACATCAGAAGGAATCTTCCCTGAGATAGTTCTCATTCTTCTCCGAAGCGATCATAACGAGAAATATTCCAAGCCCATCCGCGAAGCACTCGCAAAAGTTGGACTTGTGGTTGCAGATGATACAAAACAGAAACCGCTTGAGACGGAAACGGGAATTCTTTTAAGAGCGATCCTGTCACTCTGTCTTGGACAGGCCGATAGTGTTTCATGGCGCATAGTACTTCAACTCCAAAGAACTAACCGCATCGGTGAAACTGTTCTACGCTCTATCTATGATTTGTGTGTTGCCCAGAAATGGAAGTTCTTTGAAGGCTTATCTGAGATAGAAAAGAACCCTGGTTTGATCGATAAGTTCGGCCCACGAATTGCCACCAACGTCACGAGTATTCGCGAAAAGCTCTCTGAAATCTATGACCACACTTTAGAAAGTGAAGACAAAGCAGCAGCTATGGACGAAACAATCAAACGGGCTGTTGATTACGTAACGGGTGACACAGCCGTGAAAGAATCATTGCTGAAGGAGTTGAATGAAGAGATCGAGCGCTCCAAATGTTCAAGCCTGTCGGGATTGCTTTCAGCAATTGCAGCTCAGTCAATCGGCGAAGGCGGCGTAGGACTAGAGCCGGGAATACACATATTGACGATGCACAAAGCAAAGGGCCTTTCCGCAGACGTTGTATTCATCCCTGTAGCTGAAGACCATCAAATACCAGGCTTGGAGGTAGGGAGACAGGAGGAATTAGAAGCACTGCGCTTGTTTTTCGTCTCAATCACACGGGCAAAAGATAGTGTTATCTTTTCCTATGCTGCGCATCGTACTAAACAGCAAGGAGACTATGCAACAGGGAGACCTCGCATACCCACGCTAACGAGATTCTTACGACATACGGGGTTAGCGATGACAGACCATCGTCCTAGAGCATGAATCCCTGAATGACCGTCGCGGCCCGCCCTACCTTACTCCTTGCACGGGTTAGCTGACGCGAGAGTCTGGCAATCCTCCGACAGCCCAACAGCCGCTACCGGAGGATTGCCCAGCATCAAAGGTGAATATTCAAAGAAGAACGCTGACGATATACAGAAGGACGAGTGCTGACGACTCGTATCCGGGATTCGCGCAAAGTTCTTTTCTTACAAACCGAAAGGTAGGGACTTCTTCACAGTCCTTAGAGGTGATCCTGTTCTGTGAGCATTCACGCAGACTCAACGTCGCCCGCTCTCTCCGGGCAATTCGTAGCAGACAACGACAAGTTCCGAATGATCGATGCAGTTGAGGCACTGACAGAAGCACGACATCTCGACGTTTCATCGGCATTCGTTGATGCTTTCGGCATCGCGGCCCTCGCAGATGGCGCTCAGAACGGCGAAGTCCGTTTGCTCGTCGGCTATGAGCTATCGGATATACCTACTGCTCAGGACACCATTACGTTTGAAGACGCCCGCACTTGGCGCGACACCGGAGCCGATCCACTTGACCGAACAACAGACGACGAGAGCATCGGCCCGGCTATCCAAGCCCTGAATAGGTCAACGTTTCACGCAGCCAAAGCTGCCCGCCGAACACACTCCAAACTCTATGTAAATGAGAACATCGGCATCGTCGGGAGCAGCAACCTCACAAGGGCTGGGATGCTTGGGCAACGCGAGCTTAACTTGCTTCAAGATCGCTCCGAAGCCGTAGCAAGACTTCGTGACTGGTTTCAATCTCAGTGGACGCAGGCACTCAACGCCGAGCGTGAACCCTTCAAAGACAACCTTATCGCATGGCTCGACGGTTCACGCATCCGCCGGTTCGCTCCCTTCCATCCATATGCCAAAGCACTTTTTGAGCGATACCGCCACCGTTTTCTGTCACTAACTCCCTCTGCCGGTGACGTTGACCTCGCCATCTTCCAGCAAGAAGGCCGTGACGCAGCCCTCAGCATACTTGCCGAGCACCGATGCTGCATCATTGCCGATGCTGTGGGAATGGGAAAGACATTCGTTGCGCTTGGCGCGGTTCAGCGCAGAGCGCAAACCCGGCCACGCCACCAGCGCAAGGTTCTTGTGATCTGCCCTGCCCAACTTGAAAACGTCTGGCGAGATGCGAGCCGCGAACAGGGCGTTGCGCTGGACACTGAGAGCATGGAGACACTCGGCAACACGACCGCTGCCGACGCCGATGACCGGCTCCGCCAACTTGAGCAGTACGCTATCGTCATCGTGGACGAGGCCCATAACTTCCGCAATCCACTCGCGAATCGGTTCACCAATCTCATGCGGGTTCTACAAGGAGGTCCCGTCGATAAGGAAGTCCTCCTGTTGACCGCGACGCCGATCAACAACGGCATCGGCGACCTCTACAGCCTTTACCGGCTCATGACCCGCGACAATGACGCTTTTTTCCAATCTACGAACCTTCGTATGGCGAGCCTGCGGGAGTTCTTCAAGCGGGTTGAGAAGGGCGAGGCCGCGACCACAGACCTTCTTCTCGAAACGATGGTCTGTCGCAGCCGCTTGGACATAAGGCGCAGGCAACAGGCAGGAGAAACCATCGTTATTGCCGGAAAGGAAGTCCGTTTTCCGACCCGACACATGGCCGCGCTCGATTACTCATTAAGCACGACACAGACCGATCTTACCTACGAACAGATTGCCCAGACCGTCGAGACACTCACTCTCGGAGCCTACAACGTAGAGCAATATTCTTCCAAACCAAACGTGCAGGCCAACCAGACATATTCGACGCTCCAAACCCTCTTCAAGATACTCTTGCTTAAACGGCTTGAGAGCAGCCTTGCATCATTCCTTGCCACGGGCGAGCGTCTTCTTCGGTTCAGCGACCAAGTTGTCGCCGCACTCCGCGAGGGCCGCAGGCTGACGAACGACGAGTACCGCCGCTTCCAACTGGACTTTTCCAACGAGCTTGACGATGACGACGCTGACTCCTCTGCGTACCTGCAAGCCCTGGTAGAGCGCGATCCGTCAGACTATGACATCAACCGCTTAGCACGCGACGTAAAAGCCGACCGCGCCCGACTGGAACCCCTCCTGCTCAAAGCCAGAATGCTTCTAGGGGAGCGCGACGGCAAGATCGCGCGTCTCAAAAACGAACTCAAGCATCTCCTACCGGATCAGAAGGTACTTCTCTTCACCTTCTACAGTGATACCGCGCGTTACGTTTACGAACAATTGAGTACCGACCACGAGTTCATGGACGCCATCGGTAGCACCCGCGTGGAGATGATCGTCGGCGGCCTCAGACCGGCAGAAAAGACGCGCATTGTCCGCGACTTCGCGCCCAAAGCGAACGGACGGCGGGACGACCCGCCTTCCCGGCCGATCCAGCTTCTCATTTCTACAGACGTTCTCGCTGAGGGCCAGAACTTGCAGGATTGTGGCTACCTCATCAACTACGATCTGCACTTCAACCCGGTCCGCATGATACAGCGCAACGGGCGTATTGACCGGCTCTTCTCCGAACACACGGACATCACGATTGCCAACTTCTTTCCCGAAGGCGCGCTAGAAGAGCAACTCAAGATCGTGCAGCGCCTACAGGCCAAGATCGAGCAGATTCAAGCAAATATGCCTACGGACAGCAGCGTCATCGGCGAAACGGTCAGCGTGTTTAGTTTGGAAGAACTCCGACGAACCCGGCAGGGCGACACGTCGGTCATTGACGAGATCGACGCACGAAACCCGATCAACGTTTTCCACGACACGCTTGATCGTGCCATCAAACTCCTCGTGGACTTCGGGATCGAGCAGGTTTCCAAGATACCTTTCGGATGCCAGAGCAACAAGAAGGCCACCAGGGCCAGTCTCTTTCTCTGCATCCGCGCCGGGAGCGATCTACAAACGAACCCCTGTTGGTGGTTGCTTTATCCCGACGCAGCGAACCCATCTCTTACACCAAGCCAGGAAGTGAGCGAAATCCTTCCGCTCATTGAATCTGCCAAGCCACCGGACACCGAGCGACCGCGCCCCGATGTTTCCCCACGCGCGATCCATTGGGCAACCATTTTGGACGCGGAATGCAGATGCCGTGAGATGCTCGTTCAGCAGTACCATGATGCTACTGTCGGGCAGATTTGGCCCGCCGGACACATCAACAAGCGAATACAGCAGTTTTTCGCTGCCCGGCCCGAACCTCTGCCCGACGATCTTGCGCGACGGCTCGGTAAGTTTGACCTACAGCGCCATAAGACCACCGGCGAGCAACTGCTAAAACGAGCCATCGAAGAGCGCAACCCGACGATCCTCATTGCATGGCTTGAAAGCACACTGCCCACACTCGCGGTAACGACAGAGAACCCGGAGACAGTGCCGCTTGAGGTTGTTTGCTATCTCGAACTCATTCCCGAAACGGAGGCGGCGGCCTCATGAGCCACGAGACCCTTCAACTTCTCACTGGCAGCGATCAACAGTTCGCGCAAGCTCTTGTTGACCTCGGTTGGTTTCGCTATCCGCCGACCATGACCGACCACCCGTTCCGGGGGCGCGCCCGACCGAGCCTTTCGCCGCGACTTCGCCGAGCCGGGCAAGTGCCGGACACGGGCGCATGGATATACCGCCTTACACTGGACTCACACCGTTGGCAGGATGCTGTCGCCATCGTGGAAAGCCAACTTCGGGCAGAGCCACAGTTCGCAGTCGTCTTCGTAAACCTGCCCCGGACACTCCTTATTCTTGCGCCCGAAGACCCGGACAAGGCGCTGGGAAGCACGCCCGGCATTCGCATGGCACAACTCTTTCTCGATACCGCGCGTCCGGGCAACTTCGAGAACGAAATGCTCAAACGGCTAAGGACAGCGAAGGCCCAGGGGTTCCGCGCCAGGCTTCAAGAGGTTGTGAACGTCGAGCGCGTTACGAAGAAGTTCTATGACGAGTTCAAGGATCACAAGGATACCTTCGTCGGTTTCATCGAGGGCATTGAGAACCTGGAAAACCGCCAGTGGTACGCCTCTGTCGTTCTAAACCGTCTGATGTTTATCTACTTCATCCAGTCGAACGGCCTGTTGGACGGCAATCCTTTCTACCTCCGAAAGAAGCTCAACGACCACACCGCACGCGGGAACGGCTACTACCAGGACTTCCTCTGCCCGCTTTTCTTCGAGGGGTTCGCCGTGCCCGCCGAACAGCGCAGCCAGGAGACGCGGCACCTTCTCGGTGATATTCCCTATCTCAACGGCGGCCTCTTCATGCCGCACAAGTTAGAGCACGATCACGCCGCCATCAAAATCAAGGATGACGCTTTCGGGCGGCTGTATGAGTTCTTTGATCGTTACACCTGGCACATTGACGACCGGCCTTTGACCAGCGAGCGCCAGATCAACCCGGACGTTCTCGGCTTCATCTTCGAGAAGTACGTCATCTCCAAAAGCGAACAGAAGGAGAAGGGAGCCTACTACACGAAGGAGGACATCACCGGCTACATCTGCCGCAACACGGTGATTCCCCGCATATTCGATATGCTGTCCGAAGCCAACGGGCACGCTGCAAACTCTACACGTCCTATACCTGTCAGTGAGATCGAGCCGTACATCTATCCTGCCGTGAAACATGGGACGGAACTTCCGCTTCCGCCGCAAATCGAACTAGGCGTAGCCGACGTATCCCGACGTGCCTTCTGGAATGAACGCGCGCCATTGGGATATGCCCTCCCGACCGAGACATGGCGCGAGTTTATCGCCCGCCGCCAGCGGTACGCCGCCATCCTAGCGGATTTCCACGACGCCAAGATCACCACCGTCAACGACTTCATCACCTACAACCTGGATTTGCCGCGCATTGCACGCGACTTTGTGGACACTTGCCAGGACGCAGCGGTTCTCCGGGACTTTTACTTCCGCTGCCTACAGCGAATCACCATCCTTGACCCAACGTGTGGTTCTGGTGCGTTTCTGTTCGCGGCTCTCAACATTCTTTATCCACTCTATGAAGCCTGCCTTGACCGCATGGAGGTACTCGCGATAAACGAACCGCAAGGCCAATCCGTTCCGTTGACCATGAAGGGTGAGTTCGCGTTCGTCAACGAAGTGGACGCGCAGCAATCTTTCCTCGATCCCGCAACACTTACAGACGATGTGCTACAGAGTTTTCGCGCCGAGATTGCGCGAATCGCCGAACACCCGAATCGCTCTTATTATATTCACAAGACAATCATCGTCAATAATCTCTACGGCGTGGATATTATGGAGGAAGCCGTTGAAATCTGCAAACTGCGCCTCTTCCTCAATCTGATTGCCCATGCCGACCGCGACCCATCAAAGCCAAACCAGGGGATCGAGCCGCTACCGGATATTGATTTCAACATCCTCGCCGGAAACACACTGGTAGGCTACACATCCATCGAGGACATTGACCGGCAGTGGCACGTGGTCGAGGTTGAGAAGAGCACGTTCGCTTTCGAGAAAGATCACTCGAAACTGCGAATGCAGGTCGCCGAGTACGGTCACAAAGTAGATTTGTTCCGCAAGCAGCAACTTGGCGAGGCTCTCGATAGGCCGACCCAGACGAAGGAGGACATTCTGCGCTCTTGCGCCCTCGTGCAGCCCGACTTGGATGAAGACCTCTGGCGTCTCTATAGAACGGCGGGCAAATACCCGGACCCTCCCAAAAAGCGGCAAGAGGATTTCCTCGCCACTCACCAGCCCTTTCACTGGTTTCTACAATTCCCGCATGTCATGGCCGATGGCGGGTTCGATGCGATAATCGGCAATCCGCCTTTCGTGGATTATAACAAAGTCAAAGGCGAGTATCTGGTGTTTGGCTTTGACACGGAGGACTGCGGAGACCTATACGCTTTCGTCGCTGAACGCGCCATAGCACTGCTCCGAAGTAGAGGAAGGCTTGGCCTTATAACTCCTCTCGCGGCTATAAGTGTCAGCACTACTGAGACTTTACGCAACTACCTGCTAAAGCATTTGTGCTCCTGCTGGTATTCCGGCTTTGGCTTCCGACCATCCAAGCTGTTCGAGGGAGTTAATCTCCGCCTCACAATCATACTTGGAACAAACGAGGCTCAACCCAAGCCGGAATTGTTCTCTTCACGTTATCTACTTTGGAGCCACGAGGAACGGACCAGCCTTTTCACTAAAATCGCATACGTTCAGGCGGACATGGTAGATCATAAGGCATTCGTCAAGATAGATTCCCACTATGCTTCGGCAGTTACACGAAAACTCGCGCGAACGGCCCAGACGGTTGAGAAATACCTTGTGAAACGCGGCGGTACGATTCTGCACTATCACAGAAGCCCTCTTTACTGGATTCGTGCAATGGACTTTGAGCCGTACTTTAAGTCCGAGACGAAGGAACGCTCGGTTCATCACTTCCGTGACATTTACGGCACGAGCGCAGAAATCAGTAAGATGATAGGAGCGATACTGAACAGTTCGCTCTTCTATTTTCGATTCGTGTCAATGGGAAACTGCCGGAATCTCACTGGCGATGACGTGAGCGGCTTTCCCATAGGGAATCCTGATGAAATGACAATTGCGACGTGCAGTAACCTTTTCGACCAACTTATGGAGGACTATCGGCGGAAGTCCCAAATAACCGTCCGATATAACTGTGAATACCAAACATTCTATCCGAGCCAATCCAAGACCATCATAGACGAGATAGACCGGTTGTTGGCGCGGTACTACGGCTTCACCGATGATGAAACAGACTTCATCATCAACTACGACATCAAGTACCGTGTGGGCAGCGACGGCGACGAGGAGGTTTAGGCCGGATGATTCTCAAGACACTTCAAATCCAAAACTACAAGTGCGTCGAGGACTCGACTGAGTTTAGGATCGACGAAGTAACTTGTCTCGTGGGTAAGAATGAGTCCGGAAAGTCAGCGATCCTTGAGTCCCTCTACAAACTTAAGCCGGTTGAGAAGGACAAGGCCAACTTCGCGGAAACCGAATATCCCCGTCGCCACGTTTCGACCTACCGTGACCGCGATAACCAGGACACCCATGACAACGTACTCACCACAATTTGGGAACTGGAAGATTCGGATGTGTTGGCTGTCGAGGAGTATTTCGGTATCAATCCGTTGACCAGTCAAACAGTAACGGTCACGAAGGGCTATTCCAACTCTCGTTCCTGGACTCTTCAGCACAATGATAAGTCGCTCGTCTCGAAAGCGCTTACGGATAGTAACCTGAGTGAGATAGAGAAAGAGGCACTACCCAGTACGGATAGTATCGCTCAACTGATGAACCTGCTCAGTGAGATCGAAGCGCCTTCCGACGCGCAAACACAGCTTCTATCAACCCTGAAACAGCGCTATCCAAATTCCGACGCCGGAGCCGCAATTAGAAACTTCCTTGCGGATCGGCTACCTATCTTTGTCTACTTCTCCGAGTATTACAAGATGCCGGGTCGGGCTGCCCTGAACGACATAAGCGCACGCAAACAGCAAGACACGCTCGATGAGAAGGATAAAGTCTTCCTCGCATTCCTTGATCTCGCCAATAGTAGTGTCGAAGGAGTGGCGAACACCGGAACGTCTGAGGAACTCATCATGGAACTTGAGGCTGTATCCAACCGCATTTCCGACGAAATCTTCGAGTACTGGAGTCAGAACCAGCACCTTAGAGTGCAGTTTCGTTGTGACCAAGCTCGCCCGCAAGACCATCCACCGTTCAATGAGGGGTACGTGTTTAGCACCCGCATCGAGAACCAGCGTCATCGCGTAACGGTGAACTTCGACGAGCGAAGTACAGGTTTCATCTGGTTCTTCTCCTTCCTGGTCTGGTTTTCACAGGTCAAAAAGCACTACGGCAAGAACCTCTTCATCCTCCTCGACGAACCAGGTTTGTCCCTCCACGGTACAGCCCAGGCTGACCTGCTACGCTACATCAACGAGAAACTTCGTCCGCAGCACCAAGTCATTTATACCACCCACTCTCCGTTCATGATCGACCCGGATCACATATTGAGCGCCCGAACTGTGGAAGACCATACCTCGAAAGACGCACGAGGCCGAGAGATCATCGAAGGAACAAAGGTCGGGGATCGTATCCTCAGCACGGATGCCGATACAATTCTCCCTCTACAGGGCGCGCTTGGTTACGACATCACGCAAACGTTATTCGTAGGCGCTCATACGCTCATCGTCGAGGGGCCATCGGACTATCTGTTCCTCAAAACCCTGTCCAACGAGCTTCAGAGGCTCAAGCGACCCCATCTTGACCCGCGTTGGTCTATCGCGCCCGCTGGTGGCCTCGACAAAGTTATGAGCTTCGTCATCCTGTTCGGCGGTCGCCACTTGCATATCGCCGTCTTGACGGACATCAAGCAAGGCGACAAGACGAAGGTGCAGAAACTCCGCGAAGCCGAGATACTGCGAAGCGGACACGTACTAACCGCAGATTCATACGCCGGTCAGAATGAGGCCGACATTGAGGACATTCTAGGCCGTACTACCTACGTCGAGATTGTCAACAAGTGCTATGCACTGTCCAAATCTCTTGAAGGGTTGTGGCAATTTTGGCCTCACCATAATAGGCGTCGGTACGCTGCGCCAGTTCTATGATCTGGCGCACCAGAGGAACATAAGCCTCGACGAGCCGCGCGTATCCCTCCTCATCGCGTTCCAACCAGAAGGGAAGCTGAGCGTGGGGACGGCCCGCCCGCAACATTCCCACCAGACCCCGAAGGACGCTGCGTTTGACATCCTTGATGCGGTTCTGAGCTTGGAAGGCATAGACGACCCCTACAATTTGCTGTTCCATCTGATCGCCTGTGAGCCAATCCGCCGCGCCCTCGCTGCTGTAGACCTTCACCTTTTCTCGCTGGAAGAGTTGAGAGAGGACGACAAACAACATCTGGTTTCGGCTTAATCGGTCGGCATCGGTGACGAGAATACTGTGAATCGAGGAAATCTCCTCCAGAAGGGCGTGTAGGGCCGGACGAAAGCGTGCGCCCTTGTTGTGCTGATAGCGTAGGGCAAACACGAGATCGACGTTACGCCAGTCGTGGTCAACCTGCTCTTCCTTCCACTCGTTCAACGCCTCCTTTTCACCTTTGGCGATGGCCTTGCAGCGATGATCGAGAAAGGTTCTCATCGTTGCTACTTGCGCCGGGGTATTCCAGGTGTGAGCATCGCGCAGGATGACTTCCTCAAAGGCTTGCCGATAGAGCGTCGCCTGGTTTTCGCGGATCTGCTGGATAACTTCAGGATCGTTTGTGGCATAGTAACCACTGAGGCCCGCATCGCTGTAGATGCGGAACGCCAGCCCACTCTTTACGGCGGCAGCGATGTTGGAGCGCATCTGATCTTCGACGCTGTAGCCATCATCTCGCTTATCGCCGCACTGCTGCATGGTGGAGACGCGAACGTAGATGGCAGCATGTCGGCCCTGGCGGGTCTCAAGATCAACGACGTTGCCGTTATGGTCGATGATCTGTCGAAATAGAGGGGAGACCACGAACGGTTTCCAGTTTCCATGTTCCCAGTTTTGTACGGCGAGTTCAGGCTTAAGCGCCTTCCTATAGGTGGCAACAATCTGCTCGACCGAAAGAGGACGCAATTGGACGTTCTGCGGATTTGGTGATAGAACCGCACTAGCAAGCTCCTCCTCCGGGATTGATTGTGCGGCTTGTACCGTCGCACGGTTCGCCATATTATACGCCCCTCCTCTGTGCGACGGCAAATCTTTTGTTCCGTCGCAGGGTGGGCTATATTATATCCGAGAAGAGGAACAAAAAGGAAGCTACTTTGGTTGCCTCCAGCGCTTCAGGCACAGTCATGGGGGGCAAAATGGAAGGCACGCGGCGTGCCAGCATGGTTTTTCCACTCCCTGGCGGTCCAATGAGCAGAATGTTTGCAACGGTTTCGGATGTTCGCGTCATGGTCATTGATAGATCAGACCCCCGTTGACGGGTATAATAACGCTGAACAGGGCGCACAGGATTCGACAGCCCGTGCGCCCTCTGCCTTGTGGAATTGAAGGATGAATTCCATGCCCGCATACGACGAAAATCCTGACGATGACCAACTAGAAAAGCCCAATAAACCCGAAACCAACCCGCTCCGCCTGGAAGAGTTTGAAACTGAGCCACAGCCTGTTTTCCAGTGCGTCCACTGCAAAGAAGTCATCCGAGACCCTGCAGGAGCCATATTCGGGTGGTATGTCGA
>DAIDHN010000010.1 GCA_027459665.1 Chthonomonadaceae bacterium | reverse complement strand
AAGGATCCATCGCATTCCTTCAAACTACCGCCAGAATACCCTACGGAGATACAGAACTGTCAGGATGACCCCCAGAATGCGCCGAATTTGGAGGCATCTGATATAATCAGCGACTGGGCAGGGACCATCCCTCCCGGCGGCCCGTAACAGGTTTTCTCATTTATTTGCCGGGAGGTATTCGCATGCCTCCCGGCTGCAAAGAAACGAGGTCTACGATGAATTGCATTGTAAACAGACGCCTGTTGAAACGATGCATGCAGGCTGTTGCTGGGCCAGAAGCGTTTTGGCGTTGTCTCTGACGTGGCGCAGCGCATTGAGGCGAGAGCAGGTGTAGAGCAGACAGAGGCGTAGACAGACCGTTTGCAGAGAACAGGAGCGAACTGCCGGGCTGGTTCTGAATAAGGCAATACCGCCGCAGAAGAGCAGGCTTCAAATTGTCAGTTGTTTGCTGCCGGCATGTGCCTTGCAGACAGCAGCAGGAACCAACAGGTATCAGGCTTTGCCGAACAGCCGTCGTATGCCGCTTTTGGGTGGTTCCGTTTGGGGTGCATCTGCTGGTTCGCGTGTTTGCTGCGGGGCTTCATGCATGGCATTTTGTGCAAATGGCAGCACCTCGCGAATAGAGAGAGCAAACACCGTGATGTTGTCTCTGCCGCCCCGTGCATTAGCCAGCATGATGAGTTGCCGGGTCGCCTCTGAAGGGCAGTTTTGCATGAGGATACGCCCTATTTCCTCGTCTTCCACATGACCGGTCAGGCCATCGCTGCATGCGAGCCAAATATCGCCCGGCACTGCCGGATATGTGTGAAATTCAGGTTCCACGTCCGGTGTTGCTCCCACCGATCGTGTAATCACATTGCGAAACGGCGACATTTCTGCTTCCTGCCGGGTCATGAGGCCGGCGCGCACCTGCTCTTCCACCCACGAATGGTCGCATGTCATCTGTTCCAGGCTGCCGTTGTGCACCCTGTATACCCGGCTGTCTCCTACATGCGCCACCACAACCCGGTTTTCTACCAGCACAAGCGCAGCAAGAGTGGTGCCCATGCCGCTTCTTTCGGGAATCATGCGCGCCAGGGCATGAATGCGTTCATTTGCCTCTACAATCGCATCGCGCATTGCCGTGACCGCATCGGGAGAGGGGTGGTTGTAATACCCGGCTATCAGGTATTTCAGCAGCAGTTCAGAGGCAATCTGCCCGGCCTGCGCCCCGCCCATTCCATCGGCAACCGCGTACAGTGCGCCTCTCTGTGCAAGCAGCGCCGGGGCTTCCGGTTCGTAAAAGTCGAATTTGTCTTCGTTGTTTTCCCGTACCTGCCCCATATCGGTACGCGCTGAAAACCGGATTCGGGTTTCAAATTCGGGAGATGCCGGTTCGTAATTCCGCCAGCCCTGCACCAGTTCTTCACGATCAAACTTTGCTGTAGGTTCCTGACCGGGATAGGAAGAGAGATCAGTCATGTGAATTGTTTTCTTCTTCTTCGGCTTCTGCACTGTCAGGTTGATCTACGGGGAGCTGAAGCAGTACAAACTCGTAGCGCGTCTGCCCTAGTTGTACAATGTCGCCTTCCGCCAGTGCTGTGCGCATGTGCGCGGCAAGTTTCTGGCCGTTTACCTGGGTGCCGTTGGTGCTGCCCACATCAGTGAGCACCACTTCCTGGCCGTTCACGCTGATTTCGGCGTGTCTGCCGGAAATGTAGGCATCATTGAGCAGCGGGTAGCTGTTGTCGGGGCGTCTGCCCAGGGTGATAACGCCTTCAGAAAGCGGTATATCGCTGCCGGGGCCTTCCTGCCAGCGCAGAAGCGCTGAAGGCGGTGCAGCCGAAGAGACTGGAGTTTCGGGCAGTTGTGTTTGCGTCATGGCGAGGGTGGGCATGGCCGCCTCCTGGCTGACTGCGACCTCGCCGGATTTCTCCAGTACAAGGCGCACGTCTCCAAAACGAAGCATAGCTCCTTCGGGAACGGGGGAGGGAAGGTTTGGTGCAAGCTTCTGATCGTTTATGCGGGTGTTGTTGGTGCTGCCCAGGTCTTCCAGCGTGACAGTGTTTTCTTCTACAGTGATGCGTGCGTGCAGGCGTGAAACAGTAGGGTGAAGCAGCAGTATGTCGGCATCCTGCCTGCCTATGGTGTTTACTCCGCGCTGTACCGGGTATCGCCTTCCTTCGGCAGAATCTACCAGTTCGGCAAACGGTTTGCCTGTTTCGGGCATTTCTGCGGTTTCGGGCAGCGGTGCGCTCACCAGGTATCCGCACTCTGGGCAGTAGGTTTCCATAAGGGGGGCAACGGCTTTGCAAACGGGGCAGACAACAGAGCCGCCCATCTGTGTGCGCATTGGGTCGGATCCGCTTTGCAGCCCTGCATTGGCCAGCAGAGTGCGGTCGGGTGCATTCATTACACGGGTTGCCTCATCGATCATATCCGGTTACTCCTCTTTTTACTGTTTGCCCTGATCGAGTTGTATTACCGCCCCCATCAGTGTTTTTTCTACATCGGCGCTGCCGGTTTTGAGCGACTGCATGGCAGAATCCAGCTGCTGCACCTGCTCGGTTTTACCTGCCTGCATGAGAATAGTGCGCGCCTGCTGCAGTTCCGACATGGCTCCCATGGCGGTAAGCTGCTGCGTGCGCATACCCATCATGGTGCGCTGCAGGTTTTGCGAGGCGCGCGCCACTTCCAGTTCATTTTGCACCACCGAATTGATGCCTGCAGGTATTCGCGACCTGTCGGCGGTAAATTCCACTACGCAGTCGGCCCGTGCGCTGCCAGCCTTTGCCCCTGCCACATCTTCGTACATGGCTTCGGCTTTCACCACGCGAAACACGCCTGCCGGATGCCTGTCAAATTCCAGTTCAGCCAGCACTGTGCGTGCCGTGCCCCGTTCCATATCCGGCACAGCGGTTTCTACGTAGCCAGGGCCGAAAACCGGCTGCATGCCGTAAATTTGGCGCAGCCGCACCCATTTGGGCAGTGTGAAGCGTGCGCGCACATTTTTGGCAACAATGGTCATCAGGCTCTCCAGTTCACGTCGAAACACTTCGGGCAGCAGGTCGGGGCGCTGTATGTAGTAGTAGTTTCCCCCCGTACGCCGTGCAATGCCTGCCATCAGTTCTTCGTTGTATTCCTGCCCAAAGCCGAGTGCGGTAACGGTGATGCCGCGCGCTTTCTGTTCTGCCACCTGCTGTACAATAGAGGTATAGTCTTTCAGACCCACGGTAGGTTCGCCATCGGTAAGCAGCAGCACGCGGTTCACATACCCCGGTGTTTGCGCCTGCACCGAGGCAATCTGCATACAGCCTGCCATCAGCCCATCGTACAAATTGGTGGTATTGCCTACCTCCAGCCTGTGAATATGCTCTTTCACCAGGGCCTTGTTTACCACGCGCCGGGCTGGCATCAGCACATCCACCTGTTCTTCAAAGGTGACAATAGAGAGTATATCGTTTGGTTCCAGCATATCCACCACGTAGTCGCAGGCGCGTTTAGCATACTCCATGGGTGCGCCTTCCATGCTGCCGGAACGGTCGATGCAGAGAGAGACATTGATTGGTGCGCGTCTGCCTGGCTGCATTCCCGATGAGCGCAGCACCAGCAGGGCATGTTCACGGCCTGCTTCACCGGCCATGCCAAACTTGTTGCCGGGTATGCACTCTATTTCCAGGGTTTGCATAGGCGCGCCCATTTGGGTGCGCATGGGGTCTGCGGGCATCATTGAGGGTGCGCCTCCTCCCATCATGGTAGGCGCGGCGCCAGGGGATATGCTCTGGCCCAGAATTTGCGTGCGTTCTTCAGTCATAGTTTCCATGCTCTCCCATTTCAGAAGCAGTATAGGGGGGCTGCTACTCGAAAAGCAGCATCGTCTGCCCCATCTGAATGTTGTCTCCCGCGGTCAGCTGCCAGGTAGAGACTCGCTGACCGTTTACCCATGTACCATTGGCTGACTGGTTGTCTTGCAGAACAAAGCCGGCAGCTCCGCCGGCAATATATGCATGGAGCCGGGAGACGGAAGGGTCGTTTGCAAGTACAATATCGCAGGAAGCTTCTCGTCCCAGCGTAGTATTCTCCTTTTGCAGCAGAAATACCTGCCCTGCCTTGTCGCCATTCTGCACGGTAAGCCTGCCCTGTGTTTGCATCTGGTAGCCCATTGCGGGCGAAGAAAGCGTGCCTCCTGCAGAAACCGGCGCTGAGGGGGCATACATGGAAGTTGCACCACCAGGAATCTGGGCAGAAGATACACCCTGTACGGCAATGGTGCACTGGCAGTTTCCATATGCATCTTTTGCGCTGCCGCAGTAAGGACAGAGGTGTGAGGGCATTTGCACCGGGGCAGCTTGTGAAACAGAACGCAGCTGTTCGGCAGAGCGGCGGCTGGAGGCAGTTTCTGAAACTTTTTCGCGAAAAAGAATTCGGTGCGAACCTATCTGTATCATATCTCCATCCTGCAGCAGCGCCTCGCCGCGTGCTGGCAGGTTTTGCCCGTTGAGCAGTGTTCCCAGCGGCGTGCCCGCATCCAGCAGGTAGCGCCTGCTGCCCTTGAGCTGAATGGCGGCGTGCTGCACTGCCACCTGCATGTCGCCGAAAAGCGGCACATCGCAGCGTTCATCACGGCCCAGTATGCTGGTTGACTTATCCAGTGAGATGTCTCTTCCCTCGTTTCGCCCTGCCAGCAGCCTCACCCAGGCAGATTTCAGAAGCACTTGCGCCAAGCCCATAAAAAGACCGGTGAAAGCGCCGATGGCGGTGAAGCCAATGGCCCTGCCCGGCCCTCCCACGTCGATCGCTCTGGAAGAGAGGGCTGTTTGAGCGGGAGCGGTAAGAGAAGAGGCCATATCAAACACAAACCCTCCTGCGAACCCTCCCAGAAATCCTCCCAGCGCGCCCTGCCCAATGCGTTTGCCTGAGCGCGTAGAGAGCGAGGCACCTACGCCCAGCCCCAGCCCCATGGGCGCCCATCCGAACGCACGCGCCAGAATCTGCTGCAGAAAACCTGTGGGCGAAAGCCCGGTTTGCAGCGTTTCTCTGCCGCCAAGTATATTGAACAGCACGTTGCCCAGGTTCAGCCCTATAATGCCCAGCAGGAACCCTCCGGGCGCGCCAAGCAGCATGCCTATCAGCAGCTTGCGTTTGTTTCCTTCTACAATGCCGTCTACAGCGCCCAGAAACAGGCCAATCAGCCCGCCCACGCAAAGCATCATGATCATCACCATTTGTGTGGTGAGAGGCGCTTCTACAGGCGGCTGGCCTGGGAGGGCGCTTGGGATAATGAGTGAGTTGTAATTGATGAGGCTTTCCTGCAGCAGCCAGCCCAGAAACCCTCCCAGCGCTCCCGCCAGCAACCCCATCAGAATGCGTGATTTCATGGCGTATCCTCAGCCTTCAAATCGGAAGCGCGTGCTGCCAATGGTCAGCTCATCGCCCTGCTGCAGCGGATGCGGCTGCTGCGCGGCAATGCGCACGCCGTTTACAAACGTGCCGTTGCTTGAGGCGTTGTCTATGAGAACAGGCGGTCCTCCCTGCATTTGCAGGGTGGCATGGCGTCGCGATACCTGGCTGTCGTTGGGTAGGGCAACCTGGCATGCAGGGTCTCTGCCGATCTCTGCCGAGGCAGCCGAAAGTTCAAAAATGCTTCCCGAGTAGGTTCCTGCCGTAGCGATGAGGCGGGGAACTGTTGAGACAGGGAGGGGGGCGGAAGAAGCCATGCCGCCGCCTGCCAGCGGGTCTGCTGTGCCTTCGGTAATAGGCTGCGGTCTGCTTTTGGGGGCATCGAAGGGAGAGGGCTGTGTCGCTGCATCTCCGCTTCCCGGCGCTGCGGCACTGATGCCAACTCCCGCAAGAAAAGTTTTGAGGCGTCCGGTGCGGTAGCTCCATGAAATGCCCCACCCAATTGCCCCCAGCAGCAGCAGGCTGAAGAAAATGGAAGCCAGGCTGCCAATAGGCGAGGTGGGAGCAGGTGCAGCTGGAACCGCAGGAGCTGCTGGCGCAGCAGTCTGTGCCGGGGCGTTTGGCTGCGCGGGCGTAGCGGCTGGCAGCGGTACTGTCTGCGCATCCGGCCATGATACCGTAATGGTTGCCCAGTGGTATCCTGAGGGAGCGGGATTGGATGGAATCGTCTGGGTTTCGCTGAACGGGGGGTCTGCTGCATACGATACCTTTACTGTGAGCGGGGTATTCAGCGGCACATTTGAGAACTGTGCCTCACCTGCATCCGATGGTTTCAGCAGCCATTCACTGTGGTATTTGGGTGAAGCGGCATCCAGTGAAACCACTGCACCGGTGAGTACACCCCTGGCTTGCACCTGCACAGAGAGCAGTACAGTTTGCATTCTGGTGAACGAGGCGGTGTTGAGAACAACAGGCGCGCTGGTAGATACCGGCAGCTGCGCCGCGAGGCCGTTGTCGGTGTCGTCTATTTCCAGTGCGGCATTGTTTGCCGTGCCGGGTGGAATGGTGAGAGCAATGAGGCCGTTGGGCGCAGCGGCGGCTGGGAGGGGAAGCGGCGCGGCGCCGTTTCCGGCAGCCGACACAAAGCGATAGGTAAGACTGCCTGTTACCTCCCGCTGTATTTGCATCACAGAGAGCTTGCTGACCGATTGGCCATTGGCTTTTGCGTTGTCTGCGGTGCCAGAGGGTGTTTTTGCACTGCAGGGCAGCGACAACCAGATGAGCAGCGCCGCAGCAAGTGCAGTGCGCAGATGCAAAGTATTCAACAGTTTTCCTCCATTGTTTGGCAGGCGGCGGGCAGATATTGTATGATGTCACCGGCAGTCAGCGCGGTTTCTCCTATGGTTTGTGCGGCCAGGTCTCCGGCTATGCCATGCAGAGCCGCAGCCAATGCGAGTGTATCTTCTACAGCAAATTCTTTCTTTTCTGTGTGCCTTGCAGGGGCGAGCGTGCGGGCGATAAGGGCGCAGGCAATTCCGGTGAGCACATCTCCCGAACCGCCTGTTGCCATCCCAGGGTTGCCGGCAGCATTGATAATGACGTCGCCAGAGGGCGATGCAATCAGTGTATGTGCGCCTTTGAGTAGCACGATGGCATGATATTTTTTTGCCAGGGCGCGTACTGCGCCCATCCGGTCAGACTGTACGGCCTGAACGGTGGTTCCCAGCAGCCTTGCCGCCTCGCCAGGGTGGGGGGTGAGCGCTACCGGAAAACGCGGGGCATCTGCCATGCATTCGGGCATCATGGCCAGCGCATTCAGTGCATCGGCATCTACCACCAGCGGGCAGGGAGGGTTTGCCAGCACCTGCTGCACCAGCGGAGCAGCAGCAGTGGAAAGCCCCGGGCCGAGGCCAAGCAGGGTGGCCCGCTGCAAGGCGCTGTACAGCAGGGGCAGTGCCTGCAGGTTCACGGCTCCATCCGTTTCGGGGAGGGCAATGGTCATCTGCTCATCCAGTTTGCCGGCCACTTGCGGTTGTATGCCTGCTGGGGTGAGAACTGTTACCAGCCCTGCGCCAGCCCGCTGTGCTGCACGTGCTGCCAGAGCAGGCGCACCCGCCATGCCCTGCGAACCACAAAGCAGAAATACGTGCCCATAATCTCCTTTATTGGCGTCTCTGGCTCTTTTCTCTAACAAATGCGCCGCCTTGCCGGGCCAGAGTTTGAATGTACCGCCCTGTGAAAGCGCTCCCATGCGAATGCTGGAGGAGATTTCAATTTTATGCCAGGGAAAACCAATGTCCGCCAGATGCAGCGTTCCCAAATACCTGTGTCCAGGCGGCAGAAAGTAGCCGGGCTTGGGGCAGGCGAAGCAAACCGTACAATCTGCCTGCACTGCAATATCCTCTACGCATCCCGTATTTGAGTCTACGCCTGCCGGAATGTCTGCACAGATCACCGGGGCGCTGCAGGCGTTTATTGCTTCTATTGCCGCAGTCATTTCCGTGCGGGGCGCGCCTCTTGCGCCTGTACCCAGCAGGGCCTCTACAACAAGATGAGAACCAGCGAGCAAATCGGGCCAGTGCTGTGCCTCTACATTCAACCTGTGCTCAATACCAAGCTGCACGCAAATTTCAGCATGGAGGCGTGCATCCCCGCGCAGTCTTTCCAGTGGATAGGGGGAACAGATCAGCGGCTGTGCACCGCGAAGCAGCAGGTGCCGTGCAGCTGCCCAGCCATCTCCGCCATTGTTGCCGGCGCCGCAGCAAAGTGCAATTTTTTTTCCATGCAGCGAACCTGCCCAGCCCTCTGCCGAATCTGCCAGGGCGCGTCCCGCCGCATCCATCAGCGTCATGCCAGGCATGCCATATTCCTGCATGACCCTGCGGTCCAGCTCGCGCATCTGCTCTGCAGTTACTACTAGCACGTTTTCATTCAATCCTTACTCATTTCAGCTTTGTGCGCCTTCGGCAAAGAAACCTTCTGCTGCACAGGGTATGTGCTTTCAGGCAGAGTTTCAGTGCGCGGGCTGCCAAGCCTGCCGTCTGGTGTTAAGAGTATACCTGTGATGTAGGGCGCTCATGTTTTTATGGCGTGCATTCTGTACGGCCTTGAAACCCTGCACCGGTAAAACACTCTGCTTCAAAACAGCTCTCAACGCAGCGCTGCTGCCCGCTGCGCTCTTTCATGCGGCAAATTTGATGCTGTTTTCTATATTATTTGTGTATGTGCTGTAGGGAGTGTCTACTTGCGTATAGTAATGGAGTCACAGAGTGGTGGTACATTCTTGGGTTTCTTCTCATGCTTCCAGATTTGCCTCTGGTTGTATGCGCATTGAAAGAGCCTGACGGCGCATTCTAAAGCCTTCTTACATCGTGTGAAGCAACGGCTCTTGCGCCCTAACCTCGCAAGATAGTGCCCGAGGTCGGCGTTCCCGCCTTCGACATTATGTGTCTGGCTCTTGCCGGGGGCGACAAGATGACGCACTTGGCTGGGGTACATCAACTCCCGATAAACAGGGCAGCCATCGCTACAGTAGATATTGGCTTTTGGGCAAGCGTCCAGTAGCTGTTGCGCCTGCTCCCAAGAGAAAGCTTCACAAACCCGAAAGGACAAAAGACAGCGCGTTTTGCGGTCTATTGCGGTAGTAAGCAAGAGGAAGCGCCCTTTTTTTCGTGGAGAGCGTACAACTCATCCATCTCAATCACTTCGCTGTGTTGGGGTTGGGCTCTCTCCTCGGCGCGTATCCAATTGACGACGGTTTGGTGGTTGACGCCGATTTGTCTTGCAATGCGTCGAAAGCCGCATCCATCCAGGTACATTCTCACGGCGCTACGGCGCAGAGCGGGACCAAGCCCTCTTGGCTTGGGATTGAGGACATAGAAACGCTTGCAGGCTTGGCAGTGATAGCGTTGTTTGCCTGCGCCGGTTTTGCCCGATTTGATTTGACGATAACTGCTCCCGCAAGCGGGGCAGACCAGAGTGGGAGTAGAGGTATTTTCCATAACTAAAAGTATACCCGCTAAAGATAGACACTCCCCAACATCTCGCGAGATTGCATAAACATATTTTTTCTGGTAATATTGATCACTTTTCCTGACTCTTGCTTCCTTTCACCTTTACTCTGATTGTTGACTATGCAGAGTGGCAGATTGATGCAAGAGTCTGTCTGGAGAGAGGGTTGTCTCAAAAAGAAAAAAAAGAACTAGTTCAAATGCAACGCGAAGATTCAAGCCATCTACCTGCCAGAAATATTACTCATCTGTTTTTACATTCGTTTTTAGAAAATCTCCTCTGGAATGCCAACGATGTAGTTCTCATCACAGAAGCTGAACCTATTGATCTTCCGGGGCCGCGTATTGTGTATGTAAATGAAGCATTTTACCGTTTGACAGGCTACACATCTGAAGAAGTAATAGGTAAAACCCCTCGTATTTTGCAAGGACCGCAAACAGACCAAAGAACGCTGGACAAAATCCGCAGTGCCCTTCGCAACTGGCAGCCAGTGGTAGTAGAACTTCTCAACTATAAAAAAAATGGTGATGCTTTCTGGACGGAACTGAGCATACAACCTATTGCAGATGAAAAGGGATGGTATACCCATTGGTTCGCAATACAGCGCGATATATCTGAACGCAAGGAAATGGAACTTGCCCTGATTGAAAGCGAGGTACGATTCAGAACCCTGCTGGAAGAATTTGCAGACCAGGTATGCATTCTTTGTCAGAACGACAAGGTGGTGCTTACCAATCCAGCCTGGCAAAGATTTCATGAATGCCCAATAGAAAAACAGTCAGAATACAACTGGAAACAGCACATCTATGCAGAAGACCTCGGACGAGTTGAAACTGCATTGCAGCAAACTGCTCAGCACAAAAAAACACAAACAGTTCAGTACCGCATTAAAGCCCCAAATCATACCACACGCTGGCATCAGAGTGTGGTAACACCCCGGTATTACCAGGATGGCAAGTTTATGGGGCATATTATTTCTACACAGGATATTACAGAGCACAAGGCACTTCGGCAGCAGTTGGCAGAAACATCACGGCTTGAAAGTCTGGGCCGACTGGCTGGCGGAATAGCACACGACTTCAATAACCTTCTAATGGCTATGTCTGGCTACACCGAGATGGCACTCGAATATGCCCCCAAAGGCTCGGAGCAGGAGACTCTGCTGAAAAACGTGGAAATTGCTGCCGGAAGGGCTGCATCACTTACCCAGCAGCTGCTCACATACGCACGCCGCCAACTGGTGGAATATACAGTGCTTAACCTCAACAATGTAGTGAGAGAAACCACTCAGCTGCTGCAAAAACCCATGCACCCTGAACAGGAGCTTGTTTTTAAACCAGCAGATGACCTGTGGAACATCTACGCAAACGCATCTCAAATCAGTCAGGTTCTGCTCAATCTTGTGCTGAATGCCAGTGATGCTATGTCTGAAAACACATCGAAACATGGACGCATTCTCATTGAAACCAGCAATGTTTACCTGAGTCAGGAATATGCCTTCACGCATCTTGGCGCACTGCCAGGAGAATACGTATGCTTGATAGTAAGCGACAATGGTTCAGGAATGACAAAAGAAGTGCAGGAACACATTTTTGAACCGTTCTTTACCACTAAACCCCCAGGCAAAGGCACAGGACTGGGTTTGGCAACCTGCTATGGAATCATAAAGCAGGCAAGCGGAAACATATGGGTTTATAGTGAACCCGGAAGGGGCACCTCATTTAAAATCTACCTGCCGCGCATACCGCTCACCCCAGCTGCAGTTGAAGAGACTACGGAGGTTATGCAATACGGAAGCGAAACCATTCTGGTAGTAGATGATGAGCCGCTGGTTCGCACGCTCACGTCACGTATTCTGCGCAAAAACGGTTACAAAGTGCTTGAGGCGGCTGGGGGAGATGATGCCCTGCGCCTGCAGCAAAGCTGTACGGAAGGTATTCAACTGCTCATCACAGATGTAATTATGCCTATTCTCAACGGAAAATCGCTGGCTATTCGGCTGCAGCAGAAAATGCCGGAGATGAGAGTACTCTACATCTCCGGGTATACACAGAACTTCATGGAAAATGAAGGAATACTAGAAAGCAGCCTGCATATTCTCACCAAGCCGTTTTCCTCACGCGAACTGCTCAATAAAGTGCGTGAAATGCTTTCCTGATTATCACCCGCTTTTCATCAATGCATCAGGCATTCTGAGTCATTTTGCCCTTGTCTGCCGCCTGCGCGTTGGCACGCGCTTCTTCATGCGCCTGCATCATCTCATCTATGGTTTTAGTATGCAGACGTGCCGCCCCCTGATAACCTGCACGCACTGCCGCCCTGCTGCCTGTCTGCTCTGCTTCTGCAAGCCGCTTCTTTGCCTCGGCAATCTCTTTAGCATACTGCGGCAGCCATTCTGCCTGTGCAGCAAGCATCTCATCTGTCATCTGCCATATCTCTTCAGGGTTGCATACAGCTCCCACCAGCGGATCGTGCAGCATTGCCTGCTTCAACAAACCAACATCGCCATGAACCGCTGCTTCCTTTCCCATCTCCTGCACACGGGCAGATACTGCACAGGTTGCGGCGCAGGCAAGGGGCAGTGCGCCTACTACCGGCATATTGATTCCTGTTCTATCTACATAACCGGGTATCTCTATCACACAGCCATTGGGAAGATTGGTAATATGCCCCTTATTTACCACATTAAAATGACCGCGATAGGTACGGCCTGTTTCCAGTGCCTCTATAATATAAGAACCATGCTCCTCGCTCCTCTTGTCAGCCGTAAAGCTCGGCGGATCCCCTTTCATCCAGTTCGGAAAATCTGTCTCAAACCAGGTGCGCCCCTCAGTGCAGACACGCAAATACCCTCCGGTTTCACCATTTATCCAGCTGGAAAGGTCTATCCACTTCTCTATCTCCTCCGAGCGTTTTCGATACCAGGGCAGGTATTCGCTCAAATGGCCATTCGATTCGGTACTGTAGTATCCAAAGCGCTTCAGCACATCTATGCGCACCTTTTCTGTTTGCGAAAACTGTGGATGCTCGGCAAACAGGGAGGCAAGTCTAGGAATGAAGTCTATGCCACGCCACTCTGCCCGAATAAACCAGGTCTGGTGGTTCAAACCCGCTGCAGTTACATTCACATCCTTGCGATGCACTTTCTCCTCCCAGCCAATCAGTCCTTCCCGACGTGCCCACATCTCTATACACGAGGCAATTTGCCAGTGCGCACCCTGCACCCCGTGACAAAGACCTATGGTTGGCACTTTGCCATACTCATTGCATGCCCATACATTCATAGCCATGGGGTTTGAGTAATTGAGAAACAGCGCACCCGGTTTGGCAGTTTCACGTATATCACGGCAAAAATCCAGCAGGGCGGGAATGGTGCGCTGGGCATACATAATGCCCCCGGCGCACAGAGTATCTCCCACGCACTGGTCTACGCCATATCTCAGAGGTATATCGATATCAAACTGAAATGCCTCCAGGCCGCCCTGTCGTATCATGCAGAGAATGTAGTCGCTGCCGGCGATAGCTTTGCGCCTGTCAGTTGTCGCCTCTACAACTGCCGGCAGGCCGTTTGCTTCAATATCCCTGCGGCAAAGCTGCGCAACCATCTCCAGGTTCCGTTCAGATATATCGGTGAGTGCAAATGTTGTATCCGCAAACTCTGGCACTGTAAGCAAATCTGCAAGCAGCCGGCGGGTGAAGCCAATAGAACCGGCGCCTATCATGGCAATTCTCAAAGCCATCTTTCTTTTCTCCCATGTTAAAAGCGTTGCACAGCCTCTATGTTATTCAACACTCGTCTGCTCATTTCCTGCTGCACAGCCCTCAAGACAGATGCAGGCTGGCAGAGCACAATGTGCGAAAATAACCCGGATTCATGGAAGGATACTGACTGCAGCAAAACGAATACTGCTGCATCAGACTATCAGGAGGCAGAGTTTGACCACCCCGCCCGTATCCATGCACCAGACATTACGCCCGCAGTTTCACTTTACTTCAAAAAGAAACTGGCTCAACGATCCCAACGGACTCATCTACTACAAAGGAACCTATCATCTTTTTTTTCAGCATAACCCGCAAGCAACAGAATGGGGAAATATGACCTGGGGGCATGCAGAAAGCAAAGACCTGATACACTGGAAGCAGCTTGAAGATGTACTGCATCCAGACGCGCTGGGTACCATGTTTTCCGGTTCGGGAGTGGTTGACTGGCACAACACATCAAAACTTGGAACTGCCGGACATCCGCCGCTGGTGCTGTTTTATACTGCCGCAGGCTCTACCTCGCCTGAAAGCGAAGGAAAGCCATTCACACAGTGCCTTGCCTACAGCGATGACGGGGGGAAAACCTGGCAAAAATACAGCCTCAACCCCATTGTGCCATGCCTCGCTCCCGGAAACCGCGACCCGAAAGTGATCTGGGATGACAAAAGCAAACAGTGGGTTATGACTCTCTATCTGGATGCCGACCGATTCGCCATTCTTACATCCCCCAATCTGCTGCAATGGAAGCAGACGCAAACCCTCACTCTGCAGTCGAGCGATGAATGCCCCGATTTTTTTCCACTAAAAACAGTACGATCAGGCAAGGAATACTGGATATTCTCCGCAGCCAATGGGCATTATCAGGCAGGCAGCTTTGATGGAACACAGTTTCAGCCGATTCAAACACCGCACGCCATCGACCACGGCCCCAATTTCTATGCCGCTCAAACATGGTCAGACCTGCCGGATGCTGAGTCAAGACGCATTCAGATTGCATGGATGCGCGGTGGAAACTACCCTGGCATGCCTTTCAATCAGCAAATGTCGTTCCCCTGCTCACTCACACTCCATTCCACCCGGCAGGGGCTGCGGCTGTACCGCTGGCCTGTAAGTGAAATCAGTAAACTATGGCAGCACACCGTTACTTTTTCCAGTCACAGCCTTGTACCGGGAACCTCGCTCACTGCTGCTGGCGCAGGTGAACTGTGGGATGTTTCCTGCACGGTAGAATGCACAGAAAACTCGCATTTCAGCTTGCTGGTGAATGGCCAAACCATAGAATGGGAAAACGGCAGGCTTCACTGTATGGGTACAGTATCTGCACTGCCACTGAAAAATCACAAGGTATCGCTCAGGGTGCTGGCAGATACTACCTCGCTGGAGGTTTTTGGCAATTCAGGCTGTTTCTCATGGAGCGGCTGTATGCTTCCGGCAGCCAGTGCGCAGGAAATTGCCTTGCAGTGTAAGCAGGGTGCAGTGCATATACAAAAGTTTACTGTGCATGCACTGCGGTCTGCATGGCCGCCGGATCAGGGCTGAACAGATGACTGCAGGGGACGCAAGCCAAGCAAACGGCAGGCATGCGCCTCAAGATGAAAGGTAATTGGTCCCTGCAGTACTCCCAGGCTTTTCCCGCTCCACAGGTCTGTCGCCTCTACCGGCCCGTACAGGCCCAGGTCTTTACGGTGCAGGGTGATAGTCTGCACACTGTGATCATGCAGATTAAACAGGGCTGCAGTCCAGGTGCCGTCTCCTTCATTTGCATACCATATCTGCCTCCGCCCGCCCCTGTGCAGTGGATGTGCCGGATGCCCCATCTGGTCAACAGCTATCACAGCCTTGTTGGTAAGCAGAGAAATCCCCAGTGAATCCAGTTGTGTCAGATCATCTCCCTCATACAAGGGGGCGGCGCTGATCGCCCAGAGAGTTGCAGCAGTTCGCCGCTCCTCAGAGTTTAGGCCATCTTCCCTGCCATTGCCCACCAGCAGGGCATCCAGGTCATTCCACCCTCTGCCTGCTCCTGCCTCGTTCACCCAGTGCGGGGCGTCTGAAAAGCGGCGCAGTATCTGCTGCCAGCCTGTAAGAGTGCTGCCGTATCGGTCTACATCGCCCTCAATACGCCACCCATTTGCATATGGCTGAAAGTCGGGTAAAAAACGCCGGTCAATTGCCCAGCTCAATTCCAGCCAGATCGAGCGTTTCTGCTTCGCAACTGCGGCTGCCCAGGCACGCACATCCGGCCGGGCATCCACCGAAAGGTCTGTTTTATCTGAGCCGGGAGCAATGCCGTCCAGCTTGATGAAATCCACTCCCCAGCGTGCCCACTGCCGCACAATAGAATCTACATACCGGTGTGCCCCAGGTTTGGAAAAATCTATTTTGTACCCGCCAAACCCATTTGCCGCCTGCAGCGGCTTTGCACAGATTTGCTGTATAGTAATGTGCGTTCCAGCAATTATGGGGTTGATGCGATACAGGTCTGCGTTGATGCCAGGTATCCAGTAAATGCCCAGCAGCTGCCCATTCTTGTGTACATAACGCGCTATAGCAGCTATCCCCCCAGGAAACTTTACAGTGTCTGCAGCTGGTCTGCCATGCATGTCATACCCGGATGCCCAGCCAGAATCGAGATTGATCCGGTTGTATCCATATCGCTGCAGCAGCCTGTGCATGGCGTCAGACTGCGCGCGTATATGTGCAGCAGTCAGCCAGGCTTCCCCATGCCCCGGCTGCTGCAAAGCCTCCTGATCCCAACTGGTCCATCCCATAAAAGGCCGCCTGCCAACTGGCTTAACAGCCCCTGCAGCTACCACTGCTCCCAACAGCAGCACCGTTGCACCAAGTCGTAAAAGCGTTTTCATGGCTACTCCAGATAGATGTATATTCATAGGCTATTGTACCTGCCAGGGAAACGCTTCAGCCTTGACATATGTAACGCACAGTGCCCTAACTGGCTGGAATGCTCAAAAAAAGTCATGCAGCTTACCCATTGCTGCAAAAACAAAATCTACTTCAGCCTCTCAATGGTAAACGAGTTGTCTTCTGTCTTCAGGTTTGCCTCTTCTCTCAAGGTGCGCATTGTTTCAGTCATATCATCAGAGAGTTTCTTCATTGTGTTAGAATACCAGAGGCTTGAACCGCAAATAAGAAAGCTAAAACAGATTATCTATACCTTCTGCTTCATCTTGCTGTTGCTGGCAAACAGATGCTGAGAAAGGCTCAATGCCTCTCCAATACTGCACTCGCTCTTCGTGGGCAAAGGATGCAGTACTCAAAGCCGAATAAAACTGAATTTAAGTCACTTTTACTGCAAAAAAGGTTGGCTTTGAGAGGAGCAAAAGGCCTGCTGGCCGAAATCTACCTGTTAATCTGCTCATGCTGCCCTTGACTTTTTCCCGTTTGGAGATTATAATAATGACTGCCAATTTGCCGGGGTGTGGCTCAGTTTGGTAGAGCACACGGTTCGGGACCGTGAGGTCGCTGGTTCAAATCCAGTCACCCCGATGCCTCCGGCTGGAGGCAGTTTTGTGGGGATATCGTCTAGAGGTCAGGACGAGGGATTTTCAGTCCTTAAACCGGGGTTCAATTCCCCGTATCCCTATGAACGCACTACAAGTGCGTTTTATGCCGAGGTGGTGAAATGGCAGACACGTACGCTTGAGGTGCGTATGCCGCAAGGCTTGCAGGTTCAAGTCCTGTCCTCGGCATCTTTATTGCGGTCACGTGCTGGTCACACCGCTCACAGAGAGCATTACAGCATGCTTCTACTTTTCTATCGCTTGCAGCCCGCCCAAAAGGCGGGCTTTTTATCAGCAAGGCTGCTACCATGCGTACACTGGGAGTAGGCATGGTAGGGTTTGGCTTCATCGGCAGAGTGCATGCTCACGCACACCTCTCACTGCCTCTGTTTTACCATCCTCTCCCTCTGCGCACACACCTGATAGGTGTATGCACCAGTTCTTCACAAAGCGGTGAACGCGCCTGCCGGCAGGCAGGATTCAATTTTCACACTTGCAGCATTGATGAGCTGATTTCACATCCAGATATAGATATAGTACATATATGCACCCCAAACGCACAGCACTTTGAAGCGGTGCGTGCCGCTCTGAATGCAAAAAAGCATATCTACTGCGAAAAGCCGCTTGCCCTCAACTCTGCAGAAGCAGAAACACTTGCCTCCCTTTCTACCACCACTCCAACAGTGCATCAGATGACGTTTCACAACCGTTTTGTACCTGCCATGATGCGTGCAAGAGAACTGGCGGAAGGCGGCTTCCCTGGCAAACTGCTGGGCTTTCGCGCTGCATATCTGCATGCCGGCTATGTCAACCCAGACAGGCCGCACTCATGGCGGCTCAGCAAGGCGCTCAGTGGAGGGGGAGCGCTGGCCGATCTGGGGTCGCATGCTATCGACCTGGTTCGATACCTCACCGGTCCCAGCCTGCCGCTGCAGGCGGCTGGAGAATGGCAGAGCGTTGCGGCATCTCTTCAAACCATAGTCGCACAACGACCGCATCCCGCAACAGGAGAACCACTGCCGGTAGATGTAGATGATATTGCACTGGTACAAGCCAAACTGCAGGGGGGAGCAATGGGAACCCTGGAGGCATCGCGCATGGCCACTGGTACGCAGGATGAGCTGAGGCTGGAGATTCATGGCACAGAGGGGGCGATGCGATTCAACCTGATGGACCCCAACTGGCTGGATGTCTACCACGCTACTCTCCCAGAAGCGCCTCTGGGGGGCGACAGGGGATTTACACGCCTCGAATGCGTTACCCGCTATCCCTCTCCCTATGCACTGGGAGCAACAAAAAACAGTGTCG
The DNA here is from genome assembly GCA_027459665.1 of Chthonomonadaceae bacterium. Taxonomy (GTDB): domain Bacteria; phylum Armatimonadota; class Chthonomonadetes; order Chthonomonadales; family Chthonomonadaceae; genus DAIDHN01. The sequence continues at coordinate 63,002 of DAIDHN010000010.1, read as the reverse complement.
GCTGGATCAATTTTCACATTCACAGTCTGTTCGATTTTGTGCAAAACATTGCCCGTCTAGAAGAAGGCAAACCTCTCCTCACCCAGTCTCCTACCTTACAAGACGGCCTCGCCGTTCAACGCATTATGGATGCCTGTCTGCAGTCTGCCGGGAAGAACGGAGTCTGGCAGGATGTGCAAAACGACCTTCACAACTAATTATGGAGATCATTCTTTCTTGAAACCATTACGCCTGCTCACTGCCCTGCTTATAATCAGTGAAAGTGCTGCTCTTGCACAGGGGCACCCGCTTCCGCCAGGCACATCACTGCTGCCTGCAAACCCTCTCACTGCATTCAATGCATCCGGTCCCCCCTCCACCCTGCAGGTGCGTCAGGTAACCGCAGACGGCTTCGCCGCTCACTATGCTCTCCAGGCTAAAACTCTCACTAAACCTCAGACTCCATGGCTCGCTCAAATCAGCGCCCGCATCACTGCTCCCGTGCAGAGAGGTGATGTAATCCTGGGGAAGTTTCATATCCGTTCAGAAGGAGGCGTGAGCGCACAAACTGCTTTCGTCTTTGAGCAGGCAGGACCGCCTTACCAGCAGTCGGTAGTGATGAACCTGCAGGTCACACCGAAATGGCAGACCATTTATGTACCCTTCAGGGCAAACATGTCGTTCGCACCAGGAGGAGCGCAGATCAACTTCCGTCTTGGGTTTCAAACCCAAACAGTCGAAATTGCAGACATTTCAGTTGTAGATTACGGATCAAAAATTTCACTCCGGGCACTTCCGGTCACACCCATTACCTACCAGGGAGAAAGCCTCACTGCGTCTTGGCGCAAAGCGGCACAGCAACGAATCGAAAAGTATCGAATGGCGCCATTCACCATCAGGGTGATAAATGCAGAGGGCAAGCCGGTCAAAAATGCACTGGTTCACATAGAAATGACCAGGCATGCGTTTGCATTTGGGTCAGCTGTAGATGCATCGCGCCTGCTGGGAAACACTCCAAATGACAAACAGTACCAGCACATTGTAAAGAAATACTTCAACCGCGTGGTACTGGAAAATGATCTGAAATGGCCTGAATGGCAGCAAGACCCACAGATGGCTTTGAACGGCATGGCATGGCTGCACAGGAACCACATCCAGATTCGCGGGCACAACCTCGTCTGGCCGGCATCGGTATACCTGCCTCAAAACATTGCGGCTCTCAAAAACGACCCTGCTGCACTCAACAAAGCCATCAATCAGCACATCGTCCAGGAGCTGGATGCCACCCGCGGCCAGTGTGTGGAATGGGATGTAGCAAATGAAGTAGTGCACAACCAAAACATAATCAAACTGCTTCCACCTGATATTGTGGCACACTGGTACAAACTGGCTCACCAAACAGATCCCAGTTCCCGCCTCTTCATCAACGACTACAGTATTGTAGCGGCAGGCGGCAAGGATACGGAGTCGCAAAACGCCTACTACTCGCTCATACAATCTCTGCTGGCACAGGGTGCGCCTGTACAGGGGATTGGAATACAGTGCCATTTTGACACAGACCTCACACCTCCCTCACTCGCGCTGAAAATACTCAACCGTTTCGCAGCTCTGGGTCTTCCTCTGGAAGTAACCGAGATGGATATCACCGTTCCCAGTGAACAGCTGCAGGCAAATTACCTGCGCGACTTTATGACTGCTGCATTCAGCCAGCCGGATGTAGAAGGCATCATTATGTGGGGGTTCTGGCAAAAAGCACACTGGCGGCCGCAGGCTGCTCTCTGGCGCACTGACTGGAGCCTGAAACCTGCCGGCAAAGAGTGGCTGCACCTTGTCTTTGATAAGTGGTGGACAGATGCAACACTGCACACCAGTGCAAAAGGCGAATGCAGCGTAAAAGGCTATCTGGGAGATTATCTGGTGCATGTAGACAGCAGCAGCGGTGCCATTACACAAAAGGCGGTTCTAAAACAGCCGGGAAACACGCTCACAGTACAAATACCATAACCCATGCTTGCGGCGGCTGAAGTGTTTGTCACACGTGCAGACTTTTCCCTATGTCGCCGAACGCTTCAGCTTTCCGTTTTCCAAAAGCACATAATCGCAGTCAGGTGCATGTTTCCTCAGCAGCTGTTCTGTTTCAGCATGGCAGGTAAGATAGAATAGCTGGCAGGTTTTTGCCAGTTCCGCCACTGCAGATGCAGCGCCGTGCTGCATTTCTTTGTCGCAATTTACCAGTACATCATCCAGTATTACCGGCAGTGGTTCATGCTCTTCGTTCCACTGTCTAATCATAGCCATGCGAAGGGCAAGGTACACAACATCCTGCAGCGCGCGGTTGCCGGGCATCTGTTTTGGCCTTCCATTTCTGTCTATAATCAGCGGGGTTTCCTGATTCAGCACAGAGCGCAGTTCAGTATATTCACCACAGGTCATGGTATTCAAAAAACTGCTGGCATGGCGCATCACCTGCGGCTGCTTTTTTTCATACTCTTTGCGCGCTTCTTCCATCAGTAATTCGGCCAGTTTGTATGTGAGCCACTGTTCTGTAAGCTGACGCATGCTTGCAGCCAGATTCTCTTCCTCCTGCTGCAGCGTCTCCATCCTCAGGTCTAGTGCAATATCCTCCAGTTTTTGGGCAACACTGCCCTTTTCACTCTGCAGTCTGCCAATCTCTGCTTTCTGATGCTCAATTTTACTGCGGTTGTTTTCCAGCTTCTGTTGTATTGTGATGGAATTCAGCAGCTCCAGTTCCTCTATCAGAAGCTCCACATCTTTTCCGGGAGCAGAATACCCCTCCAGTTGTATCTGCAGAGTGCGCAGCCTCTCTTTGTTTCCCTGCATCTCTCTGAGCAGTTCTACTTTCTGGTTCAGCTGCTCAACTGTTTCTACGCCATACAGATGCAGCAGTTTCTGCTTCTCTTGTTCGGCATCAGTAATTTTGCGCTTGTATTCCTCACATTTTCGCATACCGATTCCTATGCTCTCCTGTATCGACTGCTTTATTTGTTCAGCATTTCTGGCATTTTGTAAGCGCTCGCTGCAGCGTATTACAGCCTCCTTAAAGCCTGTAACGCCGCCTGGCTGATCCTCCAGCAGCAAGGCAACTCTGTCTGCCTTGTCTGCCATCTCCTGCAGCTGTATATGCAGTTTCGTGCATCGGGCAGCAGCAGATTCCACCTGCTGTAAGCAACTTTGGGCAGCATGATACAGATCCACAAACTCCAGCGCCTCATCAGGCATCCATCCCCCCGGCAGGCCCAGGTTTTTCAACCAGCTCTGCCATGAAGTTTTCGCTTCCTCCTGCCGGCGCAGGGCTTCTTCCTGTTGCAGACCTTCTTTATGAAATGTTTCTTCCAGTATCTTTAGCTGCTCCTGCTTCCCGTTCATCTCTGTCTCATACTGCTTGTACTGCTGCCGCAAATCTTCTTCATGCTTTTCCGCACTTCCCAGTTCTTCCAGAAACTGATTGCACTCTGCCACAAACTCCAAAAGATGTTCAGCGGCAGGCAGTTCTTTGTTCAGCAGGTTTGCAGCTTCCTTCACTTTCAAACGGCAGGCTTCCAGCTTCTCTTCTATTTCTCTTGCTCTGCTCTCAATCTGTTTTTCCTTCTGACACAGTTCAGATTCTCTTTTCTTCTGCTGCAAACATCTCAGCGCATCATTCAGGCTGGCGGTTTCCTGCAACCCGATGTTCTTCATCAGAGTGTGCCAGTTTTTTTGAGCGGCCTGCATTTTTAGCTTGCACTCTTCCAGTTTCTGCTGGGCGATCTTCTCCTGTTCTTTCAAATCGTTCTGCTTAAGTTGAAGTATCTTTACCTGGCTCAGACCATCGCCAGCCTCTAGCAGCTTATCTCGTTCGGCCCGCAAACGCTCACTTTCTTCCTGCAATTCAGCCAGGGTCAGCTCAATCTGCAAAGCTTGTTGCATGTTCATGCAGGTCTTGTTTACGGCCTCCAGTTCCTGCTGCACGTTCTGCAGTGTCTGGGCTGTCGGCGCCATGGTATTGGCAGTCTGAGAGCTTCTAACAGACAATGCCGTCAACGCAGCTCCCGCCAGTGCCAGCAATATGCCCAGCAACAAAAACAACATGGTGCTGTGCAGTGCAAACGCTACAATCGCCCCCAACAAAGCAAGTACAATTCCGGCAGGCAACTGCATGCGAGCTGTTTTTTTGCCATCCCCCGTCGAGTTTTCAATCCCTTTCAGTTCGTTCAGTCTGTTGCGTAGTACATCTCTGTGCTTTACCTGTACAAGTGCTTCAGCAATTTGATCAGCACGATTTGAGAGTGTTTTCACATTGGAAAGCGGTTTTTCTGCCTCTGCCTGCTCAAGCTCTGCCAATTCAGCCTGCTTCTGTTCCACGGCACGTCGGCACTGCAAAACCTGATCCCCGGCCTCTTCATACCTCTCGGTTGCATTTAGCAAGGCAGCATCCAGCCGATCCGCTTCCCGTTCCTGTCCCTCATGCCAGGATACTTGCTCCGCTGCAGAGGATGGCAGTTTTGCCAGTTCACTACGAATAGCTGCCAGTTCACTACGCAGGCGTTTCTGCTCATCCAGTCTGTTTTCAACCAGACTGCTCTGCTGCTGCAGTGGGCGCAGAGCCTTATCCAGTTCGCTGTACGTCACAGCAGCTTCCCTCTTCGAAAACTGCTGCTGCAGCTCAACCATACGCGCCTGCAGCTCTGAGATTGCGCTTCTCAGCGTACTCTGTGCTTCTAACTGTACTGGCGAGGTAATCTGCCCTGTTTCTCCAGCATGCTGTTCAAGTGCGGCACTTGCCTTTAACAGAGCTTCAGCAAATTTTCTCCCCTGCACTTCCTGATCCTTGCTCAAGGCAAAAGAGGTTATACGCTCCCTTGTCCATCCCTCCCATCGAAGCATCTGCCGCAATGCGTTCTCTGCTTTTGATTTCTCGTCAGCCAGTTTCTCGTTGCACTCACGTTCTTCCTGAGCAATGCGCAGGAAGTTTTCAATGCTCCTGTTCATCTCATCAATCAGTGGCGCTGCCTGCAGCGCAGAAATGTCTTCATTTATGTTCTCTACTCTTGCTACCTGCTGCTTCAATTCCTCTTCTGCTTCTGCCAGCTTCAGATGGCACTGCTTCAATGCCTCCAGTTTATTTTCCAGTGTGGCTGCTGCGTTTTCAGGAAAATCCGCCAGCAAGATTCCAGCCTCCTTTATCTCTAGCCTCAGCAAACGGTACTCTGGCCAAATCACCCATGCTTTTTCCAGATTCAACAGGTGCGAGTTTTCTTCTCTTGCGGCTTCCAGCAATACTTCACTTGACCGTATTCGCTGCTCAATTTCACTCAACTTCTGCTCAAGAACTGCACAGTCTTCCTGGCTGCGAATCAGGGCGCCGCGCTTCTCTTCCATCACCTTCCATTCTTTTGCCTGCTTGTTCAACAGAGGTTCCCGGCCTTTTTTCTTATACAGGTTCTCAGCCTCGGCGCGCAGCTTTTTCTGGGTTTGAGATACGCCTCTGCCTGTAAGGCCCCCCATCAAATCTTTTATCTCTTTCTGCTGCAGCATGTTCTCGTTCTGTAGTTCATGCAGCCCTATGGAGAAAACACTTGTAAACAGTTCCCTGCCGGCATGAGCAACCAGGTACTCACGGTCAATTTGCTGTGCACCATGCAGGGGAATCAGTTTAACTTTGTCCTGTGTGGCTGCAGCAGAAAAATTGCCTCTCAATTCATATGCAGCACCCAGACGGGTGCGCAGGCGAACAGTACCTTTGTGCTGTCCCCCCGAATGCGGCTGATATTCAGGGTTGCTTCTCTGTTTGCGTGCTGAAAAAAGCAGCGATTGCAAAAAGCTTTGCAGGGTGGTCTTGCCGCTTCCATTTAACCCATAAACAATCACTAAACCTGCGCCAATGCTGTACAGATTAGTATTTTCCAGCACGCCAAACCCTTCAATGTTCAGTTCATCTATCTGCATATCAGTTCTCCTCGGCTAGCAGCATATCCAGCGCCATATCGCGTGCTTTCTCCAGCAGACGCTTTTGGCTCTCTGTATCCGCAAACTCTTTCTGCAGCCACCAGGGCATTCCATCCCATATCACTCCCGCATTCTCCTTGCCAAACAGGCTGCCCAGCAATTCAGGTGAACTTAATGCAAGCAGGCTCTGCCTAGCTACTTCTCCAGTATAGGAGGGGTCGGTTTCCATAGCCTGCAAATCAATATCGGGGCGAAGATTCCATTCAATCTGCTCCACCCACACAAAGGGTTCATGCGGTTCACTTTCCTGCAGGTTATTCAGCACCTCCTTGCGAAAGCCCTCGCTCAATGTTTCATGATACAGCGGTGTGCGGCCATCCAGCTGTATGCGCAGCGCAATAGAGCGGCGGCTCTCTTCTGCTTTCTCTTTGTACATCTGAACTGTCTCATACAGGGTGTCTAACAGGTCTGTTATCTGCAGCCGATCTGTCTCTTTTGAGGTAAGCCTGTGCTGTTCCCACTGAACAGGGCAAAGGGGGTGAAACTGCACATCAGCAATGCCCTTCTGGTCGGTTTCAACCAGCATGCAGCCATGTTCACCAGTTTCTGTTGGGTCAAGCCCCTGTATTGATCCGGGATATACTGCTATACCGTTTTTTAGTTTATGCTGCTGAGGCTTGTGAATATGCCCAAGCGCCCAGTAATGGTAGCCTTTTGAGGCAAGGTCGTCCAGGGAAAAAGGAGCATAGTTCTCATGCGGTTCTCTACTGCCTGTCAGATTGCCGTGCAGCAGTGCTATGCTGAAACAGTCTGCTGAGGGGGAAGGATAGTGGAGTGCGAGGTTCTCGCCTACGTTTTTTGCACGGTAGCTTATTCCTGCAATTTCAGCGAGGATTTCACCGTTTTTCACTACTCTACAGCATCTTGCCGTATCAGCAGGAAACAGGTGACAATTTGCCGGTAGAGAAATGCGTTTGCTGCCCGGCATTAGTGGATCATGGTTGCCGCAGATTAGATAGACTGGTATTTCTGCCGAGTTGAGCTTGCCCATATTCTCGCGGAAATGTATTTGCGACGCCTGCATGGTCTCGTCAGAGTGAAAAATATCGCCGCAGATAACTACAAAATCCACACATTCCCGCAGTGCAAGATCAGTCATGCGATCCACTGCAGTTCTAACAGCCTTGGCCAGCATCACTGCGATTTGTGGCGAGGCAGCCTGTACAGAGCGAAAAGGTGCGCCCAAATGAAGATCTGCGGCATGCAAAAATTTCATACGGTACTCCCAACGTCAGTGAATTTAGATCAGATGCGGTTAGAAGAGCGTATAATATAAGCAGTACAAACAGACAGTATGGCAAGTCAGAATGCCAGACTGCAGCATTACAGGGAGGCAGCGCTCTGATGCGCCCACTTCAGTACTTCGGGGGAAGCAAGCACGGAAGCACGTTGCATATAACGTTCCATGTCGCTTTCTGAAAACAAGTCACGCCAGTAGCCGCCGCCGCCGCGGTGAAAAAAATTGTCAACCTCTTTCCATGCGCCTTTTTTGGCATCTGGTGCAAGCTGTGAGGCTCGTTCTTTCATACTCTCAAACCGTGCAGCTTCTACCAGTTGCGGCCATACACTTTCGGGCACTTCAATACCCAAACGGCTTGCCAGTTGGCGCATCTGTCCCTCCAGATCGGCTTTCATAGCTGCATAATGCATGCTTATCACGTTCTGGCTGTCGCGGCGGTTCCATGCCAGTTGATAATGGTGCAGCACTTTTTTAAGTGAAAACGGCCCTCTCCCAAGCGGCCAGTCTCCATCTACCCATCTCCAGAATCTCTCCTCTGCCGAAAGCAGGCTCAAGTCTTCAACCGCATACGGATCATTCTGCTGATCAACGGCTTGATCTTGCAATATCTGCTTAAACACTTCTTCATTCAAATTGGCGCCATGATTCTGAAGTGAAAAAAAGGCATCCCGCGGGTCTCGTCCCACACAGAGGTAAAAAACTTTCTCATCCTGCGGAAGGCCGTCAAGAGGAGTATGGGTTTTAATGAAGCGTCGGTTATCCTGTTGCTCCAGCATCTCCCACGCTTCTTCCTTGCTGCGTATTTTCATATCCAGCCAGGGAGAGTAGTCTGAAAGCGGTTTCTCCAGCTGGGGGGTCTGAAAAATAAGCAGTGCGCATATCATCTGTGTCCAGGTTGTTCCGCATTTGGGAGGCGTACAGATCACAATATCCCCTTTTCGAAACGGAAACCCCTCCCACCTCAAACTGTCCATAAGCATGCTGTGGTACCGCACAGGTACAATTTCCAAATTGCATTCCTCCAATATCATCTATTTTGGTGGAACTGACTGAATGGCTCTCAGCCTCTGCGCTCCTGTTCAACAGTAAGCAGCGGATTTCCTTCAGGAATGTGTGCGCTTATCTGCGCTTCTTCTGTGAGTTCTGCAGCGGCACGGCGCACTGCCGCCAGCTGGCAGTCTATTTCAGCGTATTCTCTTCGGGCAGAATGGTGCTCCACTCCCCAGCACCCTGTGTAGCCGGCATCCAGCAGCATTTGCATTCTTTCTTTCAAACAGGTGCGGGTTACACGTGCATCCACATGGGTGTGCATTGTCCAGGGCGCCAGGCGGCGGTTCGCCTCTTCAATATCGCCCTGCTCCCAGTGGTCAATATGCAGCAGTATGCCATAAGCATGATGGTCCACTGCTCTGGCAATTTGTTCCATATTGTCTGCCAGCAGCGATAGCCCCCAGTGGGTCTCCGGGCCAACTCTAAAACCATGGACTGCGCCAAATTCACAGTACTCTCGGTACCGTTCAGCCAGCAGGTCAAGCTGCTGCTGCGAGATGGGTTCCACTTTGCCACCGGTATCAAAACGTACGGTTTTTGCCCCCAAAAATGCCGCTGCCTGCAAATGCTGCACAGCAAGGGTACGGTTTTTCTCTCTCGCTTCGGCATCGTCTTCCCACAAATGCACGCCATCTACATGGTAATTTACCAGGGTAAGTTCACGCTCTGTCATCCCCTGACGCACTTTCTGCAAATACTCAGGCTCAAGTGAGAGCATTAGTCCGTTCCAGATGTCTGCAGTTCTCAAGTCGTAACGGTAGCGGCAGCTTTCCAGATAGCCGAAAAGATCGATTTTACCTTCCGCAAGCAAGCCGTGCACACTGTAGGAAGCAATAGAGATGGGGTTCATGCCAAGGTCCTTTGTCAAGCAAATAGTTCCTGTTATTCTACCCTCGTGTTCTCACAGATAAACATCACACTTCATTCAAGCTGCAATGATGCTGTGCAGTACAGCATAGTCAGCGCCACTGAAACTCTGGCGAGCAAAGCAATAGCCCTGTTATTTCTGCTATGCGTTCAGAATCTGGCACTCCTATGCTGCGTGCTGCCTGTAAATGCTGCAGCAGCCGCTGGCGCAAAGGCTGCAAGTCGCTGGCTTCCGCGTTCCTCCCCAGCACAACTCCTGTCAGTACATCTACGCTGGCGGCATCATCCGAGGCATGTTCCATGCGAAGTGGAGATTCTAGCGATACCGTGGTTCCAGGTATAGCGCCAGATACCAGCGCAATTCCAAAATTCCAGCGCGGAAGCAAAGCACTCTGCCACGCAGCTGCCTGCACCGGAAAACCGTCTGGCATGGGCCACTGATAGAGCGGCTGCCCCATCTGCTCAAGGTGCTTCTGCAGCGCACTGCCCCCATCTGTATCGGCAGCAAGCGCTCTGAGCGAGGAAACCACCAGAGCGAAGGGCCGCTTGAACAGAGGGCGGCAGTTGCCTGCATCGGGCAGAGCTTCCAGCAGAATTGGCCGCAGCAAAGCTCGAATGCTGGTATCCTGCTGCAAATAAGCCTCAGCCGCCTTCTCAACCACCGCACGGGGGGCATGGCCAAGAAAACGTTGACACAACTGGCGAGCCAAACGGTTTGCCGTAGCGGGGTGAGCCGCTAGCGCATTCAGCACTCTCTGCCCGTCACTCTCACCGCCGTTTGGAGGCAGGGAAAGATGCAGAAATGGAATGTACTTTGCCCCTGGGTCGTGCCAGTCAGTATGGAATTCAAACTCTCCCGGCCGCCAGCTTTCCCCTACTCCCCAGCCCGAAAAACAACGGGCAACTTCATGCACATCCTGCTGGGTATACCCGGCATGCACACCCACAGTATGCAGTTCCATTAATTCGCGCCCATAATTTTCGTTCACACGATCGTGAGGGCCATAGCGATTCTGGTTGCTGTCAAGGTAAGAAAGCATGGCGCCGCTGTGAGCGACTGCAGTGAGAAGATGCCTGAACTTACCAAGCAGGTGAGGGCGCAGGGCGCGTTCTGTTTCTACCGGAATACGTTCTCGTCCCCTGTTTTTCAGTGCATAAATGTTGAAGTGATTGGTCCAGAAGTCTGCCATCTGCTCACGAAGCTGATGACGGCTGTACACCGCCCTCAGCAACGCAGCTTTCTGGGTCTCTTCCAGCAGCTGGTCATCTGAAAGGCTTGCCAGCAGATCCGGTGCGTCCTGTGTATCCTGCAGCACATCCAGCCCGTTCACGCGCCATGCCACGGCAGGGTCTTCGGGCATGCTGTCTGCAATCTGCTCTTCAATCCACGCACGTATCCCCATGCGTTCCACTCGCTGCAGATCGCCCGGCCAAGCGCCGTACCCCACCCTGTTCAACACATGCAGCGCTGCAGGGCTGGCAGGCGGAGTCTGCCAGAGGGCAGTATCCGGCCCGGTGAGGCTGCGAAACTTTGCCCGAATGCCGCAGCCGGCCAATGCAGCGGCCCCTGCTGCAGCCAGGGCCAAAGCACGGCGCGAATGCACTGCCCTCTCTTCCATCTCAGAATGCTCCCTGTCCTGCGGTAACCGGAGGAGCTTGCACCCCTGCTGCTGGGCGAATTGCCAGCACGCCGGCGCCCATGCAGCTTAGCAGAGCAATGGGTGCAATAAGATACCAGCCCACAAAAGGAAACAGAGCGCCCAGCGCAAAGCAGAGGCATCCGCGCACCAGCGACCCAAAGGAAGTGCGCGCACCCGACAACTCTCCAACTCTTTTACCCATCTGGTGCGCCAGACCTGCACCGCCAGTCACGGCAAGCCCGCTGAGGGCAAGCAAAATCAGTACGCCTCCCAGTTTTACAACAGGATTAGGCACACGAATGAGAACAATGCCCGCTACCATGGGAATCAGCATCAGCAAACCAAGCCCAATGCATTTCCAGATAGAGTTCTCCAGTGTATTCGCTGCACGGTTGGTAGTGCCTGGCAGCATCAGCGAAACAGAAGTTAACAGCCCTGTAAGCAGGGCTATAAGGGTGACAAAAACGGCCACTGCGGCCTGTACCTGTGCCAGTGTCATGGCTTTCTCCTACCTAATATTTTTGTATTCACAGTAAGCTTTAACCGCTCTACGAAACGATGGTTTCACTGGTTTCATATTTTTTGCCGGGTTAAATGTCACTACGCTTCTTCTGTGCAGGAAGCAATGCTTCACATGTAGAAAAAGTGCCTGGCATACATTTGCCGTCAAGGAGAATACTATGACACTGCAGCCGGAACGCACAGATGGCGATACCAGTTGGTTTGTACAAGACCGATTTGGCATGTTTATTCACTGGGGCCTTTATGCCCTGCCTGCCAGACATGAATGGGTAAAAAGCAACGAACGCATTAGTACCGAAGAGTACGAGAAGTATTTCAAACACTTCGACCCCGATCTCTATCAGCCCGAACTCTGGGCAAAAGCTGCTGCAAATGCAGGCATGAAATACTTTGTGGTAACAACCAAACACCACGAGGGCTTCTGCCTCTGGGATACGAAGCTTACTCACTACAAGGCCACCAACACCCCTGCTAAACGCGATCTGCTGCACCCCATGGTCGATGCCTTTCGAGAGAATGGGCTGCGCATTGGCTTCTATCACTCACTGCTCGACTGGCACCACCCCCACTACACAGTAGATGCACACCACCCCATGCGTGACAACAGCGAATACGCGGCCAAGGATGCCGAACGTAATCTCAGCCTCTACACAGACTACCTTCATGGCCAAACCAGGGAACTGCTCACGCAGTTTGGGCAGGTAGATATTCTCTGGTACGATTTCTCGGTGGGCAAAACCGACCGCTTCGAAGGCAAGAGCAGGGAAGCATGGCGCAGCGAGGAGCTGATAAAGCTTATACGATCGCTGCAGCCAAACATCATTCTCAATGACCGGCTGAACATCGACCAGGATGTAAAAACCCCCGAACAGTACCAGCCGCGCGGATGGGTGCATGTAAATGGCAAGCCTGTCGTGTGGGAAGCATGTCAAACCTTCAGCGGTTCATGGGGATACCACCGAGATGAGCAAAGCTGGAAAAGCGTTGAAATGCTGCTGCTCATGCTCATAGACAGCGTTAGCAAGGGAGGCAACCTGCTGCTCAACGTAGGGCCAACTGGCCGAGGCGAATTTGACCAGCGTGCCCTTCAGCGTCTGAAGGGGATAGGGGAATGGATGCGGCTGCATTCTAGGTCAATTTACGGCTGTACACAAGCCCCGCCGGAATTCCAATGCCCGCAGGACTGCAGGCTCACCTGGAACCCGGTTACGCGCCGAATGTATGTGCATGTGCTTGCATGGCCATTTCAGCATCTTCACCTGGATGGGTTTGGCGGAAAGGTGGAATACGCACAGCTTCTCAACGATGCCTCTGAAGTACGCATGATGGACAGAATACCCGAAGAGAGCTACGGCGCCATGCAGCCTGCAGAACGCGGGAAAACACTGCTAACCCTGCACCTGCCCATCCGCAAACCTGAAGCTGCTATCCCAGTAATTGAATTGTTTATAAAGTAGTTCTTCCCAGCCTGTCCTGCCGCAGGCTCTGGGCTGCTGTAAAAGCAAAAAGCAGGAATACAGTGTGCCAAAGGCGAATAGCAAGCCATAACATCCCACTGTTTTACACAGACTTAAAGAGAGAAATCATGACCACTACCTCCTGCCTGCTGGGCATTGACATAGGCACCAGCGGCACAAAAACCATTCTCATAGACCCGGTAGGCAGGGTGCTTGCCAGAGCCACAGCAGAGTATCCGCTCTATACTCCGCAGGCTCAATGGAGTGAGCAGGAACCTGACGACTGGTGGCAGGCAGTGTGTGCTACTGTGCAAAGCGTGCTGCAGCAAAGCGAAGTCCCGCCTCAGCACATAGTGGGAATCGGCCTTTCTGGTCAGATGCACGGGTCGGTGTTTTTAGACGAAAACAACAGGGTAATACGTCGCGCACTTCTTTGGAACGACCAGCGCACCGCAGAGGAATGCAAATGGATCACCAGCACGGTAGGCGCGGAAAATGTAGTGAACTACATCTCCAACCCAGTACTCACGGGTTTTACGGCTGGCAAGATTGTGTGGCTGCGCAACCATGAACCGCACCATTATGCTCGTGTGAAAAAAGTACTGCTTCCCAAAGACTACATTCGCTACAAACTTACTGGCGAGTTTGCTACAGAAGTCTCCGATGCATCGGGCACTGCCTTGTTTGATGTAAAAAAACGCAGGTGGTCTGAAGAAATGCTGCATGCCATCGGCGTACCCCTCCAGTGGATGCCTGCCTGCTACGAGTCGCCGGAGATTAGCGGGCGAATTTCTGAACAGGCGGCAGCGCTCACCGGTCTGCACCCGGGTACGCCAGTGGCTGGCGGAGGGGGAGACCAAGCGGCAGGAGCGGTTGGAAACGGCATTGTAGAACCAGGAGTGGTTTCGAGTACGGTCGGCACTTCAGGCGTAGTGTTCGCATACAGCGCAGAACCTGTAGTAGACCCGCAGCTGCGGCTGCATACCTTTTGCCATGCTGTGCCGGGAGCATGGCACCTCATGGGGGTGATGCTTTCTGCAGGAGGAACGCTGCAGTGGTACCGTGATACTTTCTGCCAAATGGAGAAAGCGATTGCTCCTTCGCTGGGAAAAGACCCCTATGAGCTTATCTGTGCCGAGGCGGCACAAGCGCCCGAATGCTGCGAAGGCATGATTCTGCTGCCTTATCTTACAGGCGAACGCACGCCTTATCCCAACCCGAATGCACGTGGTGTGCTGTTTGGCATAACACGCCGCACTAACCGATCTCATACTGCCAGGGCTGTGCTGGAGGGAGTAGCATACGGCCTGCGCGACTCGTTTGAGATTCTCACCGAAATGAAGGTGCCCATCACACAGGTTCGCACCTCTGGCGGAGGAGGACGGAGCAAAATATGGAGGCAGATTCTCTCTGATGTAACAGGGCACGCTCATTCGGTCATCAATGTGGATGAAGGCCCTGCTCTGGGGGTGGCGCTGCTTGCTGGTGTGGGAACCGGTCTCTACGCAACGGTTGCAGAAGCTTGCAATGCTGCCATTCAGATCACCGACACCCTCCTGCCATGCAATCTCAGCCATGCCGCGTACACACGCCAGTACGGCCTGTATAAAACACTCTATCAACACCTTAAAGAAGACTTCGATGCGGTAGCAGATATCTAGCAGAGGCCGCAGGAGGTATGTATGAAATCGCTTAACTGGCTTTCTGCAGGGCTGCTCATTGCCCTTTCGATTCCAGCTTGCGCACAAACTGGCTTGCCGGCTTCTCTTCTCAGACAGGTGCCGGTCAGCTTCAAACTGCCCTCTGCAGCCTATACTCTGGCAGCAAACTGGCAGGCAGCAGGTGGGCCGCAAAGCCACATCATAGGCAAAGCGGTTGCAGATGCACAGGCATCGCACGGAAAAGCCTGGCAAGTGGCAAAGGGAGATACACCTTTTCAAGATGCTCTCTTCGGTCCATACGCACAGATAGCGCCGGGAGAATACATTGCCTTTTACCGCATAAAGCCAATGGGGACATCCGATATGCCCCAGCTGGCAGAACTGGATGCGGCTACTGATTACGGCAGCAATCCCCTCAACTCTGAAACAATAACACTTTCACAAGTTCCTCCCGGCAGATATTCAGAAATTCCGCTCGCCTTCAGTTACCAGGGCGGAAAACTGGAAGTAAGGCTCAGCTGGCCGGGCTATACCCCTCTTCGCATAGACAATGTGCTGCTTTACCGCCTCACAGGCGCTGCCAGTTTCCCACTTTCAAACCGTGCGCCGCAGCCCACCGAATCAAACAGCCCCAGCAGCCTACGCCCTACCCTCATTCACATGCGGTACGATGATCTATTCCCGCGCTCCAATCCCCCTGCCGCTACGCTGCAGGTTCTGGATATGAGACAGGTAGGACCAGAAAAACGACTGCTTCTGCTTAGCCTGGAAGGGCTGGTGAATAGAAAACAGCCGCGTATCTACTCAATTTTCGATCCCACCGATATTCAGTGGCTGCACTGGATGGTAAAAAAGAAATGGATACGGGGCTACCGTATTTGCTCCCCGGCTGCACTTCTGAAACAATATGCAGGTTCTTACCATGGAGCAGTGGTTTTCGACCCAAACCTGCCTGCCACCATCAATACTGCCACTATGCTTGCTTCTGTAAAAAACGCACTGGTGGCCGGCCCGCAGCTGGCGCATCAAATGCACCTCACTGTGGTTGCAGACCTGCGCCACAGATGGCATACCAGCGTACAGGCTACTCTTTGGGCCTGGCAAACTCTTTGGCCAAAACTGAGCCACAGGGTAATTGCATGCACGGCCCCAGACCAGCTGAATCTCAGGGACTACCTGGTGGAAAAGAAAGTGTTTCTTTTCTGGCTTTCAGGCCCTCTTGATGGTGTGCAGCCCGGCAGCAACCCCCAGGCAGAGTTGAATCTTATGGAAAAACTCCTGGGAAAAATGCCTGCAAATATACCGGTGATCAGTTACCCCTATGATGGAAAAGACGTAGGAATAGGAGAAGGGCCGGGAGTAACCCTGTTTGCTGAATACGGCAAATACCTGGTAGGCAGCACCAACTGCCCCAACCTCAGTGTTCATTCCGGTATTCGTGTGGCGCCATTTCATCAGGCACATCCTGCCCCGCCGCCCCTGCAGTATAACAAAATTTATGTTGCGTGGATTATGTCAGATGGAGACAACCTGCCAGTACTAACCAATGGCAATTTTCCACAGTTCTGGCAAAACCCTCTGCGCGGCACTATCCCTATCGGCTGGTCTGTGTCACCCTCTGCCGCTCTCCTCATACCAGATATAGTCAGCTATTATTATCAAACTGCTACGCCGCTCGATCAATTTGTAGGCGCTGTATCGGGCGTAGGGTATACCTACCCAGATTACTATGGAACCAGGTTCCGCTCATCCTACCGCGAGGAGGTTTGGAAAGGATTTCTCAACCAGACCCGGCTGGGCTATCAACGTATGGACCTGCAGGATGCCTGGCTGATGAACATAACCCGGCGCAAACTCTTCAACGATTTCGTCACTGCCATCCCAACGCTCAAGGCGCTGTTTCCAGACTATGGCGCTGCCAGGCTCACCACATATAAAAACACTACCTATCCGGTAAGGCGCAATGTGCCTGTCTTTCACGCTGTTACCAGCTGGCAGGAAAATGCCTCCCCTGCACAGCAGGTAGACAGCCTGGTTCAGCAAATTCGCAGCATAACACCCAACACCACTCCAGCCTTCCTGCATCTGTTTGCACTCAACTGGTTCACTCGGCTCTCCATTTTACGCCAGGTCATGCAGAAACTGGGAAAGGAATATGTGGCAGTACGCCCCGATCAGCTTACAGCGCTGTACAGCCAATATCTGCGTCTGCATCGTTTATTCACTCATCTGCCTCACAGGCTCTATGCAATTGCCAAGCAGCCCCTAAGTTTTTCGCTCTGGGCGCAAAACACCACGCAATCTGCACACAGGCTGAGGCTCTCTGTCTCATTAGCAGGAAAAACACTTCACTACAGTAAAATTCTGCAATCAGGGCAGCGTTACAAACTGACTGTCAGACTGCCTCATACCCCTTCCACTGTCACAACAAAAATGCAAATAGCAGGGGCAGAGCGAATATCTCAGTTGATAGTTACTGTCATTCATCCTGGCAGCATACTGGGGGGCGCAGCGGCGCTGCCTCATGGGGAAGTCACTCATGTAACACACATTTGGGCTGTAACTCTTCCACACCGTGCCGGCGCCGAGGTGTTTGACGTACAAGCATTTCACAGGCATGCCTGGAGCAGTCCAGATTCGACAGCCTCACCATCCGCTGGCAGTTACCTGATATACGGCCCCTATCAGCGCTTCACGCCCGGTAAGTATGTAGCTCTGTTTCGCATAGAGCGCACTGGCATCGGTACGGGCAGCGCTGCCACCCTCGATGTTGCTTCACAGGGGGGCACACATATTCTGCAAAAGCTTACCCTGTCGGCAAATCAGCTGCCTGCAGGAAAATACATCGAGGTTCCGCTAACCTTCACCACACACGGTGCACCGCTCGAAACACGTCTTTTCTGGTTTGGCTCAGTACCGCTGCGCATAGACAGCATAGACCTATTTAAAGTAGAAAAGGAAAAATAAACCCATTGCGCAACATAATCCGCACCGCGGTCAGCCTCATATTACTGACTGTTCTCTGCCGACAGGCTGTTTCAGCGCCTGCTTCTTATCATGCTTCCGATGTCATGGCGCGAGTAGACGGCCATGTCATTACACGCAGGCAGGTTACTTTTCTCTGGCTGCTTGCAGATTCAACCCTGCAAAGCAGGCTGGGCGCACTGCTTGTACAGCAGTATCAAGGCAAAAACGGACTGTCTGACTCTTATTCTGTTTCAGCCGGTGCATTTTATTCTGCTCTTTATAATATTCCAATCACCAGCAAAAGCCCTCCACCCTGGGCAGACTCTCTCTCAAACCTCATCTCACGGCAGGTAGTGGCAGATGCCGCCGCAAACAAACACCAGCAGGTCACTCTGGCTCAAGTAAAACACTCGGTGCACCTGCTGTTTAACAGCGTACGAAAGCAGCACCGATGGCACTATACCGATGCCCAGATCATAGCTAAATTTCATGTACCCTATTCTGCCCTGCTTGCAGACATGACTATGCAGATGCAAGTGGAAAAACTCTATGAAAATCACCTGGCACGTCAAATAGGACACCCCATTCGCCCTGCTGACTGGATAACTGTGCGCTGTCTCTACACTTCTGCAGCGCCCAGCGGGGGGGCAGTCACCCTCGCTTCAGTGAATGCTGCTCTGCAAAGAATAAAAAAACTGGCGGCAAAGGCGGCGGCCACACCTGCACTCATGGCAACACTGGCAGAACAAAACGAGAATGCTGTGCTACAGAAAAACGATGGCCTGATTGGGCCAACTCTCTACAGCACCTACTGGCCGGCTGCTCTGCAGAAGGTAATTTACTCTCTCCCCCTGCATACTCTCAGCAAACCGGTATTTTGGAACACAGGCTGGTGGGTGTTTCGGGTTGAGCAAACAGGGGAAACTCTCACTGCATATCAGCGCGACAATGCTTTCAACCAGCTGCTCGCAAACCAGCGCATATTCTACATTCAGCGCCTGCGCAAAATGGCTCACATTGTTACACATACTCAGCTGCCGCCAGATGCCGTTCAGGCAGCAGGGGCTGCCTACCCAGCCCTGCCAGTTTTGCCGTCGAATACAGAGCACCTCTAATGACGCCTGCCTCCAGCCTCCTCAAGGTAGCTCACCGGGGTTTTCCACACCAATTCCCAGGCAACACAATGCTCGGTTTTGAACTAGCATACTCTATGGGCTGCGATATGGTTGAGTGCGATGTACGACTGTCGCAAGATGGGATTGCAGTGCTCTCGCACGACAAAGACGTACAGGATACAGAGGGCACCAGGTATGTTATCTCACAATGCTCCACACGCCAGCTGCAAGAGATCAACCTGGGCAAAGGGGAAGGCGTGCCCACTCTGCTTGAATTGGCTGAATGGGCTTCTACGCGATGTATGGTGATGGCAGATGTAAAGGAAGAAGGGGAACAGGCGGAAAAAGAACTTGTACGATCGCTTGCCCCTCTCCCGCACAATATGCTGATTCTGCCCGGCGCCAGCCCCGAATGCAGAAACCGGCTGAGGCTAATGGCGCCTCACTTCGCACTCTCGCTTTCACTCGATGCCTCTGCCAGAAGCATGCTGTGGGGAAGTGGTTTCCAGCACTTTCTGGCATCTCTCGACACAGAGGCGGTCACATGGCAGTTCCCCCTCATCACCGAAGAAAGAGTACTGGCACTGCACCATGCCGGAAAGAAGGTATTTGCATGGACAGTAGACAGCCTGGAGATTATGAAAGTGCTGCAGGCCATGGGAGTAGACGGCATAATCTCAAATCGAATGGACCTGCTGGCCGAACTGACTGCCTCATGAAAACTCAACACGCTGCAGCTGCAGCCAGTAACGCTCACTGTCTACAAAAGTGAAATAGATTGCTTTCCCATTCTGTTCTGCAAGCTCAGGATGTTCCTTGGCAGCATAGCAGAGTGCCTTGCTAAACAGCCGGTGCCGGGCGCCAACCACAGCAAAAGGCTGGTATGGCCCCCACGGATGCTCTGCCAGACTGATCTGTACTTTTTGCGATAACCCGATGGTATGCAGGGCGAGATACCTGCCAAGATAGTGGTTGTAGCTTATAGATAGTTCACCCGGAAAATTGGAAATGCCCTGCACCTCAACAGCGTCGCCAGGGTTCCTGCTCCAGCGCGGTTTGGTCTTGCCACCTGCGTAATACTCACATCCAGCCAGCGTCGGAGCGGCTTCGGGCAGCCGCATCAGTGTGCAGGTGTGCATGCCGCCTGTATCCCGCATGCCTGCTGCATAGACCCATGGACCTTTTGTGCCGTATATCACCGCCTGACCATACGTAACATTCGATTCCCACCACAAGGTATGTCCACTGCCTGATGGCATAATGGCAGGCTGCATATGCATGGCATGGTCTGCATCTGCCTCGCAAAGGCCGGTGCCCTCCTGTACAAAGTCCAGCATCCCGTGGCCGGTAACCCGTATGCGAGAGTAGAACAGAAACAGTTTTTTCGCATGCATGCTGTACCAACCGCCCAGGGGCCAGTACCGCTTGTGCTGCGCTCCCGGCTCTATCAATTGACGCGCAATGCCATTTTTGCCCGTAATAAAACGATACTTTTTCAGTGGCTCTGCTCCCGATCCGTGCGGAGCAAGCAAACCGCAGTTGCTCACCCCGCCCACATAAGGCTGCAGTACAGAATTCGGGTTCTGCAAAAAAACATCGCCAAACAGCCAAAGGGTGCTGTGGGGCAGCGACACAGAGTATCCGCAGTCTACTCCACTAACCCCTGCCCGATTGTCTGTAAACAGCAAACCCTCATTTCGTACCGAAAGCACATGCGTCTCATCAGAAGCGCTGCCTCGCTCAGGTAGCAGACAGCATCCGCCAAGCAGGCCAAGCAGCTGGCGGCGGCTGATCTGGCTGGCATCTTGTGAGTGATTTACTTGAAATGACACGTTTTTCGCTTTCCTTAGCCAAATTTATGTTATAATATCTGCAATAATACCCGCTCAGTCATCCTTTCGCCATTACCCGCTAGTCCAGTTCAATAAGACCACTGGGAGAATGCCCATGTCCGTGACGATTAAAGACCTTGCCCGAGAAAGCGGTGTCTCGATTTCCACTGTTTCTTATGTACTCAACAACGGCCCTCGTCAGGTAAGCGAGGAAACTCGCAACAAGGTACTCGAAACTGCGCGAAGACTGCAGTTTGAACCAAATGCTGTTGCCAGGGCACTGTCGCGTAAACGCATGGATACGCTGGGAGTGCTCTATACTTACTGGGAGGCTACCGAACCAGATTATTACTTCGTGGGTATACTGCATGGCATTTTAGGTGCTGCTATGCGCCACAAACAAAATACCATGCTCTTCACCGCTAATCTATGGGAAGACGTACCGCGCAACCTACCCAGTTACTGCGATGGCAGATGCGACGGGCTTCTGGTTGTAGCACCGCCAACCGATCTTTCCATCCCCGAAGCCCTGCACCGTAAAAAAATGCCGTTTATGCTCATAGGAGATATGCATCCCGATCTCTCTTTCTCCTGCGTAGATATAGACAATGAGCACATTATGCGCCAGGGCATGCAGTATCTGGTCTCTGTTGGGCACAGGCGTATTGCTCTGCTCAGCGGCAACCTAAGCATACGCAGCGCCGAACAGAGGCTGGCTGCCTATCATAAATCGATCCAGGAATTTCGGCTCGAACTGGAAAAATGCCCGGTTCTCATAGGAGTCTACTCACGCCAGGCTGGCTACAGTATGGGAACAGAGATAGTGCGCATGCCGCCGAAACAGCGACCAACTGCTCTTTTCTGCGGAAGTGACAATATTGCGGCAGGGGCCATGCAGGCGCTGCAGGAACATGGCATTCGTATACCAGGGGATGTATCTGTACTGGGAATCGACGACACCCATGGTGAACAGCTTCAGATTCCGCTCACAACAATGCGGCAGCCTCTCAGCAGAATCGGCTCCCATTCCGCTGAAATGCTTTTACGACTCTTGCAGGGAGGAAGACAGGGCATGCGGGAACTGATCTCTCCAGAACTGATTTTGCGGCAGTCGGTGGCCCCACCCATTTCCTGAAGTTTCAGGTACTCTGCTGCGCTCTCTTGGGGTAATCTTATATCATGACAACACAGAATTCCCTCCTGCGTGTACTTTGCGTATTCGGTACTCGACCAGATGCTGTTAAAATGGCTCCTGTAGTGAAGGCACTACTGGCACGGCCTGCCATCTTCTCTACCCAAATAGTGGTTACGGGGCAGCATCGTGAACAGTTGGATCAGGTGCTGCACGTGTTTCAGATCACCCCCGACCACGACCTGGCTATCATGCAGCATGGTCAAACGCTTACCCAAATCACTACGCGGGCACTTACTGGGCTGAGCGATTACCTCGCCAGTCACCCTGCCGATATCTGCCTGGCCCAAGGCGATACCACTACAACATTTGTAGCAGCGCTGGCCGCCTTTTATCACAAAGTGCCTTTTGGGCACATTGAAGCGGGATTGCGCACCGGTAACCGCTACGATCCATACCCTGAAGAAATGAACCGCCGGCTGGCAGCGCCGCTTACCGCCTGGCACTTCGCTCCTACCAGCAAGGCATGCCAAAATCTACTTGCAGAAGGCATCCAGGCTTCCGACATACACCTTACAGGCAACACCTCCATCGATGCGCTGCGCATGGTTGCCAGTCAGAAATATGTTTTTGATGACACGCAGCTCAGGGAGATTGTTGCCAGTGATAAGCGCCTGGTACTCATAACAGCCCATCGAAGAGAGAACTGGGGTGAGCCTATGACCAGCATAGCACAGGCCATTGCACAACTTTCCCGGCGCTTCCCGGATATCTGGTTTGTGGTTGCCATGCACCGCAATCCTCTGGTAAGAGAAAGCCTCTGCCCAGTATTGCAAAACCTCTCCAATGTCCTGCTTACAGAGCCGCAGGAGTATGTACCTTTCATTAAACTCATGCAGCGTTCTTCTCTCATACTCACCGACAGCGGCGGAGTACAGGAAGAAGCCCCCACCCTGGGTGTGCCCATTCTGGTGCTTCGAAAAACCACAGAACGGCCGGAAGGGGTAGATGCAGGCACCGCTCTGCTCATTGGCTCGAACACCAATGACATTGTGCAGGCTGCCGAAACCCTGCTCACCAATGCAGCTGCTCATGCAGCAATGTCTCATGCGGCAAACCCTTACGGTGATGGAAGCGCAGCACAACGCATAGTTGATATTCTGCAGGCATATCAGCCCGGATAAGTAGTTGTATCGCAACAAAATGCAGGGGGTATGGCTGCCTAGAGAGTGCGCGACAGAGTCTCTACCTGCCCGTCCTCATACCCCACCACTAGATGCGATGCCATGTCTACAAACAGCCCTATTTCCATCACGCCAACCATCTGAATCAGCTCCTGCTGCAGGCGTGCAGGCTCTCGTATCTCATCACAAAACATATCGTACACGTACAAGCCGTCATCTGTAACAAATACAGAACCGTCTTCGTTTCTGCGCAGCGGGCAGGCAAGACAGTACTCCTGCAGCATGCCGGCAGTTACTTCATGTCCAAAAGGCAGCACTGCTACAGGCAGGGCATGCTGACCCAGGCGCTGCTTCAGTTTACTGGCATCGCATATAACCACCATCTCTCTGCTGGCAGAAGCCACTACTTTTTCGCGCATCAATGCGCCTCCCCCGCCCTTTATCAGATTCCAGTGCTCATCTACTTCATCTGCTCCATCAATTGTCATATCTACTATAAGATGATGATTAAAATTTGTGAGCGGAATGCCATATTCCAAAGCCATTTTTTCGCTGCGCACAGAGGTAGGTATGCCGCTAATCTGCAGCTTTTCCTCCTCGATGCGTTCTTTCAAAGCCTGAAGAGCGTACGCAGCAGTACTGCCTGTTCCCAGCCCCAGCACCATTCCATCTTTCACCATGCTCACAGCTGAACGCGCCGCCGCCTCTTTTGCGTTCATACCCCCTCCTTACAGTATGTTTTCCTCATTATACCGCTCTCCATACCCCTCGCGAACAGCACCAACTGTAGGTCGGTCGCTTCACTCTGTTTACTTACAACCCATATCGAAGGGTATACTAAGATATCTGTTTGTAAACTGTGTGGTCATCTGCTATACCAAAACCCTCTGAGGAGGCCTATGCAACCCTGTCTTACATTGGTTAGTCGAACCGTTTCGATTGCCGCTTTTAGCCTGCTCACTCTCCTGCCTGCCATAGCTGCACCCCCCGCTTCTGTGCCGTATCAATGGCAAAGCGTTGCCATTGTGGCCGGCGGATTCGTTTCAGGGATAGAATTCAGCCCTGCCGACCCTCATCTTATTTACTGCCGTACAGACATCGGTGGACCTTATAGATGGGACTATCTGAAAAAACAATGGATACCGCTTACCGACTGGGTTGGCGAGGCTAACGGCAACCTGAGAGGCGTAGAGAGCCTGGCGCCCGATCCACAAAACCCAAACAGAGTTTATGCTGCTCTTGGCACTTATATGAATGCAGGCAATGGAGTGATAGCACGGTCAGACAACCAGGGGCGTACCTGGAAACTGACGCAAATGCCCTTCCCAATGGGTGGCAATGAAAATGGGCGCTCTATTGGAGAAAGACTGGTCGTAGACCCTAACAATACACACATTCTCTATTTTGGCTCGCGCAGCGACGGTCTCTGGAAAAGCACAGACCGTGCAGTTACATGGCATAAGGTAAGTTCTTTTCCAGCAGAGGGTATTCATACGCCACTTAACCAGCACGGCCCAAATGATGGCATTGGCTGGGAGGTGTTTGATCTCTCTACTGGAACTCCAGGCAAAGCTTCTGCCACCATTTATGTTGGCGTTGAAGATACAGGTTTCAACCTGTATCGCTCTACAGATGCCGGAAAAACCTGGAGCACGGTTTCCGGGCAGCCCAAAGGTCTGCTCCCCCAGCATGGAGTGCTGTCTGCAAGCGGTATTCTTTATATTACTTACGGCAGCGCAGAAGGCCCAAACGGAGTAACGAGCGGTGCGGTATGGCGCTACAATACGCACAACGGGCACTGGAAAAACATCACTCCAGTCTTCCAGAGCGGTGCAGCGCAGTCCGGTTTTGCAGGGCTAAGCGTAGATGCGCGAACTCCTGCCATCGTTATGGTATCAACCCTCGACCACTGGTCTGGGGGAGACCAAATTTTTCGCAGTACAGACGAGGGCGGCCACTGGAAGGCTGTATTTCCACTCTCCAGTTTCAACCCCTCACTCTCTCCCTATCTGAAATGGGGGGCAGCTCAACCGCGACCAGGCTGGTGGATAGGCACACTGGAAATAGACCCCTTTTTCCCCGGTCATGTTCTCTACGGTACCGGCGCTACCATCTGGGAAACCAACGACATCGCAAACGCAGACACTGGGGGTGCAGTTCAGTGGCAGGTGGGAGCAAGAGGGATTGAAGAAACTGCCGTACTCGATCTGATCAGCCCGCCAGAAGGAGCGCACTTGCTGAGCGCCCTCGGTGATATTGGCGGCTTCAGGCACAATGACCTGCAGCGCTCTCCCAGAGCAGGCATGTTCATGCATCCTCTCTTCAACACTACTACCTCGCTTGATTTTGCTGCAATGGCTTCCCAAATCATCGTGCGCTCAGGCAATGGAGCGCCAGGGCAGTGCGGTGCTGTTTCAGATAACGGCGGTACAACATGGTCGCCATTTCCATCCAATCCGGCAGGAACACGCGGAGGAGGCAAAATCGCGCTCTCTGCACACGGACACTGGATTGTGTGGGCAGCACAGGGGGCAGCTCCCGCCTGCTCAAACAATAATGGAAAAACATGGACACCTTGTTCCGGCATACCAGCATTCGCCGTACCTGTGTCCGATCGCTCTACAGCAGCTACTTTCTACTGTGCATCGGGAGGCAGGCTGTTCGTAAGCAGAGACGGTGGTAGACACTTCATACCAGAAAGGATTGCCCTGCCGGTTGAACGAGGCAAGTTGTTTGCTGCGCCAGATGCAGCAGGCAGCCTCTGGTTTGCTTCAGAGAAGAGTGGCTTGTATCATATCTTCAATGAAAAGATAGTGCACATCAACAGCATTCAATCCTGCTCAAATCTTGGTTTCGGCAAGGCCGCTCCAGGGCAGAATGTTCCTGCCATCTACTTCACAGGCACCGTAGAAGGTGTGGAAGGCGTTTTTCGCAGTACCGACAATGGGAAGACTGTAGTGCGCATCAACGACGACATGCACCAGTATGGCTGGATTGGAGAAGCAGTCACAGGTGATCCTCGCATCTTTGGCAGAGTCTATCTGGGAACCAACGGCAGAGGCATACTTTATGCAGACCCTGTGCCGGCAAAACGCTGAAAAGAATGAAACGATAACTGGCCAGACTATCCAGTCTCCCCCTTCACTGCAGGGTCTGGCCCGTACATTACCAGCTTGCCCTGCGAATCCACCCCGCCGTCGCAGCGCAGCTGCACGCTCAGGGTGTACTGCTCCCCCGGCTGATAGGCAGGGATGTTGATGATATAGTCGTTGCTGTGTGAAACGTCGCCAGCCCAGCCGGCGTGCTGATCTATACTAATGCGCTGGCCATTCTGCCGCAGTTCAACGCTCTTTATATGTATACCGTCTCCGCCCTGTGTATAGGTTAGATGCATTCTATATCTGCCGCTTTTATGAATGCTGGCAGTGATATTCCAGGTAAGTGTTTCCCACTTTTCCGACATCTGTGCAGGCAGCCACTGGGCCACTGTAACATGCGGCGTAAAATTGCTGTCGGCCAGCAGTTCCTCCACCCCCCTGGGAGCGTCTACCCCCATTAGGGCCAAACGTGCATACTGTGAGGCAGTGAGGCTTTTTACAAAACGCTTCCAGTTCTTTTCTGCCTGCGGCGTCCAGCCTGCTTCTGCAATCGCCAGCAGTCTGGGCCATATAAAACTGTCTGCAACAGAATCGGTAGGCTTGGTTTCTGTCCACAGGCAGGCTTCTGGGCCAAGAAGCAGTTTTTTCTGTTTGGGAGATAGGCCCGCCGGCATCGGATTGAAACGATATACGCGTCCAAGTGTAGTGGTGTCGTAACTGTAGTCAAAATAGGCATAGTGGGTGAGTGAGGAAACAACTGCATGTCCCTGCTGTATAGCCTGCACCGCTGCATCGGGGCTATTCCACTGCTGTACAATTACTCCCTGCGGCAGCGGCCCAGTATAGAGCAATTCGTTCCATCCCTCCATCTGCCAGCCATTCTGCTGTAAAAATGCAGCAAGTTTGTTTGCAAAATAGTTTTCAAGCTGATACGGGTTTGTCATTCCCTTGCGCTTCATAAGCGCCAGACAGTCTGGCGCTTCCTGCCACTGAGACACAGGGCACTCATCACCTCCAATGTGCAGTATGTGCGAGGGAAAAAGGCGCATCAGCTTGGTCAGTATCCCTTCCAGAAGCTGGTAGGTAGATGCTTTTGCAGGATCAATCACATCATCTGTTCCCTCTGAAGGAGCCAGGCTGAGAACATGAAAAGGACCCGATGTGCACCCCAGCTGTGGATAGGAGGCCAGCAGAGCCTGGCAGTGTGCCGGCATATCTATCTCTGGAATAATGCGAATAAACCGGGCTTTTGCATAGGCGGTAAGTTCTCTAACTTCACTTTCGGTGTAAAAACCGCCATAGCGTTTTCCATTATCAATTCGCCAGGCTCCTGTGCTGGTGAGTGCAGGATAGCCATTGAGTTGTAAACGCCATCCCTGCCCATCCGACAAGTGCCAGTGAAGAGTATTCAGTTTGTAGTAGGCCATGCGTCTTATAGTCTGCCTGATAAACTGCACGCTCTGCAGGTGTCTGGCAGAATCCAGCATGAGGCCGCGCCATGAAAAGCGCGGCCAGTCGGCAATACGCACGCATCTTACCTGCCAGTGTGTTTTATGCTGTGCAGTACTGCTCATAACAGATACCGGTAAAAGCTGATACAGAGTATCAATTCCATAAAACAGACCAGCAGGCTTTTGCGCTTCTATTTGTATGCCAGCAGGCTCTACAGACAGAAGATAGCCTTCAGGGTATGCAACAGAACATTTGCTGCTCAGTTGCAGCGCAATCTCGTTCTTCTTTTTGTAACGTGTAAATGGCAGCGCATACCCCGTAACCAGCCGCAAACGCTTTGCAAGCAGACGGCCAACTGCCTCAGCATCTTTTGTATTTAGATAAATGCTGGTGTTTTTGTTTAAAGTAAATATTCCGTTTTCTCTGGTTATATGCACAGGATACGGAGTAAGATGCAATGCAAATGCCGGCATGCAGCACGCTATAAGTAAACATGATGTAAAAGATGAGAGTATCGAACGCATTCGCAGGCTCCTGTTGATGAACGAATGTACATAGTTGCTGCATTTCTGCTACCATTTCCTCTTCGAAGCAGCATTTACCTGCCCATTGCTGCAGAATTACTCTCTTTTCCAATTGACTTCCGAGGCATCCCTCTGTATAATTAGAAATATAACAAGTCAGGAGCTTAATTTGATCTCTGCCAATCCCAGCCGCATTTCCCTAAAATACCTCTTATCGAAATTTTCAGGAATCATAGCGCCTCTGTCTTTCCTTCTTCTGCTCGATCTTGTGCTTTGGAGAGTAGCCCCACACTTTGCTACAAGAGACAATCTGAAACAAATTGCAATACAGGCTGCCGTGGTAGCCATACTGGCTTGCGGTCAAACTATTGTCATCATCACCGCAAACATCGATCTTTCTGTTGGCGCTATCATGGCCTTCTGCGGCATTGTCATCTCACTGGCAGCGATACACCACCCTCTTCCTATCCCGCTGCTCATACTGCTTTCATGTTTGGCAGGGGCAGGGTGCGGCCTGCTGAACGGGCTGGTAACAGCATGGGGAGGCATCCCCTCTTTCATAGTAACCCTGGGTGCACTCAGCATAGTACATGGAGCGGCTGGCGTGCTGTCTCATTCTGTAGACATACAAGCTCCAGCCAGGTTATCTGTATTTGGATATGGAGAACTTTTTGGCAGCGCAACGCGAGACGGCATTCCCTATGCAGTACTGGTGCTTGCAGTAGCTGCCATTGTTGTACACATATTTCTCTCCAGAACAGTGGTGGGAAGATCGCTGTATGCAATGGGCAGCAATCCCGAAGCTACGCGGCTTTCAGGCATCAAGGTGAAAAATCTCACGGTTCTTATATTCATGCTGTCTGGCCTCATGGCAGGGGTAGCAGCCATTGTCAGCGTCGCCAGAGCCGGGGTGGCCTCAAAGGATGCCGGGATTGGCTATGAACTCGATTCTATTGCCGCCACTGTACTGGGCGGCACTTCACTGTTTGGAGGGCAGGGAGGCATTCCGGGTGCGCTGATTGGAGCGCTGCTTATTTTCACCATACGCAATGGCTGCGAATTGAAAGGATACGGCCCTGAGCTGCAAGAGATGATTATTGGCACGGTAATTATTCTTGCTGTATTGTATGACCGGTTTGGCCCGGGAAGAAGAAATTACAAAACAATATAATGCTATACGGCAAGCAGCAGAGGCGCTTCTACCTGGTCGGCATATCGCTCTGTTACAAGCACGGGTGCATTATGTAGAATGTCAACCTGCGCACAGTACTCCACATCAGCACCAAAACCCAAATCACATAGCTTTTGGGCATGATACCCCTCCATTATATTGCGCAGCAAACCACTGGGTGATGCGGCAAGACGCATGGCAGCAAGTGCCGAATCGGTGATGGTAACTGGCTGCTGTACCGACGAAAAACTCTGCAAACGCTCTACATACATACCTGCCACCACTGCATCTTCCAGTGTAAAGTATTCATCTGTACCACTGCACACCAGGGTAATATCCCTGTCGGTTTCCTGGGCAGCCATCCATGCCGCAGTTGCTGCCGCCTGCATATTTACAGCCGCTCCCGCTAGCACGCAGGGTGCCTCAGATATACGGGCAATCGCTTTGGTGCCGTTTGTGGTGGAAAGTGTTACAGGTTTTCCTAAAAAGTCATTGCTGGTGAATTCTACGGGAGAATTACCAAAATCAAATCCTTCTACGCGCAATCCTCCCACCTCACCGCAAAGAGCAAACCCCCTTGGCCGAGCAAAGGCGCGTGCTTTTTCATGAGAATCAGATGCGTAAATACGCGGGCACCTGCGTGAAAAAAGTACTGCCATGCAGGTTGTGGCACGCAGTACATCCAGCACAATACACACTGAATTGCCTGCATTTATCACCTGTTCGGGTAGAAATGCCACCCGAAGTGCCGTGTTGTGCATTATATGCGTTCCAGCTCACGCTGCCATGCAAAGGCGTTTTCTGGTTCCCAGCACCACAGTTCCACCTGTTCAATCAAGCCCTTGCAGCCTTTCAGCGCCTCCAGCGTGAGCAGCGCTGTCTGCTCAGCGGTTTCTTTACGCTGCTGTTCAGTTAACCAGTTGGGCTGAACAATCAGGTTTGCAGTAAAGTCAGGCACAATCAAACCGGTACAATCAGACTGGCGTGCAAGCTCGGCGCATTTTCTCAGCGAACGCCCCATGGCAGACGGCACCAGCTGTTTGTACTCATCCAGTATCACCGCCAACATGGTTTTCGCAAACTTGTAGCGCGCACCTGTGCCTGCAAATGCCGCCCCCGGCAAAAGAGGAGATGCCAACATGGCTTCATACTGCACTCTGTCTGCCCCCAAATCGCGCACCAGTTTAGCTGCGCCAAATACCATTTTCAAATCAGGAGCCACAGGCGCCACAGCCGCCAGCCTGACAGGGCGTGGAGGCAGGGTGATGAGTGCAGGAAGTTTGTAAGAGGAAACCCACAGCCTATAATGTACTCCATCGCGCTGAACACTCTTCACAGGAGTGATAAATGGTTTTGCCAAACGCCAGCTATGCTTCACATTCTGCAGTGTTTCGCTGCTCACTTGTATCATCGCTCTATGCTCCTTAACTATTCCATCAGTCTCTCGGCAGGCTGTAAATCAGGGTTATCGCAGGCAGTACGCCCAACCTTCGACATAGAAACCCATTCTCCGTCTATCTTGACACGAACTATATCGGCAGTAAAATCGTTGGCAGTGCCATGCTCAGAACAGTTCGAGAGCAGAGCAGAGCCCACTCCGTATACATCTACAGGCACCCCCATCTGTTCAAAACTGCGTATGCGTTCGGGAGTAAATCCACCTGTTACCACCAGCTTAACGCCGCGGCACCAGTTCTCGGCGTGCTCCTGCCATGCCAGCGGCAGCCCCCAGTTTTTCCAGGCGTCATCCATAGCTGCTCTCAAACGAAAACAGAGTCTGGGGTTCACTCCATTGTCAAGGCGGGGGTCTCCCAATGGCTCCAAACTCACATCCCGCATCAACCCGCCGGTATCAGGCCGTACACCATAGAGTTTGTAGCGCATAGCTTCCGCTTCCTGTCCGTCTTCCAGCAGCTGCCGGTAGCGGTCAAACATGCGCCGCATGGTTTGAAGGGTGTCTGCAATACAGTCGTTATGAAAATCCACCAGTGCA
The DNA here is from genome assembly GCA_027459665.1 of Chthonomonadaceae bacterium. GTDB lineage: Bacteria > Armatimonadota > Chthonomonadetes > Chthonomonadales > Chthonomonadaceae > DAIDHN01. Next base: position 32,112 of record DAIDHN010000010.1, on the reverse strand, counting down.
ATGCGGGGCACTGCCGGGGGCAGCACATCGGCAAAGCACATCATGGTCTCTGCGGTATCACCCAGAAAACAGGCTATGGCTGCATGCGCCACTGTTCCGCCGCCTGCGCCGCCCCACCAGTCTCCCTGTTCGTCGGTAGAAACATGGGTGCCGGCTTTGCGCCCCCTGCGCTGATTGTAAGCCTGCACTGCTATATGGTAGGCATATCCATCGGCGGCCTGCAATTCATGTGCATCAAATCGAGCAGGAAAATAAAGCACGTCTTTGCCCTGTGCTGCTTCCATTACCTTATAAACATTGGTAGCTATTCGCGTACCCCGTGTAAGCGCTCCCAGGGTAGGGGTTTCGAGCATGGCGAAATCTCGATAGCAGCCGCGCACTCTCAATACAGGCTGCACATGCATCGGGTCAGAATCATAGTTCACAATAACCCCGTCATGCACTGCCTCTACCTCAAAGTTGCTGTAGGTATCTTCCCACAGCCCGTCTTCACGATAAAAGCCGGTGCATGTCTGCAGTATAGCCAGCGCCTTGTCTACCCCAGCAACAACAGAATAAGGCTTGCGGCGCGTAAACCACTGCATCTCTACTTCGATATCACCAATAGATATTCCTGCTAAGCTGCCGTCTTTCTGCACATGCTGATTACTGTACCGATACCCTCTGTTTGCCAGGGTTCGCAGCACTTCTACAGTGTTGTAAAAATACTTATCTGAGTACCACCCTTTTCGCATTCGCTCTACATCTAGTTTGAACGTGTGCAAAGGCAGGCGGCTGCCATTGAATATGCTCATCTCTCCACCTTTCCAACACCCCAAATTATGACATAAATAGCATCTCTGTCATCTGTTATACACATACAGTTGGTTCGCAAACCTTAACATATTCGTAGAGCATACAAAAAAGCCGTTACTACACCAAGAAACGGTATCTCAAATTAACTTAGCGCAATCTTAGGCAGGAATACTCTGCATGCCCATTGAATTTTTCTCTATTACAGGTTGCCGTTCATATAGAACTAGATTTAGGAGTATGTCATGTTGCTTTCACGTAGAAAATTTTTGCGCAAAAGTGCTGCAGCTGCAGCAGGCTTCACCCTGCTTCCCACAGCAGCACAGACTGCCTCAGCCGCAAAACGCCCCGACATGGATGGACCATTTCAGCCTAACTGGGATTCTCTGCAAAACTATAAGTGCCCCGAGTGGTTTAGAAACGCAAAGTTCGGCATCTGGGCACACTGGAGTGCACAGTGCGTTCCAGAGCAGGGTGACTGGTACGCAAGAGGTATGTATCAGGAAGGCAGCGAGCAGTATGAATACCATGTGAAGCATTATGGGCACCCCTCTAAATTCGGCTTCAAAGACATTGACCATATCTGGAAAACAGATGCATGGGAACCTGAAAAACTGATTTCTCTCTACAAGGCAGCGGGGGCGAGGTACTTTTTTGCACTGGCAAATCATCACGATAATTTTGACTGCTGGGACAGCGACTACCAGCCCTGGAACTCTACAAAAATTGGCCCCATGAAAAATATTGTAGGAACATGGGCAAAAGCAGCAAGAGACGCAGGGCTAAAATTCGGGGTTTCTGTTCATGCCTCACATGCCTGGAACTGGTTTGAGGTGGCACAGGGTGCAGACACAAAAGGGCCGTACAAGGGCATTCCATACGATGGGGTAATGACCGAAGCCAACGGCAGCGGGTTGTGGTGGCAGGGCCTCAACCCAAATGTGCAGCTGTATGCGCAAAACCACAAACCTGGCGCTTTTTCATGGGAATTTACAGACCCTCACTGCGTAAAGCCTGATCAGGCATACCTCACAAAATTCTACAACAGGGTCGTTGACCTAATAGACAAATATCACCCTGATGTGCTCTATTTCGATGATACTGTACTCCCCTTTTACCCCGTAAGCGATATAGGTCTCAAAATTGCAGCATACTACTATAACCAGAGCGTAAAGCGCGATGGCAGGGTAAATGTGGTGCTCAATGGAAAAGGGCTGAACGACCAGCAGAGAATGTCGATGGTTGAAGACCATGAACGGGGTCGTACGCAGGGCATTGAAGCTCTGCCGTGGCAGACAGATACCTGCATTGGCAACTGGCACTACCAGCTTTCGCTGTACGAAAATCATCGATACAAAACACCCTTTCAGGTAGCCAGAATGCTGCTGGATATAGTAAGCAAAAACGGCAACCTTATGCTCAATATCCCGCTCAAGGGAGATGGATCGCCCGACCCGGATGAGTTCCTCTTTCTGCAAGGCTTTACAGACTGGATGCAGGTGAATAGTGAAGCTATTCACGATACCAGGCCATGGGGAATTTACGGAGAAGGCTCAGGGCTTCCCGGCAACGACAGCGGCAATGATACGCTTACACACAAAGACTTTCGATTCACCACAAAAGGCAATACTTTGTATGCGGCAACTTTCGGCTGGCCGGCAGACCGCAAACTGCTCATTCGCTCACTCGCCTCCAATGCACCAGGCATCGTGGGGAACATTCGCAAGGTTACTCTGCTGGGAAGCCCCCGCAAGGTAGACTTCCGCAGAACGCCTGAAGGGTTGGAGATCACACTTCCCCAAAACCCTCCCTGCGACTATGCATGGGTGGTGAAGATAGAAGGTCTGAATGCTTCTCAGTCAAAGCCTGTCATGCCCCCCCTGCCGCCGGTAACAGAGGCAAACGGAGTTCTGAACCTTACCCCCAATGAGGCCGAACTGCATGGAGGACTGCAAACCGAAGTCAATGGAACTCAGGATATTGGGTTTTGGGACAGCGCAAAAGGCTACGCGGTCTGGCATGCCTCTGTCACGCAGACTGGCGCATGGAAAGTAGAAGCCCGGGTCTCCTGCACAGCCAATCCACCAGCCTTCATTGTAAGTGCTGCAAACAGCAGTGTAACAGCGCAGGCGGTAAACACAGGTGCATGGAACACCTACCAGTCTATAGACTGCGGCACACTTCATATTGATGCTGCCGGCGATCTTACTGTTACAGTAAGGCCAGCCGACCCTCAAAACTGGTCTCCCATCAACCTCGCCTCGCTTGTGCTGCGTCATGCACAATAGCGCACAGTAGCACACAAGATAACCGGGTAGAAACAGCAGCTGATTTTTGTTCTGTTAGATTACAACTGGCAGTACTATCTGCACCAATTCATGCTGCTGCTTTCTACCTGTTCAGGTTTTCAGCCCTCCGCACTGTACAGAGCGCAGGAATTGTAGTACACTTACACCAGTTAATATATTGAGACTAGGCCTTATGGTTTGCAGCAGCGGCGCACCTGCTTCTGCAAGCCTATGCATACCGGGAAACAGGAATGACTAAAGGAACCGTGGTTGCTGCCATGAGCGGCGGAGTGGACAGTGCTGTTACTGCTGCCCTGCTGAAACAGCAGGGCTATGAAGTAATAGGAATAACGCTGCAAATTTGGCAGGAGCATTCTGAACAGGGAAAAACTGGAGGATGCTGCTCGCTGGGTGCGGTAGAGGATGCGCGCAGAGCGGCAAATCGTATTGGCATACCACATTATGTGCTCAACTTTAGAGAATACTTTGCCGAAAAAGTAATCGACCAGTTTGTGCAAGAATACCGAAGAGGTCGCACGCCAAACCCATGCGTAGAGTGCAATCGCAGTGTGAAATTTGAAGAAATGCTGCGGCATGCCGAAAACCTGGGCGCCGATTATCTGGCTACCGGCCATTATGCTCGCATTCGATTTAATGAGACTTCTGGAAGACACGAACTGCTGCGCGCATGCGACCTGTCTAAAGATCAATCGTATGCACTTTATACGCTCTCTCAGTATGCTCTCAGTCGTACACTCATGCCCCTGGGACATCTGGCTTCGAAACAGGAAACCCGGCGCATTGCTGCCGAACTTGGGCTTTCTGTTGCAAACAAGCCAGACTCGCAGGAAATTTGTTTCGTACCACGGGAAGGGTATGTTTCTTTCCTGCAGGATCACGCGCCTGATGTGCTGCGGCAGGGAAACATTGTGAACCTGAAGGGTGAGGTGATTGGCACGCACAATGGAGTGGCGCTCTATACCATTGGCCAGCGAAAAAGACTGCCTGGCGGTAGCAGAGAACCTATGGTAGTGGTTCAGCTGCTTGCCGAAATCAATACCGTGGTTGTTGGCTCAGAAGAAGACCTGTTGGCTCCCGGCTTCCAGGCTGAAAACTGCACATGGAGCGCTATTGAAGTACTGTCAACACCCATGAATGTCAAGGCGAAAATACGATACAATGGGCAGGCGGTAGCAGCACAGCTGCTGCCAGATACAGCACCGATGACGGTCAAAGGAATATTCCAGACTCCTCAAAGGGCAGTTACGCCCGGGCAGGCTGCTGTATTCTATGGGGGCAAAAATGAAGAAGAAGGGCAGGTAGTGCTTGGAGGCGGCACTCTCACAGACACCCAAATCGCGGTGACAGCAGGATGAGTACTCTCACGCGAGATGAAGAGTTTCTGCTGCAGCAGGCACGCGATGCCGCCAAACACGCCTACTGTCCATACTCTCATTTTGCTGTAGGCGCCGCCTGCGAATCTGAAATCGGCATTGTAAAAGGATGCAACGTTGAAAATGCCTCCTACGGCCTAAGCTGCTGCGCCGAACGCAGCGCCCTCTTTGCAGCGGTTTCCCGCGGTGCAAAGAGGTTTACCCGCCTGGCTCTTTCATGCACAAACGCCACAGCCGATACAAGACCGGAAACAGGCATGTGCTGCGGAGCATGCCGACAGGTAATGGCAGAGCTGATGCCCCAGAATGCACTGGTGATCATAGATGGCATTGGCACATTCACAGTAGCTGAACTGCTTCCCAAACCATTTCTACTTCTTGGTGAAACCAATAGTCAAAAAGAGGTGCTGCCATGAATGCTCTCTCCCATGCACTGGAAATCTTGCTGCTGCTTATTCTCATCGCAGCGGCGCTGAGGCTCTATCTGCTGCTAGGAGAAGTAAAAAAAATGCTGGGGGGCGTAGAAGATACACGCAGGCAGGCACAGAATACCATGAAGCAGGTAGATGTCACGCTAGACAATGTGAATACGTTGCTCAATCAGCAAGTGACACCTGTTCTCCAAAGTGCACGTACTGTTCTTGAAAATGCCGGAGCAGTTACTCAAACTCTCAATGAAGCAACAAGCTCGCTGCGAGGCATAGCGATGAAAGCACAGGCTGCCGGCAGTGCGGCAAAAATGATTTCTACCGCAGGGACAATTGCATCGGCAATTCTCAAAACAAGAACAGCTGGCAAAAACCGAACACAAAATTCCAGTGGTATACTGAAGAGCGTTGCCGGTATTTGGAAGCATAAAGCCTCTTCCAGTAAAAACACTGGTCAAAACCCGACAGGCAAAGGAGTAAAGAAATGAACAACGCAGATGATGATCGCGGAGTACTTTTTAGCGTACTGGCCGGCATTGGCATAGGGGTGCTGGTGGGAGCTGCAGCAGGTTTGCTGCTTGCCCCCAAATCTGGTGAGGAAACCAGAGACGACCTGATCAAAACAATGAATGAACTGTCTGACAAAGTAAATGAACTTGGCCAGAATATGGGCCAAAAAGTAACAGCCGCTTCTGAAAAACTGCGCGCACAAATGGCGCAAAAACTGGGCGAAACATCAGACGAAGAGGCAGCTGAATAAACCTATGGCAGACCCTGTAGAACAGAGAGGAGCTGCAGGAAAACTGATTTCCTCCGACGCAGGGCCTGCAGAAAATCCTGTCGCGCAAACCTCGCATGGCATTATGATGTCGGCGCGATCGGTTTATCTTTTTGGCTGGACCCCCTCGCAACTGCGGCGCACGCTTGGATACTGCATATCAGGGTTGGTGCTGCTGGTGTTTCTATACTATGTGCAGTCAGTGCTGCCACCATTCCTCATTGCCTTTTTTCTGGCTGCCCTGCTAGACCCGTCCCTTCGTTATCTGGAAAAAAACGGCAAGTGGATACATACCAGAACGCAGGGGGTTCTGGCCTATTATCTCATCGCGCTACTCATTCTGCTGGGAATCATTTTTTTTGTAGCGCCTCTTGCCTGGCAGCAGCTGCAAACCCTCAGCACAAATCTAAGCAGCTACTACGCAAGCATTCAGCAAACAGCAAACACCTTCCTCCTGCTGCATCACAAACTGCTCGACTCATTTGGCGTGCATCAAACCAACATCAAGTCACTCATCAACGACAAAAGCAGCCCCGTTCAAAGGACGGTAGACCTCTTTCTAGATGGAGTGCGTTCAAGCCTCAACTGGCTGCTTTCACATCTGCTCTGGCTGGTAATCATACCGGTATCGGGCTTTTTTATAATGCGAGACTATCCTGCCATGCGAACACGCATTATCAGCATATTCCCCGAAAACCGTCAGCAGCAGGTAGATGCCATCAGTACCGAAATAATGGAAATATTCAGCGCATACCTCAGAGGGCTTGCAAAAATCTGCATACTATTCTCCATTTGTGCTTTTATACTTTTTCAGTCGCTCGATGTGCAATATGCACTCTTTCTTGCGCTGCTTGCAGGGCTTTTCTACGCTGTACCTTATGTGGGTAATCTGATCACAGCAACCAGTGCGGCAACTCTTGCCTACCTGAGCAGTCATCACCCTCTGTTTCTATTTGATGTACCGCAGCACAACCTGCCGTTTGCCTTACTGGTAATGGCATGCAGCATAGGCTTGGCAAATATTGTTTTTGATCAACTGGTGTACCCCAGAGTAGTGGGAGGCTCGGTAGGGCTGCATCCCGTAGCAAGCCTCTTTGCGCTGGCTGCCGGAGCCACGCTCTTCGGAGTGTGGGGCATGCTGCTTGCCACCCCGGTAGCTGCCTCTATCAAAATTATTCTGTTTTACAACTATCCACGCCTGGCACAGGAGCCTGCTCAAACCGACCCATAACCTCCACTCTTCTCACCCGGAAAGGACCCCTTATCGCTATGCTCGCAGTAGTCAAAACCAGCTCTGCACCAGGCGCTGATCGCATTGATGTGCCTGAACCAGTTATCACCAGACCAGACCAGGTAAAAATACAGGTGCTGGCTACCTCAATTTGCGGTACCGATTACCACATCTACCAATGGGACTCTTGGTCGGCAGGAAGAGTGAAACCGCCCAGAATTATGGGCCACGAATTTGCCGGCAGAGTGGTGGAAGTCGGCAGTGAAGTACAAAGCCTCAAACCAGGAGATTATGTAAGCGGCGAGAGCCACCAGGTATGCGGCCGCTGCCCAGAGTGCCTGCGCAACCAGTACCATGTATGCGCCAACACGCGCATTCTGGGGGTAGATGTAGACGGCTGTTTTGCAAAATATGCGGTAGTGCCTGAACGCTCCGCCTGGCGCAACGATGAAAACATTCCTCCCCACCTTGCATGTATTCAAGACCCTCTTGGCAATGCAGTGCATGCTACCATGGCACACTCTATTGCAGGCAGCGATGTGGCTGTGCTGGGCTGCGGGCCAATAGGCATCTTCGCGGTAGCAGTTGCCCAGGCAGCTGGCGCCAGCCGGGTGTTCGCCACAGACACCAGCCCATACCGCCTGGAACTTGCACGCAAGCTCGGCGCTACAGAAACCTTCAATCCGCTGGAACAAAATGTGGAAACGGCGCTTGCACAGCTCACCGGTGGACAGGGCGTAGATGTCGCGCTGGAAATGTCTGGAGCGCCCTCTGCTATACAGCAATCGCTGCGTATTACACGCCCCGGCGGATCAGTCTCCCTCATGGGAATTCCAGCAGGGCCTGTTTCTATCAATCTGGCTGAAGACCTGATTTTTCGCGGCATAACCGTACATGGCATTGTGGGGCGGCGGCTGTACGAAACCTGGCACACAATGCGAGCGCTGCTTGCATCTGGCAGACTGAATGTAGAGCCAGTAATAACGCACCAGCTGCCTATCTCAGAATATCAGCATGGAATGGAGCTGATGCGGGACGGGCTATGCGGTAAAGTAGTTTTTGACATGAACTAAACCTGTCTTTATCCCACGCTCAAACTGGCGCCCCTGCCAGTAATGTGAGCAGAAATGAACACTAAATGAACCCTCTGCACACCTTTACAACAGGATTGCACAACATCTTTCAACTGAGCAGCGCTCAAACCCGCTCTATCAGCGCAGAAAACTTTCATGGTGAAAAAGGAGCAGGCTGCCTGGCCACCGAAGGGGAAGGCGCACAGGCCGCCAGAGAACTTGGAAAGGGATGGAAAGTATCGCCGTGCATCAAAATCCCTGCTCTTTCTACTGTAACACTGGCAGAAATAGAAGGCCCGGGGGTTATTCAGCATATCTGGAATACCGTTGCGCCTGAGAGAACCCGATCGCTCATAATCCGTTTTTACTGGGATGATGAAGAAAATCCTTCCATAGAAGCCCCCCTGGGCGACCTGTTTTGCAACGGGTGGTGTGCCCGCTGCAATGTAAACTCTCTTCCAATTGCCGTCAATCCAACCGGTGGTTTCAACAGCTACTGGCCGATGCCCTTTCGCAAGTCTGCGCGCATCACTATAGAAAACCTGTCTCCTGAAAACTGCCCGGGCTATTTCTATCAGATCACCTACTCACTCACCTCTGTGCCAGAAGATGCAGCCTACCTGCATGCACAGTTCAGACGGTCTAACCCCCTCACGTACAAACAAGACCATACCCTGCTGGACAACGTGAGAGGGGAAGGCCACTATGTGGGAACCTACCTGGCATGGGGATCAAACAACAATGGCTGGTGGGGTGAAGGTGAAATCAAATTCTATATGGATGGAGACGATGAGTACCCTACTATTGCAGGCACAGGCACCGAGGACTACTTCGGCGGCGCATGGTGCTTCGAACAAAACGGAAGTTACGTGCCCTACTCCACTCCCTACCTCGGTTTGCCGCAGGTGCTGGTTCCGCAACAGTCTTCCAGTCTCTGGCAGACACAGGCCAGATTTGGCATGTACCGCTGGCACATCCCAGACCCAGTCCGCTTTCAATCTCAACTCAAGGTGACCATACAGGCAATCGGCTGGCGAAGCAGAGGCCGCTATCTTCCGCTGCAGGATGATATTTCATCTACCTCCTGGTGGTACCAAACTGAACCACACGCTCCATTCCCGGTACTGCCTGACATCGACGGGCTGGAAGTCATCTAACCCCCTCCATGCGGGAAGCATCACCCACTGCTTCCCGCACAAACTGCGCGCGAAACCGCTCTGCACACCGCTTCGTACTCTTTGTATGGAAAACCATGCTCCCCAAACCGAAACCTCCAAAAGCAGGCTGGACCTGCCCGCGCTCCGCAGGCTGTTTGGCCTCGCGCGCCCGTTCAGACTGCAGCTTGTTCTCGCTGGCATTCTGATACTGGGTGATACAGTACTCAGTCTGCTTTTTCCACTGCTCTGCCGCAATGCGGTAGATACTTTGGTTCGCACACACCAGCCGGCAGTGCTGAACCGCTATGCCCTCTATATTGCAGCACTGCTCATTGCCTCGGGGCTGATCTTGTTTACAGAATATATACTGGTGGCATGGGCAGGCAACTCTATTGTCAAAAACCTTCGGTACGACCTGTTCGCACATCTGGAACAACTGCCCGTTACTTGGTTTGACCATCACAGATCAGGCGACACTACCTCATGGCTCTCCAATGACGTGAGCCAGCTGCAGCAAACTCTTACAGAAGATGTTGTACGTTTTGTTGGCAACCTGGTTACGCTGCTAGGAGGCATTGGGCTTGCAGTTGCCATAGACTGGCGGCTTACGCTCACTGTCATTTTCCTGCTTGTACTGCTTTTAAGCTACTTTGTACTGCTCGGCCCCAGACTGCGCAAACTAAATCGTGCAGGTCTCGATGCACTCTCCCAAACTATGGGAGGCATCACAGAAGCACTTGCCAACATTCGACTTGTAAAGGCATTTGCGCGTGAAAGCCATGAAGAGAAGCGCACTTTAGAAGGGTTGCAAAAAATATTCAACCTGAACATGAAGGCATCTGTCATAGAAGCCAGCTTCAACTCCATGGGGTATTCAGGTTTTATGATTATACTCATGGGGGTGGTGTGGTATGGAGGGCGATGTGTGCTGCAAGGAACGCTTACCCCCGGCTCGCTGCTTGCTTTTTTGGTAACTATCGCCATCATCAGCGGTCCAATGGGGTCGCTCGCCATGCAGTACACAGGGCTGCAAAGGGCAGCAGGTGCATCGGAACGTTTGTTTAGCGTACTCGACGAATCTACCGAAATTGAAGATACACCCAGTGCAGAACCATTTCCCAATGGACCAGGGTTGATTGAGTTTGAAAACATCTGCTTTTCGTACAGTTCCAATACGCCTGTGATCAAAAACCTGAATCTGCAACTTCCCGCCGGCCGAGTCACTGCACTGGTAGGAGCATCCGGCTCAGGGAAAACCACTCTTGCCGCCCTGCTCTACCGTTTTTATGAATTGGAGGCCGGAAGCATACGCATAGATGGCAAAGATATACGACAGCTGCAGCGCAGCAGCCTGAGGGAACATATCGGAATGGTGCCGCAGGAGCCGGCGCTTTTCAACATTACATTGCGGGAGAATATCCGCTACGGAAGGCTGGAGGCTACAGATGAAGAGGTAGAAGAGGCTGCCAGAGCCGCCAATGTTTCAGAATTTGCTGCAAATCTTCCCAATGGCTGCGATACGCTCATTGGTGAGCGGGGGGTTACACTATCGGGAGGACAGCGACAAAGGGTGGCCATTGCACGTGCAGTGCTGAAAAACCCGCGCATTCTTGTGCTTGATGAGGCTACTTCTTCACTGGATACGCGCAGTGAGGCGTTGGTGCATGAAGCCCTAGAACGACTGATGCAAGGGCGTACCACCATGGTGATTGCACACAGACTTAGCACAGTGCAAAATGCTCACCAGATAGCAGTACTGGATCATGGTGAAATAATGGAATATGGCACTCATGCTCAGCTCATGCAACACAACGGAGGTTATGCCTCTTTGCACAGAAATTTACTAGATACCAAGAACATATCACATGCAGAGAGCCTCTGAACCTCAGACTGTTGTGGCGCTTTTTTTCTTGCGAAGCAGCTTTCTCCCAATTGGTTTCAGCACAGAAACCTCCTCCATTTTCAGCAAATGCGCAGCAGTAAGGTACACCGCTATGCCTGCAGCAGTACTGCCAAGAATGACAGTGAGAGCTGGCAGCGCTACACGCTGACCAGGAGAATCCTGGCTGAGAACTGGAAAGTGGGCAGCAATTGCATTTCGAACAGGTACGCATGCTACTGCCAGTGCGGCACTGGCAGCAAGAGTGCGCAATATAGAAACAGCAAGTCTGCGCATATTGATGCCGCCCAGCTTTCGATGCAGCAGAATAAGCATCATTATCATTAAAATACTGGCAGATACCGATGTGAGAAGCGCCAGTCCAGCGGTAGCAAGCATCGTTTTTTCAGTGCCTACTTCGTGCAGCAGCAGCCAGTTGCCGCCTAAAAATAGTACTGTCATGCAAGTTCCCACTATCACAGGGGTTCGCGTATCCTGCACAGCATAAAAGCCCCTTGCCACCACTGCCTGAGTAGACCATGCAAACACCCCCACAGCAAATGCCCGCAGGGTAGCGGCGGTAAGCAGAGCTGCACTGTGTTCAAACTTTCCTGTTTGCAGCATCAGCTGAACCAGCGGCATTGCCAGCTGAAACAAAAGCACCGAAGCGGGTACAGTCATGAACAGAATAGAACGCACTCCAAAATTCACGCTTCTGCGCAGGCTAACCATGTCACGCCGTGCAGCCTGAGCAGCCATAGTTGGAAAAATGGCAATGCCTGCGGCCTGCCCCAATATGGCTATGGGGATATTCATCAGCTTGTTTGCATTCATCAGAGCAGTTTGCGGCCCGTTTCCCAGGGTGGAAGCAAACATTTTGTTAATCAGTGTAGAAACAGGAGGTAGCGCAAGCCCAAGTATAACAGGCAGCATAAGCTTCCACACCTTTTTCGCTCCCGGATGCTTCCAGTAGCCTGCGAGTTCAGGCGGCATTGCACCAGCATTGCCTCGCATTCTGTTCCACAGCCAGCGCCCGGTAGTTCTCAAAGGCGGCAGTACATAGTACCCTCCGCTCCAGCGTACTAAAATCCATTGCAATATCAGGTTTCCCGCCAGTGCGCCGCCTACTGCCCCTATGCATAAACCTGCTACGCCGTACCTGCTGGTTAAAAAGATGCCTCCGGCAATAATACCAATATTGTAAATAATCGGGCCGGTTGCCTGCCCCCAAAAAATATCTCGTGCAGTAAGGCTGCCCATCATCAGCCCACCTAAAAAGAAGCAGATTTGTGCCGGCAAAAGTATGCGGGTAAGTGGAACAGTGGCGTCTACCTTGCCCGGAATAAGCGCAAACCCAGGGTTGGTCAGCAGTACCAGCCGATGCGCAAATACCTCGCCCAGCACAATCAGCACAAACAATATGCAGCACATCACAGTAGATACAACACTGAACACACGCCAGGCTTCTTTCTTTTCTCCGCGCGTAATATACTCTGTAAACACAGGAATGAATGCACTCGACAGCGCACCACCGGCTATTAGAAAAAATATCAGATCAGGTATGGTAAACGCACCGCTGTATATGTCTGTGTAGTAGCCCTGCCCAAAATGGTGCGCTATTACGCGCTCACGCAACAGACCGGCAATACGACTGCCAAGTATTCCCAGCATCATGTAGGCAGTTCCACGTGCTACTCGCCTGTGCGTATTGGAGCCTTCTCTATTTAAAGTTTCGTTTGCCATATGTTTCAATCTACCTGCAACCGGCAGGGCATGTCAATTCAGGCGCTTTCAACTCTGACAAATCATACGAAAAGCGTAAAGAAAAACCAGTATTTTTTTCAGTAAAGTTTTCCTTCTCCCCTCAAGATTACCGTGGTTCCTCCGATTATTAGCACATCAGTTTTCAGACAGGAACCTAAACGTCATGCCCAAAAATACTTTGAATATTAATTTGCCCTATTTCAGAACTTTTGCCATCTTTTTCATCCTGTTGTTAACGGGCTGCGGTTCGGGAGGCGGCATTGCGCCTATTCAGGCGCCCGGCAAAACAGTAAGCGATCTCAGCGGAACTGGCAGCACTGTATCCTCGGCAGGATGTCGCAATACATCCTATCAGCCAAACTTTGCAAATGGCACCGATCCTATTTCAGGTCTACCCAACCGGCTGTACCACTGGGCGCATTTCCCTGTAACAGTCTATATCACCCCATCCTCCCTGGTAAGCCAGCAGCGCATAAATCAGGTGCTCAATGGCATGAACTGGTGGGTAACGGCAACCGGCAGCATGGTGACTTATCAAGTAGTCAACTCTGCTGCCCAGGCAAATATTGTGCTGCAGTTTCAAAACGCAGGGTATACCTCATATGGAGCCATTACCTCATACAGTGTAAATGGCAATGGTGAAATGCAGCGTGCCGTCACAACATTCAATATGACTTATCTCAATCAGGTACTGGATATTTCACCGGTAGCCGCCCATGAATTTGGTCATGCACTCGGCATTGCAGGCCACTCAGACAACACAGCAGACGTAATGTATCCAGGTGCCTCTACCTATATGCTCACTAGTCTCTCCTCGCGTGATGTTAATACACTGCTCACAGCCTACTGCGGCATAGGCATTCCTGCTCCATCCGCAGCAAAAAATACCAGCATCAGCTGCCTGCTGCACTAACACTGCACAGGCATTCTAGAACAGCCTGTGAATCTGACGGCGATTGCAGATTCACAGGCTGTTTTCCTTTATCTGCTGCAACAGTTTTCTCAATGTACAATACACTGCAATAATACGCTGGTACTCATTTTGTTATAAAATCAGTCTGATATGCGTTCTGCTTGACAGAACCCCCTTCTCTTCGCCAAAATGCTACCTGCAAACTGTAAGTAAGGAGCACATGCTTTTTTATGATATTCCGGCGTACAAACAGGCGTACACTATGTACGCTGCTTTACACTCTGCTGTCGGTTTCCAGCGCTCATGCCGCCCCCGCTCCACCTCCGCTTTCACCTGTTAACAAAAAGCTGGCGGCTCTCTACAACCATGCAGGGGCGCTTCTCAAAAAAGGCCGAAAAACGCAGGCGCTCACAGCCTTTGAAAACTACATCGAAACCGCCGGCAAACTGCATGCTCCTTCCTCCATGCTTGTGCTTGGGTATGCGCAGGTGTACAATATCGCCTTGCAGCTGCACCGCCTTCCCGTATTGATGGATGCTCTGCAGCACATCACCACGCTTGCGCCTCAGGATATGGCTGCAGCAGCTAGGCTGGCACAGCTGGCGGCTTTTCAGCAGGATAGCTCGCTTGCCACAAAAATGGCGTTGAGGGTGCTTGCACACAAACCTGCTGTTTCAAATCTGCTTCGTGGCGATGCAGAGATGGCGCTGGGCCTTACTGCAACCCGCCAGGGCAACGCGGCTGCGGCAGCAGACCATTACCTGCAGGCCGCCAACTGCAAGCCTGCCGACCCCCAAATACACTATGATGCCGCTCTCTCTCTGCTGAAGATCAAAAAATATGCTCCTGCTCTCGCACAGGCGCAAAAAGTCATTGCACTCATTCCTTCCGACCCAGGGGGGTATCTGCTTGCGGCAGCAATACAGCAGCAGGCATCCGATTTACAGGGAGCAGCGGCTACCTACACAGCACTGCTCAAAAAACAGCCAGGCAGCCTGCCTGCGCTCTTCAACCTCGCATTTATTTATCAACAGCTGCATCTTAACCAGAAAGCCGTGAGCATGTATGAAAAAGCGCTTTCACGGTCTCCGCACAACCCTGGGGCGCACTTCAATCTTGGTACTCTTTTTTATGAAGAAAAAAACTACCCAGCTGCGGCGGCACAATTCGAACAGGCAAACGGTGCATTTGGACCCAAAAGCCCTCGCGTAGCCATTATGCAGGCACAAACTGAAATGCAGTGCGCCATGAATGCCCCAAACATTGTGGCTAAGGAACAATGTATACTAAAATCGGCAAAGGCATTTCAAACAGCACAAAAACTCGACCCCGGCAACCAGAAGCTTGTCTTTCAGGAAGCACAGCTGTACGCACTCACCAACCACTTTCACAAGGCAATGGCTATCTACCGAGGTATCCTGGCACACGACCCTTCCAACCGCTCTGCGGTTTTTGGAATCTCAAACCTCAACATCATGCTGGTCAATTTGCAGGGAGCTTTGCAGGCATGGCATGACTATCTTGTGCATCAGCCTCGCGATGTGGTTGCCTACCAGCAAATAGCCTCTCTGTACGAACGCAGCGGTCTGTGGCAGCAGGCAGCAGATACCTACAAAAAGCTACTGCTCATCGAACCGCAGGATGGAGATGCAGTGCTCGCTCTTGCCAATGACTATGTGAAGAGCAAGCAGCCTCAACTGGCATCAGAGTATTACAACAACATCCTTGCACTCAATGCGCAGGCGTCCGATGTGCCTGCAAATCAGCGGGTAATTGTTCGGGCTAACAGGCAGTCATGGCATCTCACTGCACTTCAGGGCCTGGCCGACATAGCTCGAACAGCTAAGCATTACCGCAAAGCAATACACTACCTGCACAGAGCGGAGCAGGAAGATATCACCTATGAGCAGATCAATCATCAGCAGGTGCGCAACACCCCTTATCAGGAAGTAGCCTCTCTGTACCTGAAACTGAATGCTCCACAAAAAGCAATAGATGAGCTGCAAAAGCTCGCAAAACTCAATCCGCTCGATTCAACCCCGTGGGTACTGATGTCACCTATTTATGAGCAGATGAATCAGATACCTCAGGCTGTCCAGGCGCTGCAGAAGGCAGGTGAACGAGATAAAACCCCCTTGCGTTATTCGCTTGAGGCAGCTGCCTTGTATCAAAAATATGGCGAGTACCCTCAGGCGCTGTCGCTGCTGCAAACACTGCCAAACAAATACCAGTCTGACCCCGACTTTTTACAAACAGAAGCCAATATACAAGAGGCGGCAGGCAAAGAGGATGACGCACTTGCCACGCTGACAAAACTGCAGAAACTCCGCCCATGGTTTCAATGGATTCCAGATAAACAGGCAGCGATTCTCACTCACTTGAAGCGCTATCAAGACGCCCTTGCCATTCGGCTGCAGCAGCTGAAGCAGCATCCCGACTCGCAGCAAACCTATGCAGACATAGGTCACATTTATTCGCTGCAAAACCAGAATTCACAGTACCTTCAGTGGCTGCAAACACGCCTGCAGGCATCGCCTGCAAACAGTTCGCTTATCGCAGCTTTTCTCGATGCATGCGCAATTCAGAAACAGCCAGATACCGCCGGCAGGGTAATCGGCGCCATAGAAAAACAGTATGCCGCCAAACAGAATGTTATGATAGCAGTTGCAAATGCACTGCAGGCAGCCGGGCAGCCTCAAAAAGCGCTCCCCTTACTGAAAAGGCTTGCAAATGCAAATCCTTCTAACATCAACCTGCAAAACCGTTACGTATCGGCGCTCGATGCCGCAGGAGAACAGGCTCAGGGAAATGCAGTGTACACTGCCCTGCTTGCTGCACCCGGCATTGCCCTGCCTAAACAGCAGGCGCTGCGACTTCAACTCATTTCCAGGCTTCAAAACCAAAACAAGCTATCACTGGCAGCACGCCTTGCACAGCAGGCACTTGCTCTTGATCCGATCAACCCGGATATTTTTCATACCCTGGCCACTCTGCTGAACCAGCAGGGGCATGTGCAGCAAATGATTGACCTGGCAAAACAGACCTTTCATCATGCAGGCGCTGCAAAACCTCTGCAGGCAATGGCACTCAGTGTAGAAGGGGCAGGATACCTTGAACAACACAATATCGCAGAAGCTAGAGTAAAATACAATGCTGCACTCAAGCTGTTCCCAGGCTACCCGCCTGCACTCGATGGAATTCAGCGGCTGAATCAAGCAGCGAAACCTGGGCAGGAAAAATAACGTCAGAAGATGAATTAATCACTGCTCTTTCCTGCTGGCAAGCATCTATTTACAGAGGACAACCTAGATTGGCAGAAAACATAACCCCTGCGCTTCAGATGCGCAACATCACCAAACAATTTCCAGGAGTGCGTGCGCTCGACGGAGTAAGCCTGGAGGTAATGCCCGGTGAGGTACATGCGCTCCTGGGAGAAAATGGGGCAGGTAAATCTACACTTATGAAAATCCTCGCCGGAGCGCAGCCGCTCGATACGGGCGAGATTCTTATTCATGGCCAAACTGTGCATATCGACAGCCCGCAAAAGGCGATGAGCCTCGGTATATCCATTATCTACCAGGAATTCAACCTGGCGCCAAGTTTGAGTGTGGCCGAAAATATTTTTCTTGGGCGAGAACCACGGTCTATCATCCCAGGCATGATAGATTTCAAAACACTCTACCGCAATGCTCAGGAACAGATAGATCGTCTCAGAGTTCGCATGGATGTGCATACCCCGGTTGCACAACTCAGCGTAGCGCAGCAGCAAATGGTGGAAGTTGCAAAAGCAACCAGTAGAAAATCAAGCATTATTATCATGGATGAGCCAAGCGCCCCACTTACTGACCATGAACTTGAAGCTCTCTTTGACCTGATTAAACGCCTCAAAAATGAGGGAGTGAGCATAATCTATATCTCACACCGGCTAGAAGAAGTGTTTGAAATTTGCGACCGCGTTACCATTATGAGAGACGGCAGACACATATACACAGGTGAAGTAGAAGGACTTACTCGCGATGAAATCGTGAGGTACATGGTAGGACGCGAACTCACAGAAGCCATTCCCAAAGAAACTGCTCCCATTGGTCAGCCTGCCCTGACAGTAGAAGGCATCACCAGAAAAGGAGTGCTGCACAACATTTCGTTTGAGCTGAAACATGGTGAAATTGTTGGGCTGGCCGGTCTGGTTGGATCAGGCCGCACCGAAACCGCACGCGCTATTTTTGGCGCAGACCCTATAGACTCTGGAAGCATTAAAGTTGATGGCAGCACAGTGAGAATACGTTCACCCCGCGATGCAATTAAAAACGGCATTGGCCTGGTAACAGAAGATAGAAAAGCACAGGGGCTAGTGCTGCCAATGCCTATAAAACAAAACACAACGTTAACCAATCTACCTCTCATCAGCCGCTTGGGATTTCTCAAAATGGGAAAAGAGCGCAAAGTGGCCGAACAGTACCGAACGAGCCTCAATATCAAAACCCCTTCAGTAGAACAGGCCGTAAAAAACCTTTCAGGCGGAAATCAGCAAAAGGTTGTGCTTTCAAAATGGCTTTACAGTGGTTCACGCATTCTGATTTTTGATGAGCCTACCCGTGGAATAGATGTTGGGGCAAAAAGCGAAATCTACAAGTTGATGAACTCGTTAGCAGCAGAAGGCTGTGCCATTCTGATGATTTCCTCTGAACTGCCGGAAATTCTGGGTATGAGTGATAGAATTCTCGTAATGCATGAAGGCTCCCTGGCAGGTGAACTAAGCAGAGAGGAAGCAACACAGGAGAAAATCATGCATCTCGCTACGGGTGGAGAATAAAGGAGACAGAGATGAGCAACTACGATCCATTATCAGCGCCGCCTCCGCTGCCTGTACGCCCGCAGCGCAGTGTGCAAAGCAACTGCCTGCTGGGAGGCCTGGCAGGATGCGGCATACTACTGGTAATTAGCATCATTATGGTGATTGTTGCTGTGCCTAATATCAGAAAAACCCTCTCGCAGGTTTCAAGTGCAACCCAGCATATCGCCGGCAACACACAAGATGCAAGACAAAAGCTCATGGGCATCAACACCGCTCTGCTGCAGTGGAAAAAAAAGCACAAAGGAGATTATCCTGCCTCACTATCGCAGCTGGTTCCCAATTACCTGCCGGATAATAGCGATCTCTCTTTTCAAAACGACTCAAATGCTCAACCCGAACAGGCAGTATACATACGCCCTACTAGTTCAACTGCACCCAGCGACATTGTAGTTCGTTACAAAACCACCAGCTTCACTCTTTCGCTGCCGGGAGGCACCCAAACCCAAACGTTCTACCTGGGTCTTACCAAAGCAGGACAACTGGTACAGGAAACGTATTCTATTACCCCCATACGATAATATCTGCAGTATAAGGGTATACTCTTTAAAAAGAATTGCATTATTGATTAAGGAGATACCCTTCACTGTGAAGAAAACCCTCTTCCTCAGCCCGCCTTCTTTTGATGGTTTCGATGGTGGAGCTGGTGCACGGTACCAGGCAAAACGCGAAATTACTTCATTCTGGTATCCTACCTGGCTCGCCCAGCCTGCAGCGCTTGTGCCCGGAAGCAAACTGATAGATGCACCGCCGCACAATCTCAGCGTAGAAGATGTACTCACTCAGGCAAAAGACTACGACCTTGTAGTCATGCACACCAGCACTCCATCGCTGGCAAACGATGTTGAGTGCGCACGACGCCTAAAAGAACAAAAACCTGGTATAAAAGTTGGCTTCATTGGTGCGCATGTTGCCGTACTCCCAGACCAAACACTGCAGCAGAACCCTCTTATAGACTTTGTATGCCGACACGAATTTGATTATACATGCCGCGACCTGGCACAAGATAAACCCTGGAGCGAGATACCAGGGCTTTCATACCGCGATGAAAATGGCCAAATACAGCGTACGTCAGACAGAGACCTGATCGAAAACTGGGATGAAATGCCATCTGTATTCCCTACCTATGCCGAGAACCTCGACATCACCAAATACTTTATTGGCTACCTGCTTCATCCCTATGTAAGCTTCTATACCGGTCGCGGGTGCCCTGCCAAATGCACATTCTGTCTTTGGCCGCAAACCATTGGAGGACACCGTTACCGCACCAAAACCCCAGATGCCGTAGGCAGGGAAATGGAAATAGCAAAATCACTCTGGGGAGATAAAGTGCGCGAATACATGTTCGACGATGATACTTTTACTATCAACGAACAACGAGCTATTGAAATCTCACGCCATATGAAGCGCCTCAACCTTACATGGAGCTGCAATGCAAGAGCGCATGTGAAGTACGAAACGCTCAAGGAACTGAGAGACAACGGCCTTCGCCTTCTGCTGGTTGGCTTTGAATCTGGCAATCAGCAAATTCTCAACAGAATCAAAAAGGGTATCAAGCTGGAAATGGCCCGTGAATTTATGCAAAACTGCAAAAAACTTGGAATAAAAGTACACGGCACTTTCATCATTGGCTTACCCATTGAAACCCCTGAAACCGTTGAAGAAACCATACGATTCGCCAAGGAACTAGACCCGCATACCATACAGGTATCTATTGCAGCACCTTATCCCGGCACCGAACTGTATGAACAGGCACAGGCAAACAAATGGTTCTCAGAAGACAACGGCATGCTCAACGGAAGCGGTATTCAGGTTTCTACACTGCACTACGAACGCATGTCGGCCGATGAAATTGAAGATGCCGTAGAGCGAATGTACCGACAGTTCTACTTCAGACCTAAAAAAATTGGCTCTATTGTTGCCGAAATGCTCCAAGACAGGCAGATGTTTGTTCGACGCCTGCGCGAAGGCGGAGAATTCTTTTCTTACCTCAAAGAACGAAAAGAACAAGCTCGCACAAACAGGTCTCATGCCATGACTGCCTAAACACCATGTCCACCCCGCCACTCGCGCTCTCGCTGGATATAGGAACTTCGTCTGCACGTGCCATTCTCTGGGATGAAACCGGCAGGGAAGTAGATGGTGCACGAGCACAGATTGCCTACCAGATGAGAACAACCCCTGATGGCGGGGTGGAAATGGATGCCCCTGAATTTCTAACGCATATTGAAAACTGCCTGGATATGCTGTTTCAACAGTGCAAGCAGCCTCCGGGGCAGATTGTGTGTGCAGGCGTATCTACCTTCTGGCACTCTTTCCTTGCACTAAACACACACCACGCACCGCTCACTCCCATCTATAACTGGGCTGACACAAGACCCTCAAAAGCTGCCGAAGAACTGCGTACTGAACTGGATGAAACAGAAATACACAACTCAACCGGGTGTATGCTTCATCCCTCCTATTATCCCGCACGACTGCGCTGGATACAAAAAACCAACCCGCAAATCTTTTCATCTGCTGCATACTGGACTTCTCCGGCAGAATACCTCTTCAGTAAATGGTTCGGCAAAAATAACCTTTGTATCTCTGTATCTATGGCAGCAGGAACAGGCCTCTATCAGCACTCTACCGGCACATGGCATGCAGAAATGCTGCATCATCTGAATATTACACAAGATAGACTTCCAGTCATTGCCGATCTGCAGAATACCCGCAGTGGTCTGCTCCCAGAGTATGCATCACGGTGGCCGCTTCTGGCAAAAATCCCCTTCTGTCTGGCGCTGGGAGACGGTGCATGCAGCAATGCAGGAAGCGGATGCACCGACTCACACCGCATGGCTATCAATCTGGGAACATCGGGGGCAGTTCGAGTGCTCTCTGAGAAAGAAAACACTCCATCTTATCCCTCGCCCGGTCTTTGGCGCTATTGCATAGACAGCCGCCGCCCACTAACAGGTGCAGCATTCAGCGACGGGGGCAACCTGTTTCAATGGATTACAAAAAACTTGCAAATTCCATCACTGCCAATACTCGAACATGCCCTGCAGAATATAGAGCCTGGCAGCCACGGACTGCTTTGTCTCCCCTTTTTCGCAGGTGAAAGAAGCATGGGCTGGAATCCACGCGCACATGCTGTACTTTCTGGCATGAACTTGGGGACAGATGCCATATCGCTCGCACATGCTATGCTGGAATCGGTTGCACTTCGTTTTGCTTTGGCAGCAGATGCATTGAGAAAACAGTTCCCTCAAGCCAATGAGATCATTGCCTCTGGTGCAGCGCTATCACATTCTTCTGCATGGGCGCAAATGTTTGCCGATGCAATTGGCTCGCCTATCACACTCACCCTTGAACCAGAGGCCAGCAGCAGAGGAGCAGCGCTTCTTGCCTTACAGGTAATTGGCTGCCTGTCTGATCAACTGCCTGCCCCTGCCTACGGCAAACAGTTCATACCTGTCCCTGCCAAAAAAGAACTCTATGCACAACTGCTTCAAAAACAAAAAGAACTTTACGACACATTATTTCCAGGCTGATTTTCACATAGCAAACTCGTACCCCACACAACCGCACTTACCATAAACCCATTCCAGCAAATAACCTGTCCCAGCAGTTCACATTGCTGTATCCCCCTCTCTGCAGGAAGCCTGATGTCCAACCCCTTGTCTATTACTTCAATTTGACGAGGAGATATAGATTCCGAAAATCCATAACCAATGCCAAGCTTCAAACCTGTACCCAATGCTTTTGATACCGATTCCTTCAATGAAAAATGAGCAGCAACGCGCTGTCTAAACTGTTCAGTACTCTCACAAGCAGCTTTTTCCTCCAAATGCATAAACTCTCGCGGTGCTGCAATACGAGCTGCCAGCTTAAGCAAATACCTCTTTTCTTTGCCTCTCTGCCGCAGCCGAGGCAGCCAAACAGCATCTATTCCCAAACCAACTGCACTTGTGCTGCGATAGGCAGCGGCAATATGCATTCCGCCATCGTGAGTATTGCTCACCAGCAGATGTGAACACTTTGCACCACATTGCCATACTTCTGGTTTTCCCAAAACATTGCGTTGTATCACCCACTCCTCATCACTCTCTGACAGCAGAGAAACCGCACGAAGCATACACTGCATATCCCGGTGTTCCTTCAAAGTCTGTGCAACGCATATCATTCTGCCAGAAAGCACATTCGAAAAAGGAAACATAAGCAATTCCTCTACACAGCTCATTTTTCCATCCTGAATATTTATTCTGCAGGCACTGTTATCTATATATTTCATACAGGTTCCTATCTAGATCACATTCTCGAAAAACCATATACCCCTCTTTCAGCAGCTGGGCGGCCAGAAACTTTGCAGGCATGGCATTGCCAAAGCAAATTTTTTTTAAAATATTACGTATTTTTTAATATACCCTCTAAAGAATACTGGGTTGCCCTCCGATAATGGAAACAACCTTGTTTACTGAGAACAGTTAGTCTTGATGCTACCTGTTTTCAGTAATGGTTCGTCATACGAAACAGCGAACATACTTTTCCAGCACATTGCATCGCACAGGGTATACAGAAAAATTTCTGCGGTTCAGGTTGATACACAGACTTCAGGCGTCTGCCAAAACAGCCGCAGACTCGTTACTCACCTCAATGTGAGAAGGCAAGGTGAATTATATGCAGCAAGATAACGAATACGATGGCATACAGGAGCTATATCTGGCAGGAGAGCGTGTAAAACCAGGCACATACCGTCAGATTGGAGCAGACAGAGAAATTTGCATTGACCGTGAAGATTTTCTTCCAGCCAGCCTAGACGGGCGAGTAGCCTGCTACATGAAGGTCAGCCTATGGGGTCACATGGCACGCAGCTTGCAAAATGTACTCCCATAAATAATTTCAACAAGCTTCCTCGCCCGGTCAGAGTGCACACTCTGTCCGGGTTCAATTTTGAATCAAGAGCGCTTTCACTCTGCTGCCGGCTTTCAACGCCCCTGCATCTTCCGGTATAACAAGAAGTGCATTGGCATGAAGCATGGAGCGCACATTTCCAGAACCCTGATTGCCGGTAACTTCCGCGGTCAAGTCCGATTCTCCCTGGCTGATATGAGCGCGTATATACTCTCTTCTGCCTGGCCTGTGCATAATGTCCTGCTGCAAAACAACCTCAGCCTCAAGCCGCCGGTAGTCATTTCTGCCCATCAAATCACAGACTAGAGGTCGAACAAACAATTCCCAGGTAACCATCACAGAAACAGGGTTGCCAGGCAAACCTAGAAAAAGCGTTTTGCCAATGCTCCCAAAAGCAAGTGGTTTGCCCGGTTTCATTGCAATCTTCCACAACTCCATCTTCCCAATTCGTTCCAGTGCGGGCTTTACGAAATCCCTGTCACCCACAGAAACCCCGCCTGCTGCAACTATTACATCTGCTGCATCTACCCCGCCGCAGCACTCCAAAAGCGCAGCCTCTATCTGAAACAAATCATCTGGTAAATGCTTGGCAGTATGAATTTGTGACCCGCTTTCCAGGGTAAGCGCCTCTAGCACAGGCAAATTGCTGTTTCTTATTTTGCCAGTTGGCGGAACAACGCCGCGCAATGGCTCAATCACTTCATCCCCGGTAGAAAAAAGCGCCAACCGCGGTCTTCGCACTGCCTTAAAAACACTGCCTCCCAATGTAGCAAGCATGCCAATCTCATACGGACGCAATACTGTGCCTCTGGTCAAAACCACTTCGCCTGCCGATACATCTTCCCCTGCAAAGCGAATATGCTGCCCAGCAGTGGCAGTGGCAAGTATGCGTACAATTCCTGCTGCCCGCTCCGTATCTTCCTGCATCACCATAGCATCAGCACCCGCAGGTAAGGGAGCTCCTGTCAATACCCGTGTTGCGTATCCCGAACGCACTGTTTGTGTTGGAAGGCTGCCTGCTGAAACTTCTTCCAAAATCTTTAGGACAACGGGCTGCTGAGAAGTGGCATGCCTTGTGTCTGCAGATAATACAGCGTACCCATCTACCGCAGAATTGGTAAAAGGAGGAATGGGAATGTCTGCGGCAATATCCTCGGCAAGCGTTCTGCCTGCGGCCTCGGCAAGCTCTATCTCTTCCGCTTCAAGTTTGTATGAGCGCTCAAGTATACGCTGCAGCGCCTGCTCTACGGTAGCCAGAAGCATTACTTCTCCTTTCATCTATAGCATCTGCATCTATTATATACTCTGATTACTCGTAAAACGGGCAGATGACTTTTTCAGGCCCCGCCGCCCGTACGCAGATAATTGGCGAAATATTCTGGCAGCCCAGCCTCAATCAAATTTTTGCATGCTGCCTCAACATTGTATTCCAGTCGTATATGCTCTGTCTCAACTTTCCCAGCTTTTATAGTAAGCAAAGTGTACCCTGCCAGGGCATTTCCATCCTTGGGACGACCTACGCTGCCTGTGTTTACAAAATGCACCCCGGCAACACATCGGTGAAAAGGCACATGAGTGTGTCCAAATGCAATCACATCAGCATGTGCATCATACTTTTCACCGCTGGTAAATCTACTCAGGTACCCATCTGACCTGGCCTCAAAAAGATATTCAGTATTCGACACGGGCGAACCATGACACAGCAGTATCGACAGCCCTTCTACATTGAGACGCATGGTTTGAGGATATGCTCTCAGCAATGACTTATTGCGTTCAGAGGTATGCGCCAAAGTCCATTGAAATGATATTCTGCTCATCTCAATATCAAATGGTTTAGTATAGCTGCAACCGCAATTCTCTTTCTCAAAACCAACAGCTTCATCATAATTGCCCAGCAATACAGGGTATCCCAGTTCAGCTACTGCCTCCTGCACTTCATTAGGATTACCTCCATATCCCCCCATATCCCCTAAACAGTACACTGCATCATAGGCATTTGCGCCTATGTGCCCCAACACGGTTTCAAGTGCAGGCAGGTTGGCATGTACATCAGAAAATAGAGCGATTTTCATACTTCTTTTACCCCTCTTTCATCATGATTCGGCAGGCAGTTCGTGCGAAAAAAAACGTTTGCGAAACAAAAGAGAAACCTGTACCAGACCAATCAGTACTGGCACCTCTACAAGAGGTCCAATAACTGCGGCAAAAGCCTCTCCAGAATGTATGCCAAAAACCGCAACAGCCAAAGCGATAGCCAGTTCAAAATTGTTGCTTGCGGCGGTAAAAGAAAGCGTTGCAGACTGGGCATAACACGCGCCTGCTTTTTTACTCAGCGCGAAAGAAACCAGAAACATAATCACAAAATAGATCACCATGGGCAAGGCAATGAGCGCTGCATCAATTGGCAGCCGCAAAATGTACTGCCCCTTGAGAGAGAACATGATCGCAATAGTGAAAAGCAGCGCTATCAGGGTAATCGGGCTGGTTTTGGGTACAAATACCTGCTCATACCACTCACTGCCTTTTGACTTCAATAAGATAAAACGCGTAAGCATGCCGGCAAAAAAAGGGGTTCCCAGGTAGAGAAGCACGCTTTGCGCAATGCCCGAAATGGTAATTCCCGCAAGGTTTATTTTCCCAAAAGAGAGTCCCAAATGTGCAGGCAGTATTTTCAGGTAAAACCATGCGAAAACCGAGTAAAAAAACATCTGAAACAATGAATTGAACGCTACCAGGCCAGCAGCATATTCAGGGTCTCCCTGCCCCAGATCATTCCAGACAATCACCATGGCAATACACCGCGCCAGGCCAATAAGAATAAGACCTGCACAATATGCAGGATGGCTGGATAAAAATAATACTGCCAAACTAAACATGAGCAGCGGGCCTATCACCCAGTTCTGAACCAGCGAAAGTAAAAGCACTTTTCTATTGCGAAAAACTACTGGCATCCGTTCATACTTCACTCGTGCCAGCGGTGGATACATCATCAAAATCAGACCTGCTGCAAGTGGCAGAGAAATAGTACCGCTAGACAATCCGGCGATAGACTTGGCAATCGCTGGTGCTGCAACACTGAGTGCAAGCCCCATTGCCATCGCCATAAAAATCCATAAGGTTAGGTACCTGTCCAAAAATGAAAGCCTTTTTGTCTCGCATTGCCCACCTGATGACACAGTTTCAGCCATGGTTTATCTTGCTCCACTCCTGTATGCTGCATTAAAATGCATGCTTTTAATTCTTCATTTCGAAAAGTATTGAAATAACATATCACAATATTTGTGTTCATGTCAAGGCATGCCCACAGCAAACTATGCAAAAATGACCAGGGTGCGCTCGCCGATCACAATGGTGAACTGTGGTGGTTGGGGCTTATAAAATAACATGCTGCAGAGAAATATTCTGCAGCATGTTGAGTAAAACAAGTCAGTTCATACACGAGTATGAACTGCTGTTTTCTATTGAAAGCAACAGACCAAATCAGTGGTAATGAGGAAAATAAACGATTATTCCAGCAGTGAAAAGCAAATCATTGTCACCACTTATACTTCTCCCAACACTCAGCAGGTAGTGATGATTCGCATCGGGATGATAGTCAGCGCCCACCCTGAAATCAAGCTGGTGTTTACCGCCTACTTTTGCAGCAGACTGATAGAATAGTTCGCTGCCAAGTGTGAGACAGCGGTTCAGATCATGTTGTACCAGAGCACCTGTCAGCCAGTAATCTCTGTTTTTTTCACCAGGATTTAGATAATACCCTCCCCCTGCATCTACTTTCCAGCTGCCAAAACTTTTCTGCAGCCACAGTGGAAGGTACAACTGCACGTGATCTGCACCCAGCCCATGCTGCGCATTGCCGGTTGGAAGGTTGATATGAGGATAAATACCTACCATGGGGGTTTTGCTGGTTTCCTGCACGAACCGATACTTAGCTGCAAAATCAAGATCACCAGGGCCTATGAAGTCTGCGCCCACACGCGGTGAATTGTAGGCGATAGGAATCGAAACATGCAGTTGTAAGTCACGGGTATACCCATAATTCAGTTCAACATAGGGCAATTGTGCTGTCATACTGCCATGAGCAGTATTTACATTGGCAACCGCTATCACCTGCAATGTTTTGAAAGGAACAGTCTGCGGGTTATCGGTTGTGTATGGTGGGCCAGCCAGTGCAGTCCCAGATGCAAGCAGTAAACTTAAAGCAGACATAAGCACTATGAAGGCAGAAACTCGCGTACCGCAGGTAACACACATATAGATACTCTCCTTAATGTTAAATAAAAGCATACTATTTTACCTTAACACAATGTTAATTCATTTTTAATAAAATGTTAATATTTTTCATCTACTTTATATAATTACTGCCTAATCAAGCACAGGCAGGCAATCGCCGATGCCTGGCTGCCTGCCTCAGATGAAGCACTGCCTGTGCAGCTGCGTTCGATTGTAGGCACTACTCATGAGCCTGACTGCGCATCTGAGCGCCTCAGCACTTCGTGTAAAGCATCTGCTTTTGCGTGCCAAGCGAGCCAGATAATGCCGCAAGTCTGCGCTGGTTCCCTCTACACTGAATGTCTGGCTCTTGCCCGGGTACATCAATCCAGCATAGGCAGTGCATCCATCTGAGTAGCAGCGTGCAGCCGGTATGCAGGCATCCAGCACCCTTTGCGCCTCCTCCCAACTGAATGCCTCACAGACGCGAAAGGAGAGCAGGCAGCGTGTAGTGCGGTCAATGGCAGCAGCTACGAAGAGAAATTACTCTTTCATCGGAATACACACAACGGGAAGAAGGAAGTTGATAACTTCACTTGCAATGCTGGCAGCGAATGCGGCGTTCACCGCTGCGGTTAAAGCCGATCTTGACTTGACGATCTACTGATTCGCAGCGGGGACAGACGAGTTGAGGGGGGATAACAGGTTCCATAAAAAAATTACTCCTCACAATAGACACTCCTCCTTCACTTACCATAGAGCGCTTATACAACCACAATAGGGTATACTTATTTCTACTCATTACACAAACAGGAATCGACTTGTGGATCTCTCATCAGAATCTGCGTCAAAGCGCATCGCTGTACTAAGAAGCACGATTGAGCAGGCGAATGCAGCCTACTACCTGCACGATTCGCCTTTTCTTTCAGACACAGCATACGACTCACTTATGCAGGAACTAAGGCAGCTGGAGGATTCATTCCCTCAGCTTGCCTCCCCCGACTCCCCTACGCAAAAGGTAGGCATTCGAGGGAATGTGCCATTTGCTGCGGTTTCACACCGTTTACCTATGCTCTCGCTTGACAACGCTTTCTCGCTACAAGACCTAAAAACATGGGAAGAGCGCTTATCCCGACTGCTTGGCACCGCTGTACAAACAGATATGGAATATGTTTGCGAGCTTAAGATGGATGGTCTGTCTGTCTCACTTACCTATCTTAACGGGCTGCTGGTGCAGGGAGCTACCCGCGGAGATGGAATCACCGGTGAAGACATTACTGCAAATCTGCTCACTCTTTCTTCGCTGCCGCGCCAGCTAAAAACAAGACCAGCTGCCAGCCTTTTTGATACTAACTCATCTCCCTCTCTTATAGAAGTGCGGGGTGAGGTGTATATGCGACACGATGAGTTTCAACGAATCAACGCTTTGCTGGAAGAACAAGGGGGACGCACGTTTGCGAACTGCAGGAATGCAGCGGCAGGCTCACTGCGCCAAAAGTCTCCACAGGTCACAGCTGCCAGAAAACTGGACTTTATGGCCTATACTCTAGGCGCTTATGAGGGTATGGAATTCTCTTTCCAAACGCAGCTTCTTCACACTTACGCAGAATGGGGGCTGCCTGTCAGTCCTTACTCCACTCTCTGCAAAGGCATAGATCAGGTTTCTGAATTTGTAGAAAAGTGGCGAGAGCAGCGGGAAAGCCTGCCTTACGACACTGATGGCGTAGTAATCAAGGTGAACTCATTTGCTCTACAGCAGGAATTGGGGGCGGTGAGCAGATCGCCGCGCTGGGCGGTTGCGTACAAATTTCCTGCACAGCAAGTGCGCACAAGGGTTGAGCAAATCGAAATACAGGTCGGACGCACCGGAGCGCTCACGCCGGTTGCTGTTTTGACACCTGTCAACGTAGGAGGGGTAACTGTTTCCAGAGCTACTTTGCACAATGAAGATGAAATCAGGCGCAAGGATGTACGCATAGGCGATATTGTCATGATACAGCGGGCAGGTGAGGTCATTCCAGAAGTAGTTGAGGTGGTAGTATCTGAACGCATTGGCACAGAAAAGGAATTCCTGTTCGCGCAAAACTGCCCAATCTGCGGTTCGCAGGCCGTACGCAGCGAGGGCGAGGTTGTATGGCGCTGTCCCAATGCATCCTGTCCGGCTCGCATTCAACAGGCCCTTGAGCATTTTGTGAGTAGAAATGCCATGGATATAGAAGGTCTGGGGGCAAAACAAATTGAACAGCTGCTGCACAATGGGCTGATTCAAGATGCCTCCGACATCTATTCACTGAGTATTGAGGTACTGCTGCCTTTGGAACGCATGGGTGAAAAACTGGCTAACAAGATACTGCAGAACATAGATATCAGTCGCAGCCGCCCAATGGAACGCTTTCTGTTTGCGCTTGGCATTAGGCATGTAGGTGAGCGTGCTGCACTCCTGCTTGCTCAGCGAATGGAGTCGCTGGAGAACATACTGCAGACAGATACCTCCACACTGGCAGCTATCCCTGAAATTGGTCCGGCAACTGCGGGCGAAATAGTTGCATGGTTCTCAGACGAACACAACAGAAACCTGCTGCGTAAACTGGAAGCCAATGGTGTGCGGCCAGTCCCTTCTGCGCTTACCCTGCAGTCGAGCAAAATGGCAGGAAAAACCATTGTATTCACCGGCACTCTCAACACACTGCGCAGGGAAGAGGCAGAGAACTGGGTGATGCAGCATGGGGGAAAGCCCGGCAGCAGCGTGAGCAGACAGACTGCGTTTGTGGTGGCTGGTGATAACGCGGGCAGCAAACTGCAGCGCGCCAAAGAATTGGGAATACAGGTAGTTTCAGAAGAAGAATTTCTGCGCATGATGCAAAATTGATTATTCTATCGCAAGAACAGGCACAGCAATTCAATTCAGGCAGGTATCTAAACTGAAAAAAGAGAAAGTTCACACTGAATCTATCTTATTTTCGGAGTAGACCATGCACAAACGGTTTCTAACGCTCTTAATCCTGCCGCTTCTCTGCG
This sequence comes from Chthonomonadaceae bacterium, assembly GCA_027459665.1. Taxonomy (GTDB): domain Bacteria; phylum Armatimonadota; class Chthonomonadetes; order Chthonomonadales; family Chthonomonadaceae; genus DAIDHN01. Next base: position 1,437 of record DAIDHN010000010.1, on the reverse strand, counting down.
CTCAAAAAGGGGTAAATGCCCAACAATGCAGCCTAATCGGACCGCGTGGCTACACCATTGTAGTAAAAGCGCTGAAGAAAAACAAGGTCTACACAGGGTTCGATGTATACGCTGACAACCAGCTTGCCGTGCCAGTGCGCTTTTCTTCCCTGGGAATGCTCACTGCCAGTACTGTAAAACTGCAGCACATGCCAGGGGAAGATATTCTCACATTTTCACCACTGCAAGGCGCTCCAAACAGCGGCATTACCCTTTCAAACAGCAGCATCACAGTTATTCTCAGGCTGCGTCACTATCCTGAAGTAAAATTCCAGCTTCATTTCGTTAGGTTCAACAGCTTCCAGTGGCAGCATGAAACAGGCATTCAGCCTTTCCACTTTCTTACGATTTCTGTCCCCGACGCAGAGGTTTGGCAGCAGGGAGGATGGCTCGATGCAACCCCCCGTTCCGATCCTTTCCCACTTTTATTAGACAGTCATATCGGCACACCTGAGATATCGGGTTATCATTACAACCGCGAGTGGTCAAACACCCCGCCGCTTTCTGCACACCCACTGCCGGTAATCGGCTTATGGGCGCCGCAAACAGGCAGGTATGCAGCCTGGGATTTCATGAAGACTCGACTGCAAAATAATTCCGAACGCAATATTGCAACCGGTTTTTGCAATCGACTTATTCTTCCAGACACTACAGCAAAAGTGCGAACTTCGAGTGAAAAAATCCCTCCTGTAAGCGCCCTGCATGTCAACCTGCAAACTTATCCGGCCTCCCTCACGCCTCAGCAGCAGACAGCGCTAAACGCAGATGAAAAGAGCAAAACAGGGTTTGCAGCTCTGGTCTTTCCCCATGGCGGCACAGGTTATCAGCGCTGTATCTATCCAATGCCCGGCCAGCAAATTCATACGTCAGCAGCACTTGTATTTCGCATGCACCTAAGCTCCCTGTCAGACCCCAACCGTACACTGTGGCAAAGGTGGTGGAGCAACCCATGGATTAAAGATCGTCTGCCCCATGTTCCGGCAGCAGCCGATATGGGTTTTCTCAGTACATCTGCCCAACTCCAGAGTATTCCAGATGCACCACAGGGCACTCTTTTTTCAGGCATTGGAAGCTTTGGAATAGCCGGAACCAAATCGCTTGACGGCTGGGATCAACAGGATGAGGGGCATGTAGCTGCTTTTGCCGCAGCACACGATACCGCGATGCTGAAAAAACTGGAAACCGAAGCTGCCGCCCTGGCACAGGCAGGTGTGCATTTTCAGCTCAACAAAAAGCCGGCTTTTTACTGGCGCCAGCCCCTCTCAGGCAGATGGCGGGCGCAGTGGGGAGGCGCCGCCGCCGCTACGCTGCACAACTCTATTGGCTTTGCAGCAGCACGTTTTCTGCTTGATATGGCAGTCTACGACCACCAAAAGCAATATCTCCCACTGGTCAGCG
>DAIDHN010000009.1 GCA_027459665.1 Chthonomonadaceae bacterium | reverse complement strand
AGTTTCCCCAGTCCTTGTTTCGCTGGTCGTAATAAATGCCAGACCAGGTAAGAGTGCCATCCAGACAACCGGAAACAAACTGCGTGCCATTAATAAAATCTACCGCAACTACGCCGTCTCCAAACTGATCGAGGTTGCTCACCGACTGCATGGTTTTGGGGTCCCAGGCTTTCACCACATGATCCAGCCCTGCAGTAAGAAACGGAAAACCCGGCTGCTGTGAAAACGCTACAGCCTCCACGCTGCTGTTGTGTTCGGTGAGAGAAGTATGCTTGTCTGAGGGCAGGCTGTTGTATACGCGCACCACATGGTCTGCACAGCCTGTCAGCAGAGTTTTTCCATCTGGGCTGAATGCCACAGCTTCTATGGTGTCGGCTCCGTTGTTCAACACTACTTCCTTGCTGCCTGTAACACCGTTCCAGAGTATCAGCTGCCCGCTTCTATCGGGTTTGCCACACCCAATGGCAAGCGTAGCACCGTCTGGCGAAAACGCAAGGCACCTTGCAGAACCTGTTATCTGCCTGTCTACTGCAATCACCTGCCATGAGGTGGTGTCATACACAACTACCTGCCCGAAAAACCCGGCAGCAAAACGCTTTTGGTGAGGGCTGAGGGCAACCGAAGACAGGGAGCTGAGCCTGTAATGCACCAAAGGAGGAGACACAACCATAGGCACAGCGGGCGCAGTGGCAGGAGGAGCTGCAGGGGAGGCAAATGCCCCGCCTGCAGCAAGAACTGTAGCGCAGAAAACAGAAAACAGCCTCATTGCTCTCAGGCCAGTGCCTGCTGAATGGGGCTTCCGCCGCGCGCCAGGGTGATGCGCACTCCCTCTGGTGAGGAAATAGACTGTGTGTAGTCAATTCCCAGTGCCTGGTAAATTGTGGCGGCAAGGTCTTCGGGGTGAACCGGAGACGATACAACCTGCATGCCGCGCGCATCTGAAGAACCGACTACGTTTCCTCCCTTCACGCCTCCGCCTGCCAGCACCACAGAGAATACCTGCGGCCAGTGGTCGCGCCCTGCATTGCGGTTGACAATAGGGGTGCGGCCAAATTCACCCATGCACACAACAAGCGTTCGCTCCAGCAGACCACGCTGGTCAAGATCAGAAATAAAAGTTCCAAATCCCTGGTCAAAAGTAGGCAGCAGGCTGTCGCCCATGGCAGGGAAGATATTGAAGTGGTTGTCCCAGCCACCCATGGTTACTGTAACAAAACGCACCCCGGCTTCCACCAAACGGCGTGTAAGCAGCATGCTCTGGCCAAAATCGTTGTAGCCGTACATATTGCGAACCGCTGGTTTTTCTTTGGTCAGGTCGAAGGCTGCACGCGCTTTTTCAGAAGAAAGCAACGTATACGCCCTGTCATAAAACTCGTCTACGGCATGGGCCTCATCACAGCCTTTTTCCTGTATGCGGAAGGCATTGTCTACTACATCACGCAGGGCGCGCCGCCTGTCCAAACGCTGCATGGTCATTCCGTTGGGCAGGTCAAGCCCTTCACCATGATAGTTGCCGTCTGCCGGGTTGCCCCCGGGGCAGTAGGGGTTGAGGGCTGCACCCAGAAAGCCTGCATTCATCGGCTCTTCAGGCTGCTGAACTGAAATGTAGGGAGGCAGAGCGCTGCGTGGGCCAAGCAGTTTGGCTGCCACAGAACCATAAGAGGGCACTTCAAAACCGGGCAGTGGAAGAAAACCTGTAAGCATATAGTGCGTGCCGATTTCGTGTACTGCCGTGGGGCTGGTCATGCTGCGCACCAGAGTGATCTTGTCCATTACACTGGCTGTTTTGGCAAGATGTTCTGTTACCTGAATGCCATCCGCTTTGGAATTGATTGCCTTGAAGTGGCCGCGAATCTCTACAGGGGCGTTTGGCTTGGGGTCCCAGCTGTCTACATGGCTTGGGCCGCCCGCCATCCAGACCAGCACCACAGAGTCTGCAGTGCCAGAGGTGGCATTGGGGTTGTTTTTGCGCGTTGTTTCTGCAAGCGCATAGTACTTAGAAAGCGATAAACCGAGCAAGCTCAGCACACCCACTCGAATAACATCACGACGATGAAACTTCTCACAGTCTCCCAGCAGATTGTAGCTCATGGATTTCCTCCGTAGTTGAAAGAACAGCTAGTGATTAAAATAGAACTCACGAGAGGCGATAAGCGCCCACAGCAGGTCTTGCGCGCCATTCTGCCGGTTTTTTGCCTGCTGCAGAATCGCCATGCAGCGAGATGTCTCTGTAGGAGTAGGCGGGCGGCTGAATGTATACAGGTAGCAGAATTTCACCAGGTCTTCTGGTGTAGTAGTAGTTGCAAGCGCCTGACGCAGGGTGCTTCCATAATTCACCTTATTTAGAATATAGGGGGAATTGATCATGGTGAGGCACTGCATCAGGTTGGGGTCGAGGTTAGGATCGAGGTCAGTAAGAAACTCCCGGTGCGACTCGCCAAAGGCTGTAACAAACGGGTTTTGAATGGGAAAGGATGCCTGAATTGCTTTTGATCTGTCTGGGAAAGCGCCAAACTGCTGACGCGAACCGGTAGCCTGGTCTACCATATCCATCAGAACCTGTGCAGGCATGGCATGGGGCACAAAGTGCGAAAAATACTCTTCATCCAGTGCATTCGATGCATTGGGTATAGAAGTAAGCTGATAGGTACGCGAATTCAGTATCAGCCTGATCATATGCCGCACATTGTATCCGCTGGCTATAAACTCTTTTGAAAGAGCGCTGAGCAAACCTGGCACACTCGGAGGCACAGTAGTGCGCATATCATCTACCGGGTTCACAATTCCCATGCCAAAGTAGTAAGACCAGAGGCGGTTCATGGCAGCACGTGCAAAAAACGGATTGTTTGGCGCTGTCATCCAGTCGGCCAGTTCTACAATCTGGTTGCCCTTGTCGGGTGCTGGTGCGCCCGCCCCCAAAAAGGTGGGAGGGGCAACCTGCCCGCGGTTTGGCCCCAAAACAGACTGGTTGATCAGGGCAGCGCCGGGGTTGTAGGTGAGAACTGCTTCGTCCAGCAGTTTCCCATTCTGCTCTCCTACTTTCTGGAAAAACGCTGAGAAATTCCAGTAATCATCTGTTGTCCACCGATCAAACGGATGTTTGTGGCATCTGGCACATGCCAGTCTTACTCCCAGAAAGGCTTCGCCTACGTCTTCTGCCCTGTCGTTTGCAGCTTGCTCAACCTGGTAAAAACAGGTAGGTCCATACTGATAGGTACTTCCCTGTGCCGTGATGATCTTGTACACAAACTGGTTCCAGGGCGTGTCTTTTCTTACCTGTTCATGAATCCATTCATAAAACAGTTCAGCGCTTCGCTCTCGCAGGTCGTAGGCGCTGCCCGGCAGTTTATTTGGGTTTACGCGCATCAGGTCGGCTAACCGCAAAGTGCGCAAATCTACAAAACCAGGCTCTTGCAGCAGCTTGTCTATCAAAATCGAACGCTTGTTCGGGTTGGTATCGGCTGTGAAACGTGCTATCTGCCCAGGGGTAGGCAGCTGCCCAACGGTATCCAGCATAACCCTGCGCAAAAATTCGGTGTCGCCGCTCAATCCAGACGGTACTACATTCAGGTAGCGCAGATTTGCAAACACATACCTGTCGATCAGATTATTATCTGGAATTTTTGGATACCCGCCCTTGCGGCTTTCAGGCAGGGTAACATCTGAAGAAGCTACCACACCCAGGTACCTGCCCATAATAGCTCCCCCGCCCCAGCGGGTGCCGGTAACCAGCCCATTGTCTGAAACATTGAACACGGTGGGGTTGGAGGTCATAAAAACGGTTTCATGCGTCACATCCAGCCGTTTGCCGTTGGTAAATGTGGCTATGGCATGCACCTGTAAATGCTGCCCTGTGTGCTTCAATTCGTACTGTGACGGCGACATCACAAGCGTCTTCAGGCGAGGGTCTGTTTTATGAAACGGAGCGCCCTCTTCAATCCAGCGCAGCAGAAGCTTGTACCTGCGTGAATGCACAGAAAAGCGTTCGCCGCCGCCATGAGAAATCTGACCAGTTGCTTTCAGCAGAAGGAGGCTGCGGGCCGGGTCGGCAAAATTGATGCGCCGTCCCCTGTCGCCATACACCAGCGGGGCATAATCATCTTCTGGGCTGAGCGTAAGCAGGGAGACCTCGAAACCACCCCGGCCTCCAAATTTGCCGTGGCACTGCGCACCAGAACAGCCGCTGCGCGCCAGAATGGGGGCAATGTCGCGCAGAAACTCTACTTTTTTGGGTATCGGCTGCTGAGCATAATGCACCGGCGCCTTGTGGCGCACCGCCGCTTTGTGGTGAGCCTGCTGCTTTTTGCGCGCCGGCACGTAGCGCCGATTGGCATGGTTTACAACACGATGCACAGAATGGCGCACCGTAGCCAGGGCAGTTCCGCCTGCAATGAGGAGGAGAAACGCTGCTATAAACCTGATATTCCTCATGTTGCCATATCCTATTCCTGCTGCGAATGCAAAGTAGGTATTTACCTGAAGCAATATCGTTGTTAGACTTCATTTTACAACATATGTTGCATGGATTTTGTACTTTTTTTGTGTTTTCTTCAGATATTTCGGTATTTTTCTCTGCATTCCTTCCAAACTTTACACCCTCTTGCTGTGAAATGCTTCTTGACGCCTCTGCCCTTGCTCTGGTACTCTTAACCACCATACTACTCATTCTTATAAGGAGCAGACAGATACCTGCCTGCATTACTCGTTCACAATGACTTCAGAAACTCAGGAAACACTCGACCACAGCCTGCATTCTTTTGCCAGCGACTGCAACGCCCATGAAAAACTGCGCGTAATGAACCGCGACTGGAACCGCACCATTCATATACATGCTACCGATCTGAACTGCCACTTCACCCTCACAACGCAGCAGTCAAGCGTGACTGTTTCGGCAGGGGCGCCAGATCACGCAGACCTGGTGGTAATGGGCGATGCAGAACTGCTTACTCAAATTTTTTACGGTGAGCTTTCTCCCAACGAACCATACAATGAGGGCACACTGCGCCTGAAAGGTTCTGAAGAGGATATTTTGCGCCTCGACTTTGTTACGGCCATGCTATGGGGAGAATAGAAGAAGCCCCAGCCTCCCTAAAGCGCAGCATCGGTCTGCGCACAGTGGTCACTACCAGTGCCGGTCTCACCTTTGCTTCCTCTACATTTCTGGTTGTGGTTACCGTAGCAGCAATGGTTCGGGGCAATACAGCGTGGCTGCCCATTTTAATTGCAGGCATACTGTGCGCACTGGCGGCGGCGGCATTCTCCGAACTCAACAGCCTTTATCCAAACGCGGCTGGCATCAGGGTATACATACAGCGCGCTTTTGGCGAACCGGTTGCACTCATGGCCTCGCTCACCTATATGTCTGTCGTGCTGCTGGTGGTGGGCACCGAGTCGTATGTGCTCTCCTACGTTCTGCATGCAGCCATCCCCCAGATCGCCCCCCCTGTCTGGATACTTCTCATGCTCACTCTTGCCACGGCAGCAAACTTTCGAGGGCTGAAAGTGGCGGGCATGCTGCAAGATGTAATCACCATCAGCGTAGTGCTTTCTATTTTGGCAATGAGTCTGCTCGCACTGCACAGCAGTCTGCCGCCTGCACATCTGCTGCTGCACCCCGGCACACCCATGCAGGTTTTTGCAGCGGCAGGCTTCGCTATTTTTTTGTTTGTAGGGTTTGAGTGGGTCACGCCGCTGGCAGAAGAAGTAACAGACGTGCGATTCATTTCACGCGGCATGTTTATTGCCGTTGGTCTGCTCACTCTGGTATATGCACTCATTGCAACTGCCATGTTTGCAGCTGCGCCAAAAGCGCAGCTGCTTGGCGCAGCCTTGCAGCGCAACCCTATTCCACATCTCACCTTTGCTGCAGCTGCCTTTGGGCCGGCAGGCAGACTGGTTATGATTCTCACAAGCATTTGCATGTCGCTCACTACCTTCAACGCCGGCCTGATTAGTGTGAGCCGCTTTCTTTTTGCCAGCGCACGCGACAATGTGCTCCCCAGCCGCCTGGCACACCTTTCAGTACGCTACGCCACGCCAGATGTCGCAGTGTTTGTGGTGTATGCGGGTGCGCTGGCGGTATCTTTATTCGTATACTTCAGCAGACAATATGTAGTGCTGGTAAACCTGGCCGCTGCCACTGAAGCGCTCATCTACGCTTTTGCAGGCGCAGCAGTAGTTATGCTGCGCAAAAAAGAACCACAGCGCACACGCGCGTTTCGAATGGCAGGAGGCATGCTGTTACCCGCACTGGTGTGCATTCTGTTTGTGCTGCTGGGCCTGGGAGTACTGCTTCAGCCGGAATGGGATTCTTATGGAGCAGGTATACTGCTTATTGCTATTGGCGCAGGCTGGTGGCTTTATGTGCGCAGCGTAGTAATGCCACGCAAAAAACGGCTGCGCGCCGAACAGAATGCTAGGCCAAGCAGACGCCCTCGGAAGGATACCTGATGCGAAAGTTCGCTTTCATCATACACCCACTCGACGCGCGCAGGGATGTGGCGCGCAAATATCCGTTCGCCAAATACCTGCCGGAAAGAACCATTGAGTGGTTCATCAAGCACCGCGATCCTATGGTGGTAGCGCATGTGCATGGCATCTGCTCTAAAACAAGTGAACAAATTGAAGGCAGACTCATCGCCTGCCCTCTCACCCCCCGCCAAATGCTGGCTCTGCCGCTTGAGTTTGTGTATCACCGCCTCGAACAGTGCGGACAGCTTGCCATTGAGGAAGGAGCAGGCATTCTTGGTTTGGGGGCCTTTACTTCGGTGGTAGGCGATGGAGGCATTACGCTTGCCTCGCGGCTGCAAAACATAGCCGTTACCACAGGCAACTCTTACACGGTGGCAACCGCCATACAGGGTGCAGTGCGAGCAGGAGAGATGATGGGGCACCTGCTTGGCAAGTCACTGGTGGCAGTGGTGGGCGCTACGGGTTCTATAGGTGCAACCTGCGCTGAAATTCTGTCTCGACAGGCAGCGGGAATTCATTTGATAGGCCGCGATACAACCCGCCTTGAAAAAACAGCCGCACGCATTCAGCCGGGAGCTGCCGGCCCGGTGCGCATATTTACCGACGTGGCACAGGGGCTGAAAGATGCAGAAATCGTAATCACTGTAACCAGTGCGGTAGATGCAGTCATACAGCCGCAGCACATTCGCAGAGGAGCTGTTGTGTGCGATGTAGCACGTCCGAGAGATGTATCTGCACGAGTAGCCAGAGAAAGAAATGATGTACTGGTAATAGAAGGCGGGGTTGTGCAGGTGCCAGGCAGCATGAGCCTGCCAAAACCCGGCAAGCCCGGCGAACAGTTCAGTTTTGGCTTCCCCCCTGGAACCGCGTATGCATGCATGTCTGAAACCATGATGCTTGCACTGGAAGGACGCTTCGAAAATTTCAGCCTCGGCAAGGAAGTCACAGTGGCACAGGTAGATGAAACAGTGCAGATGGCAGACCGGCACGGCTTCACTCTCACCGGTTTCCGGTCTTTCGAAAGATCGGTGCCAGATGCAGAAATAGCCCGCATACGTGCCAATGCGCAGGCTGAACCTGCAGTTTCACTGCCTGCACAAACCGTGCAAAGCGCAAAACAACCCTAGTGACAATAGACAGCTGCCCCCCTGCGCCGCTGGTCAGGCTTATGTCCATGCAATATTTCCCGTCAGGTTTATACAGCCATGAGCACAGATAACTTCTGCACCGTTCAGAAAATTGCAGCAGAAGATGCCGAACGCTTTGCGGCGCTCTGCAAGGAAAATCCATACCGGTTTCTTACGCCCAGAATGAACCTGGAGACGTATGGATGGAATTCTGACGAGGTGTACGGATGGTCAGCAGAAAACAGCAGCGGCGGTATGGAAGGCATACTGCTGCGCTACAACAACATCTGCATTCTGGCAGATATAAGCGGTAAATGTGCTGCCGGCTTCGCCCCTTACATAGACAGCCAAACAGGGCTGGCCGGCATACGCGGCTCGCTGGAAGCATTGCGCACGCTGCCCCAGTTTCTCAAACGCTACAAAAGCGCCGGCCTGGAAATCTCCCCCTTTCTCTGTCTGAATAGGCCGCCCTGCTGCACGCCCGAACAGATGCAGAAAACGAGGCTGGCGGGGCCTGAAGACCTGGATGCCCTTGCAGACCTCTACTCACAGGCCGAAACTATGTACAGAAGCAGACGAAACATTGCTGCACGCTTGCAAGAATGCCCCATCTATCTGGTACAGCAAGAACACGGCGGCAAAACAGTTCTTTCTGCTGCTCTTCTCAACCTCGAAGGGAATGATGCCGCGCTGATTGGCGGTGTGTATACCCGCCCCGAAGCCAGGGGCCGGGGGCTTGCAAGCGCCTGCACAGCCGCGCTGGCAGCACACATGCAGCAGCAGGGAAAAATGCCCTGCCTGTTTTATGAAAACCCTGCGGCAGGAAGGATATACCGTAAACTCGGATTTGTAGAATGCGATTTCTGGGCAGTGCTTTACCTGCGCACAGCCTGACAATTTACTTTACCCTGCACTGGGAGGAATAAAATGTACCTATCTGTTCGTGATGATATTGTCTTCGCAGCCGGTTATGCAGCGCTGGCAGAAGGGGTGCGAGACCTGGGCCTCAGTTCGATTGAGTTGCTTGTACAGCGCGATGACACCGTGCATGCGCTCATTCCCGAAGAAGGCAAAACCCGTCTCAACCTGCAAAAAGAGGCAGACCGAAATGCACTCGCCATGCAGTGCGCACAAAGCGGCGTTGCCATCTGCGCATTCTGCATGGGCAACAACTTCAACAACCCAGATAGAGAAGCAGAACTGGCATGGGCGGCACGTACTATGCACGCCGCAGATGCGCTGGCAGTGCCTGTGATACGGGTAGATGCCATTATGAGCGATGAAGGGCATCTGCCTCTCGAAAGAAGGCAGCAGATTGTGGCTGGCGCACTGAGAGACCTGCTCGACCAGACATCTTCTCTTGCAGTGGAACTGGGCATTGAAAACCATGGTACGCAGGGCAACGACCCAGATTTTCTGCGCGGGCTACTGGCAGATGTAGATTCAGAACGCCTGGGCCTCACTCTCGACTCTGGCAACTTTTACTGGCGGGGCTGGCCGCTGCAAAAAGTGTACGAGATTTTTGAAGAGTTTGCACCCGTTGTGAAGCATACCCACATCAAAAACATTGCCTACCCGCCAGAAATAAGGCAGCAGGAACGCCCTATCGGGTATGAGTATGGCAAATATGTCTGCCCCATTCATCATGGCGACATAGACCACCAGATTTATGTTTCACTGCTAAAAAAAGCAGGATACCAGCGTGATCTCTGCCTCGAAGATGAAAGCATAGGCCATTATCTCCCCCCGCAGCGGCAAAAAAACCTGCGGGATGCAGCGCTGACCCTGCAAACATACCTGTGATTCTTTCCCGCCCGGCCAAAGACCGGTACAGCAACTGAAAAGGAGGAATATCATGCTCCCTGCCACAGGTCTGGAACTCGCAGCTTCCGGCCTGCAGTTTCCAGAAGGCCCAGCCAGCGATGGCAAAGGCAGCATCTACTGCTCAAACTGCAGTGCAGACTACATCACCCGTCTTTTGCCAGACGGCCAGGTAGATATACCATACCGCGCAAACCGGTCTGAAACCGGTGCATTCACTTTTCACAAAGCCAATGGAATGATTTTTCATGAAGACGGATCACTCTGGCTGTGTGACTTTGGGCGCAATGCAATCGTGCGCATATCACCTGGCGGCACTCAGCAGGTGATGACCGGTTCATGCGATGGCGCTGCCTTCAGGGCACCCAACGACCTGGTGTTTGCACCCAGCGGCAGCTTGTATTTTACCGACCCAGGCGGGTCTGGCCGTGACAACCCGATAGGCGCACTCTACTGCCTCAATATGCAAACTCAAAAGACAGTGCGCGCAGCAGAGGGCATGGCATTTCCCAACGGCCTCGCGTTCACAGAAGATGGGCGCACTCTTTATGTATGCGAAAGTCAGCTCAACCGTATTGTACGTTTTGATGTAAACCCCGACGGCTCGCTCGGACCGCTGCATGAGTTCGCATCGCTCAAGGAAAACGGACCGGGAGAACCGGATGGCATGGCGCTTGACGTGCGAGGTCACCTGTGGATAGCGCACTATGCTGCACACAGCGTGCTCGAACTCAACCCGCAGGGCAGCATTGTTGGACGCATTCAAATGCCAGTCGAAAAAAATCAGGGGCCGACCAATGTAGAGTTTGCGGGCAGCGATATGCGCACCCTTTACATCACAGACCCTTCTACCGAGAGCCTGTATCGCATACGTGTAGAATTCCCAGGCTTGCCGCTCTTCTGTTCGCCGTCGCGCCGCCTGCAAAAACAAGGGATACTTTTATGAAACACACCTCTACTCTCATGCTGGCACTTGCCCTAACTGCACTCTTTCTGCGGCAGCCAGCGAAAGGAGCGCCCATGCCTGCACAAAACAATGAAGCTAACTACATCAACCCGGTATGGCCGCACGATTTTCCAGACCCGTTTGTACTGCAGTACAGGGGAAAATTCTATGCCTATGCTACAGAAACCAGTGGATGCCATGGTTTTCAGTGCATGGAATCTAAAGACCTTGTGCACTGGAAGTGGCTTGGCAGCGCTTTTCAGCCCCCCTGGTCACCGGCACACTACTGGGCGCCCGAAGTAGACCGTTACCAGGGCAAATTCTATATGGTCTACTCTGCACTAAACCCGCAAACCAACAAGCACGACATAGGCATTGCCATAGCTTCTCAACCAGCTGGCCCGTTTCACCAGGCGGCCATTCTAGTGCACACCGGTCCAGACAACTCCGGCTCTATAGATGCCGACCTCTATTTTCAAAAAAACGGCGTACCCTGGCTGCTTTACAGCAGGGAAAACCCTCGCAGCATTGTAATACAGCAGCTCGACAAGGATTTAATGCATACAATAGGCGAACCCATTGAACTGGTTCACCCCGACCGGCCATGGGAAAATGGAGTAAACGAAGCACCTACCCTGATAAAGCATGGCAGCAGGTACGTGCTTTTCTTTTCTGCCGGTGTGTATGAAAGCGACAACAAGGCGGATGCCAGTTACTGCGTATGCTGGGCCGAATCGCGCAATTTGCTGGGGCCGTACACCAAGGCGCCAGGCACCTTGCTTCACTCCATTCCGGGCAAAGTGTACTCGCCTGGCCACCAGTGCGTCATCAAACTCAAAGACGGCTCTATGTGGATGCTTTACCACGGATGGGACAATGAAGGAGAGCCGCATTACGGCGGCAATCCACTGGGCAGAACACTTCGGCTCGACCAGATACACTGGAAGAACAATGAGCCGATTATGGCTGGTGCAAGCACTACCCCGCAGCCTGCGCCGCACGTTGGCCCAGCTGTGCATAAACGCTGAACGGGCAGGTACAAACGATACTCTCCAAACAACGTGTGTTCCATTGCACCCCCTCACTGTGATACTTGCAACAGTGAGGGGGTTTTATCTTGCTATCGGCAAAAATTGGTGTTATTGTTTATTTACAAGAGCTTATCCAACTCTAGCACTACACCACCAGACGGAGATAACCCGATGATGAAAAATACCATCTTGTTTTTGCTTGTAACCCTCTGCTGCCTGCTTTCAGGCACTGCTGCCTGCCATGCCGATGAACCGGAAACCTTGCTGTATACTACAAGCGGGAGTTATGTTTCCGGGCAGCCAGCTCCAGCAGGAGTAACTATCAGCAATACCGGAACCGTTTATGGCGTTAGCTACAATGGTGGAGACTACGGTAAAGGGACTGTATTTGAGATACTGCCTAATGGTGTACCCCATGACCTGTATGATTTTGGAGCGCCAGGCACCAATGGACAGAACCCGGTTGGCAACCTGCTGATAGATTCTCAGGGGAACTTGTACGGAGCAACCCTGCATACCAGCAGCACAAACCACAACAGCGCACTTTTCTTTCTGCCTGTCAACTCTGATGGATCATACGGTCCGCCATATGTGAGCAATCAATTTGATGCCAGCTATCGCAACATCCGCCTGTCATGGTACAAAGAAGAAAAAATTGTTGGCACAGCAAGTGGTACTGCGGGTAACAACAGTATTGTTTTCCTCTTGAATGCTTCCCCCAGAGGGTTTCAAAACTATCAGGTAATTTGCGCCGTTCCACCGGTACCAGGCACCGTACAGCAGCTTTCCGGCATCACCACAGGCAGCCATGGCAGCCTGTACGGTACATGGAATTACGGGGGAGCATACGGCGACGGCGAAGTGTACAAATTAACTGGCAATGCCAATGGGTCGTTTACCTGTACCGTGTTGCACAGTTTTACCGGCAGCCTGCATGATGGCAGCATTCCTCTCAACGGAGTTACCCTAGACAGTAATGGAAACATTTATGGTGTAACCAGCCAGGGGGGACAATACAACTGCGGCACTGTGTACGCACTTCTTCGCTCTGCTACAGGATACAGTTACAACATAATACACAGCTTCGCCGGAAAAGATGGAAAAACGCCTGAATGCAGAATGTATCTTTCTCCTGAAGGCATTCTATACGGCACCACCATGTTTGGAGGTAAAAACCAGAACACAGGCACATTCTTTTCTCTCTCGCTTGCACACCCTGCTCCGTTTCAGATCACCGGTGTGCTGCACAGTCTAGGAAGTCTAGGAGTACAGTTCGATGATGGTAATCCGGCAGGTACACTGTCGGCAGACAAACAGGGCTTACTCTACCTCACTACCATGCAGGGAAATGTCAGCTACAGTGGAACCGTAGTCAGATTTGGCCCCAGCATCACCGAAACTGGCCCAAACACCCTCTCTTCCATTCCACAAGGAGGTCTTCTTCTCAAAGTATATGGAACAGGGTTTACCCCTCAAGACCTGCTGCAAATCAATGGCATCTCCTACACGCCTGAAGTGATAAGCCCTTACAGCATCAGGATAGATGTGCAGGGCAGTGTGCTGCATACCGGTGCAAACATAATCAAGGTGGTAGACCCCGCACTCAACTCGTCCATGTGCTGGATACTCCCAATTGGCTCTATAAACCTGAATCTGAGTCTGGTCAAAATTACTCAGACGGCTACACACAATTACGCATATTTCCTGCTTTCGAATCAGGGAACCGCTCCGGCAGTCAATCTGAATTTGCTGTACTGCATGTATTCCCTCACAAACAATCATCTTTCTGTACTGAATTTTCATGCCGTCACACTCTATACAAGGCAGGAAACCGGATACGTTGTAGAGCTTCCCAGGTATGCAAAGGCCACACGCATCGTTCTGGCGCAGGGCTTCAGTTATCTGTCAGGCACATGGAACTATTTCACGCCGATCACTCTAAACTGACTATCCGTGCGTTTCATCCAATCTCCCTCTGACCGGCCTCAGCTGGTCAGAGGTTTTCTTTAGAAGAAGGCTTTTCCGGCAGCACTATTCTCAGCAAATCATTATCTGCAGCCGGCAAACGCAGCATCTCATTCTCATCGTACTGCACCGCTGCTGGGCGAAGCAGCGAAAGTGCGCTGTTGCCGCGGTTTTGGTGCTCTATTACCTGCAGCGCCCTGGCTATCTGGCGCGCCAGCGGCCAGTCTGTGCTGGCAACATCACGTTCCAGTCTATGTAGTGTATCCATGGCTGCAGGTTCGCCAATTTGCTCCAGGGTGAGTACCAGCGTAATGCGCAGCGTGTGGTTCTGGCAGTGCTGCAGCCCAAACAACAGGTGGTTCACCGCATGTGCCTGCCCCAAAGCGCGCAGCCCCATGCCAAGAGAATGCTGCCAGAGTGCTGTTCCATCCTGCAAATGCCTCCAAAAAGGAAGCAGACAGGCAGGCGGCATTGAGCAGAGCGCGCCGCCCAAACTGTTCTTCATGGAGAAGCTTTGAGGGCGGGTAAGGTTGATGGCCCAGGGACCATTGGCCATTGTATAGTAGCAAAGGCAGATGCTTTCGGCAAGTTTTTCTGTATGCATGCGATACACAGGCCGCAGGGCTATGGCTATCTGCTGATCTAGAGAAGGGGAAGACCGCACCGCACACAGCTCCTCAATCACGTCTGCTGCAGCCTGCGCAGCTGCCTGAAAACGTATTGTCAGCAGCTTTGGGCGAGTACTCTGCCGCACATGCAGGTGTTCAAGAAATCTTTCCAGGGTGCGGGTAGTCAGTTCAGGAGACGCAGATGGCCGGCCAGGCAGAGGGGCATACAACTGGCAGGCGGAGCGCATTACTCGTGCAGGGTCGCAATTCCAAAGCGTACCCAAAAAACGATTGGACTGATAATAGCTAACATCAGTGATCATAACGGCTCCTCTGCAGGATGCAGCAGTATTTCTGGCGGTTCAGATAGAGTTCTGCAAATGGGACGCAGCAAGCCGCGCATTTGTTCGGGCAGCAGGCGCACTGGCCGCAAAAGCACGGCACTGGGCAGGCCATGCCTGCTGCGTTGTATAGACTGCAGTGCAGCTTGAGAGGCACGGCGAATTTTAAGATGACGGCTGGCTGTCAGTCCTGCAAGCGCAGGCAGGGCGCGGTCATCGCCCAGTCTGCCCAAACATGCAATCAGCGGCGAAGACTGCGAGACATCGATATGCTGCAGCGCCTGCAGCAAAAAAGGCACAGCGCGTACATCGGTGATGCACTCCAGCACCGCGGCAGAGGCCCTGCGTCTAAGCGGATCAGCATGTATCAGGTCGGCAAACAACTGCGGCGTCGCCTCTGGCCTCATACTTGCAAAAGCACGAGAAACGGCGCGGCTAAGCGCGGCAGCATCGGCGCTGTTGATGCGGCTGAATGGGTGCGGCCGCACCAGCACATGAAGCAGATCGCACAGTACTGCCTGCGCCTGCTGTACCTGCAGCCTGCGAATGCTTTCAACAATATCCCGGCAGGTTGCCAGCAGCGCAAGGTAGAGCGAATTGCTAAGAAAAGAGTAGTGCATACTGCTCATGCTGCGCAGATCGGCAGTGTTTTTTTGCAGCATCTGCTCAAGCGCTGTTTCTACCCGCTGCACGCATGCCAGCCGGTTTTGCGCACAGGCAGCGTCTCCGCGAACAGTCTGCAGCAGCGCCATGGCGAAATGGCCGTAGTGAGGGGTGTAGTGTGTTTTGCAGCTGCCTCCGGGCAGTGCAAGAGCGGCGGCGCGCTGTATTTTTTTGCTGGGGTGCCACAGTAGCTCAAGCAGACGTACCACCTGCTCATATTCGCTGGCAGAACTGCCTGGGCGCAGACCGCGCTCCAGCTCACCCCTGCCCCGGGCTATAACCTGCCATACCTCATTACACTCATGATGACTGATATAGCCCTGACAGCGCGGTTTTTGCATAATATACTCCGCATACTTATATCACTTGCTTATTTATACGCATGGCTTCTTCCAAACTCTGCATCTCAAAAAGCAGGCAGCCTATTCCTCTTTCTGTTCTGGCAGGGTATCTGTAAAGTAAATTCGGTCGAACTGCGGTACCAGCGAGAACAAAACGCCATCGCTCAAAGGCTTTTCTATCTCAACGGGTTCCCAGGTTTTTCTGTCGGCGCTTTTGTAAACCGTTCTGTTAGTTGAATTGGTATGCACAGTCAGTTCCACCTCCGCATCCCTGGCCCAAAACAGTCCGGCCATAAAGCCCGTTTCGCCTTCTGGTGCATACAACTCTGCTTTTGCACATACGGGCCTGCCATTTTTATTGCGCTCAAAAACTACCGAAATTTCGCCTGCCCTGCCTCCCTCAAAGCATGTTTCAAGCGCCACTGGAGCATAAGTCCAGCCATAGGGGCACTCATTGCGCCCGGTGCGAACTGCCCAGGCAGAATCGCCATAAGAATAGTGCCAGTATTCATCTCTGCAGTTTGAAAACCCTGCCCCAAGCATGGCTTCCACCATCATCATGCGGTTCTGTTTTGCCTCTGCCGATATTTTGTCTGACCAGGTATAGGCTGCTTCCCAGCCTTTGGTTGGCGCAGTCATATCCAGCGCTTCGCCCTGCGGGTTCAGAAGGCCAACATCTACAGCGCCCCCCGTACAGTGTCCGGGAGGCGCTTTCTGGTCATAAGGAGCGAAAAAATGGTTGGTTGCACGCCGCAGTGCCGACAGCGGCCAATTGGGATGCTCTTCTTTCATTCGGTTGAAATAACCGTCCCAGCCTCCCTTTTGCATATGCAGAGTGCGCAGAGCAGTGCCGGCAATCAGTTTGAAACCGGCAGGCAGGGCGGCCTGCGCCTCATTGAGCATATCAGCGGCTGTCTTGCGCAGATAGGGGCACACATGCGGCCGCCACTCTATTGCACTGCAGTAGGTTCGCACATCTACCAGCGGTTCTCTCTCTTCCCAGGGCAGAGCCAGCTCTGTCATGTGTACTTTGTTGAGCGCAGCAATTGGTTCGGGCGCTCCCTGCAAAGTGGTGCGTGGCATACTGGCTACTCCTCCTCGTCTTCTTCGTCTATATCATCCAAAGAGCCTGAACAATCGGTATAGCGGCTGATTTCCTCTCCTCTAAACACGTGTACAACAAAATCTTCACGCTCAAAACGCGGCAGGTAAGATGAAACAATGTCGTCATCTATCTGCGCCATCAGCTCTTCCTCATCCTGCACATTGAAATCGGTTTCAAATATCACCGTTGCATGTATGGTGTCGTGAGCGAAATGCACATCTATCTGACCTACACGCTGCTCGCCCTCCCAAACCAGATAGATTTCTGAAGAATGCGTGCGAACCAGTCTGGTCAGTTTGAAACGTGTTTCCACAAGCCACTCCTTCTCAGCACCTAATACCCTTGCTGCTGGCAGAAGTCAGGCGGCAGACGCTACAGTAGTAGTCTGTACAGATTTGCCCCCTGCGCTGCGCACAAACTGGGTATGCAATATCGAATTTTCAGTCTGCAGAGCAGCAGAGCCTATACGCACCCATACACCCGGATGAATATGGTCTGCTGTCACAACTCCCGACTCCACTTCACGGCTGTCAAGCGCAAGCATTCGCTTGCAGCCATGCAAATCGCGAATGCGGTCTTCTGTATGGCGAAGCTGATCCTGTAGCTTCTGCACCATGGCTCTGCGCTCATCATTCAGTGCAGACAGTTTGGTTAGAGACCGCAAGGCAATCACTATACGTTCTCTATTCTTCTCGCACTCCTGCATCTCCTCTTCTATTTCACGTTTTCTAATCAAATTGAACCGATCCTGCCCTGTTTGCAGTTCTGTAGCAGTAAAGCTTTCATCTCCTATCACGTCGGCATGAATCCCTTTGGTAGCGCAAAGCGAACCTCCCAGCAGAATACTGCCTTTGGCTGCTTTCAATACGCCGGGGCACACAATTTCACAATTTTTCACTGTGCCTGTTACATACACATCACCGTCGGCAAGCACCATGCAATCTTCTGCGTTCTCTATATACAGGTCGCCATGAACACGAATGCGGCAGCCTCGCAGTGTGCCTCTGGCTGCAAGAAAATCACCTATTTCCAGGTTTGCCCCCTCTGCACCATCCAGCAGCACAGCTCCTTTTACATAACTGTGGTTTCCGCCGCGTATCCGACTCGCTGCCCGCTGCATTGCGATAAGAGAAATTTTTTCCATGTGCAGCACAATGCAGCCCTCATATTCGGCTCTCAGATGAAGTTTGTCAGTAGAATAGGCTACATTATCTCCTGCAGAAATTGCTGCAGGCTTGCCTTGTCTGGGCAGTATGTTATTGATGGGCAAAGTGAGGGTCTTACCCGGAGAACCAGGCTGTGCCGGGGTAATGCTCGCAAGCAAAGCGCCAGAGCTCATCATACGCTTGGGAGAAACCTGCAGCCAGTCTGTTTTGCCAAACACATTATTAGGCAGCGGTTGGCTGGCTTCTTCCACGTTGATGTGGTAATGTACCATCGCGTCTATTCCATCCTGCGGCAGCACACTCTGGGCAACCAGTACTGTTGTTGGGTTGGATGTTTCCTCCGCCAAATGCACGCCATCCCTTATTGCCTGCTCACGAATTCCATAAGACACGCCCATGTTTTTAAGGCGCTCCATTATATCCTGGGCTGTAATGGCGATTCCTACCCCAACAGGTGGATGTATTGTGGCATGCACCTGCGTGCGCTCTGCGTTGAACTTTAATTCCAGATGTCCATTTTTGTTTGTCTGTACCATGGCCAAATGCCTCCTGTGCAATTCGAACTATTTTTGGCCGGTCACATCGCATACATAACAGGAAACATTACTATGTTTTTGCCAGCACTAAACAAAAGCCTGCCCCGTTCAGCCTCACTCCCTGTTTTCTGGCGCCCATGAGGTAAAAATATACCGGGCGTAAGCGTATATGCAGGGGGCATACAGTGGATACAAACGGAAAACTGAACAGCAGGCAAATAGATTTTTATCGGGAAGAAGGCTATCTTTTGCTGCCGGATGTGCTGCAGGAAGAAGACCTGCTGCCGGTACAGCAGGCTATGGAAGAAAAGGTGGAAGAGATTGCACAGCAACTTAACCGGGAAGGCCGCATAGACTCTCTGTATCAGCAAGCCTCTTTTGAAACCCGCCTTGCCCTGCTGTTTGCAGGCAAAACAGACCAGGAGTTTTTACGATACGGCCGCTCGTGGAGAGAACGCAGGCCCGGCTACTTTCACCTGATGACCCGGCCCGTAATACTCGATATGGTAGAAAGCCTCATTGGCGCAGAGATATTCGCCAATCCGGTGTACAATACACGCCCCAAAGTGCCAGGGGTGGCAGCAGGTGCTGTCCCCTGGCATCAAGACCGCTCTTACTGGCCAGATGCCAACGCAAACCCCGTTATAACCGTTTGGGTGCCGCTGGTGAATGCAGACGAAGAAAACGGCTGCCTGCATATTTGGCCGCGCACACACCGCACCCGCCTGCTGTCATGGCACAGCGAACAAATAACTGGCACAGGCTACACCGAAGTAGATGAGCAGCATCTGCAGCGCATTGCAAAACGCAGAGAACCGGTTATGCTGCCGCTGCAGCGGGGAGGGGTGATTATCTTCAATGACAGGTGCGTGCATATGTCTACACCCAACCGATCGCAAAAGGTGCGCTGGAGCGTAGACCTGCGCTACCAGCCCACAGACCAAGACCCCATGCCCGGCCACGGAGCAGGCTTTCTGGCCCGAAGCAAAAAATACCCCTGCAAAACTGCCTCACTGCAAGACTGGCTGCAGGGCAAGCCCGAACACACAGACTCATGATTGTGTAAGGACGGCTGATTTGACTCAACCGTCCTCTCCATACTGCTCTACTACATCAGGCCCGCAATGTTTACGCTTACCTTGCCGTGCATCTCGTGTACCTGCACCACCGGAAGGGGTTTTTGTGCAGGGCCATGCTCCACCTTGCCAGCCTCGCTGAACTCGGCGCCATGGCAGGGACAGTGGAATTTGTGTGCAGAAGCCTCCCAGCCCACGGTGCAGCCGCGGTGGGTGCATTTGCCGGAAATGGCATGAAGATGGTGCTTGGCATCACGCACTATAAACACAGGGTGGCCTGCAGCCTTCACCAGCTTGGGGGTGGCGGTAAACTCTGTTCCTTTGCCTACCTCTACCCAGTGCGCTTTTGCAGGTGCAGCCTCAGCGCCTTCAGCAAGAGGCAGGGCGGCAGCTACTGTTCCGGCAGCTATGCCAGCCAGCAGTTCCCGGCGGCTCATGCAAGGCTCACAATCTCTCTCTTCCATGTTTGGGTCTCCCTTGGTAACAGTGTCTATGTGAGAGGTACCAGCCTCTCATCACAACGCAAACAATAAAAGTATACTCGCTGCCTCGCACAAGTGTGACAGAAAACAAAGCATGTTTTACGCCAACCGACGGATTTTGCATACTTTCTGCGCCTGCCCTCCAGTTGTTCACAAAAGAATATCGCCGCCCTCTGTTTTTTGCATATGTGCAATAAATAACACGCAAACTATAAATAATTTAATACTAATATGATTGACTTAATTTTCATTTACGTTTATAATTCAATTTAGGGAATGAAAACAGCTGAACCTAATCCTTGTACAGGCAGGCAGATGCAGTTTTTTTCAAATTCTACTTCCCCAACCAATGGAGTAATTATGCACATCAGGTACAAACAGATTTTGTGGCCAGGCATCTACCTTCTTCCAATTGCAGCTATTGCACTGGCAGCGGCAGGATGCGGCGGCGGATCCAGCAGTACAGCAAGTTCCGGGCTGCCTGCCAGCAAGGCAACTCTTGCACAAGTGCAGCAAGGGCAGGCTGTAGTTACCTCATTCGGCTGTACCGACTGCCACAATAGAGGGGTAGACAATCCGGCTGATACGCACTGGATGGCTGGTTTCATTGGAGCATCGGGAGGCACCGGGCCAGGAGCATACCAGATTGGACCGTTCGCAACCTATGCAGCAAACCTCACTCCCGATACAACTACAGGTATAGGCAAGTACTCTGACAACCAGATATACAATGCCCTCAAGTATGGCCTCGACCCTGCAGCTACTCCAGATGTAACCATTACGTCCACTACTCCTGGCCAGGGCAACTTCCCGGCAACTCCCCATTACCTGGCTCCTCCCATGCCATGGCCGTCTATTCGGCATCTTTCCGATACGCAGCTGTGGCAAATCATTGCCTACCTGAAACATGGCATCACTGCGGTTTCAAACACAGTGCCTGCAAGCCAGGGGCCGCCAGACTTTTGGGCCAGCAGCTACACAGCCGCTGCTGTAGGGCCAGCCGTCATACCTGCCTACCCATCTGGCAACGAACTGTTCCAGCCCTAAACAAGCCGGCGTAACTATGCCACGCATCTCCACACCGGTTCTGCATGGCGCTGCGGGGCGGATTTCAGCATCCGCCCCACCTCACGCATCCCCTCACTGTGCAGCACAAAAGTCGTGCGCACTGCCTGCATATGCAAAATGCCTGCCTCTTCTTTCCATTTACCCGCACTGCACAATAAACGAAAAGGTATAATTTTCAACAGCAAAAACCTGTAACATACTACAGGGAGGGAGTGTCTTCAGAAATGAAGGAAGACTGCAAAGCCCATTGAAGCTGCATCTGCACAATTTGGGACATCGGTACGGCGCACGAGTTCTGTTTCGCGGCATCGAGCACACTGCAGCAGAAGGAAGTGTAACCATTGTGACTGGGCCAAACGGAGCAGGCAAATCTACGCTTCTGCGAATCGCCGCAGACCTGCTGCTTCCCTGGGAAGGCAGTGCGCTGCTTTACCAGACCAGCGAGGCTGTAACAGGAGCGCAGCGAAAAATGACCACAGGATATGTTTCGCCCGAAATGGCGCTCTACTCCGAATTTACCGGGGCAGAAAACCTGGCATTTTATGCCAGGCTGCGAGGATTGCAGCCCGACAATGCATTTCTGCGCAGTGCGCTGGAAAAGGTGGGCCTGAAAGGAAGAGGCAGAGACCGGTATGCCGACTATTCTTCGGGCATGAAGCAGCGGCTTAAGATCGCAGTGGCGCAGCTGGGCGAACCCATGCTTCTACTGCTGGATGAACCTGGTACAAATCTTGACAGGTCGGGCGCAGAAATACTGCAGGAGGCGCTGCAGGAGGTAAGAAACAGGAAAGGCATAGCGCTGCTGGCAACCAATGAGCCTGATGAGGAACTGTGGGGAGATGAAAAAATCTGCGTGAATGCCGTATGAACAGCATGCCCTGGCACAAACAGGCCGCCGCACTCTGGAAAAAAGACATCCGTGCAGAAATGCGCACAAGGGTCGCAACCGGTTCTATGGGGGTCTTTGCGCTCTCTGCACTGCTGCTCATTGCTCTCTCCATGCTCTCTGTAAAAGGCGTTGAGTACCGGGATGCTCTTGGCAGACTCAAGCCCGCATGGGATGATGCCGGCAAAATGGCTCTGCTCTGGACCCTGCTCTGCTTTGCTGCCTTCACCGGCCTTGCCCACCCGTTTGTGCATGAGGAAGAAAGCGGTACTTCACTTGCCCTCAGGCTTTACATGAGCGCAGAAGCTGTATATGCAGGTAAACTACTGTTCAACCTTACCACTTTGGCCGCCATGATGCTGGTCATCACGCCTGCCTACATGCTTTTAACCGGTATGAATACCGGCAGGTTGATTTTATTTTTTCCTATAATGATAGGAGGATGCTTCGGTTTGGGATCGGTTGCCACCGTGGTGGCAGCGCTGGCAGCGAAAGCTAAATCTTCAGGAGCGCTTTTTGGAGCCATCGGCCTCCCAATTCTGGTAGTGTTTTTGATACTGCTTATGCAGGCTGCGCATCTCTGCTACGCAGGTAATGCGACGCCGATTTCTATCGTAAAAGATGTGGGGGGGCTGGTGAGCTTCGGGGTAATGATTGTTGCTCTCTCAGCCATGCTCTTCCATTTTATCTGGGATGACTGAATGACTTCACTGCAAAAACGGGCGCAGTTCAGGCCAAATATGCCTGCTCAAACAAAATCTGCAGCAAAACTGCAGGGAGCATGGTGGAAATATACGGCTGGTCTGCTTATGGCTTACGTAATCTACGGCGCATTCGCTATTGCGCACGGAGCAATTGGATTCGCCGAAAAGGGTGTGGCGGCACGAGTGATTTTCTTTCATGTTCCCTGCGCTGTACTCTCCTCTGTCGCCTACTTTGCAGGCATGTGCTATGCCGTTCGATACCTCTATTCATCGCATAGAAAATCGCTGAAAGATGACTGGTATTCTGCTGCCGCCATGGAACTGGGTTTCCTTTTCTGCATTCTTTGCACTCTTACCGGCAGTATATTCGCAGGCATACAATGGGGAAGCTTTTGGAACTGGGACCCGCGCGAAACCTCTATTGTAATTATGCTGCTGCTCTATGCCTCTTACCTGCTGCTGCGCACTGGGCTGTCGCGCTCACCCGAAAAAAAAGCCCGTCTTAGCGCTGTCTACACAATAGTTGCACTGGTGCCCGCGCAGTTTCTTATTTGGGTAGTGCCGCGCATTCTGGCAACCATGCACCCAACCACCACGCTTACCGACCCGCGCATGACCAGCATCACCTATAAAATGGTGCTCTATCCCTCTTTTGCTGCTTTTACACTGCTTTTTATCTGGCTCATGCAGCTGAGAGTAAGATCACTGCGTATTCTTGCGCTAAGAAAAGAACGTGCGCTGCGGCGCATCTCGGAGAAATACTGACCATGAGTCACCGTATAATTCTTATGTTTGTTATGGCTGTTCCGCTGCTGGTCTGGTTTGGGGTCTTCTTCTATCTGCTTATGATAGACAGAAGCCTCAGGCAGGCAGAGCAGGAGGAGGAAGGAAACGATTCGTTATGAACAAGGCAGTACTCATCGGTCTGCTGGCTGTAAGCGTAGCCATGGGTTTTACGCTGTGGGCCTTCAGCAGCTCTATGACCCCTTATGTAGACATACATCAGGCAGAACAGATGGGAGAACGCGTACAGGTTCGCGGCAAAATTTTGCACAACACAGTGCGCTGGAGCGATCGCCAGCATGCTTTGATTTTTATGCTGCAAGACAAAAACAACGATCAGATTGAAGTGGTATACCATGGTGCAAAACCTGAAAGCTTCGACACAGCCCCCGAAACAGCCGCCTCTGGCATTGTAGAACGGGGCAGCAGCGGCACACCCATTTTTGTATCAGACAGCATGGTGGTTAAATGCCCCTCCAAATACGATGACGAAAAAGGTCTGCGCCACAACATACACGCAGGCACAGGAGCAAAAGTATGACCCCGGGTGCAGCAGGCAGTATTGCAGTGTGGACAGGCGTTTTTGCAGCAGTGCTCTCTCTACTGGCATACGCACTCTCGCACCGCATGGAGGCACGCAAAAACCTGCTCATCATTCTCGGCCGCGCCTTTTATGCAGCGGCTGCACTCTCGGTATTTACCGCCATGGGCACCCTGGCCAATATCGTTTACCACCGGGAATATCAGTACGATTACGCTGTACAGCACACCAGCAACGAACTCTACAACCACTGGTTCCGCTTCGCGGCAACATGGTCGGGGCAGGAAGGAAGCTTCCTTCTCTGGGCGTTCTGGACTGCGGTGCTGGGCTTTGTGGTGATGCGCAGGTCGCGCAGCTACGAAAACACCGTGATGCCGTTTCTTGTCAGCGTAATAGGCTTTCTATGCGCCATTCTTATTAAACAGTCTCCTTACCTGCTCTTTCTCAAGGTGCACCCAGGCATGCCCGGCATTCCGCAGGAAGGGCTTGGCCTAAACCCCTCGCTGCAAAACTATTGGATGACCATTCATCCGCCTACCATATTTTTCGGTTTTGCCTCGCTGGCAATCTCGTTTTCCTATGCAGCTGCGGCACTGATACGGCGCGACTACGATGGCTGGGCAGAGCTGGTGTTTCCCTATGCGCTGCTTACCTGCGCTGTGCTTGGCCTGGGGCTTTTTATGGGTGGATACTGGGCCTACGAAACTCTTGGATGGCATGGCTTCTGGGCATGGGACCCGGTGGAAAATGCCTCATTCTTCCCCTGGCTGGCCATTACTGCCCTGGTGCATGCACTGCATGTGCAAAAAGCGAGGGGCAACATGAAGCGCAGCAGCATTCTGCTTGGCTTGCTTGGCTTCTGGCTGTTTCTGGTTGGCACCTTCCTCACCAGATCGGGGGCGCTCGCCTCTAAAGGCCCCAATGGGCAGCTGCTTTCTGTGCATGCTTTCGACGACATCAGTAAAAGCGGGCTGGTTCTCATGGTGGCCATGCTCATCGGCTATGGCGTAGTGGGGCTGGGGCTTTGGCTTTGGAGACTGCGAGAAATTCCAAAAACCAGCGCAACCGGAGACAACCTGCTCTCACGAGACTTTGCATTCTTCCTGGCAGTGCTGTTTATGCTGCTTGCCTGCGGGGTGATAACACTCGGTTCCACCACCCCCCTGTTCCTCAGCTGGCTGCACCGCCCGCCCATGGCGCCGCAGGCTTCATTCTACAATAAAGTCATGATTCCGCTCATGGTGCCCGTCACCATTCTCATGGGCTGCGTACCCTGGCTTGCATGGCGGCGCACCGACCCAGATACATTCCGGCGCAAAATGCTGGCGCCCTGGCTGCTTTCGGTACTGTTTGGCTTCTTCATGCTCTTTCAGGTGCAAAGCGCACAGCACAAACTGTTCAACATAATGGCTCCTGCCGTGTACCAGGGAACCATGCACAACTGGATCAACCCCGCTGTGCAGCGGGTGGCCATCGTGCTTCTCTGCACGCTCGGCTTCTTGGCAGCGCTCTCCAATGCCATGCTTGCCTACAGAGTATTCCGAAAAAAACCGCTGGGGGCAGGAGGCTGGATAGCCCATGTAGGCATAGGCGTACTGCTCATCGGCGTACTGGTCTCAAATACCTTCGAACGCACGCAGATCATTACCCTGAAAGAGGGAGATGGCCCGCGCACTGTATTCGGATACACCTTTCAGTTTGTAGGCATGACTGGCAAACCGCCCGCTGCCAGACCCATCGACCCTGAATACGATGCCACCAACCGGGTGGTTTTGCGCGTCACACCCCCAGGGGCCTCCATTGCAGGTGAAGAACAGGGTGACGCACAAACCTTTCTCATGCAGCCGCGCTGGTATGTGCCGCGACCCGGCCTAAATGAAGAAAGCATGGGCAACCCCGACACCATGTTCTGGCCCTCTATTATGAAGTATATGGGGCACGACCTCTATGTGGCGCTGGCCAGCCAGCCGGCTCTCTCCATGTACGAAGTCAAACTCTCGCCCCGCTCCAGCGCACAGCTTGGCCCCTACACGGTGTTCTACTACAAACCTATCATCGACCCGCTCAACTTTATGGCGGCAGAGCTGGGGCTGAAAACCCCGCAAAACAAGATAGTGGTTGCAGACCCGGGAATGCAGTGGTACAAGGATGGACAGGGACACCCTATCACCAACGACGATGGCCAGCCCATCATCCTCAAAGTCAATGAAACCATTCCACACCTCAACGACTCGCAAGGCAGACCCGGTGTAGTCATTCTGAATGCCCTGAATGCAGGCACTCATCAGGCGCAGCTGCTGTTCAGCCTGCCCGGCATGCCAGGCACATGGAATGTACCGCTTTCTATTACCTACAAGCCCTGGGTAAACCTGGTTTGGCTGGGAGTACTGATTACGGTGCTGGGCACCCTGATCGCCATGATGAACAGACTGCGTGAAAACAGACTGCAAGAAGCAGGCAGCAGAAAAACAGCCCACAAAACGGCCTGACCGTCTGAACAGGAGACAGCAGTATGTATCAGGGCTTTCAACTCGACGGCAGGCACGCGCTGGTAGTGGGAGGAACCAGTGGTTTAGGGCAGGCAATTGCCCTTGCCCTCGCCCAAAGCGGTGCCAGGGTATGCGTTGCCTCGCGTAAGCAGGAGAACATAGATGCCACGCTGGCCCTGCTGCACAATACTGGCCCTGAGCATATGGGAATTGTAATGGATGTCGGCAGTGCAGACTCTATTCAGACGGCGTTTCAACACCTCGCCGAAACATTCCCTCCCCTGGATATTCTTGTGAATGCAGCTGGCATCATTCAGAAAAAAGACCCGCTCGAAGTAACCCTGCAGGAATGGGAAGAGGTTTTACGAGTAAACCTTACCGGTGTTTTTCTCTGCTGCCAAATTGCAGCACGCCAAATGAAGGCACATGGAGGCGGCTCTATTCTTAATATATCCAGCCTCTCAGGTGAAGCCGGTTTTTCTGAAGTTACCTCCTACGGAGTAAGCAAGGCGGCTGTCTCCCAGCTTACCCGTTCTTTGGCCAATGATCTTGCCCAGTACAACATTCGGGTAAATGCCCTCATTCCTGGGGTGTTTCCTACCCCGCTCAACAAAAACCTGGTTGAAAACACCCCGCGGGGACAATGGCTGCAAAACCATACCCCCCTGGCGCGCTTCGGCAGAGCAGAAGAGATAGCCGGCGCGGCAGTTTACCTCTCTTCACCCGCTGCCTCATTCACCACAGGAGTTCTGCTGCCAGTGGATGGAGGCTTTCTGGCACGGGGCGTCGGACCAAACCCATGAAAAGAGCGAGCACATGAAATCGGTGGTTTTACAGGCCCCTGAAAGACTGGAAATTCAGGAAATTCCCGAACCCTCTGCACCAGGTCCGGGAGAAGCGCTTGTTCAGGTGGTTAGAATAGGCGTATGCGGAACCGACTACCACGCATGGAGGGGGAAACAGCCCTTTTTCAGCTACCCGCGCCTCCCAGGTCACGAACTGGGGGTAGAGGTACTGCAAACTGGGGCTGAAGTGGAAACCGTATCTCCCGGGCAGATATGCGCGGTAGAACCCTACCTGAACTGTGGCAAGTGCCTCGCCTGCAGAAAAGGCAAAACCAACTGCTGTACTAGCCTGCAGGTGCTGGGAGTACACTGCGAGGGAGGCATGTGCGAGCGTTTGCTTGTACCTGCCCGAAAACTCTACCCTTCAGACAAACTCAATGTAGAGCAGCTTGCCCTGGTAGAAACCCTCTGCATTGGCGCACATGCTGTGCGCAGAGCCAGCATAGAAAAAGGTGAGTTTGCACTAATTGCCGGAGCTGGCCCCATTGGTCTCGCGGTGGCACAGTGCGCACAAATGGCAGGCGCAAGGGTGATTGTAACCGACATCAGCCGGAACCGGCTGGAATTTTGCAGCAGCCTGCTTAATGATGGCATTATGCTGCCCGCAGAAGAAGCTGAAGAAGAACTGAAACGCATTACCCAGGGAGACGGCCCGCTGCTGGTGATGGATGCAACCGGCAGCATGGAATCGATGCAAGCTTCGCTAGCACGGGTGGCATCAGGGGGAAGAATGGTGTGCGTTGGGCTGTTTCAAGGCAATTTCTCGTTTTCAGACCCCGAATTTCACCGCAGGGAAATAACCCTGCTCGCCTCACGAAATGCTGTACCGCAAGATTTTCACACCGTAATGAACGCACTGGAGCAAGGAACGCTCAAGGTAGATAAATGGATTACCCACCGTGCGCCGCTGCAAAACGCACCACACATGATTCCGCAATGGGCGGCGCCCAATTCGGGGGTAATCAAGGCATTGATAACCAACGGCTAGACTGCCCCTACTTGTGTTTCCCTGAGAATATCCGGGTCGCGAAATAGATCGTATTCATCCCTGCTGTGCGATGAAAACTCGCTCACCACGGCTCCCCCGTCGCCTGCCTGAAACCAGTGCGGTATCCCCGGTGCAATGGTGTACTGTTCACCTGGGTGCAGAGCTATTTCATGCCATACCGTGTAATGCTGCTCACGGCCGGCGGGAGGCGTGCAGCAAGGTTTGGCAGCCGGCTCTCCGGCTACGTACAAATAGACCACCCCATGCCTGCACCGAAACGTCTCCTCTTTGCCAGGGTCATTCCCCACAGGCGGATGCCAGTGCTCTGGGCAGGTTTGCCGGGGAAACAGCACCAGTTCCTTGGCGCAGTATCTCTGGCTGTTTACATACACCAGCAGCTCCAGCCCGGTTTGATCCAAACTGCTCAGGCCAAAGTCTGCCACTTCAATGCAATCCAGTTCTTGCCGGGTAACTGCAATTCCTGCTGCCTGCAGATACTCTGCAGAGCGCAGCTGTGCCTGCAGCCGGGCTTTCTGTGTTATCATGCTCATCTCCCTGTACACTGTCTTCGTTACACTAACACGCAATGAAATACAATTACACGCTTTCAAACAATTCCCTTCTCACTCACGTAAAAGCCTACAGCTGCAATTCATGCAAAATGCCTTCTAGCCCAGTATTATTATCTGGTAATCTAGTTATCAGCAGCCATTCGGTAGTATGCGGTGCAGCATGAAAGGAAACTTTTTTCAAACACGGCATACAAAACGGGGCACACAGTATCTAAAGTGCTTTTTTAATGCTATTCAAAACTATAATCTGCACGCTATAAAAATAAATGCCAATATAAATATATCTATGCAAAATGCGCTTTTTTTACCAGAATTGCTCTGCAATGCATGTACTGTATAAGGTATACTTCTCCCGCCGCATCCCTGGCAGGTACGGGCGTTTTTAATCGTACAGCTTCACAAATGCAAGGAGATCATCGGTGCAGGATCCATTAAACACACAAGCCCAGTCAAAACTGGTTCCAGAAGTTTCCAAACGTGTAACCTGGTTCGGCTTTCTGATGCGGCTGCTGATGGGCAAACCCATCTCAAGCGACCATGCAGAGCACACCCTGCTCAACCGGGTGCTGGCCCTGCCGGTTTTCGCCTCAGATGCAATCTCCTCTGTTGCATACGCCACCCAGGAAATCATTCTCTTTCTTGGCGCTGCAGTATATGCAGGTAAACCTCTCTACAGTCAAACCAGCCCTTATACTTTCTATACACTGCTGCTCACTGGTCTTGTAGTACTGCTTCTTACTATTGTGGTAATTTCCTACTGGCAAACTATTCACGGCTATCCCAATGGCGGCGGTTCCTACATAGTTTCAAAAGACAATCTGGGCAAATTTCCAGGTCTCATTGCAGCTGCCGCACTGCTCATCGACTATATACTTACGGTGGCAGTTTCTATTGCCTCAGGAGTGCAAAACCTCGGCGGGCTGCCTGGCATTTTTCAGATGTTTCATTTCAATCTGCTGGTGCCGTGGTGTATTCTGTTCACGCTTCTGCTCACAGCCGCAAACCTGCGCGGGCTAAAAGAATCGGGTTCTCTTTTTGCCATCTTTACCTACGGCTTCGTGGTAATGTGTTACGTAATGATTTTGCTGGGCATTTTTGGTCCGCTTTTCCATCTGCACATTCACCCGCAGTACGTAAACCATAATTATGGCCCTAAGCAGGCGGCAGAAACCTTTGGCCTGGTGGTGCTGCTTCGCGCATTTGCAAACGGCTGCTCGGCAATGACGGGCACAGAGGCAGTCTCCAATGGCATACCAGCCTTCAAAGAGCCGAAATCGCACAACGCTGCCATCACGCTTATCTACATGGGCATTATACTGGGCAGCATATTCCTCGGCATTTCCTGGCTGGCAATGCACCTTAAGGTAGTGTACTGGGAGGCAAACGGGCAAACTGCAGATGCCGTTATAGACCAGATATCAGGCGCTATCTTCGGCAAAACAGGGGCGCTCTCTGTTGGCTACTACCTCACACAGTTCCTCACTGCTGCAGTACTTGTGCTTGCAGCAAACACCAGCTTTGCAGACTTTCCCCGCCTCTCCTCCATTCTTGCCAAAGACGGCTTTATGCCCAAGCAAATGTCCAACCTGGGCGACAAACTGGTGTTCACCAACGGCATACTCATTCTGGGCGTTTCCGCCATTATACTCATCATCTACAAACACGGCAATGTAGATGCGCTCATTCCCTTCTATGCAATTGGAGTATTCACGGCATTCACCCTTTCTCAAAGCGGAATGGTTGTGCACTGGAAACGCTGCAAGGTGAAGGGTTGGCGCATCAAAGCGCTCATCAACGGCATAGGAGCCTGCGCTACTGGTCTTGTACTGATGGATATAGCAGTAGAAAAGTTTATGGAAGGCGCATATGTAGTAATTATCCTGGTGATTATGATGGTGTTTGTGTTCACCCTTATTCAAAGGCACTACCTGGAGGTAGCAGCACAGCTGCGGCTAAAAGACTACATTCCCCCCGACAAGCCCTACAAAAACACTGTGCTGGTACTTGTGCCTCATCTGCACAGGGGAGTGATGCCTGCCCTGGAATATGCCAGGTCTCTCTCCTCCGACTGCCGAGGACTGCACATATGCATCAACACAGAAGAAGAACCGCGCCTGAAAGAACGCTGGGAAGTGTTTGCGCATGACGTGCCGTTGATCATCATTCACTCTCCCTACCGAACTCTGGTCGAGCCGATCATGCGATACCTTGACGCCGTTAGGCTGGAGAGAGATGCACACACCATTACCGTGGTGATACCAGAGTTTGTGCCCAGCAAAAAATGGCACTTTTTTCTGCATGGCCAGAGTGCAGCACGCCTGAAACTTGCGCTGCTCAGCCGCAAGGATGTAGTGGTAACCAATGTACGCTATTATCTGCACAATATGCAGGAGCTGCAGGTGGATGATGCGCTGATGGAGGAAATTTCTCCTCAGGCGCTTCCTTCCCACTCTCACGAGGTCACTCATGATCATTGAAACAACACGCGATGTGGTACACATTTCAGGCTCAATACACAAAAACCTGTGGCTCAGCATACGTGCAGCAGCAGGAATGCTGCTGCAGGAATGCCCAGAAGGCATTATTGTAGACTGCAAGGATGTTCAGGACATATCGGAAAACGGGGCAAAAACTTTTCTGGATGCCGTACGGGACATAGAAGCCGCTCAAACCAGAATCGTAGTGGTCGGCCTTCCGCCCGATGTGCTGCAGGTGCTCAAATCGGTACCCGGGGTGCGGTCGCAGCTTCCTATCGCCGACTCGATAGAAGCCGCCCGCGCCTCGCTGCAAAAGCACAGGGCCTCCATGGCACCGGCACAGGTTTCTGCTGCAGGCACACGCCGCATACGCATACTGGTGCCCCTGATTGCAGACACAGATCTTACCTATGGAGCCGACCTTGCTGCACGCTTTGCAACAACCATGTTTACAGAAGTACATCTTATCTACCTAATGGAAATAGACCGCAGCCAGCCCCTCAACAACCCTGTGCCTGAAAAAGAAGAGCAGGCGGCAGAAGCAATGAGCGTTGCCAGGCAGCTGGTGCAAAACAGGGGGGTTACCCCTGTCGAACACATAGACCGGGTACGCGAGGCAAAAGATGGCCTGTTCACAGCACTGCGCGAAATAGAAGCCGATATGGTGGTTCTGGGGGCATCGCACCACAGTGAGGAAACAGAAGGTCACGAGGTATTCGATTCTCTGGTGGAAATGCTGCTGCACCGCGCTCCGTGCGAGGTGGTGGTGGGCAGATTGAAAAAGAAGGAAACACTGGCATGAGCACACCCATTCTGCCCGGCCTGCCAGAGCTGGTTCAACGCGCATTGTCTGAAGACATTGGTGCAGGCGACCTCACCACCCTCCTTACTGTTCCCTCGCATCTGCAAACTACTGCGCACATGGCTTCCCGCAGCGCAGGCGTGCTGGCAGGGCTGCCTGCAGCCGTTCAAACATTTCAGCAAGTAGATGCTGCCCTGCAAATCACCCTCTGCATGCAGGATGGAAACCATATACAGCCGGGAGACATTCTGCTTCGTATACAGGGCTGCGCCGCCTCCATACTCACGGCAGAAAGGGTGGCGCTCAACTTTGTGCAGCGTCTCAGCGGCATTGCCACCCTCACAGCGCAGTTTGTGCAAAGCATTTCTGCATCCTCGGCACGCATTGCAGACACCAGAAAAACCACCCCTGGCCTGCGCGTGCTGGAAAAATATGCGGTGCGCATGGGGGGCGGACACAACCACAGAAGCGGTCTGTATGACGCAGTACTGATAAAAGACAACCACATTGCAGCATGCGGTTCCATTACGGCTGCCGTGCAAACAGCCCGCCAGGGCGCGCCGCATACCTGCACCATTACGGTAGAATGCGATACGCTGCAACAGATGGAAGAAGCGCTGCAGGCAGGAGCAGACATTATACTGCTCGACAATATGCCGCCCAGTATGCTGCGTCAGGCAGTTGAGCGTTCAAAGGGAAAAGCGCTGCTGGAAGCCAGTGGAGGCATCAGCCTGCAGACCGCTGCAGAAATAGCTGCCTGCGGGGTGGATATTCTCTCTGTAGGTGCGCTTACCCATTCCGCTCCTGCCCTGGATATTGGTCTGGATATTCCACTCGCACCATGAATACCGTCTGTCTGGAGGAAACAACCTCCACCATGGAAGAGGCGCGCCTGCTGCTTGAGCATGGCAAAGTAAAGCCTCGCGGTGCTGTGCTGCTGGTTCCCGAAGCAATTTGTGCAAAAACGCAAACCGCAGGCAGAGGCCAGCGCGGAAGACGCTGGGAATCTCCGCCCGGCAGCAGCCTGTATGCCACCATATTGTTTCGCCGCGGCTTTACACAACCCGAAAACGCATGGCTACTCTCGTTTCTTGCCGGCGCCGCTGCAGCAGAGGCCCTGTACCTGGCAGTCAGCGAGTCTGTCGGAATACCTGCCCCCCGCTCTCTGCCGCGCATAGGTCTGAAGTGGCCCAACGATATACTGCTCAATGGCACAAAAGCAGGCGGCATTCTCATAGAACTGCGCAGCGCCTCTGCCCTGGGCACAGTAGCCCTTATTGGCGCAGGCATCAATCTGGGCAGAGCCGAACTACCTCCCGATCTTGCGGGGCGCGCGACTTCGCTGATGCAGGAGGGCGGCCCGGAAATCAATCCGCTGCGCCTTTTGCAATGGGTGCGCCATTCGCTGCACAGAATTGCCGACCTGCACAAAAATGCCGGTACTGCTGCCGTTATGCGCAGATGGCGGCAATGGGATGAAACCTCCGGGCGCATATTTGAAACTGTACAGCAGGGGCAGCTGCTGCGAGGCACGGCCGAGGGCGTACTTGACGATGGCCGGCTGCAGCTAAGGCTCGATGGCGGGCACATTCTCTCAACCAGTTCCGCTTCTTCACTCATCGAGCGGCAGGGTCCTGCCCGCCACTGACTACTCCTCAGCATCGTCTTCATCTGTACTGTCACCCGTCGTCAATTTAGACTTCTCAGGCGAAAATGTTATTGCATGCATTAAAATGATTTCAAAATCTTGCCAAGCGACAGTTTTCAAATTGCAATCACAAACTCAGATATGGCGTTTGCATGCATATTATGCACTGCAAAAACAGACAAACCTTGACTGCACACTTTCGTAATATTGCTGTACTGCCAACAAAAGCTGCCCTCAAAAGTATGGGGATTGATAACAAATTGCCTCGCATATACACCTTTTGAACTTGCTCTAGCCACTACAGCGTATTAAAATTAACTATTGCATCAGAATTATGTTGACACTAAAGACTTTATGCTGTATAATGGTTTTTGATATACGCGTAAATCAAAGGAGATGCAACCGTACGTGAGTACCCGAAAACGGGCGGCAACCATAGAAGACGTAGCAAGAGCGGCAGGAGTAAGCAAAATGGCTGTCTCTGCTGCGCTTGGCGCGCACCATGGAAACGTACGACTCTCTGAAGCTACCAAATTGCGTATTCAGGAAGCTGCCAGAACACTGGATTACAGCCCCAATATACTGGCGCTCTCTTTTAGGCAGCGAAAAACCAATGTAATTGGTTTCTACTGCGGCTACGGTTTCCTCGACGCACGCTCACAGTTTCTCGCAGAAGTTATTGGGGGACTGCAGGAAGAGTGCAATCTGCTCTGCAAAGACCTGCTGCTGCACGGCGTGTACAGAGGCAGCTCGGTAGAAGACATCTACCGGGAATGTGTTGGAGGGAAAATGGACGGCCTGATCCTGCAGGCGGCCCCAAATGACCCACTGGTTGAACGACTCAGAGAATCGCACCTGCCAGTGGTAGCGGTGGTAGATGCAGTACCAGGTCTGCCTTCGGTGGTCGCGGATGATGTGGCAGGCTCTGGCATGATTGCACGCTATCTGCAGAAACAGGGAAGCAAACGCATCGTCTACTTTGAAAGAGTTATCCTGCCACGCCTGGAATCGGTAGAACGAAGACGCATTGGGTTTGAACAGGAAGCAAACCGGCATGGCCTGCAGGTAGACTACCTGCCTGCCCAGGAAGATATTATTCCTGTAAACGCCCCGCTGCCGGAAATACTGACCCTCCCTGCAGGAGAACGCCCCGACACCCTGATTGGATGGAGTGACCGCACGGCATACGATCTTATTTCAAGATGCGTCTACCACGGTATGCGCGTTCCAGAAGATGTCAGGGTAATTGGCTTCGACGGACTGGGCACGCCACTCGACTGCCTGGCTCGTCTCACTTCAGTGCGCGCTCCCTGGGCAGAAGTGTCGCGCACTGCCGTCTCCCTGCTCATGAAGCACATTCAGGGTGAGGAGATTGCAATTGAAACGGTACTGCCCGTTGAACTGTTGATTGGTACTACTGGTTAACAGCGCTCTACTCGTTTGATACTATCTAACAACTTGTGAGGCTCACAAACATGAATCGAAAAAGTGCATTTACGCTCATCGAACTGCTCGTGGTAATCGCTATCATTGCGATACTTGCGGCCATTCTTTTCCCTGTCTTTGCACAGGCACGTGAAAAGGCACGCGCAATCTCCTGCCTTTCCAACCTCAACCAGATTGGCCTCTCGTTCCAGATGTACATTCAAGACTACGACGAGACCTTTCCTTACTGGAACTGGGGCAGCAGCTACTCTGGCGGGCCGGCGGCAACCAGAAACAACCTCACCTCCTTCTGGTCAAATGCCATCTACCCGTATGTCAAAAACTCGCAGGTGTACAACTGCCCAGACAACAACAGCCAGGCAACCCTTGCCCAAACGAACTTCTTTGGCTGGGTCAATGTACCGCTCAACCAGGCAGGCGTGCCCACGCAGCTCATCAATTCTGTACTGGGCTACGATGGCAACCAGACACTGCTCGAAGGCGACTGGAGCGGATTCGCCCCGGTAACAGACGCCGCCCTCTCAAAACCAGCTGAAACCTTTGTGGTTGCAGACGGCATCCCCACCGGTTACTCAGGCTACATCGATCAGAGCGTGCGCCCCAATGCCACTGTTCCTACCGACCCGCATCACAACAATGTCATTGCCCGTGTAGCCTATGCAAACCTGCCTTCCAACTGCTGGAGCAACAACGCTACTTGCGGCGGCGTACAGGATGACATTGGAAACGACGGCCCCTGGAACTCCACTGAGCAGCAGACCTGGGCACCGCAGGCCCGACATTCAGAGGGTGAAAACGTGGAATTTGCCGATGGACACACCAAATTCCAGCGCGCAACACAGATCACCTGGGACGAACTCTTCGGCGATCAGTCAAACTAGGCCAGTATAAATCAGGACGCATGCTTCCAGGCTGGGAGTATGCGTCCTTCCTTCAACAGAGCATAACTTTCAGTATCAGGAGATTTCCCATGAAACAATCCATTCCTACTCCGGTCGTAGTCATTCTCATAGTAGTCGTAATAGCTGTTATTGGAGCAGTTGGATACCACTTCCTGTCTCAGCCTCCCGGTGGCGATGCCACGCAGTCAACTATAAACTTCTATAAAAACGGCGGTATGAGCAAGGTCAAGGCCAATGCCGGCGCCCCTGCCACAAACGCGGGCAAGTAAATTTCATATGCAGGCAACCGGCAGATGCAAGGGGAAAGTCGTTCTTTTTCTCCTTCTGGTGTCAGGCTGTTCTCATCCCCGGCCATCTGCCGGCACAATTTCTCTGCAGTCGTCTCAACCACATTCGGCTTCCAGGGTTTCTGCTCTCCCTCCCGCTCAGCCCACTCAGATTCCATTGGCTGTTTACAAGCGGGAGGCGGGCGAACATCCTTCCAGCGCTGCAGCGCAGTACCGGTATGCCCGGGCGCTGGTCAAAAACGGCAGCGTTTCGCAAGGCGTGCGCCTCCTCGAAAAAGCTGCCCGGTTAAATCCACAGTACGCCCCCGCTCTCGATGCGCTTGCCAATTATTACAAAATCATCGCCCGCCCCGATCTCGAAGTTGCAGTTCTGCAAAGGCTGGCCAGCCTTCCGCAGAGCAGTGCAGTGCATTTGCTCAGGCTGGCAGACATCTACCTGCAGCTGCAGTGGGTAGAAGCCGCTCAGCCCTTGCTGCAAAAGGCGGCGGCTATTAAGCCCGGCTCCCAAAAGCTGGCTCAGCTGCAGGCGCTCACTTTTTACTACGAAAACAAAAACAGACAGGCGGTCAAAACCCTGCAAACAGCCCTTGCACAGCATCCCGGCAGCCCCGCACTTGTTACACAGCTTGCACAGTACCTCACGGTAATCAACCACAATGCAGATGCCATCTCGCTCCTGCGCAGTGCGCTTAACTCGCGCCCCCAAAACCCTTCCATCACCCTGCTGCTCTGCTACTATCTGCTGCAGCTGCAGCAGCCAGCAGCAAATGCTGAGGCGCTTCAGAGGCTGCAGGCTCTGAAGGCTGCAAACGTACATTCTGCAGCGCTATACTGCAGGCTGGGTGCAGCGTACCAGGCCAGCGGCAATATCAGCGCCGCTATTGCGGCCTACACAAAAGCTGCCGATAAAGACCCAGGCTACGAAGATACCCTGCTGGCTCTAGGCAGACTGCTGGCTCGCAGCCCTGCCACCAGCGCCAAAGGCGTACAGCTGGTAAAACAATACGAAAAGGCACAGAAAAACGGGCTGGCTTACGGCAAGGCGCTCGAAACCATGCGCCAGCACCAGAATAGCGCCGCACCGCATTTGCAAATGGCAGCATGGTACAAACGCCTCGACGAGCTGCCCCTGGCGGCGCTTGAGTACCAGAGAGCGCTTGCAATTCAGCCCGGCAATTCTGCTGCCAGGCACAGCTTGCAGCAGTTGATGCACCGCATGGGTGAGCTGCACCCATGATTACACGCAGAAATTTTTTACAGGGCGCTGCCCTGTTCGCAGTATCTGCAGGCTCGGGTTGCGCCCATGAACCACGCCACTCTGCAACGGCAGAGCAAATTTCTGCCCTGCAGTTCACCGACATTACCCACCGCACAGGCATACGCTTTCAAGCAGTCAACGGCAGGTCTCCTCACAGGTACTTCATAGAAACCATGGGGTCGGGCTGCGCCTTCATAGATTACGATGCAGATGGCTGGCAAGACATACTACTGCTTAGCGGTCAGCCGCTGCCTGGCTCGTACAATACACAAACCGGACCGTCGCTGCGCCTCTACCGCAACAACCGAAACGGCACATTTACCGATGTCACACAGGCAGTAGGGCTGGCAGAGACCAGGTTTTATGCATACGGCGTGGCAGTGGGTGATTTTAACAACGATGGCTACCCCGACTTCTACGTATCGTGCGCACTCGGCCCCGGCCGCCTTTTTGAGAACCGGCAGGGTAAAAGCTTCAAAGATGTAACCGGTACAGCAGGCATAAGCGACAACAATGGGCTGTGGGGCACCAGCTGCTGCTGGCTAGACTACAACAATGACGGCCACCTTGACCTGTTTGTGTGCAATTACGTAAACTACCGATCTCTGCATGACGATATGCCCTGCAAACTGGCAAACGGGGTGCCAACCTACTGTCTGCCCAACGCGTTTGCACCAGTAGCCTGCCGTCTCTACCGAAACAATGGCAATGGAACGTTCACCGATGTCACCGACGCAAGCGGCATAGGCAGCTCGCCCGCAAAAGGGCTGGGTGCAGCGGTATGGGATTACGACAACGACGGCCTGCCAGATATTTTTGTAGCCTGCGACACAGTGCCCTCACTGCTGTTTCACAATTTGGGAAACGGCCGATTTGAAGAAGTTGGCCTGCAAAGCGGCATAGCCACCGATGCAGCAGGCGGCCCGCATTCAGGGATGGGAATAGATGCAGCCCAGCTGGCAGGCTCTACGGCGCTGCTAATAGGCAATTACACAAACTCTGAAACCTGCCTCTATCGCGAAACAGCCCCCGGCCTGTTTCAGGATGAAGCGGGCAGCAACGGCATTGGGGCAGCCAGCCGCAACAAGGTAGGCTTTGGGGCCTTTTTTGCAGACTTTGCAAACAGAGGGCACAAAGATGTACTGGTCGTAAACGGGCACGTGCAAGACAACATTCACCAGTACTACCCCAATCAGCACTACCACGAAAATCCCCTGCTCTACAGGGGAGATGGAACAGGAAGGTTTGTACTTCAGCCTGCCGCTGGTCCACTAGGCGTCCCCATTGTAGCGAGAGGCGCAGCATGGGCCAATCTTTTTAATGACGGCCGGCTGGCAGTGCTTGTCACCACAAACGGCGGCCCTGCCTATCTCTGGCAAAGCACGGCAATAGCTGGCAGCTGGATAAGCCTAAGCCTTGCAGGAACCAGGAGCAATAGAAGCGGCATTGGCGCAAAAGTAAAGCTCACTACCCCCGATGGCAAAACACAGACAGACTCGTGCCGCAGCGGTTCCAGCTACCTTTCCGCCTCAGATTTACGTATACATTTTGGGTTGGGACAGTTCTCCAAAGAAATTGCAATTGAGGTACAATGGCCCTCTGGAACACGGGAAGAGCATACTGGCCTCGCTGCAAACCGGGTATGGAAAATTACCGAAGGCAAGAGAGCCGAATAACGCAACGGTTTCAAACTGCCTGCAAGGATTTTGGCGGAACGTGAGCAAAAAAGAGCAAAAAGTTTTATTTGGCCTGCTTGGCGCTGCACTGGTGGCTTATCTGGTTACCATGCCTTTAAGAGAAAGACTGCAGCGGCAGGTAAACCTGCTGCACAAACAGATTGCACTCAAGGAAGCGCAGCAGCACCTGCAGCAAAGCTCCATGCTGCTGCTCGATAATATGAGACAGGCAGCGCAGGCACAGCCTGACAGCGCTATTGCACAGGCCCAGTATGCCAGCCTGCTGCAGCAAAATGGAAAGTATGCCGAGGCAATAGCGCAGTGGCTCAAAACTATAACGCTGCAGCCCAAAAGCGCAGAAGTTTACGCCTCTCTGGGCGACTGCTATACGCTGAACCAGCGGGAAGACCTGGCCATCAAAGCCTACCTGAAAGCGCTGCAAATCAACCCGAACAATCTGCATGCCCTTACCCGGCTGGCAGTGCGCTACATTGCCCTCGGCTGGAGCCAGGATGCAGAAAAACTGATCAATTCTGCCCTGCAGCGAATGCCAAATGCCTCCCCGCTCTATGTGGTGCGGGCAATGTCTGATGTGCAGACGGCGCAATTCCACAATGCACAGCAGGACTTTCGGCATGCACAGAGGCTCAACCCTTCCGACACTGCCATTGTTCCCCTGAGAATAGATGCCTACAGAAAGTCGGGAGAGTATTCAAAAGCGCTGAGCCTAATTCAGAAAAACCTGTCTGCCTATCCTGGCAGTGATGCTTTGCTGGTAGAAAGCGCACAGATAGCCCTGGCAGAACATGACCCAGTACATGCAGAACAGGAATTGACAGCAGCGCTGAAAATTTCTCCCAATGATTTGCAGGCTCTGCTGCTGAGAGGAGAAGCCAGGCGGGCGCAAAACAATTTGTCGGAAGCTGAAAACGATTTCCGCCATGTCTACTCCATCAGCCCGTCTTATGGTCAAGTTGCACTGCTGCTGGGGCAGACGCTGCTGGCACGAGGGAAAACAGCCCAGGCCGCACCGCTCATGGCAAAAGCTGCTGCCGAACAAAAGACTGAGGAAGAGATGAACCGGCTTACGCTGGATGTACGCAACCGCCCCAACGACACAGCGGCTCACATGGCAGCTGCACAGGGATATATGCAAAGCAGCCAGCCTGCAAGAGCCATAGCAGAGTACAACAGGGCGCTGCAAATCAACCCCCATCTTGCTGCAGCGCGCATCGGCCTTCAAAAAGCCCTCAGGCAAATCAACGGCAGCTCGTAACGACTTCTATGCTGCAGCATAAAGTTTCGCGAACCTGCAGCACAACACATTGCCCCCTCCCCAGCCCTTTCTCTGCAAAATGGTATACTGGTAACGAAATTTTGCAATCTAAATTATCAGGGAGCAGGCATGAATCTGCAGACAGCGCTTGAGATGGGTTTGAACAAAGCCGAATACGCACAAATTATAGATTTGCTGCAGCGGGAACCTACCCTCACAGAACTGGGCATGTTTGCTGTAATGTGGTCAGAACACTGCGGCTATAAATATTCCCGCCCAATTCTATCGCTTTTCAAAAATTATCGTGAGGCACAGGAACAGGGAGCGCTGGAAAACGCCGGGGTAATTGCACTTGATGACGACCTGGGTATAGTCTTCAAGGTAGAATCGCACAACCATCCATCGGCAGTAGAGCCTTTTCAGGGAGCGGCAACGGGTGTAGGGGGTATTCTGCGCGATATATTCACCATGGGTGCTCGTCCTGTTGCTTCGCTCAATTCACTACGCTTCGGCCCTCTCAGCAACCCGCACAACCGCTATCTGTTTGAACACGTGGTAGCAGGCATCTCGCACTATGGAAACTGCGTAGGTGTACCGACTGTGGCTGGAGAGGTGATGTTTCATGCCAGCTATTCGGGCAACCCGCTTGTAAACGCAATGGCAGTAGGCGTAGTGGAGCGCAGCAGAATTGCAGGCGCTGCCGCCACTGGAATAGGCAACCCTGTGCTTTATGTGGGCAGCGCTACAGGCAGAGACGGCATACACGGCGCCACTTTCGCCAGCGTGGAACTGGGGCCAGACTCTGAAAGCAGGCGCCCCAACGTGCAGATGGGCGATCCGTTTATGGAAAAGCTGCTCATAGAAGCCACGCTGGAAGCCCTGGCTTCCGGCTATATTGTGGGCATTCAGGATATGGGCGCTGCCGGGCTTACCTGCTCTACCTGCGAAACAGCCTCAAAAGGCGGTACCGGCATGGAAATTGACGTACGCAAAGTGCCGCTGCGTGAAGCCGACATGACCCCCTACGAAATCAT
This sequence comes from Chthonomonadaceae bacterium, assembly GCA_027459665.1. Taxonomy (GTDB): domain Bacteria; phylum Armatimonadota; class Chthonomonadetes; order Chthonomonadales; family Chthonomonadaceae; genus DAIDHN01. Next base: position 41,748 of record DAIDHN010000009.1, on the reverse strand, counting down.
GCTCTCAGAATCGCAGGAAAGAATGCTCTGCATTGTGCAAGACGGCAAAGAAGAAGCAGTGCAGGCCATTTTCAAAAAATGGGGGCTGCATGCCGCTTTTGTGGGCAGAGTAACAGACGACGGGCTGGTGCGCATTAGAGACAACGGAGAAATAGTTGCTGAAGTGCCTGCGCGCGCACTTACCGACATGTGCCCCACCTACCACCTGGATACCCGCGAACCCGAAGAGATAAAAACCCTGCAGGGGTTTGACCCGCTGCAACTGCCCGAACCACACCAGCTCTCTGAGCCGCTCACCTACAGCCAGTGCCTTTTGCGCCTGCTCGATTCGCCCACCATTGCCAGCAAGCAGTGGGTAACCGACCAGTACGACAGCATGGTGCAGACTCAAACACTCTTTCTTCCCGGTGCAGATGCTGCTGTACTGCGCATACGAGGTTCTGAAAAAGCCATTGCAGTGAAGATAGATGGAAACGGCCGTTACTGCCGTCTAGACCCATTTGCGGGCGGACAGGCTGCTGTGGCGGAAGCATGCCGCAACATAGCATGCACAGGAGCCAGACCAGCAGGGCTTACCGACAATCTGAATTTTGCCAACCCAGAAAAACCCGCCGGTTTCTGGCAGTTTCAACGTGCAGTGCAGGGCATTGCACAGGCTGCAGAAGCATTCGAAGTGCCTGTGGTATCTGGCAATGTTTCGTTCTACAATGAAACGCCCGAAGGCCCCATTCTGCCCACCCCAACCATAGGGGCGGTAGGCATACTCGATAGAATAGAGCATGCGCGAGGCGCCGCATTTACCGATGCAGGCTGCCCTGTTCTGCTGCTGCAGGCATATTCCGACCCTTCAGGAGGGTTGGGAGGCAGCGAGTTTTTAAGCCTTATTCACGGCAAAGAGGCTGGCAAACCTCCCCTGCTCTCACTGGAAGGAGAACGAAATTTGCAGCAGCTTCTGCTGGCCGCTGCAAAAAACAATCTCTCCGCCACCTGCCACGACCTGTCGGAAGGCGGGCTGGCAGTAGCCCTTGCCGAATGCTGCATCCTCTCTGGCATAGGCGCATACATACTTCTCACGCAGGCAATGGCAGAAACGCTGCCGCTCTCTGCCCTGCTGTTCGGAGAAGCGCAGGGCCGCGCTCTTGTTACCGTAAACGATGAAAAAGATATTGCACGTCTGGAAAAACTGGCGCAATCGTTCAATGTGCACGCACATTGGATAGGAACTACCGGCGGCCAGGAACTTCGAATCGCCGTAGCCACAACAGACTGCATCCGCCTGCCGCTCGGCGATATGAGCGAGGCATGGGAGAGCGCCATTCCGCGGCGCATGAGCCTCAGCACAGCTAGCTGAATATAGTTCCCCCCCCCCGCAGCTTCCGATGCTGCAGGGGGGCAGTGTAAAAACCGTCCGCTCTTTTCAGCGAACAGCAGTGAGCACTATTCTACGCAGATTCATCACAGCCGGGCCGGGCATGGTCACCGCCTGCAAAGTGAGTTTCTGCCTGCCTGCCTTCAGCCTCAAAATGCCAGACATCTGCAGGGTATGGTAGTCGCTCCATCCTGCAGTAGCATTCACCAATCCACCGCAGCTTTGTGAACTGCCCGAAAGGGTAATCACGCTGCCCCCCGCCCCGGGCTGACAGGAATAGCGCATGGTCACTTTGTAGTCTCCTGCTGCAGGCGCATACACTGTCCAGGTGGCAGAGGCCGCCGAATTGGTCCAGAAACCAATGTTCTTTTTCCCTTGTTCCGTTTCCAGCTGCAGCCCGCCCGTTAACTTCGCATGCCCTGCAGCAAGTGTAAACACGCCGCTGTTCGAGGGTGCTATCGGTGCGTTTTCCACCACAGGTCTGCCTGCCAGCTGCAGCTTGATCACGGTAACTGCACTGCTAAAACGTTTCGGCGGTGCAATGGTGGTCACCGGCATCTGCTGCCGGGTAGTACGGCTGACTGCAAGATTCTGGCCGGTTAGCAGGCACCTGGCGCTGCGCACAGGCGTCTTCAATCCATCAAAACTCAAAGGGCCGTGCGGCTGACCAAAAATCATCAGGTAAAGAACGCTGCCGCGGCGGGTTACGCGCATGCCTGCAGGAAGATGTGCAAACGGACTCGCTTTGGTGCCATATATCGCCTGGCTGTTTACTTTCATCCAACGTCCCATTGCAAGCAGGCGGTCTACCTCTGGCTGCGGAATAATGCCCTGTGCGGTTGGCCCCACATTCAGCAGATAGTTGCCGCCTTTGCTGGCTATGTCGCAAAGGTTTTGTATAAGCGTTTGCGGTGACTTAAAATCAAAGTCGTTCTTGTTGTATCCCCAGTCATTGTTGATAGTCATGCAGGTTTCCCACAGCCTGCCTCCCAAACCGGTAGCCGGAATGTGCTGTTCGGGGGTTGCATAGTCTTCGGGAATGCCCATGCGGTCGTTGATGAGAATATTGGGCTGCAGCGATCTGATCCATTTTACAATCTGCAGCGAATGCATTTGCGCTGCACTGTGCTCCCAGCCACCGTCAAACCAGATAATTCCAATCGGGCCGTACTGTGTGAGAAGCTCTTTCAGCTGTGCTTTCACATACTGTATGTAGGCATTCAGGCTGGCGCCTGTTGTGGGGCGGATATCCCAGGGACGGCGCGGCAGGTAGAGCGGGTTGTGCCAATCCATAAACGAGTAGTAAAAGCAAAGCTTCAAGCCCTCCTTTTGGGTAGCTGCCTGCAGGTCTTTCATAGGGTCATGATGCCAGGGAGTATCTTGCACTACATTGTAATGCGTCTGGTTTGTATGAAACATGCAGAAGCCATCATGGTGCTTTGCAGTAATCACCACATACTTCATGCCGGCTGCTTTCGCAACTTTCATCCATTGCATGGCATTGAACTGCACCGGGTCAAACTGTTTTGCAAACTTCGCGTAATCTGCCACCTGCCAGTGCACCATTTTCCCTGTTTTGGGGTCTTTGTGCAGGCCGTTGCTAAAATACCATTCGCCATGTGCAGGCACTGAGTATATTCCCCAGTGTATAAACATGCCAAATCTTGCGTGCCTCCACCAGCGTGTGCGGGCGGCAAACTGTGACTGCGTTTCTCCGGTCTCCGGGTTCACTACCCAGCTGCGGGCGCTGTGTGTATTGGTTTTAGCTGCTGCGCACAAACAGGTCAGCATAGCAGCAGCCAGGGCTAGCAAACAGCACAACTTCTGTTTCATGCTGAAAGCTCCTTTTACATAAGTATTGTAGTCAATTACTCTCACTATGCTCTATAATCCTCCTGTAAACAAAATCACACTGTCTGCAAGGCAGGCAGGAGAATGAAGGCATGCTGCCGAAAAAACAAAAGCGTTTGCAATAACGTTTGTGCATCAGCAACAAGGAGCGCATTTTCATGGCCGAAACTCTGGTTTTTATTCATCACCGCAACCCCATAGGGGTTATATCCCCCCGATTGTACGGGCAGTTCATAGAACATCTGGGCAGATGCTGCTACGATGGCCTCTGGGTAGGAAAAAATTCGGATATACCAAACAACGAAGGGTGGCGCACAGACGCGCTCGTTGCACTGGAAACCATGGGCGTGCCCGTGCTGCGCTGGCCGGGGGGCTGCTATGCCGATCACTATCACTGGCGGGATGGCATTGGCCCTGCAGAAAACAGACCGCGCAGACTCGGTATGTCGTGCGGGCTTACCGTCGAAGACGACAACACGCTGGGAACACCCGAATTCTTGCACTATGCCGCTGAACTGGGGGCAGATGCCTACCTGGCAGGCAATGTAGGTACCGGAACCCCGCAGGAACTGTGTGACTGGCTGGAATACTGCAACAGCGCTTTCGATACCGATCTTACCCGCATGAGAAAAGCAGATGGAGCGGAAAAACCCTGGAATGTGCCGTTCTGGGGGGTAGGAAACGAAAACTGGGGGTGCGGAGGCAATTTCACCCCCGCACAGTATGCGCTGGAATATAAGCGCTATGCCACCATGCTCAGGCATATAGACCCTTCTGCACAGCTTGTTATCTGCGGCTGGGATACCGAAGAGTGGAACCGCACTATGCTGGAAACCATACGCCCTCATTTTGATCTGGTAGACCACGTTTCCATTCATCGTTACTGGTCGGCTGGTCCGGCGCTCACCTTCAATGAAGACGATTACTACAACATGATCAAAGAGTCAGACAAAACAGAGCCGTACGTTGCACGCACTGCACAGATCATTGCCGGAGCAGTGGGCAGCAGGCACACCATTGGCATAGCTCTGGATGAGTGGGGAGTATGGTCGCCTGAAGCAAGACACACGGTAAACTATGAAGAGCCATCCACCCTGCGCGATGCCATCTCTGCTGCCATTACGTTTGAAGGCTTTCACCGCCAGTGCCAGGTAATGAGCATGGCGAACATTGCACAAACAGCCAACGTGCTGCACGCCTGCGTGCAAACTGAGGGCAAAAACATGTGGCTTACACCCACCTACCATACTTTTGCCATGTACCGCCCGCACCAGGGCGCTACTGCCATGCATCTCACCGTAACCGGCAGCCACTCTCTGCCCGACGGTTCGCAGGGAGTAAGCGCCACTGCCTCTCGTGCAGCAGACGGCAGCTTCACGGTTTCTCTGGTGAACCGGCACCTCGAAAACAGTGCGCCAGTCCGTCTTGCAGGCTGCGGCATGCAGACTGCCGAGGGAAAAGTTCTCACAGCCGATTCCCCCGCGGCTGTCAACAGCGCGTCAGTACCAGAAAAGGTAGCGCCGGCTCCCTTTGAAGTAACCGGCAGCGGCGAGGAAGGCTGGCTTTGCACCCTGCCCCCTCACTCTATCGCTACAATACGCATTGCCTAAAACTCTGCTGCAGACCGAAACAGATTTCGGTCTGCAGCTCCGCTCCCTTTCTGTACAACCGCAAAAGTCTGCCCTTCTGCCAGGTACGCACATAAAAGATGTATATTTTTTTCATTTACCCTGAAGCGCACAGTAAATAATGCCGATAATTTTCGAGAAGGCATCCATCAGCGTATTTTTACAACAGCGAATGGTTTTCAGGCTGCATAGCCAGTCTTCCCAAAAACCGGCCACTGCCTCAATTCAGGAGGAACATCTTACTATGTCAGATCAGGCGCAGGGCTTACGTTCTCTGGCAAATCGTTCACGTACAACAGCCGGGAATCTGCACGAAACCAGTGCAGCATTCTCATCGCATGCCTCCTCCTGCGCAGTAGTATCCGAACCTGCTCCTGTGCATCACGCCCGCGTGCTCGCCATTACCAGCGGCAAGGGCGGAGTGGGCAAAACAAATTTCACCTCCAATTTAGGGCTGGCCATTGCAAAGGCAGGGCACCGCGTGGTAGCCGTAGATGCCGACCTGGGGCTGGCAAATCTGCATGTGGTACTGGGCATCACCCCGCACTATACACTGGAACATGTGCTGAACGGAACAAAAACCCTGGCAGAAGCCCTGTACAGTGCGCCATACGGCATGCAGGTGCTGGGGGGCGCCAGTGGAATAGCCGACATTGCCAACCTGAAGGAAGAGCAGAGGGGTACCCTGCTGCAAACGCTGAGGCAGCTCGATACCCAAACCGACCTGCTCCTTCTGGATACAGGGGCGGGGGTTTCAGAGGGCGTGCTTTCTTTTCTCAACGCTGCGCAGGAAATTCTGATCGTCACCACCCCGGAACCAACCTCTCTCACCGATGCTTACGCCACTATGAAAGTAGTGTTGCGTGAAAATCCTGAGGCGAGATTCCTGCTGGTAGTCAACATGGCTTCCAATGAACAGGAAGCACGTGCGGTGGCCGAACGGCTCAATGCAATCGCTGCCCGATTCCTGCATGCGTCCATCCAGTATTTGGGGTACGTTCCCTTTGACACACAGGTAAGAAACGCAGTTCGCAGCCAGAAGCCTTTTGTTGTAGAAAACCCTGATGCCCCGGCAGCTCAGGCAATACGGCAGATTGCGGGTAGAATAGTTGAAATCCCGGCGGCGCAGCAGCGCAGCGGCGGATTATCGGCTATGCTCACGCGAATGCAGCGGCTTTTCGTACGCAGCAGTGTGTAGAAGCATGAATTGATTATCTAAAAATCAGGAAGACCAGAAGTGAAATCGTTCGTTACACAGATACCTACCATACTGGGAGCAATGGCGGCCATGATTGTGGCCTTCCTTTCTTTGGTAAGTGGAACAGCGGCAGAGACCTGTTTTACCAAGGCGGGAGCGGCCTTTCTGGTGTTTGCAGGCTTCGGGCTTGTTTTGCGCTATGCGCTGCAGGAAGCCCTGGAACAAGCGCCTGCGGCCAGGGCAGACAACTCCGATGAGGAAGAGAACGGCGCCCTGGATATGGTGGTGCCTGGTGCATCCGTGGCAGACCTGCTGGGAAAAGGCGCTAACGAAAAAAATTGATGACCAGTCACTTGAACAAAAAAAAATTGAAACCGACCCTCATATTTATTCAGGAGAGAACTAAATGACAGGCGGAGACATTCAGGCGCAATGGCGTCTGTACAAAGTAGAGCAAAACCTAGATGCCAGAAGCTGGCTGATACGTCATTTTGCCTATCTGGTAAAAATTACAGCCGGACGCGTTATCACCAATCTCCCGCCCAGCCTCGAACGGGAAGACCTGGTGAGCGCCGGCATTATGGGTCTGGTTAAAGCAGTAGATCAGTACGACATTACCCGGCAGGTAAAATTTGAAACCTATGCCATTGCCCTGATACGCGGCGCAATACTTGAAATGCTGCGAGAAGATGACTGGGTACCCCGTTCAATTCGTGAGCGCATGAAAAACCTGGAACGTGCCTACCGTGCTACAGAAGCCCGCCTGGGAAGACCAGCCACAGAAGATGAAATGGCTGAAGAACTGGGAGTAACGGTAGAAGGTTTCTATCAGATGCTGGTGGAAACAGGCAGAACTTCCCTGCTCTCTCTAGAAGATGTGCTGATAGGAAGCGACAACGGGGAAAACCTGCAGCTGGCAGACATTCTGGTAGACCACAGGGAACAGCCTTCACTGGAAACAGAACTCATTGAAAGAAGCCGCATGCTCGGCTGCGCCATAGAGCGTTTGCCAGAACGGGAACGCATGGTGATCGCTCTCTACTACTATGAAGGCATGACCTTCAAGGAAATCGGCAAAACGCTTGCCATTTCCGAATCGCGAGTGTATCAGCTGCACACTCAGGCGGTAATTCGCCTCAAGGGATACCTGCAGCGAGACATCGAGCTTTTCCACTGACACATCAGCGGAAAGGAGCATTCTATGCCTGCTTCTTCAGAAATAGCTTCCGTGGCCCCCATCGCAGCAGCAGATGCCATTGTGCCGGTAAGCCCCCACGGGCATGGACAGTACCAGAGACAGCACAGGCAGCCGCAGCACGAGAAACCTAAAGAGGAAAATGAGACCGATACTGTAGAACTGAGCGAACAGACCCGGCTAAACCATCACCTCAACACAGAAACGACTGCCGAAACCGCAGAACAACAGGCAGGCGCTGTGCAAAGCACAGAAGCGCACCTCGATATCGCAGTGTAGAAACCTCTCCTGCCTGTTTCAAAAACACCCATCGCCTCCCTGCAGCAGCAACTCATGCGTAGTTGGGCGTCACTTTTCCCTATTTCAGCGTATTTGAGAAAGGACTTCTTCCCATGTGGCAGGCTATAGTACTCACTTTACAAATTATGTTGCTGGCAGTAAGCTGGACTCTGTTTCAGCAGGCGCGAACAGAGTTGAATGCAAAAGCAGCAGAAACACCCGTACTGGGTGAAATACGTTCACTGCAGCAGCGGGTGCAGCAAATGCTGCAGGAACTGCAGACTACTGCAGACAACTCGGTGGAAAAAATACAGCACGAACGGGAAGAAGCAGAGCAGATTCTGAATGAATTGCACAGCCTTCTGCTGCAGAACAGTGCAGCAGAACAAATGATTATGCCGCCGCTGAACCTGCTGCAGCAGGAGGAATACATTTGCACTCGAAGCGAGGCAAGACCACTGCAAACAGAAGCGGATAAAAAACTGCAGATATACCGCCTCGCAGACGAAGGACTCGATACGGCCTCTATTGCCAGATCGACTGGAATATCGGAAGGAGAGGCTGAAACTATTCTGGGGTTGAGAGTACAATAAACCCCAGCACTCTGCAAAAGGAGACTCTAACGCTTTGATGTCGCATTTACGCCGCAAGAGTATATTACTCGGTGTCGCACTTATCCTGCCGGCCTTTGCCGGATGCCATGGCCAAAACATTGTTGCTCAGCTTGGCAGTCAGACTTTCTCGCAAAAAGACTATCTCAAATACCTCGAACAGCTTACCCCTACCCAGTTCAGCCAGGATGAACAGCTGGCAGGCAGGGCAGACCCCTCCATCAACGCCGGTGTAATTGGCATGGTGGAGATGCTCAGAGAAGCCGGCATCAACCAGTTGGCTGAGAAAAAACAGGTCAAGCCCACTCAGGATGAAATAGACACTTACTACCGTGCAGAAAAAGCGCTCAACCCGCAAATAGATGTACTCATACAGCAGGGCGCAGTTTCTCCCAGTGCACTCAAGCACACCATCAAGCTCAAACTTGAACTCACCGCGCTTGGCAGCGATGAAGCGCACATCGACCCTGCAGACATTGCAAACCTGTACAAAAAAAATGCCTCCATCTATTCCCTGCCTCTGCGCTACGGAATAAAAATGATTCAGGTGCCCGCAGGCGCCCAGGGAATCACCATCCTCAACCAACTCAAAGCAAGCGGAGACTTTGTAAAGACAATTCAGCAGTATCAGCTGCCGGTACAGGCCCCAATGGACGGGCAGGAACAGATTCTAGCTGAATCATCGCTGCAACAGGTTCCGCCGCTGTACAATGCAGTCAAAACACTGCAGTCTGGACAATTTGCCCCTGCTCCCATAAAATTCACCGACCCCAAAGGCAACCCCCATTATGTAGTGGCGCAGGTAGTGCGTTCGCTGCCCGCGCGCACGCTTACCATGCAGGAGGTAGAGCCGCTGCTGAAGATGCAGCTCATTGCCCAGCGCTACCCAGATTTTCAAATGCATGCCTTCACCGTGCTGAACGATTACATGAAAAGCACCACGCTTAGCATTTACGACCCCAAATATGCAGGCATAGTTCCAGCTTTTCTGCTCATATCGCCAACAGCCCTGCAGGCAATGCAGCAGCCCGCTGCCAGTGCGTCAGGCGCCCTTCCTGGGGGAACAGCACCGCCGTCTGCCGCCGCACCTCCAGCCTCAGGAACTACTGGCGCTCCATCTGCACCTGCCGTGCCATGATCGTGCTGATAGGGCTGGGGCCAGGCCCCCTGCAAGGCATTTCTGTAAAGGCATCAGAGGCACTCTGCAAGGCAGCAGAACGACAAAGGGAGGGCACAGGGGCGCTCTACCTGCGCACAGCCAGCCATCCCTGCACAGAGACCCTTTCTCAAAAGGGTCTCCCGTATCATGCGTTCGATGCGTATCAGCACGGCCTGCCTGCAGATACAGACACCGCTGTTGTGCAGCAACTGCTTAACGAAGCAGATGCTCACAGCGCCGACTACCTGATTGCCTATGCAGTGCCGGGCAGCCCCATCATAGACGATTCATCAGCCCGCATGCTGATAGAGCTTGCCCAGCAGTCGGGGCATGCCCTGCAGATAGCCGCCTCTACCAGCTTTGCAGAGGCGGCGCTGTCGGCGCTGCAGCTTGTGCTGCCAGACGGCTACGATGTGCGCAGCGCCTCTTCGCTGCATCTGCACGATGCCGTAGACCGCAGCGGACAGCCTGCAACACATCGCCCCGATACCTCGCGTCCACTGCTTTTGCTGCAGGCATGCAGCGCTGAAATAGTTTCGCATGCAAAACAGGCGCTGCTGCGCTTTTACCCGCCCTACTGGAAGGCAGCCATGGTGCCCGCTGCCGAAACCGAGGGCAGTAAAATCTGCTGGGCCGAGCTTCAGCAGCTGGAGGCGCTCCACCCCGCACCATTTTCCATACTCTACGTGCCTGCTCTGCCCGCAGAACTGCGCCCGCGCACATTTGAAGCCCTCACAGGAATAATGGCACGCTTGCGCGCACCAGACGGCTGCCCCTGGGACCGTGAACAAACTCACCAAACACTGCGCAAGTATCTGCTGGAAGAAACCGCAGAAACACTGGATGCCCTCGATATGGAAGACATGGCCTCGCTTTGCGAAGAATTGGGAGACTACACGCTGCAGGCTGTTTTTCATGCCCAGCTCGCCGCAGAAAAAGATGTTTTCAATATAGATGACGTACTGACAGGAATTGTGAATAAACTCATACGCCGTCACCCCCATGTTTTCGGCGACACAAACGCACCAGACAGCCAGACAGTGCTAAAAAACTGGGAGCGCATAAAAAAAGAAGAAAAAGGCCCCCTGTCTTCACTCCCTTCTGCACTGGATGGAGTTCCGGCCTCCCTCTCTGCACTGATGCGCGCACAGGAAATTAGCAAACGTGCAGTAAAAACAGGCTTCGACTGGCCAGACATGAATGCAGTACTGGAAAAACTGGAAGAGGAACTACAAGAGCTGCTCAGCGAACTGAATGCTGCACAGCCCGATGCTGTACGCATTGAAGCAGAGCTGGGAGATGTTTTTTTTACGCTGGTACAGGTTGCACGCCATGCCAGGCTGGATGCAGAACAGGCGCTGCGCATGATGCTTGTTCGTTTTACAAGGCGTTTTCATGCCATGGAAGCGTTTGCCGCAAAGCAAAACACTACTCTCAATGCATGCACCCCGCAGCAAATGGATGAACTTTGGAATAGAGCTAAAAAGAGCTGCAATTAGTAAGAAAACAGAAGCGCCGCCCTCTGAAAAAAGAGCGTCTGGTTAAGAATGAAGTGCGAAACTGCAAAACGCCGCCGCATACTCGTCATACACTTTACCATGCACAGCTTTTCTAATCTGAAAGTTTGTGATATAATGAATTCAGCATTTTTCAGGCGCACCCCCCGGCAGCCTCTTCAGCCGTATCCGCCCCTGCGGGTGGCAGAGCAGAAGCATACTGTATGAATCTCAACGAGAAGCGTGCTATCTACTTTTTTCTCCTGCTTGCTGCAGGACAGGCGCAAGTATCTGCCAGCCCTGCACAGCCACATGCCCCTGCTACACGTGCTGCTGGCAGCCCTTCTGCTGCACCCGTGAAGGCAGAGGTAGTACCCCCTGCCCAGCAAACCCTGTGGGATGTGATGAGCAAAATGCATGCCGATGAAGAAGCCAGAAAGGCGCAGCAGGCCTTGCTGGCATCTGAACCCAGGCGTGCCCCCCTTGGAGCAGTGCCGGGGTTTACAGTGCCGGAAGCAACAGGAAACAACAGCGATCTTCTCACCGGCACACCACATAAAACCGGCGGTTTTCTTGGACAGATGGGCCTCTGGATAAAAAATCTGGAACACTCAACTGGCTCTTCTATCAAAATCACCGGGCACTCCAATTTCACTTTCTCCATGCAGAATGTCTCCAGCAGCAGTTCGCAGGCACAGGCATACAACAGCCAGTACTACTATGGCAGAGGATCGGGCGGATTTTACAACGACACCGATGTTGATATCAACGCAACGCTTTTTCATTCACTGCATTACCACACGCACATTAGCAACTACCTGTACGGTCAGCCTGACCAAAACCGCTTCGACATCAATTATTTGCACAATGGCCTGCACATAGAGGCAGGCGATATCAATGCCAGCATGCAGGGCAACAGCCTGATTGCATTCAGCAGATACCTAAGTGGAATAGAAATCAGCAACAGCTGGAGCAAGCATTTCTCTACCAGTCTGCTTGTGTCGCAAACACGTGCTACCCCCCACACACTGGTGATCGCAGGCAACAACACAGCAGGCCCCTACTACCTTTTTGCCGGCCAGATTGTAGATGGCAGCGCGCAGGTGCGAGTAGACAACCAGCTGCTGCAACAGGGCGTAGACTATACGCTTGACCCTCTTACCGGCCAGCTCAACTTCAAAAACAACCGCGTTATCCTCAGTTCATCCACTATAGCAATTTCGTACGAAAGCCTCGGCTACAACCAGAACCAGGGTTCAATTTATGGCCTGAATGCATCTTATTCCCCTCACTCGGGAACAAGTTACGGTGTCACGTATCTGAGTCAGATCACACAGGGCAGTACTGCGCCGCAGGCCATCACCGAGTCGGACTATGGCAACCCAAACCCGTTTTCTGTGTACCAGCTGCAGTACCCTGTTGATCAAAGCAAACCAGTAATTCTAAAGGTAGAAGGAGTGCCTAAGGTAGAGGGAGTTGACTTTACAGTAGACCCCTCTTTTCCAAACCAGATCAGGCTGGTTGCCGGTGTGCCTACTACGCAAACAGTGGTGATTCAGTATACACCGCTCAACACGAATCCCACCCCGGGCAACAGAAGCATCGTTGGCCTCAACAGCTCTTTCACTCTTGGCAAGCTGGGCAGCCTTACACTAGAAAGCGCCTTCTCTGGCCTCAATTTGCAGGGCAAGGGCATCAACGGTCAGGCTTTGCAAATGCGAGCCAGCCTTCACCCGGCAAAAAACGTAAACACCAGCCTGACTATACGCGACATTGGCCCCTCGTTTACCGCCATAGAAAGCCCCGGCTTCAACCAGAACGAAAAGTCTATTGCCTTCACCACAGATTACACCCCTTCCAGAAAACTGAATTTCAACCTGAGCTGGCAAAAGGCAAAACGCCCCTCCTACACATCCGTTTCCGGCTCGGCATACACTGTTTCCACCGCTGGCAATGACTCGTACAATCAATACTCACTGGGTGCAAATTATTCTTTTGTGCACAACGGCACCCTGTCGCTTGAGCGCAACTCTATGTCTACACAGTTTGCAGCGGGAGGGCAAAGCAGCAACCTCACCGACTCGCTCATGCTTCACTACACAATAGGCACACTCGGTTTGCAGGCTGGTCTCACGCGTAATCAGAGCGATACGAGTTCATTTTACTCAAGCCTGGTTACTACCGGGGGGTTGACCACCACTACCACCACCCCATCCACCACGCTTCTCAGTTACAATACCAACACGCTCAGCACCACACTGGGGTTAAACTGGGCACCGCGCTCGTGGGTACAGTTCAATGCCAGCCTTACCAACAACAACATACATTCAACAGGATCGGGGGTAACGGCGCAAAACAGCCTAAACAATGCACGCACTGCACAGGCAGGCGCCAACTTTACCCTGGGGCGGGGTCTGCACCTGCAGTACTCTTACATGCTCTCAAACTCAGGCAATTCTCTGGCTTCGGCATCTACCACCACTACAGGCACTTCCACAGGCACCAGTACAGGGTCGGGGACAACCACTGGCGTAAGCAGCGGGGTAGTGTCTACCCGTGACATCTCCTCGCTTTCAGGCTCGGTGCTTTCAGGAGGGACAAATGCAGGGCTGGGCAGCGTGGGCAACTACGGCGGCCTGCTCGGTTCTACGGTACAAACCGGTCTCACCAGCCTCAATGGTAAAACCACAACCCAGCAGCTGGGTATTTCTTACAGCCCTGGCAGCATGCTGCAAACCTCTCTTTCTGCCCTGCTCTCTTCAAGCAGCGGCACTTATCAGTACAACAGCACAAGCAGCGACCTTACATTCAATATGAGCTGGCAACCGCATGGAGGCATGACCTATATCTTCTCCTCTGCGCTAACCCATGCTGCATACTCTAACAATGTGGGTGGTTCGAATGTAGTCACCATGGATTTTGAAACCGACGGGCATCCTTTCCGCAGTAAGCTGAGTCTGCACCTCGGCTACATGATTTTGCACAACACCAGCAACTTCAACACAGCCTCTCTCACCACCGGTTCCACCGCCACGACGCCCACTGCCAGCACAAATACCAGTAGCGACAGCACATCTCTTTCCCTGCGCCTTGAGTATCCCGTTACTCGCCTCAACTCGCTGTTTGTCAACTGGCAAAACACCGTCTCCACAGGCTATCTGGCCAGCACTCAAAACACGCTTAGTTTCGGCACCAATTTTCTGCTTTCCAGAACCCTCAAGTTCTCGCTGGGCTGGCAGTTTGCCAACAGCGTTACCTCAGGCGCCGGCAGTAGCGCTTACAACTATCACATCAGTTCTTTGCTGGCGCAAATGGGGCTGAACTTTTAATGAACGATGAGGCCCTTGAAGAGCTGCTGCAGCATGAACTGGCCTATTTTACTTTTGGCGCACACTCCAAAACCACTCGCTGCGCATGGTACCTGCACTCAGAAGCCCTGCCGCTGTACCGCGACTGCAATCGCGCTCTGCACCTGCGGGATGACGGAAGAGGCCCAGACAGAATAGTGCATGAGGTAATGCAGCACTTTCACCAGGTCAACCGTCCTCCTGTAGTAGACTGCGATGCCATTGCAGAGCGTCAGGGGCTGGGCGCTGCATTTCGACGCGCCGGCCTGATGCCTGCCAGCGGCTCGTTTGCAATGCTGCAATACAACTCTGCTGTGCCCCCCAGCCCGCAGAAAAGCAGCGCTGTTATACAAACTATCAGCTCTTTTTCCCCACTGATCGAAGACTGGATCGCGCTCAATGGTTCGGATGAACCAGATCAGCCAAGCCGCATGTTCTGGATTGGCATAGCCCGTGAGGAAGCGCTAAGCCGGCTCTGTACACTGTATATGGCAACTATAAACGGTGTGCCTGCAGCGGCATGCAGCCTCTTTTACGCGCACAACAAGGCACGCATAGACAGCGTAATCACTCATCCTGATTTCAGACGCCAAGGCATTGCATCCGCACTGGTAGCACAAACCGTAGCCGATGCCCTTGCCAGAAAGTGTAAGATGATCTACCTGTTTTCAGAGGCAGATGGCATGGCCGAAAGCCTCTACCAGAAGCTGGGATTTCGGAGAGCCGCCCTCAACCCGTTCAGACGCCACATGACTCCGCGCTGAAATGAAACAGCAAATACCGCTTTTCGGAACAGCAGAACAGCGCTGTGAGTATAATAGGCATACTCCGTGAAATTATGCGCAAGTACAGTGAGGTGTAAATTATGGCCGTATTGCAAACCAGCCGTGGAATTGAAGACATTGCCGATCGCGTTTTCGCAGGAGAACGCCTCTCGTATGAAGATGGCCTGCGACTGTTTCAGCACCCAAATCTGCCAGAACTCGCCCAGATGGCCGACTTCGTGAAGAGACGACTGCATCCTGACACAAACTCGCTTGTTACCTATGTTGTGGGTAGAAACATCAACTACACCAACGTGTGCTGGGTTCGATGCAAATTCTGCGCATTCTACCGCGTTCCGGGGCACATGGACGGCTATGTGCTTTCAAAAGAACAGATTTTTGAAAAAATAGAGCAAATGATAGACCTGGGCGGCATAGAAATACTGATGCAGGGCGGCCTGAACCCAAAACTGAAAATAGAGTGGTACGAAGACCTGCTGCACAGCATTAAAACAAAATTCGGAGCCTATGGCATTATTCTGCATGCCTTTTCGCCTGCTGAGCTAATCTATCTGGCGAAAATAAGCAAACTCACCCAGGCAGAAATGTTTGCCCGCCTCAAGGCAGCCGGCCTCGACAGCGTGCCGGGAGGAGGAGCGGAAATTCTGACCGACAGGGTGCGCGAAACGATTTCTCCCTACAAGGATACCGCTGAAGAATGGCTGCAGTGCATGCGGGAAGCACACCGCGCTGGCCTGCGCACTACAGTTACCATGATGTACGGTTCGGTAGACACCATAGAAGACAGGCTGCAGCATCTGTTGAGCGCACGCGCCCTGCAGGATGAAACAGGAGGCTTCACTGCATTCATTCCCTGGTCATTTCAACCCGATGGCACTGAGTTGCAGGGAGAGCGTGCCAGCGCCTTCGACTACCTGCGCACCGTAGCCGTTTCACGTCTCATGCTAGACAATATCCCGCACATGCAGGCATCGTGGGTAACTCAAGGCCCCAAAATTGCCCAGATAGCGCTGCACTACGGCCTCAATGATTTCGGCAGCACCATGATGGAAGAAAATGTGGTTTCATCGGCAGGATGCGCCTTCACCATGCCCATTGAAGAAATGGAAAGACTGATTCGCGATGCCGGGTACGAACCAATGCGCCGCACCACCCAGTATCAGCTGCTGCCCAAAGGAGTGCCCGAAGGCTCACCTCTGCTTGCCCGCTGAGGAAAGCGGCACACACTGCACGCAAAGCGGCTTGGAACAAACAGAGGCAGTAGTCACTGCAGAAACCGCTGCCTCCTCTACTGCTGCAGGCAATACCGCACTGGTCTGGTTCAGCGGCAGAATGCTCAGCTGCCAGCTGCCGTTCTGCAGTGTCTGCAGCACCCAAAAGCGCAGCGGAACACTGCCTGCCCCCGCCTTCCAATTCAGCAACACACTGCCGGCCTCAGCTTTCATATCAACCAGCACAGGCATTTTCGGCGCTTTCTTCTCAAGCCAGGGTGATGCAGGAGGAAGAGCCGGCGTAAGAAAAATTTTCTTGAGCTGATCGTCAAGCCCTCCGGCATTTTGCAGCAGGGTAGATGCACTAAAAAATATGCTTCCCCGGCTCAGCGGCAGAGTGCGCGCGTACTCTATCTGGCGCACAATCTCACTGGCTGGCCAGGGATGCGCCCCGCCTTCTGCCCCTACCCTGCCAATATAGAGACCTGGCCAGATATGGCGTGCGTGCGCATCCTGCTGCACCCACCAGTTTAGCAAAGCGGTAAAGCTCTGCGCAGGGTGCTCTATGGGCCAGTAAAGCTGCGGGGCAAGATAATCCATATCCCCCCGCTGCAGCCACTTGCGCGAGTCGCAGTAAATGCGTGCATAGGCATCGTATCCCTGTATGCCCGCCGGCTGCCCAGGTCTCCATATTCCAAACGGGCTGATGCCTACCAGAACTTCGGGCTGAATGGCTTTCACGGTGCTGTACAGCGCCGCCACAAAACGATTGATGTTTTGCCTGCGCCAATTATGCAGCCCCAGTTTGCCGCCCGCATGCAGGTAACTGCGGTAAGAAGCCTGATCGTTGAATGGCAGGTAGCTGCCGTGCACACGCACCGGGTACGGATAAAAATAGTCATCTATCTGAACCCCGTCTATGTGGTAGCGCCGAACAACATCGGCAATTACCTTCAGCACATAGCGCTGAACCGCCAGCCTGCCCGGATCTAGCCAGGTCTGGCTGCCATAATGCACTATCCAGTTTGGGTGCGCCCTGCATACCTGGCAGGCGGCAGGCGGCGATTTTTCAGTTGGAAACCAGGCCCGAAACGGATTGAACCATGCCTCCAGCTGCATCCCGCGCAAATGGGCCTCATGCACAGCCCAGGCAAGCGGATCGTAGGCTGGCACAGGCGCCCGGCCGTCTTTTCCGGTCAGAAAATAAGACCAGGGTTCCAAAGCAGAATCATAGAAGGCATCTGCGGCAGGGCGCACCTGTAATACCACACAATTGAGGTGCAGCCGCTGTGCTGTGTTCAGAATATGCAGAAATTCAGCCTTCTGTTCAGCGCTTGGCAGGCCAGGCCGTGACGGCCAGTCGCTGTTGGCAACTGTAGCAACCCACACAGCGCGAAACTCACGGGGTACAGAAGGGGGCACAGGCAGTTTTGCTGCACCTGCACAGGCAGCAAAAAACACAGGGCAGCTCAGCAGCAGCAAAACGGTAGAGGTACGCATATTCAAACCTTACGCAACAAACGCATGGTTCTGTTTCATAACTGATGGGCCAGAAGAAAAAGTAAGTGATCGCCTCAGCGCTGCCCGCCCAGCTTCGGCTCAGCCTCAGATACCCCGGTTACACCCAGCAGCACCGGGGATGCCTGGCTGCTCAAAGTCCTCCATTCAATACGCTCAATGGGCACAGCCGGTCGAGGGTTTTTCCAGCGGAACAGACAGAGGCTCACAGGCGTGCTGCCTGCCTGCAGGGTCACTTTACTGGTAGAGTATGCCTGTGAAGGCCGAAAATCGTTGAGGGCGGCAGTCTCTCTGCCGGCATAAAGCGGTACTGTCAGTCGAACCCCATCTGCGTATACCACCGTAACAGATGCGGCAGCTTTGCCGTCTGAAATGGAATAGAGCAGTGCCTGCAGCACCCCAAGCTCTTCCGCCTTGCGCCCCACTGCAAGCGAAACTGCAGCAGGCAGCGGCCCCGCGGGTCCATTCGCCTGCAGTGCGCCTGCCAGTGCAATGCCCGCACCGCACTGCACTGCAATGCCAGTTACGCTGTCGAGCAGCCTCTGCACGCCTGCCTCTGTTCCTCCAGGAGCAGTGATTCTCCAGGGCAGTCCATCTCCCCCTGCAAATGCACAGTTTGCCGCAGCGTCTAGGTTCAGCTGCCAGCCCGATCGGTGCGTCCCTGGGGGCAGCGAATGCCCGTACAGCCGATAAAACAAAGCCGGTGCCCGCCAGGGCAGCGCATCCGGGGCAGCATCGCTTCCGCTCCAGGCATACTCTGCCGCGTATAAAAAGGCTGTGAACTGCCGGTAATCTGTCTCCAGTTTGTAAGCCCGGCTGTTGTATCCCGCCCAGGTTGTTTGCAGAAGCCCTTTGGCATGATGGGCAATTATCTGCTGTACCCAGCCGCGAATGTTTTCAGGCTGAAACCAGCTGCAGCCAATGGCATTCTGCCCGCACTTCTCAAATATCGCCAGCCCGTTCCGCTGTTCACTGCCCGGTGAGTACCGCCAGTCACAGAGGGTCATGCCATGCGGCAGGCCAGCGCGCATGGATTTTGCTGCAGCCGCAGATGGGGCATTGGCAGCGCTCATTTCCGGGTTGCGGGCATTGGGTATGCCCTCCTTGCTGTTAAGCAGCATGTCTCCCCACAACATGGTCTTCACCCCGTGCCGAGCCAGCCAGTTGTGCAAACGCATGGTATCAGTATCAAAAAGGCACACCAGCCCCTTGTTTCTGTTCTGTTTTCTGTATGGGTACTCGCCGAACCCGCTAAAGTGCGGTATGGCCACCTCATCGTGCCCAATGTGAAACCATTTTGCATGCGGAAAAAGCTGCAGTGCCTCACGAAAAATAGAAAACACCAGCTTGTACACTGCCGGGTTGCTCACATCATAGTCAAAAGGCTTGTGCGGGTCTTCTGCCATGTTTCGGTTCTGACCGTTCACAAACATCCAGCCGCAGTGCCCCAGCGTAGCAATCAATGGGATTGGCTGCAGACCGCACAAACGAAAAAACAGCGCATCTGCTCGCAAATCTTCCCTCGACATATCGAACGGCACATGCAGTTCCGGGTGCGATTTCCATGCAGTGTACTCGCATTCAAGCACTACCCGGTTCAGTTTGAGCGGGGCAAATATGCGGGCAGCCAGTTTTTCATGAAAGGGCAGCGCATTTCTGCCCACAAACAGATGCGCTCCTCGAAACCGCAGTGATGGCCAGTCATCAATATGCACCGCCCGAAACCATGCCCCGCGGCTGTTGCTCTGCAAAAGCTGCCTGAGAGTTTCAATTCCCCATTGCACCCCCTCTGCATCCCTGCCCACAAGAATCAGCCGCTGCGGCGAAATCGCAATTGCATAGCCTTCCTCATGTTCAGGTGCCTCTGGTGCGCCTGCTGGCATGCCTTGCGCACCTGCAAGTCCAATCCATACCGTATGCCGCCTGCCCTGCGGTACTTCTGGCAATGTGCCTGCACGCTGCCTTATCTCTTTCTGCAAGGCATGAAGCGCTGTGTATACCCCATCCTCTAAAGAGGCGCTTCCGGCAATGTGCAGGTCTGCTGCAAGTCCCTTCTGCACCGCAAACCTTCCGCTCTGCCACACTGTCTGCTTGGGCTGCGGAACCAGAACAGGGCTGCCAGATGCATCAAGCAAAGGAGGCAGGCCTGTCTGCGCATGAGCGGTATTCATCAGTGCTGCGGGCATCACGGCGGCAGGGGCACTGAGCGAAGGGAGCTGTGAAGGAACAGGAGAATCCGGCTGCACTCTGAGGGTGAAAGAACATTGCAGCGGCTTACCCGGCAGCAGCGTTTTGCCCAGCAAACCTGGCCAGAGGGTATTGGGGTCTTGCAGATAAGGGTCTTTGCGGCCATCACCCAGCACAGGGCCAGAATCTTTGCTTTGCAGAATTACCGTTCCTATGGCAGTGTGCCTGAAGACCACAGTATGAAAAGATGCGCAAATATCGCGCATGCCTTTCGCATCCGTCGGCGGCTGCCAGGGCAGCACCCCCGTTGTGCCTATGCCCTGCTCAGAAACTGCAGTGTACTGCGCCCCCAAAAACGGGGCAATGGTTAGCAGCATCGGGTTCCATTCCACCAGCGCGGCATGCGGCCCCTGCCAGAGCATGGTGATTGAAAAATGCACCATATTGCCAGGGTGTACCGATATTTGCTGACGGGCGGTAAATTTTTGCGCCCCGCTCTGATAGCTAAAAAGGGCTGTATACCTCACCCCTCCGTCTGGCAGCCGCTCTGCCGCAGCAGCAGGCGAATCGGCAGAGCTGTAATATCCTTCTGCATATTGCGGTGCAAACAGCTGTAGCAGACCGCCTTCTGCCAGTCGCACATCATCCCAGCGAAGCGAGAATCCATTCTGATAGCGCACTGTATAACGCCCAATCTGCAGGGAGGCAGCTGGCGAAATCGGCACCGCGGCAGACAGCCTGGCCGAAGCGGTTGCAAGCAGAAGACAAAAAAGCAGTTTGATGTAAAAGTTCACCCTCTTGAACTCCCTGGTATGCAGCATGCAGATGCAAAGCATAATACCTGCATATGCGGCCTCACTTTTCATACATGGCTCAGGCTGTACGACATCGCTTGTAAATGAGAGAGCAGACTGCAATGAGAGAAGGAGGGCAGCGGGTATTCTGTATGCATACTTTTTCAGGAGAAGCTATGGAAACCCCATTTCCTTCACGCCATGCAGAAACCATCTGCGCGCATCTGGGCGAAGACCCCTCTCAGCACAATGGAGCAGTGATTCCGCCCATTTACCAAAACTCGCTGTTCGTACTCAACACCATGGAAGAGCGGTTTGCAAACTATGCCCTGCAGCCGAACGAAGAGGCTGTTGCCTCTGGCATGAGCCGTCATTATGACTACACCCGCGTAGGAAACCCTACCACCGACGCAGCAGAAGCAAAAATAGCCGCACTGGAAGGTGCAGAACAGGCCAGATGCTTTGGAAGCGGCATGGGTGCAATTTCTGCCGCCGTTCTCTCGTGCATCAAGGCAGGCAGCCATGTAATCGCTCCGCATACCACCTACGGCCCCACGCGCCAGCTGCTGGCAAACTATCTTCCCCGGTTTGGCGTGCAAACCACTTTTATAGACGGCTCATCGCCGCAGGAATACGCTGAGGCCATCCGCCCAGAAACCACTCTGCTCTACCTGGAATCCCCATCCAGCATTCTCATGCGCCAGCAGGACCTGGAAGCAGTGGCTCACATTGCCCGAAAACATGGCGCGCGCACCATTTGCGATAATTCCTGGGCTACTCCAATTTATCAGAACCCGCTGGCAATGGGGGTAGACCTGGTAGTGCATTCTGCCACCAAGTACCTGGGCGGGCACAGCGATATCGTAGCCGGAGTGGTATGCGGCAGCCGTGAGTTAATGCACCCGCTCATTGTAAATGAGGGGCTTACACTCGGCGCCATCCTCGATCCGTTTTCTTCCTGGCTGCTTATACGCGGGCTGCGCACGCTGCCCATTCGTATGCAGCACCACTGCCAGAACGCCAAAAAGGTGGCCGCCATGCTCGAAGGGCATTCGCAAGTCAGGCGCATCTACTTTCCGGGCAGCAATTCTGACCCGCAGAAAGAGCTTACCGCCAGGCAGCTGCGAGGGGTAAGCGGGCTGCTTTCTGTGGAGCTTAAGAAACAGGGCCGTGCGCCCTCATTTGCCCTGGCAAATGCTCTGCGCTACTTTGGAATTGGCTGCAGCTGGGGCGGGTTTGAAAGCCTTGCCCTTGCATCGCATCATCCTGCAGAAGCTTTTACCGATGGCGAAGGGGAAAGGTGGCTGGTTCGGCTGCACATCGGCCTGGAACACCCCGATGACCTGATTTCAGACCTGCAGCAGGCCCTGGAGAAGGCAGCACTCGCGGGGTAAACCGGTCTTCATACTCCCTGCACCTGGCGTGCAGGGAGCAGCTTTTGCATTTAGTGAGAATGAGGCGTAAATGCCGTGAAGGTATAGGTAAACACAATGTACGCAGAAACACGCCCCGGGCGGGAATTATTGAAGTAAAGCGCTGGATTGATGTTGAATGAAGGGGTTGCGCTGTATGTAAACCCAAGCGTGGTAAAGTTTGCCGGGCCGCCTTCAAAATCAGCCTGCAGCAGAAGTTTGCTGGTTTGCTGGTGGGCAAACCCCAAGAGCGGAAAAATCTGATTGGCAACATCAATTACCCCGGCCATTGCCTCATTTTTCCCCTTGTAGTACCCACCCTCCAAAAACGGCTGAATGCCGCCATGTATAGGCGACCAGTTGATGAAGCCGGTTGAAAGCAGCCATGGATGCCTGTCTGCCAGGCTGTACTCAACGTTCAGCAGGGTATCACCCGGCTGAAAACCTTCAAACACCGCAGCCTCCAGCCGCTTTGTAATCCCCAGTTCTCCCTGCAGTTCAATACTGTTGCCAATGCGTGCATCCTGCAGCTGCAGGCTGAGGCTGAGTTGTCCAACCGGTTGTATATCTGGTGTAACAATCTGGTTAAGACCCTTGGTAGTTGCAAAACAGAGTGATTGGGCAGCCAGTACCCCAAGCAGACACATGCTTGCAAGAATGGGAAAACGCATACCACGTCCCTTTCATAAAAAATGTGATTGATAGGCAACCTGTATAGAATACCAGAAGTAGGCAGTCGGTAATATTGCCTTGCATTGTGGAATAATAACCATGCATGTCTGAAATGCATTTTTTTGCTTTAATTCTCAGCAGAAGCAATCTCGTATAAAAGCTGGAACAGCATGCTGCTCCCATTGTAGAACAGACTATACTGATAATTCATGTATGGCAAACAAAAATGATGAAGTACATTTCATTCTGTTCTACGGTATAATACTATTGGGCGCACAGAGAGACGCTAAAGCGGCTTTTCTGTTTCATCAGACGATCCCGGCTGTTACCAACAGCACTCAGCGCGCGGAATCTGCGCCGCGCCAGTAAAGTTATCTCCGAGAGGATACCGCTCATGGCCCGAACCGCAGCCAAGCAACCCGAAAACAATGAGGTGGGCAGTATTGCCCCCGCCGATCTAATCAAGTCTTACCGGCTTATGCTGCTGATACGACGTTTTGAAGAATCGGTGTACCAGAAATTTCATGAAAACAAGATAGGCGGCTACCTTCATCGCTACGATGGTCAGGAAGCGCTGGCAGCCGGCATCATCTCCCAGCTGCATCTGCCAGGAGATATGATCCTCTGCACCTATCGCGACCACGCACACGCTCTTGCCTGCGGCACACCTGCCCGGGCTGTTATGGCCGAACTGATGGGCAGAGCCACCGGCTGCGCAGGCGGCAAGGGTGGCTCTATGCACCTGATAGACCCCGAACGGGGCTTTATGGGTGGAGACGGAATTGTAGGCGGCCCCGTTCCGGTTGCGCTGGGAGTAGGTTTTGCGCTCAAATACCGCAACACCAGCAACGTATGCGTATGCTACTTTGGTGATGGGGCCATGAACCAGGGCGGCGTGCATGAGGCCATGAACATGGTCGGTCTCTACAAACTCCCTGTGCTGTTTATTCTGGAAAACAACCAGTTCGCCATGGGCACATCGGTACAGCGCTCTACAGGCCAGCCTGATTTTGTACTCAAGGCCAATGCGCACGGCATACAGGGCGAAAAGGCAGACGGCATGTCGCTCTTTTCAGTTCATGATGCCGCCGAACGCGCACTTCATCACATTCGCACTACCGGCGAAGCCTATTTTCTTGAAATGGACTGTTATCGGTTTGTAGGCCACGGCATTGGAGACGACAATACCAAAGGCTGGACAACCTACCGATCGGAAGAAGACATAGAGCAGTGGCGCAAACGCGACCCTATTCACAGCCTGAAAGATTATCTTATCGAGAGAAACCTGCTTTCTGCACAAAAATTTGAGGAAATCGATCAGGAAGTGCAGGAAGAAGTGAAAGACTCTATCAGCTTTGCGGAATCCAGCCCGGAACCTCCCCTCGATTCCCTGTACGATCACCTGTATTCGTAAGGAGACCCCTGTTTTTATGGCAACGATGAGATATCTGCAGGCCGTTCGGCTCGCGATGACAGAAGAAATGGAACGCGATCCAAACGTGTTTCTCTGCGGAGAAGAAGTAGGACAGTACCAGGGCACCTACCGCGTTACAGAGGGCCTGCTGCAGAAATTTGGCGCTCAAAGAGTGGTAGATACCCCCATCAGCGAAATAGGCATTGCAGGGCTGGCCACCGGCGCTGCAATGGCAGGGCTAAGACCGGTTGCAGAATTCATGACCTGGTCGTTTGCACTGGAAGCCATGGATCAGCTGGTAAACCATGCTGCAAAAATCACCTATATGTCGGGAGGGCGCATTCACTGCCCAGTAGTGTTTCGAGGCCCGGCAGGAGTGGGAACCCAGCTCTCTGCACAGCACTCGCAAAGCCTTGAATCGTGGTACGCACACACTCCTGGCTTCAAGGTGGTTCTCCCCTATACGCCATCAGATGCACGCGGACTGCTGAAAAGCGCTATCAGGGACGACAGTCCGGTCATCTTTATGGAACATGCCGGCCTCTACGGAACATCTGGCGAGGTAGAGGATGACCCAAACTTCACTATTCCATTTGGGCAGGCTGCCATTCGCAGAGCAGGCAAACACTGCACGCTGGTTTCCTATTCCAGAGGAGTGCAGCTTTGCATGCGAGCCGCAGACAGGCTGGCAGAAGAAGGGGTGGAATGCGAGGTGATAGACCTGCGCACTCTGGTACCGCTGGATATAGACACAGTGGCCGCCTCGGTGAGCAGAACACATCATGCCGTAGTTGTGCAGGAAGAGTGGAAAAACGTTTCCATGGGTTCCGAAATCGCGGCCCGTATCTATGAAAACGCCTTTGATGAACTCGATGCGCCCGTAGAACGAGTGGCAGGCGCGGATGTGCCCATGCCCTATGCCAAAAACCTGGAACGAGCTGCCATCCCAACAGACATCGATGTAGCAGCCGCGGTAAAAAGAACACTGGCGTAACACGAAGAGGAGAGATCATGGCGGAGATGAGAATGCCCAAAATGGGCGATGGCATGGAAGAAGGCACCATAAACACCTGGCTCAAAAATGAGGGCGACATGGTGCAGGCGGGAGAACCCATTGCCGAGATAGAAACCGACAAGGCCAATGTGGAAATCTCGGCATACGAAACAGGCATTCTTACCAAAATACTGGTGCAGGTGGGGCAAACAGTACCGGTAGGCGAAATTATTGCCCAGATAGGTGCAGAAACTGCTTCCTCTGCTGCTTCTGCACCGCAAAAAATAGAGACGGTCGCTGCTGCCACACCCGCTGCAGCGTCTCGCTCTGAAAACAATGGCTATGCCCCCGTAGAACGAGAGCGCGTAAAAGCCTCTCCACTGGCACGACGCATGATGGCAGCCAGCAACCTAGATGCCGCTCAACTGCATGGCACCGGCCCGGGTGGACGCATTGTAGAGCGGGATGTGCAGGCATTTTTGGCTAATCAGGAAAAACCCGCCCCTGCGCTGGCAGTGGAACTCACTTCCCCTCAGCCTGTGGCAGCCTCCGCGGAAACGGTAAAACCCTCTCGCATGAGAGAGGCCATTGCGCGGCGCACCACACAGAGCAAACAGCAAATACCGCACTTCTATGTTACCATGGCTGTTGAGATGGACAGGGCGCAGGCTTTGCTGAAAGAACTGAATGCCGACAACCCTGACGGCAAGGTGACTGTGAATGACCTGATTGTAAAATCCTGTGCCATTGCCCTGCAGCGGGTTCCTGCGGTAAACGCAACCTGGACCTCTGAAAATACAGTAAAACTGTTCGCCGAGGCGCATATCGGCGTGGCGGTGGGCATAGAAGAAGGTTTGATTATTCCGGTTGTAAAAAACTGCCAGGCAAAAACCCTGCGCGCCATCTCTGCAGAAACCAAAAGCCTGATCAAAAAAGCGCGCACAGGCCAGCTCAAACCGGAAGAATACAGCGGCGGCACGTTCAGCATATCCAATCTTGGCATGATGGGCGTAGACGAGTTCACCGCGATCATCAACCCGCCAGAAGCTGCCATCCTTGCCATAGGCGGCATTTTTCGCGAGTTTGTGCCCGGTGAAAACGATGCCATTACAGTACGCAGCCGCATGAAGGTCACACTCTCTGCCGACCACAGGCTTCTAGATGGCGTGGTAGCCGCACAGTTTCTGCAGGAAGTAAAGAAAACCCTGGAAGCCCCCTTCTCTCTGCTCTCCTGATCTGATAGATGTCTGTAAATCAAACTGCTCCGGCGGCCTGCAGGCCGCCGGAGCAGTTTTTATGAACACATCCAGGCTTAGTTCTTGATTCCTGCCGGGTTGCCAGGGGTTACATTGGGAGGCGGGCCAGAATCGGCATGACCCGGCTGGCTCCCCTTGGGCATTTTGCCCTCATTGGGAAGCGTAGCGGCGGGCGTGCCCCCTACACCGGGTGACGGCTTGTAGGGCGCCGGCTGCATGGCTTTGAAGAGCCATATTCCCAGCCCAATGACTACAACCACTGCAATGGCAATAATGGCAGCAGGATGTACTTCTTTCTTCACAGGTATCCTCCTTCTCTATGCTACGGCCAGTTGCCCTGGGTTCCTCCGCAGGTCACATCCAGCCCTTCATGCTGCGGAATAATGTCGTACCAGTTGCCCGTCCAGCGTGAAACCGAATACTTGCTAACCTGCGGCCAGCAGCGGTAGCCGGGCAGTATCACTAAACCCTGTGCATTTTCATGCACCACATGCACATGGCCATCAGTATAAAGCAGGTTGCTGGCCTGGGTATGGCGCCATGCAATCTCATTAGCCCCATCTCCCACTGCACACCAGTTCCAGCCCGGGTTGTTGCAGTTGTCGCGCTCGTACAACAGCACTGTAATGCTGGGGTACGATACAGAGGCATCTGGTACGGTGAATTCGCAGCCAAAATTGCTGGTAAAGCAGTTGTGCGTGGTATCAGCCTGGCTGCACCACCAGCACCAGCCCATATTGCCCGGCATGGTGTACGAGCGTTTTACTGGCCCCAGTTTGGTCATTACCGTAGGAGAATAGATGTCGCTGGGGCATGCGATGATGCCATCGTTTTTGGTATACGGGTAGATAAGTCGGTCCCATGTCATGGGCTGATTCACAGGGTCGGTGATTCCAGGCCCGCCGTCCCCGTATCCCACCAGCGGCCCGGGCAGAATCTCATCATAGTCCTGCTCATACATAAGCATGGCAGTGCCGATCTGCTTCATGTTGGAAACGCACACAATGGCTCGTGCTTTTTCACGCGCCTGTGCGAATACAGGGAAGAGAATAGCGGCCAGAATTGCGATAATAGCAATAACAACCAGCAGTTCGATGAGTGTAAACCCGGTGTCTCGACCTCGTTTTTGTGCAGCTCTCATACGATACTCCTTATAAGATAGGTGTAGCTTTGCGAACCAGCCGCACAGACTTTTACAAACCATGTGCGCACTGTGTATTCATTATATCGTGTTTTTTGATATGAAAAGTATAAATAGTATTAATAAGTTTGATATTTAAGAATATATTTTTTGCTTAATTTTCATTCTATGGCAACTACAGCAATAAATGTAACTCTGCAGCATTACAGGCGCTTGTATGCAATCAGAAACCAAACGTTGGGTTATTTCCAGTACTCCCCTCGCCACCAGTCGGGTAAAATATACAGAAGCACCATTCAGCATGGATAACAGCTCCGTGCTGCATTGCAACCACGCTGAAAGGTGATGAAACGGCGTATCTGCAGGGTACATTTATGTAGAGGAATTGCCGAAAATACCTGCGGTAATTTGCAGGGAGGAAACAAGTGTGGCAGAAGCAGTCCCCTCGCCAAAGGAAACATCAGTGCGAGAACGCAGGCTTACAGAAATAGACTGGTTTCGCGCTCTGGCCATTTGCTATATGGGCATTACGCACGGCATTTTTCACCTCGATACTCCCCCCAACTGGGCAAAACTGCTTGCCATTGGCGGCGGTTTTTTCTGTTTCCCGGCATTTATGATTGCATTCGGCATGGCACAGGCCATCATCGCACAGCGGGGCAGTTTATCGCGCCCAGGCGGCAAAAGAAAAATGCTGCGCGCCGCACTCACTATACTTGCAGGGTATTACCTCATAGCAATCGGGGGCAATCTGCCGCTCTTGAAAACAATGCATGTCAGCACACAGGTGCACTTCGTGCTGAAAATGCTGCTGCTGCTGCAGGTACCCAAAGCTGGCGATTTTTTTCTCTGCTTTCTGGTTTACCTGCTCGCAATTGTGGCATGGCCCAAACTGACAACGTGGATTATGGCGTCGCCGGCAAAAGCTATGACTCTTTCCCTGGTCGTCTCGGCAGCGGGCAACCTGCTGGGCCGCTGGGTTCCCCCTGCACTCTTTTCAGGCTGGTGGACTATTGTCGCAGGCACGATACATGACCGCTGTTTTCCCGCCCTGGGCGACCTGCCCTTCTTTACCGCAGGCGTATGGGCAGGCGGAGAATGGCTGCGATCTGCCAATCGAAAGCAGCTGGCCCATGAGATGCTGCCGCTGCAGCTTTCGCTGGCTCTCATAGCTGGGCTGGCGTGCTACTTTATGTCTTCTTTTTCACCCGCATGGGCATTGCCGGCAGGGCAGAGCGGCTGGCTGCAAAACTTTGTGCAAATGCAGTGGGCCAATTCGCCTACGCCGGGCATTGTCTATCTTTTTGCCATCACAGGCACATGCCTCACTGCATTTTTTGCTTTTGCCTGGCTGGTGCTGCACGAAAAGATATCTGCGCATTCTGCAGTTGGCCGCTTTTTAGGGTATGTGGGCAAAAACTCGTTCTGGGTTGTAGTTTGGCAGTACCTGCAAATTGGCATTCTGGTAGATGTGCTGCACCAGAAGTTCGCTGGAACAGCGCTGCTGCCTTACCTGCTGCTCATGCTGTTTCTGCCTCCCCTGCTGCTCTGGTGCACTCAGAAAATGCAGGGCATGGTCTTTAGCCGCCGCCCTGCTCCCGTAGCCGCTGGCACAGATTAGCTGGTCGCTGCTTTTTTTAGAATGTGTGTGAAATACTTCTCAGGTTATGCCTGTTACTCCTTGTAAGTTTAAAGTTATGCAGTATACTCAAATTAAATTTAGTAATCTCTGCCATTGAGAGAAATGACTATCCAACTTGAACAACACAACTACAACTTCTACACAGCGAATATTTTTACCTTTTCTGGATAGCCTGAGAGGATTAGCTGCACTCTATGTCTGTTGCTTTCATTTTATTGGACGTTCAAACATATTTTTATCCAACTCCTTCTTCAATAAAGCCCTGTATCTTTTTCACTTTGGTCATACATCTGTAAGTCTTTTCATAGTACTTTCAGGTTTCAGTTTAATGTTGCCGATACAGCAAAACGACGGTCAATTGCGCGGGGGGTGGAAAACGTTTATTCTGCGCCGTGCAAAACGCATTTTACCCCCCTTTTATCCAGCTTTACTCATCTCATTTCTTGTTTCGCTGATAACTGGAACGATTTCTATGCATGTGGCCGCTTACTCATTCATGGCAAACTTTTTCCTGATTCAAAATGTACTTCCCCAATTTCCTGCTATAAATATTGCCTTCTGGTCTGTGGCTACAGAATGGCACATCTACTTTCTGCTTCCTTTTGTTTTCCTTCCGCTTTGGTCAATAAAACAATATGGCAAAATGCTGACTCTTCTTGCAGGGTTTTTAATAGGCAGCCTTTGCTTTCTCTTCAATAGCTATAGCATTTCTCATGCCTGTTACTGGTATGCAGGACTATTCACTTTGGGCATGCTTGCTTCTGATATGGCCTTTGGAATTATTATTTGCAATCAGACACCAAAAAATTTTGCAAAAAACTTATTTATCGTTGCATTTATTTCTGCAATATGTTCAATAATTGTTTTGAGTATTGACCCAGGTAATGCGCTAAACAATTATTTGCCACACTGGCGCATTTTAAATCTTGGTGTTGCTCTCAGAGATACGCTGGTAGGCATAATGGCATCCTGCTTCATACTCTACCTTATAGGAAGCATTATCAATTCTCAATCCGCAAAGAGTAAGCCCGTTGTCGTGCGATTCCTGGAACTCCCCATTCTGGAAAAACTGGGACGGTTTTCTTATAGCCTCTACCTCACTCATGGAATTGTATTGATTGTCTTTAATTTTATTTCTACGAGACTGCAGGTTAGCCCCATACTGCATTTTGGCATCAATGTAATAGGTGTAATTATCTCGATATGCTTTGCGTATGGCTTCCACCTGATTTTTGAAAAACCGTTTCTCACAAGCAGAAAAGGAGCAAAAGAAATTACCTGATAAGAAATCAAAACACATATCAAGAAGAGATGTAACAGTTCAGTCTTGGTGTAAGTTATTTTATTGTATGTGCTGTTCACCCTGGTGCCTGCTGCCCCCAATTATTTCCATTTGTTTGTGTGTGCCTGAAATTTATGCAGTAATTGCCTGTATCGGTGTTGAATAGTATGTCATGGATGAACTATCTTCCCTCTCTCAATCTGAACTAATCACGACGCACCTTTCCTTGCAGGCGCAGATAGCTTCTCTTACTGCCTCTCTTGTGCTTCGTGATAAGCAGATAGCCGAATTGCAGGCAGAGAATGAGCGTTTGTGTTCTTAGTTGCCTCCTGTTCTGCCTCCCCTGCTGCTCTGGTGCACTCAGAAAATACAGGGAATAGTCTTCAGCCGGCGCCCTGCTCCTGCAGGTGCAGCTGGAACAGATTAGCCGATCGCTGCTTTTTTTAGTTGAGAAGGCAGGAATCTGCGCTCTACTGTCAAATGAAACAGCCAGGAAACCAACAGTGCAGCTGGCACAGAAAGCAATACAAACAGTACAGCCAGAACATCTGGAGCAAGCCCGCTCCAGCGGCAAAAATACCAGCAAAGCTCAAGCACAGGATAGTGCATAAGATAGAGGCTGTACGAGAAAAGACCTAGAGTGTCTATAGCAGGCAGCTGCAGAATTCGAACAATACCGCTTTGTTCTGGCATGCTGCTGCGGGTACGCAGTGCATGGCACACAATAAAGCAAACTATCCCCGTACCAAGAAGCACCTCAGGCACAAACACCTTGTTTTCCAGCTTTACGCCATGCCAGTGCTGCCAGTAAACATATAAAATGGTTGTAATCCAGCAGAGTATGCCAGCGCTTCCCCAGCCTTGCCATGCTCTCCATTTTTCGTACTTAACCGCAGGGTCATAACAAACCGCTGCTCCTGCCATGCCCATGGCAAAAAGCCCAACAAACCAGATACATGTTTTATGAAATGCAGCTATATGCAGAAGGACGGGAGCGCAAAACGGAACAAAAGCAGCAAACAACGTCCAGAAGCATCCGTATTTGCGATAGACCGGCAGCAGAAATAGTGCAAACACAAAATATATCTGCCATTCCAGCCCTACGCTCCAGAGAGGGGCTTCTATTGCATAAAAATAATGTGTCCAATTATGTACAAGAAAGAGATGAGTTAGTATACAGACGGGGGCAAAGCTTTCTTTGGTTTCAGAATACCATTCCATACGGGAGAGAGGAATCCCTATGTGCGGCAGAAGCGCCAGCAGAATCAAACAGATGCCTGCCGCAGCATAATAGGGAGGGAGAATGCGTTTTGCTCTGCGTTTTGCAAACTCCTGCAGCCCTCCCCTCAATCTAAGCATTGGGTCACGTGCAACAGGTATCATGAGTGAGAAGCCGGAGAGAACAATAAAAACTCCTACTGCAAAATTGCCATATCCAAATATATAGTAAAAAAGAAAATTCAGTCCATGCAAACAAGAAGAATTCTGGTTTCCCTGAAACATTTCGCGAGCCATCATTATCACATGATATAGCATAACGTATAGCGCAGCAAGGCCCCGTATTCCATCCAGAAAGCCCAGTCTTGCTCGTAAAACAGGCATACCTGCCTCATGGCTGCCGGCGGTGGTATTGCTTTTCAAACTGTTCATGAGCTATTTCCAATCCATTCCTTATACAGTAGAAACTAAAAATTGATGCAGTGTTTGGGCAACAGCATCATAGGTGTAACGTCTTCTCACCGCCTCGCCGCCGCATAGTGCAGCCTGCATTCGCTGATTTGCACTGGCCAGCAAAGTATGCAGGCATTCTGCAAGCGCCTTGCTATTGCCTTCAGGAAATACCAGTCCTCCTTCTGTATCTCGAATCAGGAATGGTATCTGCCCGCTGTCAGAACCAATCACCGGAACATGGCAGGCGAGTGCCTCTACAATCACTCTCCCAAACTGTTCTTTCCAGTTTGGCCGCGTCAGTGAAGGCAAAACAAAAATATCCATGCACTGCATTGCATTCCCTGCCTGATGATGCGGCACACGACCAGCAAAAACCACACTATCTGCAATATCCAGATGTCCCGCCAGAGTGCGCAATTCTTCCTCTTGAGGGCCTGCAGCTACCAATAATACCTGAAAAGAAGGCAAATCACTGTCTTTTAGCAGAGCCGCTGCATGTAAAAGATCAGTCAGACCTTTTTCAGGTACAAGCCTGCCCATGTACCCCACTACAAGCGAGCCAAGGCCCCATTGTTTTCGCAGTAACTGTTTTGTTAGGTGCTCTTAATGCAATATCAGCATACTGTAATGCATAAACTGGAACCAGAGTACTCATCAAGAAGAGAGGTTTACACAGTATCGCAGAAAATTGTGAAACCGCACAATCAATAATTCATCGTGAAATCTTTCTGCAGCAACAGCAGTATTTGCACGCACATGTTCAATCTCTTCTCTATCCAGTGTATCCAGCCAATGCGCGCTGGCTCTGTGAAAAGCATCTGAAGCAGGGTGGTATGGCGGAAGAGGCCATCCTGCTGCTCCTACGTAGTCAAAATACCCAGGAATAGGGCTGATCGCCACGGCTACCGAAGAAGCCAGATATTCAGGCAGCTTAGTGGTGAGACGAAAACTGCCCAGACCGTCTAGTGTTTGGGTAACAAATCCTATATCCATGCAGTGCATGTACGCGGGTACTTCCTGAGCAGAAACCCTGCCGGCAAAATGTACCCTTTCCTTCATTCTCTCCGTTACTAATTCTTCCAGATGTCTTCTGCCGTCTCCATCTCCTACTAGAAGCAGAGAAATGTCCTGGCGCTGCAGATAAGAGAACATTTTCACCAGTTCCAGTCCATAGCAGTAGCTCTGCCTCTGTGACCATCGCATGCTTCCCACCATTCCACACACAATATGGTTTTCAGGAATGCCCACTCTGCGTCGTGCCTGTTTCCTTTGCTCATCGGAAGGAGCCACAAACAGACTTGTATCTACTCCACCTTCCACTGTAGCTGCACGCGGCGCCCCCATATTCACTGCACGTCCGGTGATATAAGGCGTCCAGCCAACAATACCTGTGCTGTAATGGTACAGAAGCCGCTCATATACCTCAAAGGCAAGGCCGTGTACCTGCCCTTTAGTAGTGCGAAAGAAATTGCTAATGGGGTCTCCAAAACTCACCAGATATTTCTGACCGTTTTTTCTGGCTGCCTGTATCAACGGAATACCCCCAATGCTGCCAGAACCCTCCATGCAGACAAAATCCCATTTTTTTTCAGCCAGTGCCGCCGCTGCCTGCCTAGAGGCAGTGCTGCGCGAAAGCGTACGGTCGGTAATATGAAAGGTGATATCTGCAGGGTATCCCTGTATGAGTCTTTTGGCTCTCAGTTCGTCCAGCGTGCCAGCCCCTGCCGGTATGAGAAAAAGTATTTGCTTCGTCATGTGGCTTCTTTCAATAGTTGCTTTGCTGTTTCAGATTCAGGCACATCAGCCTGTGTGCCAGAAAAAGCAACTGGTCTGGCAGGTGCACCCTGCACTGTGCATCCAGCAGGCACATCGCTCTGCACCAGGCAGCAGGGGGCAATCTGGGCGCCTTTGCCAACGCGCATTCCGGTGTCTGAGGCAGGCAGCAAAACCGCTCCTGCACCAATAGTCACATCATCCTCTACCACAATGCGGTGTTCAGAGCCAATCCAGGTTTGTGCAGCCAGAGTAACATGCTGGTAAATGCGTACCCGGTGCCCCAGGGTCACATTGGGATGAACCACTATTCCAAGTGCATAGTGCTCCAGGACGATATCCGGCTCGATTTCTGCCTGGTACGGCAGCACTGCATGATAGAGCATATAAATGCAGGCTTTCAGAAGTTTGGCAGGCAGCACCAGATTCTTTCTGTACAGTTGGCAGCTGAGCCACCAGAGACGTTCCGGGCGCATTGTGTTCCTTTCAGGCAGCCGAGACAGATTGTGCCTTTCTGCTATGGTGCATTTCCAGCAAGTCAATATACTGGTCTGCCATGTGAGACCATGTATGCTGCAGGGCTTTCTGGCGGGCAGCCTTGCCCATCTTCTGTAAGCAGGTGCTGTCTGCCTGCAGTGCATTGAGCGTTTCAGCCAGCAGCACGTCATTGTCTGGATCAGGCAGTACCCTGCCGCAGTCGGGGGTAATGATTTCGCAGCCTCCTGCGGTAGAAGCCGTTATCACCGGCAGGCCGGAAGCCAGCGCCTCCAGCAGTACCAGTGAGCATGCCTCATAGCGTGAAGGAAATACAAACAGGTCGCAGGCTCGCATAAGGCGGGGAATGTCGCGCCGAAACCCCAGAAAGTGTACCCTGCCCTGCAGCCCCAGCTTTTCTGCAAGGGCTGGAAAAGGGCTTTCTTCCAGCTTGCCTGCCACTGCCAGATGCAGATCAGAAACCTGCTGCATGGCTTTCAACACTGTTCCGAGGTTTTTGCGCGAGGTACGTATGTCACCTGCAAACAGGGCAATCTTACACTGTTCCGGCAAGCAAAGCGCTGTGCGTGATTCCTCTCCAGGGCAGAATTCATCGGTATTCACCCCGTTGAGTATGGTTACAATCTTGTTTCCATCCACACCAATGGCTTTCAGTTCATTGCTTACCTGATCTGAAACAGCAATCACTGTGCCCGCCTGCCTGTACGCCTGTTTCTCACGCAGAGAGTTAAAGCGGGTATAGGTGCCCTGATACCGGGAGGTCCACCCCCCATCATGACGGGGATGTACGGGCGACTGATACCAGGCAGAATGCACAAAATGGCAGGCACACAGGTCAGCGGGAAAGCGGGTTGCAGCGCCATTCGAAAGTACAAGATCGATTTGGTGTCGATGCTTTTGCAGCCAGCGCGCCGACTGATGCGCAAACCATTCACCCGCTACTAAATTGGAATACCTTTCGCGATATGGAATTTTAATCTGCTGTACTGCTGCATGATTGGCAAATTCAGGCTCTATCCATTCGCTGAGTAAAGTAAGTCTGTGTCCTCTTTCCAGAGCACGGCGGGCAATCTCCAAGTTCACCCGCCCCTGCCCATCGTTTTTTCGCAGGCGGTGCTGCACCAGTGCTATTCGCATGGATAGGTATCCTGTTCCTTATTCCTCAGGCTATTTTTTATCTCTGCAGGAATCTGCGATTTTGTGCAGTGCATTGGCAACACTTTCTGCATATTTGCGCGTTGAAAATTCTAGAGCACGTTCACGTGCGGCAAGCCCCATGCTGCGGGCAGCATCCTGGTCTTGCAGTATACAGAGTATATTTTTGGTCAGAGAAGCCGTATCGTTGTAGGGCGAAAGAAGGCCATTTACCCTCTCTGTAATGATTTCGCGCGGACCGCCCTCGCTGCCGGCAATAACAGGTTTTGCCATCGCCATGGCTTCCAGAATCACAATGCCAAATGGTTCCCTGTCCGAGGCATGCACCACAATATCCATTGCCTGCATCCACTCGTGTGTATTGCTTTGAAACCCTGTCAGCGAAACACAGTCTTCCAGATGCATGTCTTGAATTTGCTGGTGAAGTTCCTGCTCATATTCCGCCTCCAGGTCATGCCTGCCTCCCACCACCACACAGTGTGCATTTGGCAGCTGTTCTCTCACAGCTGCCATAGCCTGTATAAGCGTGTGTACCCCCTTCCAGCGCTGCAGGCGGGCCACCATGCCAATCAGTGGTCCATCTGGAGGAAGCTGCAGGCGGGTACGCATTTCAGCAGGAGAAAGAAGAGAAGCTGGATCGAAACGCTCCAGTTCTACCCCTGGATGAACCACATGCAATGGAGTACTACCTCCCAAAGACTGTTGTATATCGGCCACATACTGGCTACAAGATAGAATGCCCGCTGCATGAAGGGCAGAGTTAATCCTGTCTATACGTCCTGGCGGCATGGCTATGCCATGCAAAAACCAGCCGGATGGAATACCTGCCAGCTTTGCCGCCGGCCATACCACGATATGAGTAAGCGACATCCATGCAAAAGCTACATCACAATTCATATTTTTGAACCAGCGCGACAGGCGTATAATTTGCAATGTTGTAAGATGTAAGTATCGAAGCGGATGGCCAGGAAATACTTTTACCTCATATCCATAACTTCGAGCTTCTTCAGCCAGACTGCCGTCTTTTAGAAAAGCAAAACACCACTCCACATCCAGGCTTTTCCCTTGTTGAATCAGGTGGCGCAACGCCATCTCTGCTCCACCCTTCACCTCCGCCAGAGGCATCACAACCCCTACTCTCAGTAGCTGGGCATCTGGCGCATTATTGGAAGAAGCTACGATTCGAGACACTGCACCATCCTTTCTGCAATTACATTCCAGTCAAATTCTGTATTGTACAGTTGTTGCGCTTCATGAGCCATGCTGCAGCGCAAGTCAGAATTGGAGGCGAGGCAAAGGGCGTTTTTCACGAAATCATCTGAATTGCCTGAGGGAGAAAGCAGCAACCCTTTCTGATGGTGTTTGTGCAGCAGGCTGTCTGTGTTGGCACCGCTGGTTGCCACTACAGGCAGTCCATGGCTCAGTGCTGCCATCAGGGTACCGCGCCGGGTAGAAATGCCATCTACAAAAGGAGCCAGGTACATATCTGCGCATTGCAGACCCTTCGATACTTCTGCAGCAGGCAGGCGGCCCAGGTCAAGCAGTGGCATCCCCTCCAGCATCTGCTGCAAAATAGCGCCCTGGCTGCCCATGTATAGCAGCCTGGCATTTATTCCGTTTGCCCGTAGTGCAGCAAAAGTGCTGTGGATGTACTGTGGCATCACAGGAATTTGCATTGAACCAAATGCTGCCAGCACCAGTTCATCATTTGCAATGCCAAGCGCATGGCGCGCCGACTGCCGGTTCACCGAAGTCACTGGTATGTTGGAACCAACAGGAAGATGAAACCGATTTTTTGTGCCTGGCCAGCGTTTTATCTGGCGAAACCACTCTTCTATGGAAGCAAAAACCACCTGTGCGCTTTGCAGCATCTGAAACAGCTGCCACCGCTGCCAGGTGGTCATCACGGTTCCGCGTGCACTGAAATGCCGGCGCACACCATTGTGCCAGCGCAACGGAAAGCATTCTACAAAAGTCTCATGCAGCATAAGAGCTACCCGCGTATGCCGTGCAATTGCGCGAACTGCAGCAGGCAGCTGCAAGTTCAATCCTCTTTTTCCAAAACAGAACGGATTGTACTGCAGTATCAGCCAGTCTGGTTTGATCTGTTTAACGTGCTCAACAATGCCATGCATGGTAGCTGGTCTGGATATATCAAAAGCCTCTACCTGAGAAATTGCATCCAGTGGTGAAGGCGGCGGAATATGTTTACCATGCAACAGAGTCACGTCATTGTTCCGTGCAAGTTTGACAGCCAGAGCGGCAGTGTAATCTCCAATGGCATCCGGGTAGGGTGGCAGCGCAGAGGAAAGAAGCGCCAGTCTCATGCTCCTCCCCCT
Organism: Chthonomonadaceae bacterium; assembly: GCA_027459665.1. Lineage (GTDB taxonomy): Bacteria > Armatimonadota > Chthonomonadetes > Chthonomonadales > Chthonomonadaceae > DAIDHN01. Next base: position 3,874 of record DAIDHN010000009.1, on the reverse strand, counting down.
GGCAATGCAAACCGGGGAGGTAGCGGCGCAGTTTTATGGTGGAGACCATAGCCAACCCACTGCCGCTCCAGTGCTCCCATCACAAAGCAGAGCACCAGAATGCAGGAATAGTTCCCTGCCGACAGCCACCCTCCCAACGCACAGGCTGCAATTGCAGCCAGAGCAGAAAAGTCTCTGGTACGCCCCCAGCATTTGAGGGCCATCTGCCATCCGCACAGTATCATCAGCACATACACAATTCCTCCCAGAGGGCCGAGAGACAAGAACATATTGCTCACATCAAATTCAGAGTTCCCGCCAGTACCGCCCAGCTGACTAACAGCCAGTGTGGTTGCCCCTAGACCTTCTCCCAAAGGCATGCTGAAACTGTTTGTAATACTGCCGGTAATTGACGCAGCATGAATGCCGGCCGTAGAGTCTTTTGCATTCAAAGGGTGTAGCAGTCCCTGCTGGTCATGCTGTATGTTGGCTGCCTGCCCCTGATTGAGAGCAAGGCTTTGGGCGTGATTCAAACTGTATACCAGCCCAGCAACAGCAAGCACAGCTGCCAATGCCAGACGCGGCACCCAGATTTTGGGGTTTCGGTTTTGTACCGACCAAATCACTACCATCGCCGCAAGGTACAATACAATGGGGCCACGGCCTCCGACATAAAACATGGCAATCATCATAAAAACCATAGGGAGCGCTGCAATGCGCTGCCCCTGCAGTACCAGTATCCAGGAAAACACTATGGCTATCTCAAGAAAGGTTGCGTAATCAAGTGTGCTGGTGAAAAATGAAAACTCGCGCAGACTGTTGCCAAGCATAATAGAGGTGAGCGGTTCACTGTTCAGCCATTTTTGCTCCCACCATGTCACTCCATACAGTGTTTGATGAACGCCATACAGGGCACCAAGCATGCCTACCAGCACCACCATCCATGTAAGATTGCGAACAACCCTCTGGGTGCCAAGTTCCCTGCCGATATACATCCAGAATATGGGTGGTAAATAGAAAAGCGCTCCACCCAGTCCTACTGCCAAGCCGCCCTGTTTCGGGTTGAATATCTCAAACGCCATGAGCAAAAGAAGCAGCATACGAAGTTTGCCAAACGTATTGTCAAGTTTCAGACGACGCGAGAAAACTATCTCAAGAAAAAACAGAGCCGTAAAAAGAGGTACTACGACGAGCAGAGGATCCTTGTGCATAACCGGGAACCAGATATTCAAGGCTCTGCGCAAAACCCCAAGAAATGCCAGGTAAACAAGTGCAACAAGAGGAAGAGTGCCCGCACGGCGTACAGACATCAGCAGAAGAAAAAAACCAACAGCTATCTCCAGACGCAGCGGCCAGGGTTTTTGAAGCGGATCGAAGCGAAGCGCATAACCCAGTGCACCCAGATAAAGCAGCACAACCAGCAGCCACTGAATGCGTATTTCTGCCTGCATCTTGCGTGTAAGCCCCGGCAGAGTCAATGCCTGCCTGCCGCTCAGCGCTTCTGGCATGATTGTTTTTTCCTGATCCATTTGGATATGTTTCCCTCATCTTGTCTGGCATAAAAACACTGCACAGAGTATTATTCCAGATAACCATCATATTGTGCCTGTATTAATGAGAACAAAAACCCTTGCCACTGCAGAAAAGGTTTTCAGGGGGTTGACGGTGCTGTCGTCAGCTCCTGAGCAATGCGTGCCTTCCCGGAAGCGCTGAGAAAAGGTCTTTCAAAATACTGAAAGAAAATGCGCGCAAAAAACACTGCAGGAAGGGCAGTGAAAATACATACCATCAATGCGGTGGGAGTGCTCAGACCAGCATTCCCTGGATGGAAGAATCTACGCAGCAATTGAGAAACTACGCCCAGCACAAGTGTGTGTGTGAGATACAGACTATACGAAAAAACACCCAGTGAGAGAAGCGGCCGGATAAACTGCGATCTACTCAATGCAGTGTCGTAAGGCTGCAGAAAAATCAGCAGCAGCATCAGGCACCAGCTGCAGAGATAGCCCTCTGGGGAGAATACTGCGGGTTGAAACAGCATGGAAACAGAAAAGATAAACAAACCTGCAGACAAAAGCGCTACAGGCAACTTTTGCCTGAAACGCACCCAGTGGTAAACCACCACCCCACAGCCAAAATCTGGCCACATCTCCAACGGGTAAATGCTTTTGTGCATCCATAGTAAAACTACAGCAGCGCCGGTAATAATATGCGCCCCCCAAAGCATGGCTTCTTCCCCCATCCGCTGCCCAGCCAGCCAGAGCAGTGTGGCCATAACAAGGTAAAAAGCTGCCTCGTAGCAAAGCGTCCATGCCTGCGGCACTACAAAGGTAGCTCCCGTAGCAACATTGGTGAGTGTCAGATTGGTGAGGTACCATAGCGGCGAATGATTCAGTATCATCAGTCTCGCAAGATCACTGTGGATAGGGTGCCCTGTTTGCAAATAGATTTCTGCTGCCACAGCAGCCAGTGAGGTAAGCGCCAGGGCAGCCCAGTAAGTGGGGAATATTCTGCGCAGCCGGGCTTTTGCAAATACCAGTGCGCTGTGCTGCTTACGCAGAGAAGCCCCGGATGCCGCGGCAATGCAGTAGCCGCTGATCACAAAAAATACGTTCACCCCCAGGTTTCCGTAACGAAATGGAACCAGAAACAGTGCATAGCAAGAGTATTGCAGCGCCAGCACACGCTCCAGATGGTACATCATCACCATAAAACTGGCCGCACCACGCCAGGCATCCAGAGTAAAATAGGGAAGCAGTTTGGCTGTGTTTGATTCAGATGCAGTTCCAGTCAATAAGACATCTCCTTTTTACCAGACTGAGATACTTGCTGGTAAGTCCAGGAGAGCATCTGCATCCTGATAGTTGTAGATCAGTATTCCAGCCGTACCCGAAAGTATACCAGCTATTTTCGGTTGAAAGAGACAAAAACGTAAGAGTTCAGTCTTCGTGTGAGTTATTTTATTGTATCTGCTGTTCACCATTGTGTCTGCTGTCCCCAATTATTGGCATCTGTTTGTGTGTGCCTGAAATTTATGCAGTAACTACCAGTACTGGTGTTGAATAGTATGTCATGGATGAACTATCTTCCCTCTCACATTCTGAACTAGTGGCACTACTCCTTTCCTTGCAGGTGCAGGTAGCTGAATTGTAGGCACTTCTCATGAGCCTGACTGCGCATCTAAGTGCCTCAGTGCTTCGTGTAAAGCATCTGCTTTTGCGTGCCAGGCGAGCCAGATAATGCCGCAAGTCTGCATTGGTTCCCTCTACACTGAATGTCTGGCTCTTGCCCGGGTACATCAATCCAGCATAGGCAGTGCATCCAGCACCCTTTGCGCCTCCTCCCAATTGAATGCCTCACAGACGCGAAAGGAGAGCAGGCAGCGCGTAGTGCGGTCAATGGTAGCAGCTGCGAAGAGAAATTGCTTTTTTTGATGGACGGCGTACAACTCGTCCATCTCTACTATCTCGGCTTCCGGTGGCTGCATGGCGGCAGGCTGCCGTGCCTTTTCAGCGGCTACCCAGTTGGCTACTGTCTGAGCATTGATGCCCAGGATACGCCCTGTGCGGCGAAAGCCGTTTTGCTCCAGGTAGAGCCTGAGGGCTTGCTGGCACAACTCATCGGAATACTCACGGCGGGAAGGACGCAGTTGATAACTGCACTTGCAGTACTGGCAGCGATAGCGGTAGTTGTCAATAAGATTGATACATGTTAGCACGAGGGTGTTGTTTCTTTATCGTCCTGCCTTCGTGTATTTTGCTTTGCTCCTAATATTATTGCAGTAACCGTGTATATTCCTGCAAGAATATTTTTGTTGGTTGCGCCTTTCTACTGCTGTGTGTTGGTATCGGGTGGGTTGATCCATACCTGCTTTGGCGGCATCTGCGGCTCTGGC
>DAIDHN010000008.1 GCA_027459665.1 Chthonomonadaceae bacterium | reverse complement strand
CTTGACCAGCGTTTTCGTTTGCTCACCGGGGGCAGCCGTCACCTGCTTCCCCGCCAGCAGACCCTTCGCGCCTTGATTGACTGGAGCTACGATTTGCTTGGCGAGAGTGAGCGTCTTCTACTTGCTCGCGTGAGCGTGTTTGTGGGTGGTTGCAGTCTGGAGGGGTGTGAGGGTATTTGCAGCGGAGGGCTTGTGGAGGAGTGGGAGGTGCTGGATCTGCTCACCTCTCTGGTAGACAAGAGCCTTGTTCAGTATGAGGAGGGCAGGTACCGTTTGCTTGAGACGGTGAGGCAGTATGGCTTGGAGAAGCTTGCCGAGTTTGGCGAGTCTGCTGCTGTGCGGTGCAGTCACCGCGACTGGCATGCAAAGCTGGCGGCAGAGGCAAAGCCTCATCTGCGGAGCGCAGAGCAGGGTGAGTGGCTGCAAAAGCTGGAGCAGGAGCATGGCAACCTGTGTGCTGCCATTGAGTGGTGCCGTGAGGAGGGGAGTGTAGAGGCGGTGAGCCGGGGTCTGCAGATGGGATCAGACCTACAGAGTTTTTGGGAGGTGCGCGGTCACTGGCAGGCAGGTCGTGAGCTTTTGGAGGGTTTGTTTGCAGCGCGCAGCGGCGGAGAGAATGCCAGTGCCGCAGCAGGCGCGCTATATTGTACAGGTGTGATGTGTCTTAACCAGAGTGACTACTCGGCTGCCCGCGGGTACTTTGAGCAGGCGCTGGTCATTGCGAGAGAGACAGGGCATCGGCGCGGTGAGGCAACCTGCCTGATGAACCTGGGGGCTGTAGCGATGAATACTGGCGACTACCCTGCTGCACGCGGGTACTACGAGCAGGCATTAGCAATCAATAAGGAGATAGGAAACCGCCGTGACGAGGCCAGCTGTCTGAACAACCTGGGGCTTGTGGCCCTGGATACCGGCGACTACCCTGCTGCACGCGGGTACTTCGAGCAGGCGCTTGCAATTTGCCGGGAAATAGGCGCTGCTAGTATACAGATAGAAGTGCTGGAGGGTTTTGCCGGCTGTTGCTGCGCTGTAAAGAACCATGCGCGAGCTGCAAGGCTGTACGGCGCTACCGCTGCCCTGCGGGCTGGTCTGGGAACTCCGCTATCGCCCTCAGATTCTGTGCAGCAGAAGCAGTGGCGGGAGGCGTGTGAGGCTGCGCTGGGGGCTGAGCAGCATGCAGCCTGCCTGCAGGAGGGCAGTGCGCTCACTCTTGAGCAGGCTTGCGCACTCGCTCTGCAGCAGTGAACCCTGCCGCCAGCCTGCCGTTCTGTCGTTCAGCCACCCCTGTTGCCCAGGGCTGAAACCCAGTGGTATAAGGCCGGGGGGAAGGCTGCCTCACGCGCTGCGGGTTTTAACCCCGTGGTATGCGCTGGCATGGGCAGTAATAAAAAGCCGGGCAGATCAGAGTGACCTGCCCGGCTGTCTGCATTATCTGCTAGTTGCCGCTGCCTGCAGCAGCGGGCTTGGGTGCAGAAGCCGGTCCGCTCATTGGGCCGTTCGGCTGTCCCGGCCCATGGTACTGCGGCGGCGGCTTGCTACGCGTCCATGCCTGCTTGCCGCTGCTAGCCGATGTGTTTTGCCTGCTGCAGCCGGTTGCCGGCAGAAGCAGTACTGCAAGAGTCAGCCCTGCCAGCATAAAACATGTTTTTTTGATCATATGCGATTTCCTTGCTAATCGGTGGTTCTGGTCCTATCCCACATTTTCAGAAAGGGCGAAGTGCAGGTGTTGCCAATGGCCGGGTTTGCATTTACCGTTTGTATGGGCGGCATTGCTTTTACATGCCCGTCGGCAAAGGCGAAATTGGCCATGTTGCTGTGCAGACCCAGCGTACCGGTAGACTGCGGGTTGGCTGGCATCCATGTGCCATCCTGCCCGCCGGTTGGAAAGACACCGTTCACGGCTCCTCCCTGCTGCCCCGGCAGCTGATTGCCATGGTCTACTCCATCATCGCCAATAATCACTGCAGCCCAGGGGCTGAATGCGCCCTGAATGCCGCCGCTGTCCTGCTGATACATCCACGAATTTGGCCCCATTGTGCGCCGTTCGGAGAAGAGAATGGTTTCTGCAGGGAAATTCACAGAGGCATCGCTTACCGCCAGGGCATAGTCATTGCACCAGGTGCGGGCGGGGTTGATAATTCCGCACAGTCCCCAGCCATTGCCTGTCCAGCAAAAGTTTCCGTTTGCCGGGTAGCTGAATGCAGGGCCAGACCACGAAGGGGTGTAATGGCTGTCATCGGGGCAGGTAAATATCTGGTAGTTTTTGATATAGGGCTGCACTTCAAACAGCCAGGTCATCTGCCATCCCCACCCATTGGTTGGGCCAGCCACCCCTTCGTTGCAAAATGCCTCGTCGTAGTCCTGTACATACATCAGGTTGGCAAGCCCAAGCTCCTTCATATTGGAAATGCAGGTAATGGCTCGTGCTTTTTCGCGCGCCTGTGCGAATACAGGGAAAAGAATAGCCGCCAGAATGGCAATGATGGCAATAACAACCAGTAATTCTATTAGCGTAAAAGCTGAACTGGCTGATGGGCGTGAACCGGATTTCATAGTGTGCTCCTTCCATATTTCGGCTGCCTGGGCAGCGCAGTAACCGCATTGTCAGCGGGTAGTACAGCGCGAGGTAGAGCCTCGCACCACCAGAGAAACTGGGAGAAGGGCCTGACAGGTTTCAGCCGGGCATCCCTGCAGCAGACCCTTCAAAAACTGTGCCGCCAGTCTGCCCGCCTCTATGGCGGGCTGGCGGATTGTAGTGAGACCGGGCGATACCTGTGCAGCTGCTACATCATCAAAACCGGTCACAGAAAGCTGATCTGGCACACGAAGCCCCCTGTTTTGCATCACTTCAATCACGCGAAAAGCAATCGCATCATCTCCGGCTACCAGCGCAGTGGGAGGCTTGGGGAGAGACATCATGCGCTCGCATACCTGCTCAATATCTGCAAGACCGGCCTGCGGGTTGTAAAAGCAAAGGTCAGGATCATGGTGCAGGCTGGCGCTGCGCCACGCTTCTGCGCGCTCCTGGTAATTGCAGGTATAGTAGGGTGCATAAAACGCAATGCGCGTATGCCCCAGAGAGTGCAGGTGGTGCATAAGTGCAGCGATTCCTGCCTGGTTGTCCACATCTACCCATCCCATTTCAGGGGGGCCATTGCGTCTGTACAGCATCACCACAGGCATTTCTGCATGCGCAATTGCCTGCAGCCCCTGGTCGCTAATATCGTGCGGACCGGTAATCAGGGCATCTATCCTCCCATCCAGCACCACTGTCGCCATGCGGTCGGCGCCGCGGCTTTCCATTCTTGAAAAGAACAGAGCATCCAGTTTTGCTGCCGCGAGGCCCTCTTGCAAACCTTTCATCAGCGGCAGCACAATATCATGTGATGGCTGCTCGTGAATTTCCCAAATGTACACTCCTGCAGTGTTGGTGTGCCCGCGCTGCAGCGAGCGTATAAGCGCGTTGGGGGCAAAATGCAGTTCTGTTGCAATTTGCAGTATTCTCTGGCGGGTAGCAGGTGCAATACGTTCTCTGTTATTGAATGCTTTAGAGACTGTAGAGACAGATACTCCCGCTTTTTTCGCCACATCACGTATTGTTGTTTTACTGTGTGCCACCTTGTGCGCCTTTTAAGAAACTTAGTTTCTCAAACATAGCATATTGTACAATCGATCCATGCAAATGTCAAGCGCCTGCAAAAATAAATCAATGCCTACACACTTAATTACATCTGCAGAAAACAAAACCAGCAATGCCTGAGATAATAGCAAGAAAAGCCGTCAGCACAGCAAAATGCCCTCAATACAGAAAAATCAGCCCCCTATGGCAGCAGCAGCAAAACCTTAACGAAAATTTAATGCTGCGGGGCAGGAGTTCTCAGGGCACAACAGAGAACTGTACAGCATCTAACCAGCAAATGCAGGAGGTTTTTGTTATGTACCACCACTATGGCAAACGTTTTCTCTTCTGCGTGCCGCTGCTGCTTGTTGTGCAGGGCGCTCCGCGTGCAGAGCAGCCGCCCTATCTTCATGCACCTTCGGTACAGTCGTATGCCACCTTCAACCCCCAGGGAACCACCATCCTCTGCAATGGCAGGCTGCTGCATCCCTTTGGCCATTCCATTCCAGTAGACCAGTGGCCGCACGGCCTGGTTGTCAGCCCAGATAACAGCACTGCCTTCATTGCATCAGGCAGTACAGGGCAGTTTGTATACAACTGGCAAAGCAAACAGCCAACAGTAAAACGCGTTATTCCAACACGCCCCGGCGTGGCCGGCTCTGCGGTGTTTTCTCCCGATGGCAAAACACTCTATTGGGCCGGCGGAGACAACGGCGGCATTTTGGTGTACGACGTGGCCACACGCACCGAAAAAGCATTCTTCTCTATCAACGGCAGCGTACAGGGCAAAACCTACCAAAACAGCGTAACCCACAATGTGCGCCTCAGCCCCGATGGAAGCATGCTTTACTGCACAGACATTGCAAACTTCAGGGTGGTTTCACTCAATGCCGCTACCGGCGCACTGCAGGGAAGCGTGCATACAGGCTACTACCCCTATGCCCTCGCCCTGGCAGGTTCACACCTGTATGTGGCAAACATTGGCATGTTTCGCTACCACCTTGTGCCTCCTGCCCCCAAGGGCTACCCGCAGCGGGGCATTACACGCCCTCCCTACGGAGTACCCTCTGAACAGGCGCGCACAGGCGTAGATTTTGAGGGCAGACGCATCCCCGGGCTCAATGACCCCAATGCAGCGCCCACCTACTCGGTATGGGGAATAGACATACGCAGCCCGCAGAATATGCAGGTAGTGCAGCAAATCAAAACAGGGGTGCCCGTAGGTGCGGCCACTGCACAGGGGCCGGCCATTGGTGGCAGCGCTCCCAACTACCTGCTGGTTCAAAACAATACCCTGTTTGTTTCAGACAACAACGACGACCTGATTGAGCAGTACAGCACTGTGAGCGGACGCCTGCTGCACCGCACGCAGCTGCAGCCCTCGCCCCTGGTAAAGCACCTGCGCGGCGTAGAACCTGCCGGCATGACGCTTTCACCCGGCGGCAAACGCCTCTACATCGCAGAAATCGGCATCAATGCCATTGGGGTGATGAGTACGCGAACAGGCAAAATGCTGGGCAACATCCCCACTGCGTGGTACCCTTACCGTGTTTGCATCAACCCATCAGGCAGCCGCCTGGGCGTAATTTGCTTCCGGGGGTTTGGCAACGGCCCCAATGCAGGCTCCAACATTCCCGTCAGTCCGTTTCTTGGCATGAAGGGCGTATTCACCACACTGCCCGTTCCTGCCTCACTGCAGCTGCGAAAGCTTACCAGGCGCGTGCTGGCATACAACGGCATAGTAAACAGAAGCGCAGACCGCGCAGACATGACCAGCCCTGTCATTCCAGATATTGCGGGCAAAACATCGCCCTGCATCAAGTATGTAGTGTTCATACTGAAAGAAAACCATACTTACGACACGATTTTCGATCGCATACCCGGTGCACGTTCAGACTCAAGCCTGCTGCGGTGGGGCCTGCACCAAACCATTTCCGCTCCCGGCGAACCTACCCTGCACAATGTGGCAGTAATGACCAATCACAATGCACTGGCGCGCCAGTTCACAGTAAGCGACAACTTCTACATGGAACCCGAAATGAGCGGAGTGGGACACCGCTGGCTGGTAGATGTAAAGCCCAACGACTGGTGCCAGATGCTCTACACACTGGGATGGCAGTGGAAGCCGGTAAACAGTTCTCCGGGAAGGCTGGTTCCCTTTGGAGCCAATGCAGGGGCAGCACCGGAAGACTTTCCTGAAAACGGCACCATGTGGAATCATCTGGCGCACAACCACATCTCGTTCAGAAACTATGGAGAGGGATTCGAGTTTGCAGGAGTGGAAGAAGACGACAAGGAATCGCCAACCGGCGCACGAGAAACCGTGAACATACCCATGACAGAACCACTCTACCAAAACACCTGCTTCACCTTCCCGCTCTTCAACATGAACATACCCGACCAGTACAGGGCGAAATGGTTTGAGCAGGACATTACACGCAACTACCTGAGCAAAGGCAAACCAATGCCCCACTTTCTCTGCGTAGACCTGTGCAACGACCACGGCACAAGGCCAAACCCAAAGCGCGGCTACCCCTATGTGGCCTCGTGGATGGCAGATGACGACCTGGCGCTGGGGAGAATTGTGCAGTTTCTCAGCCATACCCCCGAATGGAAGCAGATGGCCATCTTTGTTACAGAAGATGACAGCGGCGGCGAGCCAGACCATGTAGACGCACAGAGAAGCGTTATGCTGGTGATTTCTCCCTGGGCAAAAAGAGGCTACGTCAGCCATGTTCATACCACCATTGTAAGCATGCACCGCACGCTCTATGAAATCTTTGGCCTGCCTCCTCTTTCCATGACCGATGCCCTGTGCAACGACTTTTCCGACTGCTTCACCACAACGCCAGACTTTGCCCCCTACACTCATACGGCAGTAGACCCGCGCATATTCAACCCCGAAAACGCCCTGCTGCCGGGTGAACCAGATTATAAAATGAACCAGGCCAATGTACAAATGGATAACCCTGCTGTGGTTGCATGGGTTGCTGCTCACCCTGGCAGCAGACCGGTAAAACGGTAGAACCGAGGTTTCAACGCTATCTGCACTGTAGTGCAGTTTTTGGAAACAAGATTCAGCGCTGCTCACGTATTGAGAAAATAGAGGGGCAGTGCTGAATCTTGCTGCTTTGTGTTAGGCAGTATATGTAACAATTGCAGCATTCCCTCGTCCATACCATATAAAATAAACCCTTTGTTCTGTCCAGCATCTGCAGGCAGGTGCAAAGGAAACAAAATACCACTCAGGAGCAGAAAACTATGCTGCATATAAACAGAAAACAGTGGGGATTGCTGGCGCTGCCTGCTCTTTCCCTGGCGCTTGGAATAACCGCCCTGGAGCTGATAGGTACTCGCAGCAGCGCGCGGCAGGAACAGCCTGCGCCGCCGGTACAGCCTTCCATACAGTCGGTTGGTTTGCAAAATGATTTTGAAAACGTGTCACGCGCGCTTGGGCCGTCGGTGGTATCCATTACCAGTCAGGAGCCTGTGAAGCCGGGAGCAATCAACGGCCTGCCATTTCAGTTCAACCTGCCCATTCCCAATATGCCGCTGCCCGGCCAGGGAGGCGTAATTCCACAGCAGGGCGCACCGCAGTTTCAGCAGTACAATGTTGCCAGCGGGTCTGGCATGATTGTGCGATCAGATGGGTACATTCTCACCAACGACCATGTAGTTGCCAATGCAACAAAAGTAACTGTTACCCTGCAGAATGGCGAAAAATTTCCGGGCACAGTGTACCGTGATAAACTGGATGATCTGGCTATTGTGAAGATAAATGCCACCAACCTGCCAGTAGTGCAGTTTGCCAACAGCCACGATACAAAGGTAGGGCAGTGGGCCATTGCTTTCGGCAGCCCCTTCGACCTGAAAAACACCATGACAGTGGGCGTTATCTCTTCACTCAACCGGGAAATAACCGTAGGGCAGAGGCTCTATCCCGATGTATTGCAAACCGATGCCAGCATCAATCCCGGCAACTCAGGCGGACCGCTGGTAGATATTTACGGGCGTGTGGTAGGAGTGGATGTTGCAATAGAATCGCCTAGCGGCGGCAATGTAGGCATTGGTTTTGCCATACCGGCAAACACCGCCAAATACATTGCAAACCAGCTGATAGAAAACGGAAAGGTAGTGCGTGGATACCTGGGCGTAGTGCCTGCACCCATTACCTATGCCGACCAGAAGCGCTATGGAGTGACCAGCGGCGCGCTGATTGAAGGGGTGATGGATGACAGCCCCGCCGCAAAAGCAGGCATGCAGGTGCAGGATGTGGTTACCAGCTTCGACAACAAACCCGTATTGAGCGAACCCGACTTTCGCAACCTCATCGCCCGTGCCAAACCAGGCCAGACCGTGCCTGTTGTGGTGCAGCGCAGCGGCGCCAGCGTAAACCTTACCGTAACGCTTGGCGACATGCCCGACAACGCCTCGCAGGGGGCAGTTCCTCCTGCAGCGCAGCACACCAAGGGCCGGCTGGGAGTAGATATCAAAGACCTGGATGCCAACACACAGAGACAGTTCAACCTGCCCAACTCTGTGCAGAAAGGCGCAGTGATTTCTGAGGTGTATCCGGGCAGCCCTGCAGCAGATGCAGGCATGGCGCCGGGAGATGTGGTGGTATCGGTGAATGGCAAACCGATCAACAGCGCCCAGCAGCTTGCAGATGCAGTAAGCGCACTGCCCAAAAACAGCAGTGTAACCGTAATTGTGCGCAGACTGATGAAGACCGTAACAGGCGGCAGTGGAATGGAAACCCTGCTGATGCGCATACATCTGGTGAACTAGCCTCGTTCTGAGGCAAACGCCCAGGAACCGGGAGCGGGCGCGCACTGCCCCGCCCCGGTTCTCTCATTTGCAGTGCAGAAAGTAAAGGAAAAATATGGCGCAGGCAGCTTTTCGCTACGAACGCGAAAACGCCTCGCAACACAATAGCGAGGTACCGCAATGGCTGCTGTACCTGACCAGTGAGCAATTTGTAACATGGTGCCGCAAGCACAAACTGCAGGTATGCACGAAAGTGCGCGAGTTTCCTGCCGAAGAACGTATTGCCATTTACAGGTATCTGAAACGCAGCCATTTGCTGGAAGAAACAGAGTAGCAAATGCAGACGGGGCGCAATTTTGCGCCCCGTCTGTTTTTATTCAGGGTCTGCATCCGCCGGGTCGGTTTCAGCCAGTTCCTCCAGTTCGTCTTCATCCAGTTCTTCTCCCATCTCACTGCTCATCTCGCGCATCATCTGGCGCATTGCCTGGGGGTCGCTTTCATCCAAACCTTCCATGCGGTCGGCAAGCCCTTCCAGCGCTGCTTCCTCGCTGCGCACTTTTGCAAACCTGCTGATAAGGCGGGCTACCTGCTCTGAAGCGCAGTGGGGGCAGGGAGGCGCTTCGGCAGAAGCATTTATCAACTTTCTAAACATGCGCCCGCAGCGTTCGCAGCGGTATTCATACACCGGCATTGCCTGTTACTCCTCATGTAAAACATTCATTGTTTCGGCAGGCAGCGCCCGGTTTTCAGGCAGGCCGCCGCTTCATTGTGCCATAATAACCCAGTACTGCAACAAAGGGGAATGTACATGGAATCTGGAAACAAAGAGTTGCTGCAGGGGCTGCGAGCCATTGCAGGCGCAGAGGCTGTGCTTACCGACCCGGCTGCAATGCGCGCCTATGACTGCGATGGGTATGCCCCTGAAAAACATGCCCCCGATGCTGTTATTTTACCGCAAAACACTCAGCAGGTCAGCGAAGTGGTGCGCCTGTGCAACCGCCTCAATGTGCCATTTCTGCCCCGCGGCAGCGGCACAGGTCTTTCGGGCGGCGCTACCCCCTTGTGCGGCGGGGTAATTATCAGCACCACCCGCCTCAACCGAATTCTAGAAGTGGATGTACCCAACCGCCGCCTGAGGGCGCAGGCAGGCGTGGTAAACACCTATCTCACAAAAGCCGCAAAACCCTATGGGCTGCATTATGCCCCCGACCCTTCCAGCCAGGGCGCCTGCACCGTGGGAGGCAATGTGGCCGAAAACGCCGGCGGCCCGCATACCCTGAAATATGGAGTGACTACCAACCACGTTACAGGGCTGACCATTGTACTGCCAGACGGTGAAATTATGGAGCTGGGCGGCAAGGCGGAAGACCTGCCCGGCTACGACCTGATTGGGCTGATTGTCGGCTCAGAAGGAACTACCGGGCTGGTAACAGAGGTAACAGTGCGCCTTACCCCCCTGCCCCGTGCGGTGCGAACGCTGCTGGCTATTTTTGACAGTGCAGATGCCTGCACACGCACTGTTTCTGCACTGATTGCAAACGGCCTGCTTCCTGCCGCACTGGAAATGATAGACACCCTGATTATTCGCGCGTGCGAGGCGGCATTTCACCTCGGTTTTCCTGATGATGCACAGGCAGTACTGATCATTGAGGTAGATGGGCTGGAAGCAGGGCTTGACACAGAGGCAGAACGTGCAAAAAGCCTCGCGCTGCAAAACGGCGCAAGAGAGGTGCGCACCGCCGCCTCGGAAAAAGAGCGGGCGCTGCTCTGGAAAGCACGCAAGCAGTCTTTTGGCGCTTTAGGTCGGCTGGGCCTCTCTATGATTACTCACGACGGGGTAATTCCGCGCACAAAACTGCCCGAAGCGCTGCAGAGGGTGCGCGAAATTACAGAGCGCTACGGCATACAGGCAGGCAATGTGTTTCATGCCGGCGACGGCAACCTGCATCCCAACCTGATGTATGATGAAAACAATCTGCAGCAGCTGGAAGCCGTGCTGAAAGCAGGCGATGAGATACTGCGGCTTTGTGTAGAAATGGGGGGGTCTATCACAGGCGAACATGGCATTGGCATAGAAAAGCTGGAGGTAATGCCCGTGCTGTTTTCGCCAGACGACCTGGCCCTGATGGAACGCATAAAAGCCGTATTCAATCAGAATGAGCTGTGCAACCCGGGCAAGCTGCTACCCTCTGCAAAGCGGTGCTGGGAAACAGCGCATGGCAGCAGGTATGCAGGCGCTGCCCGCGGCGCGGCGGTTTAGTAAAAGTCTGCATATCGCTTCAATGCCTGGCTTCGGCGGCCTGCAAAGCCTCTACTGCCTCGGCCAGATGCAGGCGGTAGGCATGCAGCAGAGAAGGATGGCTGGTAAAATGCGTCATGTCGCTGCAGATACTTGCAGGTATCTGCAGCAGATTTGAGCATTTCTGCAGCAGTGCCGAATTTATGTGCAGCGCCGCCGCCTTTTCCACCAGCCCCTGCAGCAAATAAAAGTACTGCCAGTCTTCCACCCCCTCCCCCAGCATCTCCCATCGCAAAGAGGGCACCGGCCCCTGCAAAATTGGCTCTGTCTGGTTTCTGTTGGGGTGCCGGTTGGGTGGGTACAGCAGTCTGCCGTCCCCGTTGCCCCATCCCCCCGACCCCCCGTCTACGTAGCTCATGGCGTCTTTCCACGGGTTTTGCACGCCCACCGTGGTTTGCGGGCTGTTCCAGTAGGTAGCAGACCAGATAAGAATGCCCTGTACGCCATACTTCCAGGTCTGCCAGAGCCACATGCGCGGCTCAATGGCCGAATGGTCTATAAAGTAGCCTGCATAGGGGGTTTTTGGCACCGTGCATATGTACCACCAGGTTTGCCTGCCCTCGCTGCGCTGGGTGCGGGCGGCGGCAGGAGAATAGTTGGGCGAAAGCGGGCACCATATGTCTACAAACCCGTTGAGCTGGCGGGTAATGCGCACAGTCAGTATGCGGTGCAGCTTCGGTGCAACTGCATGCACCTCTCCCAAACCAAGCCGCATGAGGGGAAATGCGCTCTCCTGAGGCTCATCGTACGGATAGACAATCGCCCTCGAAAGCCAGCCGTGCTGTTGCAAATGCTGCTGCAGCTGCCTGCCATACTGCTGCATAAGCGCCTTGTACTGCGGTGAATCTGCGGCATAGCCTCCTATTTCGCCGGGGTGTATGCCATTTTGCACCGCATAGGGAAGCCCGCTCATCTGCAGCACGAAAGAAGTAAAACCCAGGCCGTCAAGATACTGGTGCGCAGCGTGGTCGAACTGACTGAAATTCAGATGCAGCGCTGCCCTGCCCTCTGCATTCCGAACCACCTGCATGCTGTAGGGCGCCAGCGCCATGGGGTCGTATGGCGAAAGGCGGTTGCGTGCAAATGCCAGCATATACCTGTTCCACACCTGCTGCTTCTGCTGCAGGGTGGTTAGGTTCTGGTATCGGTTAATCATCGCCGAAATGCCTATGGCAGACCGAAGGGCAGGCACACGCGGCAGCCTGAATGCAAACACGTGCAGTGCAAGAGGTATTTCGGCGTAAAAGTGCCTGCCTGCAAATTTGAGAAGAGCATGATACTCTCCTGCTGCCGCATTGCGGGGCACAGTAATTTGCAGCCAGAGCGGGTTGTTGCGCCCTGCTGCAGGCTTCCACATCCCCTTAAGCAGGGGAAGCGGGTCTGGAAAACGCCCTGTTGCACCTGCAGAATCGGTAGGCTCTGAAACCTGCACATAACACACCTGGCGTATGCGCAGCGCAGAAGCGGCAATGCCGGCCCCATTGGCGCCTCGAAATGCGCTCACTTTTACCTGCAGAGGGCCAACAGAGGCAGCTGGGCAAAATGAGAGCTGCACCGCTCTTCTTTCCTGCCGGGCAGCCTCCAGCTGCAGCGGGGCAGACCGGGCGGGCGCAGGCCGCAGCAGAGCAATATTGCGTGTAGACCCGCACCACCAGAAAGCGCCAGCTGCGCTGCGCTGCAGCAAATGACCGTAGCGTGCATTGAACAACTGGGGAATGGTGCGTACAAGCGAGGCGGAAAAACCGAGTCCGCTGCCCTTCCAGTAAATCGAGCAGCGCACCCTGCCGGCAAAGCCTGGCAGAGGGGGCGGAAAACGAAACAGCATGCCGCCTGCTTTCTGCGCCACGCCATGCACCCGCAGGCGTACGGTTTTTGAACCGCTTTGGGCAGCCAGCAGAGCCGTACGGCTTGCCAGTTTTTGCCTTGAGGTAAGCAGAAGCTGCAGTGTATCATGCGTGGGGTCGAAATCGACAGCAGATTCCGATGCTTCCGCCTGCAGCCCCGGGCTGCAGGTTTCTATATGCAGGGCATTTTCGCCTGCTGTAGAAAGCATGCAGCTGCGGCGCAGAGAGGCAGTATAGAGTATGCTGTCTGTTTGCGCCATGCCCCTATACCCGTGCGCCATGGCAATGCGAACGTACACTGCCCGGGCTGGAAACAGCTGGGCAGGCAGTATGTACTGCTGTCTTCCCTGTTTATCCATCCTTCCCAGCTTTGTCCAGTGTCGTCCATCTGTGCTGACAGCCGCATTGAGTGCGGCATCTGTACAGTAGTTCACATTCACGCTCAGGCGCGCAGCAGTCTGTGTCAGGTTTCCGGGGGCAAGGCGGTACTCTACGCTGCTGCTTTTTGTAAACACCCAGCGGTCGGTATTGAACAGGGCATCAAAAGAGTGCAGCACTCTTGAGTAGTTGGTATAGCGGGTATAAAACGGCGCATCAAAGCGGTACTGGTTTTTATCAATCTGCTCGCCCGGCCCCAACAGCGGCCCGCTGCGCGTGCTGCGCAGCAAAGGCAGCGCCGGTGCAATGCGATAATTGCGAAACAGTGTCTCTCCCTGCACATGCCATGCCCCCATGCGCAGCTGAAAAACGCCTGCCTGCCGCGGCGTGGTGCAATAGAATGAGTACGTTTGCCAGGCAGCAGAAATGGGAAAATCGTGGTTAACAAAATTGGCGCCGCCGGTAATTACCCCGCCCTGTGCATTTTGCGTGCGGGCGCTAAAAGTAATGTGGTACAGCTGATGAGGCTTCAGCACAACCGTCCGCATCCAATATGCCGAGTCGCTGCCAGACCCCTCTACTGCCAGCCCCTGCTGCGTCTGCCTGCCGTTTCCGCGCAGCTGCCAGCCCTCCTGCCCCTGCAGAAAGGAATAGGAAAGGGTTTGCCCCTGGCACCCTGCAGGCAGCATCAGCGCGGCCAGCAAAAACAGGCATCGAGTGGAAACAGGCATCTCTCTTATCTCCCGTTCAGATTTGGTAAGATACACTGTTCCACAATTCCTGCTGCGGCAGATTATTCCTCCTTTACCCCTGTTTGCAAAAAAGCCTGCGGTGCGTCTGTGCAAAGGGGGCTTTGCTGCACCCATTCGGCCAGTGTTTTGCGCAGATACGGGGCGGTTTCGGCAAGCAGAGGCAGTGCCTGCTGCATGGTCAGCGTACGCGGTATGCGCTGAATGGGGCAGGGAAGCCATTCTACATGCCCCAGCAGCCGGCATATGCGCGGCCGCACTGGGTAGATAGAGCAAAGCCGCGTTTGCATGTTCAGAAAACGGCAGAGCGTTGTCTCTTCCCCTTCTGCCAGCGACTCTGTTTTGTCCTGCTGCAACACATTCAGAATCTGCTGTTTCTCAGAGGGCGGCAGAGTTTGCAGGTAGCGCTCTATGGCCTGCCATTCAGGCTGTGAACAGGCCACATCTCCTGCACATTTCATGCTGCAGGCGGTACAGCCGCTGCAAAGGCCCAGGCTCATTTGCCTGGCAGCCGCTTCGGGCAGTTCTGGCAGCATGCTACAGCTCTTCTTTCTGCAGTTCCTGCCCGTCATGTATCAGCAAAACGTTCCTCTCTTCCAGCACGGTGCGCAGCGCCACCGGGCGCTTCCAGATAGATTGAATGTACCGCATGGTGCGGGCAGTGTAGTCCATATCCAGGGCTTTGCCATCGTAGGCATGCGACAGCAGCAGCTCGCCCCGCAGCCGATAATCGCCGTCTTCCACTTCTATCACGGGTATGCCAAAATTGGTCATGCCTGCCAGCATGGTATCACGCACCTTGCGCCAGTCGGTGTCCTGCACACGCCACACCTGCTCGCCGTCCACCTCTTCTTTGCGGTAGGTGTACATATCAAGCCTCTTCACCAATCCGCCGGTAAGGTATTTGCGCAAAAACGCGACATCGTTGTCTTCGCGCCGCACTTCAAAAATCTTTTTTATTCCCTCCCCGGCAGCACGTGCAATCGGCTCACCCCGCCAGTTGGTTTCCTCTATGTCAGGGTCGGGTTCTCCATTCCAGCGGCATTCTATGTCGTGAAACATGTTGTAGCCCACATAGTAGGGGTTGATAGACATGCGCGAGCCAGGAGAAAGCACCGAAGAGTGCAGGCGTCGAAATTCCAGGTGCTCCTGCGGAGTCAGTTCCAGGTCGGTTAGAATGCGTTCATGCCAGAATGAGGCCCAGCCTTCATTCATGATTTTTGTGCGCATCTGCGGGATAAAATAAATCATTTCCTCGCGCACCATATTCAAAATGTCGCGCTGCCAGCGCGCCAGGTCTGGCGCATAGTCTCGCAGAAAACCCAGTAAATCACGGTCTGGTTCGGCTGGTATGCGGGCAGGACGATGCTCTGCCGGAGGCTGTGAAGGCTGCTGCATATTCCACAGGTCATCAAATTCTGTGCGTGATGGCCCTGTACGCTCTGGTTTTTCGTCTTCGCCGGCAGGTTTTTTACGGCGGAATGCAGTGGTGAGGCCGGTATCAAAATGATACTCTATAGAAAGTGCGGCATCTAAAAAATCTTCTACTGCCTGCGGGCCAAACTCTTCCTCATAACGGCGAATGCGGTTTGCATGCAGGCGCACTTTTTCTATCATCCGCCGGTCGGTGTGTTCAAAATAGAGATTGTTTTTGAAAAAATCATTGTGCCCCAGTACATGGGCAACCACAAACTTGTGGGCCAGCATAGAGTTGCCATCCATTAAAAAAGCCTGGCAGGGGTCTGTGTTGAACACAATCTCATATATTTTAGACATCCCATACTCGTACATGGTTTTCTGCTGGTGATAGTCCCGCCCAAAAGTCCAATGCGAAAACCGCGCAGGCAGGCCGTAGCTGCCCAGTTCGTAAATAATATAGTCGGGCACCACCTCAAAATGGGTGGGGTAGAAATCCAGCCCATATCCTGCCGCCTTCTCAACAATAATCTCTATCCATTTTTCCAGTTCTTCTCTATCGCTTCTGTTCATGGTCTCCCCCATTTCTGTACCGGTTCCGTTTATCAAATCTCCCATGATCTGTACTGATATTATTGACGCAAACGGCAGTGAATATGTAACCGCACCTGGGGCAGTAGTGATGTAAAGTGGTTAAGCCCTCCTGCTTCACCTGTGTATTCTAGATTGCTGCCCGGTAAATCTGCCAAAAGCAAAAACGGCCAGTGCCGACAGCCCGCACACTGTGCCGCCAATCTGCATGGCCGCGCCTGGGCCAATCTGCTGTGCAATAACACCCATCAGAAAAGTTCCGACAGGCAGGCTGCCACCAAAAACAAGCGCCCAAATACCCATAATACGGCCCCTCAGATGGTCTGGCGACTCGGTTTGTATAATACTGTTTCCAATAGAGTAAAAAAGAATAACGCCTCCTCCTGCAATAAACAGCAGCGGAGCTGCTGCAAGTATACGGTGCGCGGCCCCAAAGAAAATGATGCTGACAGCGTAAACCAGCGCGCCAATATAAAGAGTTTTTACGCGCACTATTTGTTCACCCCGCGCAGCAACCGTCAGCGCTGCCGCACATGCGCCTAACCCATTCACCGCCAGCACCCACCCGTAGCCCCTTGCTCCCATGTGCAGCTGCCTGACCACAAAAGCAGAAAGCTGAGACTGATACGCCCAGCCGCCCAGCCCCATAACTGAGAGCAGCAAAACAGCCTGAGATATTACCGGGTTGGTTCTGATGTATCGAAAGCCTTCCAGGGTATATTTCCATCCACGGCTGCCATGTTTGCGTTCGAAATGCGAGGCGGGCAGCTTTATGCAGTGCAGCGCGTAAAGCACCGCAATGTAGCTGAGCGCATCTACAAGAAAGCACCACGGCGCCCCAACGGTGGCAAGCAGAAAGCCGCCTATAGCAGGGCCTATCACACGAGTAGAGTTGACCATTGCACTGTTGAGCGCAATGGCGTTTACCAGATCAGATTTGCCAACCAGTTCTACCATAAGCGTTTGGCGTGCAGGCATTTCGAAGGTGGTAGACAAGCCCCAGAGTACCGAGAATATCATGAGATAGGCCACATGTACCGGCCCATGAAAAAGCATGAGCGACAGCGTAAGAGACGATATAAGTGAAAACCAGCTGGTCACTTTGAAAATGAGTATCTTTGGCGCCCGGTCGGCAAGCGCTCCAGCGTAGATGGCCAGCAGGAAGATGGGCAGCGAGTTGAGCATGAAGACTATGCCCAGCCAAAACTCAGAGTGTGTAAACTTGTAAGTAACCCACGCCAGCGCGGCCGTTCTGGTCCACGTACCAATGAGCGACACCGACTGGCCGCTGTAGAAGTATCGGTAATTCGGGTTTTTCAGAGCCGAAAACATGTTTCGCCAGCCCGATCTGGGTTGAGCCGGCACATCGGCAGGCTGGCCGGCGTTTTCTGATTCTGACTTGGCGCTTTGAAATTCCGCCATGGCTATGCACCCTGCTGCTGTATAAATTCTTCTACAGTAATAACGCATGCCTGCTTGGTAAATACTTTTTCTGTAAGCACCCTGTGCACCTCTGCATCGTCATCAAAGCAGGCGTCCTTCAGCACCGTGCAGTCATAGTCGAGGTCGAAAGCCCGGCGAAGCGTAGACAGCACTATTCCGCTGGTAGCGATCCCCATAAGCACCAGATGTTCTATTTTGCGGGCACGCAGAATGAGGTGCAGTTCATTTTCGGCAAACGCTCCCACGCGCTGTTTGTACACCACCAGATCGCCGGGCTGGTAGACCGACTCGTGAAACTGTGCGCTCTCAGAGCCTTTCACAAACAGGTTTTTTTCTTTTACCCGGTGAAAGCCATTCTTCAACTCTGATATTTCAGGGTGGCCTTGGGCAAAGCCGAGGCCAACATGCACAACCTGCATGCCAGCCGTTCTCGCAAATTCTACCGCCCTGCCTGCCTTCGAGGTAATTTGCAGCGATTCGGGGAGAAACCCGAAGATGCCGGTCTGTAAATCCAGGGTCAATACTGCCGTCGTTCTGCTATCCAGTTTCATGGCTCGTCCTTTCGTGCATTCGCTATCACGCGCAGCAAAACAGAAACCCCCTCGCCCAGCTTCACCTGATCTTCTAGAGGCAGGGCTTGAATGGCCGCAACATAGGCTTCTGCCGCCTTTTCCCTCACACGTATAACAGCTTCTCTTCCCATTGCTGTAAGGCGCAGCAGTATCTGCCTCCGATCGGCCGGGTGCGGCGTACGCTCAATATAGCCCAGGTTGATGAGGTTGTCTACCGTGCGCGAAATGGCAGGCTGGGCTATGCCGGTGCCGCGCGCAAGCTTGCCTACCTGATCGCGCCCATGCTCAATGGCCATAAGAATGCGCAGCTGTGCGAAGGTGAGTTCTTTTATCACAGGATGGGGCGTAAGCGAAGGGCTTTCGGAAGATACCTCTTCTTTCAGCGTAACAAATATGGGTACGGCAGCCTCACACAGGCTGAGTGCAATCTGTTTTGGATCTGGTTTCATATATTTTGCTATTATATATCAAATGATATATTAAATACGAACAGGCATCAAACATATGCTGCAGGCAGAGTACTTTTTTCAAAAGAGAGTACAGCCCGGTGTGTGTAGCGCGCGTTCATACAGAATCTTTTTCGGCAGGTTATCATTTGCAGTCTTCTGCTCCGCCTGCCTGCAGAGGCACAGCGTTCGGGTCAAAAACTACATCGGCATCATTGCCTTGATATTTCTATTTCTCTGCCTGTGCCGTATTTGACACCTGCATATACGACGGGTATACTGAAACTAGATTGTGCAACCTTTCACACAGTTATGAGGCAAAATGCAGTGCCCATGTCATCATCCAACCGAGTACCCGTACCAACCCTGGGCCGACTGGCCACTTATCTGCGCGTGCTGACCGAACTGGAGCAGGCACACACAGAAACCGTTTCCTCGGCAGATGTTGAGCAGCAGACTGGAATCAACGCGGCCCAGTTTCGCAAAGACCTCTCCTATTTTGGCGAATTTGGCAAGCCGGGAGTGGGTTACAGCGTGGCGCGGCTGCAAGAAAGCATTGCTGCCATACTGAAAATAGACCGCCGCCAGCCCGTGGTGCTGGTGGGCGCGGGCAACCTGGGTTCTGCACTCATTGGGTACCCCGGTCTTACCGAACATCAAATGGACCTGGTGGCCGTGTTCGACAACAACCCACAACGCATTGGGTGTCAGGTTCGTAATTTGTATGTACAAGACATACAACGCTTTGCCACAGTAAACGAGACACTGCAGGCACGCATTGCCATACTTGCAGTTCCTGCCGGGGCTGCACAGCGTGTTGCAGAGGTTCTTGTTGCCGCAGATGTACGCGCCATTCTCAATTTCGCGCCTACCCTGTTGCGTCTGCCTGCCGCTGTGGTAGTGCGCAATGTCTCTTTTATGCAGGAACTTGCCGTTTTATCGTACCATGTATCCAGCAATGAGCAGGAAGAAAATGGGGAAGAGCAGGCAGGAGAACAAAACAACAGTGTGCGCCCTATTTTGCATAGCACTTGAACTGAGCAGCGTTCCCTGCCTCGTGGTTGGAGGCGGCACGGTAGCAGTGCGCCGGGTAAACAGCCTGCTCACTGCCGGTGCGCGGGTGCGTGTGGTATGCCTCGAAGCAGCAGAAACCCTAATTCAGCAGGCAGCAGTGGGTGAGATTGTGCTGCACACCGCCTCCTATTCCTCCGAATATTTACATGGGGCACAGCTGGTTTTCGCCGCAACCAGCAGCCGCAGCGTAAATGCAGCCATTGCCGCCGACTGCAGAGCAAGGGGCATTCATGTGAATGTAGCCGATTCTCCGCAGCAGGGCGACTTTGTGGTACCGGCCCAGGTGCGGCGCGGGCCGCTTTGCCTGGCGGTAACTACAGGAGGGGCGCAGCCCCGCATGACTGCCAGAATTGCCGAACAGCTGCAGCAGCAGTATGGGCCGGAGTACGGGCCGGCGCTTGAGATACTGGGCCAACTGAGGCAGCAGGTACTGCAAGCCGGTTTGTCTGCACAAAAAAAGAAAGAAGCACTGCTTTTTCTGGAAAGCGCATGGCCGGCCATTTTGCAAAACTGCGCTGGCGGCCGGCACTATGAGGCAGAGCAGCAGGCAGCAGGTGAGCTGCAGAAAATTTTGAACAGTATGAAATTAGAGACAGACAATACAGGTACAGAAAAGCCATGCTCGCACGCATAGGACTGAGTCATCACAAGGCGCCCATAACTATTCGGGAACGCTTCAATTACCCCGAACACGCCCTGCCGCAGGCATACGCCTCACTTTCGCAAATGCCGCTGACAGAAACGGTGCTGCTTTCTACCTGCAACCGCGCTGAACTCTATGTAACAGCCGATCTCGAACCCCGTCTGCTTTACCAAATGCTGCTTGAGCACATGGCGCACTTTCACCACATGCCAGAAGAAAGCTTTGAGGGCCTGCTTGACTTTCAGACTGGAGAAGACGCTGTGCGCCATCTGATGCGTGTGGCGGCAGGGCTTGACTCGCTTGCATTGGGCGAAGCGCAAATTCTGGGGCAGGTGCGGCAGGCGCTGCAGATGGCAGGCGCGGCAGGCAGCACCGGCAGGGTGCTGCACCGCCTGTTTGAGCATGCGCTGCACACCGGCAAACGCGTTCAAACAGAAACAGGGCTGGGCAAAGGCAGGTATTCGGTAGGGCATGTCGCCGTGGAAATGGCAGGCCGCGTATTTGACCAGTTCGACAGGGCGCGCATACTCATACTAGGTGCTGGCAAAATGAGCGAACTTACTGCCAAACACCTGGTAGAACGAGGAGTGCGTTTTGTGGTGGTGGCAAACAGAACATATGCACGTGCAGTAGAGCTTGCCGAACACCTCGGAGGCTCTGCCATGCACTGGGAGGAAGCAATGGAAACAGGGCTGCAGGAGGCCGACATAGTTCTCTCTTCCACCTCTGCTCCTCACCCTGTGCTGCACCGCGCCAATCTGCAGCCTGTTCTGCGCAAAAGACGGGGCAGACCTCTGTTTCTTTTTGACATTGCACTGCCCAGAGACATAGACCCCGATGTAAATACCCTCGAAAACGTATTTCTGTACAATCTGGATGACTTGCAGCAGGTAGTGCATGCAGACACCCAGCGACGCATGGCGGAAATAGATCGTGCAGAAGCCATTGTGGGCATAGAGACCGAAGAATACCTGGCATGGTACAGAGTGCAGGAGGTAAACCCGGTAATTGCACAGCTGCGCACGCACCTGAATGCCCTGCGTGACGAATATCTGCAGATTTTTGAACCCCGTCTAACCGGCCTTTCACCAAAAGAGCGGGAAAGCGTAGAAGCCCTGCTTTCGGCTCTGATCGATCAGGTTGCCCGCACCCCAATAAAAATTCTCAAGCAGAGCGCCGCAGAGGACACCGCGCAGATGTTTGATTTACCCAGCGCAGCCAGAGCGCTTTTTGAGCTGAACAGCAATTTGGCCAACACGCCCCCTGCCCTTTTGCCAGAACAAGAGACCCTGCAATGAATGGTTACTTTGCACCCCTCAACATACTGGCGCTTGCTCTTTATATTTTCTCGGCAGTAGGCTACACCGCCAGTATATTTCTGGAAGCGCGCAATGCTCCCATCGCATACAGCCGCAACAAACTCATTGCCCTGGCGCGCCCCTTTCTGCTGGCAGGCATTGGAGTGCAGGTAGCCGCCACCGGCTCATGGTGCGTTAGCACACACCTCTCACCGTTTGCAAGCCTCTACGGCACGCTTTCTGTTTTCGCATGGATCGCAGCGATCGCATTCGCAGTCACCGACCTGAAATTTCATCTGCCTGCCGTAGGAGTTGTGGCCCTGCCCATTGCCTGCATGGCGCTTTTTGTAGGTCTGCTGCATGCGCACAGGCCGCCGGATGAAACCCGTCTGCTCGAAACACAGCTCATCAGCATACATGTACTCTGCATACTCTCAAGTTTCGCCCTCTTTGTAGTCTCATTTGGCTGCGCCTGCTGCTACCTGCTTCAAAATCACCTGCTCAAGGCCCGCAGCGTAAACGGTTTGCTGCGCAGGCTGCCCCCTCTGATCACTCTCGACAATGTAGCCTACAGGGCGGTTATCTTCGCGCTTCCCCTGCTTTCAGCCGGGCTGATGCTGGGCATGATCGATATGGCGCGCGCCAACCCCCGCATTACGCCTCAGCAATGGGCATTAGACCCGCACAACCTCATCGCATTTATTGTTTGGCTGCTGTATGGCTTCTATCTCGTTACACGTCTACTCATGGGCTGGCGCGGCGTGCGGCTGCAGTACCTGCTTATTGCAGGGCTGCTGGTTGCCTGCACTGTCTATTTTGCCCCAAACCAAACGCACCACTTTCCTGCCTCGCACCAGTAGCCGACTGCAGTGCAAGGCAGCAGTCAGGGGCACTATTTCCGGTATATCCCTCAGTAAAGCCCTCCCAATTTCTACCGAATATACACCATGCGGAACACACAGCATAATGCACTCCGCATTTTTCTTTACAGTACGGTAAGAAAGGAGGGAACCAGCTATTGCAAAAACTAACTCTGCAGTACCCTAGCCTGTTTTTGTACGGCTGGTATACCAGATGAATGGCAAAACCTTAACAACACTGCTGGCGTGCTGCACGCTGGCTGGCATATCGGTATTAGCAAAAGCGACTACCGCCCCAATCTCCGACCCGGCCGAGTCTGTGCATACTTTTGGGTATTACACTGTTCCTTCACAGCCTTACGGGGGCCTGGCCGCAGACAACAAGGGCAATCTATATGGCACTACCATGTATGGCGGCTCGCATAAAGATGGCACTGTATACAAACTGGATCCGCTGGGAGATTTCACGGTACTCTACAATTTCACCGCCCAAAACGATGGCGCCATACCATATGGCACTCTCACGATAGATGCCAGCGGCAACCTGTACGGCACTACCTACACTGCCGGGTCGGGCGGATCGGGGACGGTTTTTGAGCTTTCTCCCACCGCAGGCGGGCCTTACACTTTTCAGGCGCTGTACAGTTTCGATGGCTCGGTGGGGGCCAATCCCTACTCTGGAGTGGTTCTCGACGCGCAGGGCGATATTTTTGGAACCACTTACAATGGGGGAGGCAACCAGCTTGGCACCGTTTACAAACTGCAAAAAAGCGCTTCTGGCTACATGCCTATAGACCTGTACGACTTTACTGGCAACCAGGACGGGGCAAACCCTGAAGGCGGTCTTTGCATAGATGCCGCAGGCGATCTTTTCGGCACTGCCTACTATGGCGGAAGCTCGGATGCCGGCACCCTGTACGAATTGATACCGCACCAACCTCACTACGATTTCACCACCCTCCACCAATTCAACTTTTCGGATGGGGCCTATCCGTATGTGCAGCCCACACTGGATGCACAGGGAAATTTGTACGGCACTACCTACAGCGGTGGCAGCCATTACTACGGAACCGTTTACGAATATTCCACCTCTACTGCTGCATTCACCACCCTGCACAACTTCGACAACCAGGATGGAGCAACCCCCACCGGAGGAGTAGTAGTTTTGCCCTCAGGCATTCTGGTGGGCACCACCAACCAGGGCGGCAAATATGGAGCAGGAACCGTATGGAACATGGTTCCCTCCAGCATTACGCCCGGCGCATGGCAGTTCAACTCTCTCTACTCGTTCACCAGCAGCAACGGAGATGGCAACAGCCCTACCGCCACGCTGGTGCGCTCGAACAATGGCAACCTGTTTGGCGTAACCGAATACGGCGGTGCAGGCAAGGGAATGGTTTTTCGCGTTGGTCCCTATACCCAGCTGCTCAGCCCAAACCAGGCGCCCATTAACAACGGCGGCAAAGGGCCGCTTACACTGAGCCTCACAGGCAACGGCTATGCAAGCAACTCGATAGTAATGTGGGGCAGCACCCCGCTTGCCACCACTGTTCTCAGCAGCACAAGCATACAGGCAGTGCTTCCGCCTTCATACATTGCAGGCCAAACCGCTATGCCGATCACAGTGTACGACCCCAACATTACCAACAACTCAAACAACAAGGTGTTTCTTGCCGGGTATGTGCGCCTGCTCATGACTCCTTTCTCGGCATCACGCAATCCAGACGGCACCTTAACCATTCACTGTGCCATTAGCAACCTGGGCACAATTTCTGCCAGCAGCATAGTAATGACCGGCGGCTCGCTGATTGCAGGTGGAAAACAGTTCCTACCGATGTCTTACCTGTTCACAGGGGGCAGCCTTGCCCCCGGGGCAAGTACAACTCTCTCTATTACTTTCCCTGCCTCAGCGCCCTCGCACGTGCTGGGCAGAGTGCTGGTACACCTGGGCTTTAACCAGGGTGGTTTTCAGGGCACAGAGTTCTGTTTTCTGCCCTGATACCTTCTGAAACGCCCGCCAGAATACGGGTGCAGACAGACAGGGATGAGTATATGCTCATCCCTGTTTTGTTTTGGCATGCCTGCAGCTGCCAATCTGGCAGGATTATTCAACATGCGCGTAGAATAGAAGCCTGAAAAGAGCAGATTTGCAAAGATGCTCAAATTCCCCGCAAGAATTGAGGAGAAGATGGATTGCAACAGGTAGAATGTACGCCATGGCACAACGGTTTGCTGCTGGAATTATTGCTGACGCTGCCGCCTGAAGGAGACTGGGAAGAGATAGTCTCGCAGGCAGTGGGATGCCTGGAAGCCCAGCGCAGCCAGTTTGCCGGCAAGGGCGCTCTGCTTACGGTCGATGTGGCCAATCGTATGCTGGATGCAGCCTCCCTCAGCAGCCTGATAGACACGGCCAAGCACAGTTTTGGCCTGCAGACAGTAGCGCTGGTGGGCACCGATCTTACTACCCAGGCAGCGGCACGATCTCTTTTGCTTACCAACTACATGCTTCCGCCCGGTTCAAAAGTAGACAGCGCCCATCGAGTAGTTGGAGGGGGCAACGCTCTCTATGTGCCGGGCACTGTGCGATCGGGGCAGAGAGTGGTGCACAGCGGGCACATTACCATTGGAGGCGATGTCAACGCAGGTGCAGAGGTGATTGCGGTGGGAGATGTGGTGGTATTTGGCGCACTCCGCGGTCTGGCGCATGCCGGCTGCCAGGGAGACACGGAAGCGCGCATTATTGCTGGAAGGCTCTGCCCGCCCCAGCTGCGCATTGCAGGCTGCATTGCCCAGGCACCGGAAAACAATGAAAAAGATGCCCGCCGGCCGGAAGTGGCACGTATAGAACACGGAAACATACAGGTTTTTCCGGTATAAACAGCAAGTAAAGATTTCTCAGGAAGGGGACGGAGAGTATATGGCGGAAAACGCACGCGTAATTGTGGTTACATCTGGCAAGGGAGGGGTAGGTAAAACCACTACTACTGCCAATGTAGGCACGGCGCTGGCTGCACTGGATAAAAAAATTGCACTGGTCGATGCCGATATCGGCCTGCGCAACCTTGACCTTGCACTGGGCCTGGAGAACCGCATCGTATACGATATGGTAGATGTGGTGGAGGGCAGAGCAAAGCTGCGCCAGGCGCTGATACGTGACAAGCACACACAAAACCTTGCTCTGCTGCCTGCCGCTCAAACTCGAGATAAAAGCGCCGTAAGCGTGGCGCAAATGCAGCAGGTAGTGCAGGAACTGAAAGAGGAAGGCTTCGATTTTATTTTCATCGACTGCCCAGCCGGTATTGAACAGGGCTTTAAAAATGCTACTGCCGGTGCAACCGAAGCAATTGTGGTTACCAACCCTGAAATGGCCTCTGTGCGGGATGCCGACCGTATTATAGGGCTGCTGGAGGCACAGGGGCTGCACAGCCCGCAGCTCGTGGTAAACCGGCTTAGGCCTGAAATGGTGAAAAACCAGGAAATGCTCAGCGTACAGGATGTGCAGGATGTGCTGGGCAGCGGAGTGAAACTGCTTGGTATTGTGCCAGACGACAAAGACATTATTACCTCTACCAACCGCGGCGAACCGGCCGCACTGGTAAAAGAAAGCATGGCAGGGCAGGCATACCGCAATATTGCTCACCGCCTGCTCGGTGAAGAGGTGCCCTTCCTCGATCTGGAGGTACGCACCAGTTTTCTGGAGAATCTGAAAAAACTGTTCGCAGTAAGAAGATAGACTTTATTTTTTTATGAAGGGGGCAATACCATGAAGAGCTTTCTGGAACGCCTGTTGGGAAGAACAGACGCAAGTACGCGTGGCATAGCGAAAGACCGTCTTCGACTTGTATTGCTGCAGGATCGCGCCTCCATACCACCGGAGCAAATGGAGAATATGCGGCTGGAAATACTGCAGGTGCTGCAAAAATACGTGGAAATAGAAGAAGACGAACTGGATATGAAAATAGAGCGCGGCGACGGAGCGGTGGCACTGGTGGCCAATATACCGATACGCCGGGTGCTTTCTTAAACAGGGTTTTCTTCCAGCTCGGGCTGGCTGGAAATTCCTTCGGCTGCAGGCTGCTGCGCAACTACGGCAAAAATAGAGGTGCGTACATCGGGAGCAAGCAGGTCGTAGTGACGCACACAATTCTTGCCAGACTGCTTGGCGGCATACAGCGCTGCATCTGCTGAGTGTATTAGATGTCTTCTGTTGGTAATTTCTTCATTCAGGGTAGCTACGCCAAAACTGGCGGTGATCTGCTCTGCCTCAAACGTAGTCTCTACCAGTCTGCGAAAACGTTCTGCCTGCGCCATGGCGCCATTCTGGTCTGCACCGGGCAAAATAATGGCAAACTCCTCTCCTCCATAGCGCGCCAGTACATCGCTTGAGCGTACACGGTTGAGCAGCAGACTGCCTACTGCCTGCAAAAGCGCATCGCCGGCCGGATGCCCCTTCGTATCGTTCACCATTTTGAAACCGTCGAGGTCAATGAGCAGCAGAGATAGGTCGGTGCTGTTTTCTACTGCGCTTTGGTAAATTTTCTCCAGCTCATCCTGAAAAGCGCGGTGATTCAGCAAACCCGTCATATAGTCGGTAAGCGCCAGGTCTTCCAGGGTAGTGTTGTGGTTTTGCAGCCGGTTGAGGGTAGAAAGCAGTTTTCGGTTGCGCCTGTGCAGGTGAGAAATATGGTCTGCCAGAGGCTGTTCCAGCCGTTTTCTCTCTGTAATGTCTCGTGCCACAGCCTGAAACCCAATCAGTCTTCTTCCCCTGCGCATCAGCTGCACGTTCTGCCCTATCCACAGCTCTGAACCATCCCTCGTAAGCAGGGGCATTTCACAGTAGGTGGTTGGCACGCGCCTCATAGCCTGTGAAAGGTAAAAAGTATGTACTGTGTAATGATAATCCGGGCGCACCAGATCACTAAAATGCAGTGAGCGCATTTCTTCCAATGTGCAGTTGGTCAGCCGCAGGCAGGACGGGTTTGCATAGGTGAAGTATCCTTTGCTGTCGGTACGGTAAATGAGGTCGGCGGCGGTTTCCACCAGCTGCCTGAATGCGTTTTCACTGCGCTGCAGCGCTTGCGGCGCTGGGTTAACAGGCGCTGTCTCCAAAATATCCCACTGCAGCAGAGGGCGGTCGGGCAGGAAAATCGTACTGCAAAGTACTTCTACTTCCTTGATTTCTCCAGAAGCAATGCGGTGCCTGGCATTGCGGCGCTCTGGCAAAGGCTGCATCCACACCCCGGAATGAAGAGAGAGGTCGAGTTCTACCACAGGAATGCGCAGCAGGGCTTCCCGTTCATGCCCGTAAAAACAGACCGCTGCCTCGTTTGCGTCGAGAATGCTTCCATCCGAGCCATTGAGAATGAGGCGGGGTATGCGGCTTTTGTCAAATAAACTGTGGTACGGGGCGTTTTGCTCTAGTGCAAGCCACTTATCCTGCATCTGAACCTTCAAATGCAGGTTTTCACGACCCAGTTCTTCAATTCTGTTGAGCAAGTCCCGAAGAGTATCGTTTCCCATAGCGTGGTGTCGCGAGAAAAAACAAAAAGGGCGCTTTGCGCCTATAATAATCTCTACGACAGCGGAAATGAGGGCCGCTGCGCAGGCAATTCCTACGAGCCATTCCCCACGCCGGGTCGCCAGAAACAAGCCACCGCGCCATCAGTCTGCTCTCAGGGGGGGAAAGCGGACAGTACTGCGGCACGTACTTGTACAACTTTTGGAAACCAGGATGATGTATTATAACATGTAGAGAAATTTCGTGCAAGTGCCTCTTTTGAAAGGGGAAGTGGCTGCCTGTTTTATCGGTGGCAGTTTGTCATATACAAAACCAGGGGGTGCCAAATACTGCAGAGCCGCCTGCCAAATGCCTTCTCTTTTTCAAAGCAAAGCGCCCTCTGCAACACAAACCTGCTTCAAAAGTACAGATTAAGATTCCTGCAGCAAATAAAATCAGATTCCATGCCGCTGTTCTGCGATCCCTTGATCCTGAACCTGGCAAACAGATCTACCTGTTTTCCAAACCCTTTTTGAAAACTGACTGCTATCTGCGGCAGTGTGTGTAGAAAAACTGGATGGCTAAATAACAGGTATTGATTGGTGGCAAACACCCGCAGTCCCTCCAGCTTGTTTGCCAGCAAAGAAAGCAAGCCCTGCCTGCGCTGCTCATCTGTTATTTGCAAGCCGTCTGCCTCTGCAGGAATGGGGCCGCCTCGGTACTGGTGCTGAGGCGTAAGCAGGTTATTGTTGATAAGCCACCTGTTGGCCTGCGACTTACTTTCCACCTGGTTCTGCGGGGTAGATATAGTTGGTGAAGACTTTGTTGGAATACTGTGGGGTGTACACATACTGGAGTTTCCACTGATCCTGGTGTTGCAGAATGTACACCAGCTGCTGCCAGCGCCGCAGCGGCCTCGAAATCATGCGTGCCAGCAAATCCTGTTTCATCAGCCTCTGCGCACCCAGAGGCATATCTCGAAACAGTATGCCTTTGTGCTCCAACTGGTTTAATTGGGCAGGGTTGAACAGCATAAGAGCATTTTTAACAAGTGCATGACGCTGCTTTGGTGCGTAGTAGGGTGAGATGGTCGAAAGAGCACGCACAAAGAGCTGTGCCATATGCAGTATTTCGGGAGGGTCAACCTGCGGGAACTCGGATTGCTTGTTTGTAAAGTCACGCGCCATCAGCACAACATGAGTATTTGCAAGCAAGCGCCAGCTGCAGTGAAAAGCGCTCTCGATCTGATTAAGAGCCTGCACAACTGAACCGTTCAGCTTCATATCTGCCTGTTTCACCGGCGGCCAGTTGTCGCATACAAAACTGAGATGCGTCATCTTCTGCAATGCTGCAAGCGTTTCAGCCAGCGATGCATTGCTCAACTGCAGGTGTACCGATTGCTTGAACAGGGCAGGCAGGCGCCCTTCAGACGTTGTGCCGGCAGCGCCCGTTTGCGCACTGGCTGGCCGAACAACCCATAAAAGCAGGGCAAAAAGCAAAACAGAATATCTTTTTGTCATCGCCTTCTCCTTTTCACGGTAATGCCTTGTTTTATGCGAACTCAAAAAGGCAGATGCAAATTCATGCAAAATGGAATGTCATACCCCATATAGCTTTGCGATGCTCCCTTGAGGCTGAATTTGGCATACAGGGTCACAGTCTTTTCAATCCCTAGAGAAACAATGGTGGTTTGCGGCAGTGTGTGTAGAAAAACTGGATGGCTAAATAACAGGTATTGATTGGTGGCAAACACCCGCAGTCCCTCCAGTTTGAGTGCCAGCAGGGAGAGCAGACCCTGCCTGCGCTGCTCATCTGTTATTTGCAGGCCGTCTGCCTCTGCAGGAATGGGGCCGCCTCGGTACTGGTGCTGAGGCGTAAGCAGGTTATTGTTGATCAGCCACCTGTTGGCCATCGCCTCATCAGATCCATCACTAAAAATATAGTAGTCGGCCAGGTATGCCTGATTGTGGGTCAGACGATACTCCTTGAGCGAATGACGCATCATTTTCTTTCCGGCATTGATGATGCCTGCAAATTGTCCACTTTTCCCATCGTGGTATGTGTGCATATAGGTGTAGAAGTCTTGCGGCATATCCTGCATGAGCGCATGTGACAGCTGCATCAGGTTTTGGGGCATCACCGCGGGTTTGCTCTGCAGCACCAGAGTGCCGGCATGGGTGCTTTCATACCATCTCCAGCGGTTGAGTGCGGCAAGTGCATTCAGCGCATCCAGAGCTGAAATGCCCTGCAGTTCGCACAGCATGCGGTGTCCGCGCAGCCAGGGAACCATTTGCATATGCAAGCCAGTTTGCCGGGAGATTTCAACCAGCAGCTTGTCTATGGTAGTTTGACCAAGCATGAGGTGAACAGGACGGGCAAGAAGATGTTTTGCCTTCGCAGAGTAGTACTGCTGGGCCGAACAGGGCGCTGCAAGGCAAAGTAACTGCAGCGCCAAAAACAAGACAACAGCATGGCTGGTACGCTTCATGAGTCTTCTCCTGATGATATCTGGCTAGTTGGGAGACTGCGGCTGAAAAGAAATCGTGAATGAGAGATTGGCAGTTTGCGGGCCGTTCACATTCGGGCTAACCATCATATAACCCTCCATCATGGCGGAGCCTGAAACGTTCTGGCCAATAGGGAAAAATGCCTCTATCTGGGGATTTGCCTGGGTTGCTCCAGTCACTCTGAGCAGGCTCAAGTCTGATCCCCAGGTACTCAATAGCGGTGACATACCATTAAAACTGCTTGTGCTATCGTTTTTAATCCATGAATCCCCGCCGTTGGCATTTGCAATGTTTGCAGAAAGCTTAAGCGCCATGGTGTCCATCAGCACATCCCCAGAGCCATATCCCCCGCCGTTTTGTGCAGTGGGCGCCAGGTACGAAACATTCACAGTGGTATCACATTTTATATATGCTGCTGATATCTCCTGCCTGGTTCCGGCTGCGCTCATGCTCTCTGTAACATTATCTCCAAAAGTGGTGACCGGGCCGCTGGCAGGCTCATTCTGACTGCCCGTTCCAATTTCACCCGGGCCTGTGCCAGACGGTCCGCCATAATACACAATCCCCGTAGTTTCTACTGTTACGGTGTATGTTATCTGCCCATATACTTTTTTTGGGCTTGCAGTGATCAACAGGGCGATGCATAGAACTACCCAGACAGATGCAGCCATGCTGTGCTTCATTGCATCATTGCCGATAAAGAGACAGCACCTGCCTGCAGTCAGGCAGCGGGCCGTGCGCGGGGGGGGGACGAAAGGTGTTTCATTTGTTGTTTCCTCCTGAAATCGTTGAATAGCAGTCAAGACATTTCGCAGAACTTCCTGCGCTTGCATATGCATCAGGAACAATGAATATTAACACGAAAAAATAATAATTGTCAATACAAAAATATCTGCTTTTAATATCTCATGCATTTTTTAATGCAGTATTTTATTGCTTTGTTTTATAAATTTTAATATAAATTCATTAATCAGTTTTTTATCTGCCACAAAATGAAAATTTTTGTGCCCGATACGCACAAAAAACGTTTGGCAGCCAGGGTACTGCCGCATCAAACCCATGCATACTCTTTCGATACTGTGATATAATACAAGCATATATTGCAATCTGCAGCGTGCAGAATGGTTTTTAGAAATTATGCAGAATGTGCCTGTATGGCGCTCTCTGCAAACACGGGGTCGGTATGCGGCATGTGTGAACCGCTGGGGCAGCAACAACACGATGTGTTGAATACATGCCTTTATTTTCGCAGTAAAAGCAGATTTAAGTATAAAACCGGCATAAAAAGGGACAATGTACACATGATGGTCACTTCTTCTTTTTCACACACCAAACAATGCACCAGTTGTAGCGCAGTGATAGCGCAAAACAGCCTCTATTGCAGCCAGTGCGGAGCAAGTCAGCTTGTCCCCATACAGTCTGCCGGCACTTCTGTCAATACGGCAGCACCTCTGCAAAACAGGACATGGCAGACAAACACCGCCCAGCCAAACAAAACACTCATGCTGCTGCGCATGGCAGTCGGCCTGTCTGCTGTCGTACCTGCAGTATTGCATCTCTTTGCCATGCAAAATACGTACCCATTTTTGCAGCCTATGCAAAGCACAAACCCCCTGGTGCATTTTGCCGCTTACTGCTCTCTTCTGGGGGCGCTGGGTCTTATCACAGGCATAGCGCTGCGCCCCGCGTTCTGGATCAGTATTGTGGTATGGGCATACTACCAGATCGCCACACTTAATGTTTTGATGTTTACAATACAGCGTTCCTACCTTCCTGGGTATAACGTTTCCAACTCGTCAATCATGATGGCTACGCTGCCAGTTTTTTATCCACTGCATCTGCCACGCTGATTTACATGGCGCTTTTTTTCAACCTGCGGGCACAGCCTGGAGAAACAGACTGCTGATTTGCCTCTGTTTCAGACAATGCTTCACTGCTGCCTCGGGTGCAAAGCGAAAACGAGCGTGCAGCGCACGCCCAGGCAGTTCACTCATGGCGCAGTGCTGCAATGGGGTCGAGGCGTGCTGCGCGTGCTGCAGGGGTTACCCCAAAAACAACGCCCACCACGCTGCAAACCAGCAGGGCGAGGGCAATAAGCCGAAAGGTGATGATGGGGTGCAGCAGAGAAAAGTGCGCAATCAGCGTGCAGAGCGCTGCTGAAAGCAGCAGGCCTGCAGCGCCTCCCAGCAGCGAGAGGGTAAGCGCCTCGGTGAGAAACTGCACAAAAATGTCATGGCGTCGCGCGCCCACTGTCTTCCGAATGCCTATTTCACGTGTGCGTTCGGTTACAGTAACCAGCATGATGTTCATAATGCCTATGCCGGCCACAAAAAGTGATATGGTGGCTATCAGCACCAGCAGTTCCTGGGCAAGATTGATCATGCGGTCTACCAGTTCCAGCCCCTTTTTCTGGGTAATAATGCCAAAATTGTCTGCCCCGTGGTGGCTTTTTAAGAGAGCAGCTTTGAGTGCGCCGATGATGCGGCTGGCAGGATGTTTGTAATCTGTTTGCAAAGCAATGCGGTTGATCTGGCAGCCCGGTATCTGTTTGGCAGCAGCAGCAGGCAGGTAGACCAGCGTATCCAGCGCCATAATCTGGCTGCCCAGCGTGCCATCGTTTGGCGGCTTGGCCAGCTCGCCTGCCACTTTCCAGGTTTTGCCAAGAATATCTACACTGCGTCCAACAGGAGAAACATTTCCGAAAAGCTTGTGGGCAGGCTTGTAGCCGAGGATGCAGACGCCCGATTCTGAATTCTGAAAGTACCTGCCCTCCTGCAGGCGTGTAGGGTTCATCTGCACCCCGGCCAGGTTGGTGGCTACCACAAAAGCCGAAGTAGTGTTTGCCTTGTTCACACCTACCGTGCCCGATATGAAATAAACAGGCGAAACATGTTTTACACCCGGTACATGCTTCAGAGCCTGTACGTCTGCAGGGGTAAGGGTGGAGATACCCGCCAGCGATGCAAAATCGGGCTGCCCGTTGTCGTTGAGGCGGGATGGCACAATCACAATGAGATTGGCTCCCAGCCCTTTTACCTGCGAGGCAATTTGCGCTTTCACCCCCTGCAAAATTGCAATAAGGGTGGTAATGGCAAGCACGCCTACTACAATGCCAGAGAGGGTAAGCAGCGAGCGCAGGCGGTTTTCGGCAATGGCAGCAAAGGCCGCTGTGAAATTGTCTGCCAGCATCTGCCGCAAAGGTCGAACAGGCAGAGAAACTGTCTGGCTGCTTTTTTGTTCAATTTGTGCGCGCGTTTCTGTCATAGGCGGTCTGTAAACTCTCTCCAGAATTCTGTACGATTGAGAAGCGAATAATTTTCCACTGCAGCAGGCATGGCCTGATTTTATGTCGCTGTTTTGCTTGTTCAGCCCCAGCACAGATGACGCAGCCGGGTAATCTGCGCAGAGCCGGCAGAGGAATGAAGGATATTTATAACATTTGTGCGAATTG
The DNA here is from genome assembly GCA_027459665.1 of Chthonomonadaceae bacterium. Lineage (GTDB taxonomy): Bacteria > Armatimonadota > Chthonomonadetes > Chthonomonadales > Chthonomonadaceae > DAIDHN01. The sequence continues at coordinate 51,730 of DAIDHN010000008.1, read as the reverse complement.
CTGCAATAGTTGCACAACGCATGAACTGTTGAATAGGAGAGGTGATTTTTTGAAACCCCGATCTGCCTGCGGCTGCTGCCTACTGCCCTTGTTTTGCGCCGGCATCCTGCTGGCAGCAGCGTTCATCTTCTATCACAACCTGAGACGCAAAGAACGAAAGCCCATTGCATACCAGCAGATTCATGCAGTACAAGATACGGTAACCGTTGCCCAATTTGCTGCTTCACCCTCTGCCATAGATACCAATTTGCAGCATGTGAAGCCTGTTGCCGGCATTCCTGACCACCCCGGCATTTTCGTCTGCCCCCCTACCTGCTCCACTCTGCTCCCGCTGACGGTGCAGGAACTGGGGGATGGTTTTTCCCGGTGGATGCAGCTTTACCTGGCCGGCCTGCCCTGCTTTTCCAGGTCTCCGTTCTGGTCATGCCAGGTACGGCTCAGCAGGGAAACTGGTCAGCCTTCTCTTCATCTTACACCTGCCAGCCTGCCTGTGGTGGCCCAGGCTACCGGTTGCACCAATGCAATCATCACATCGCTGAGCCAACATGGAACAGGCTATCAGCTCACAGCTGTCATCTACAGTCTGCCCAGTGCAAAACCTGCTGCCGCTCCGCTGGCCATCACAGGGACGCCCGATCAGCTGACAAGCCGGCTTCCAGCGCTTGCGAAAGCGCTTGCCACAGAACTCAGGGCACGAAATGCCGGTTCAATACCGACAGCAACAGGGCTTTCCAGCGCAGATATGGAATTTCTTGGCAGCATTCCCGTTGACTTCAACCCTTTTTCCCCCTCATCAACTGCCGCAGTACATCGCCTGGTCAGTATAGCTGACAGGTCTCCTCTTGCAGCGGCCATTGCGCTGGGCAACACCTCTCACCCCTTGCGTTCTTCTATGGTTTCACTGCCTGATAAGCTGTTCAATGCGCTGCCGAACAATGCGGAGGCGGAAGGCATTGTAAATTCGCTAGGTAGCCGCGAGGTAATAAAAAGAGAGCCGCAGATTCTCAAACTGCACCAACAGTGGAAACACAACTATACTTTCGCCGCCCTGCTGGCTCAGTACAGCAAGCTCTCTCATGTCAGCATGTCTCCAGGCGGTATACAGGTGAAACTGTCACGGCAGGCAGCGCTTCTCGATCCGGGCAATCCGCAGGCATGGCTGCAGCTGAGCTATGTGCTGTCTAAAACAGCACGCATTATTCGCAAGGGAAGATATGCGCGCGACATAAGCACAGCCGATTGGCAAAACCTGAATAAAATATACCGGCGCACCGCAAGAATTGCCAAGCGTGCCGTTGAAACCGACCCCCTTGACGCTTCGGCATGGGCCAATCTTTCTGAGGCCGATACGTTCAACAACGATACAAACGGGGCCGTGAAAGCGCTGCAGCAAGCACAGAAGCTCGACCCTGCCGACGAAGACAACTACTACTGGGGCTTGCAGCTTTACCAGACAAAATGGTCTACGGGCGAGACTGCAGAGATGATCTGGAATGCAAGGCACTATGCCGCCGCCGCAGATTACGATGAGACATCATGGGATGCAGTAACGGCCCTGAAAAACGACGGCATGAATCTGGATGCCCAAAATCTTGCGCATGCCATACTGACAGCAAACCGAACCAGTTACAAAAACAATCCACAAAACCCGCTGTATGCCTTAAGCTACGCCAGGGCTTTGGAACATGACGGCCATGACTTGAAGGCAGAACCCATTCTCAGGCAGCTGCTGAATGGTTCGCCGTACGCATACAATGCAGCGTACGATCTGGGTACCATTGCCTATAAACACAAAAGCTGCCTCACTGCAGCACATTACTACGAACAGTCGCTTGCACTGTGCCCGGATAACCATAAAATCTACGTCAGGCTGAGCAAAGCGCTGAGAATGTGCGGGCAGGGGGCGCTGGCAGCCAGATACATGCGAGCACGCCTGAAAGATGATCCATTTGACTGGCTGACAGAGCAGAATCTGGGTTTTACTGATCTGCAATACCACAACTCTAAAGAAGCGATTGCTGTACTGAAGGCATCGTTGAAACTGATGCCCCAATCCAACGCCTGGTTCAACCTGGGCTTGGCCTATTACCAGGCCAGGCAGTACCAGAAAGCGATTACGGCATGCACACAAGACAACGTTTACTTCCCCAACACCGGTGAGTCGTATGCAGTTATTGCCGCTTCGCTGGCAGGGCTGCACAAGTATGCAGAAGCAGAAAAAGAGGGCCGCACTGCCCTGGCTCATGGCGAGCAAACACCCTATTTCTATATGCAGTATGCCAATATCTGCTTCAATGCAGGAGATATTCTCAATGCGCGAAAATACTGGCAGCTGTGCGCAAACAACACTTCCCGGCCAGACATAGCCGCGTATGGCCGCACCATGCTAAGCAAACATCAGTAGTGGGCGCAGGGGAGGCGATCTGCCAGTATTGCCCCCCCTTTTTGCAGGTTATTGCAGTGCCGCATGCAAACGCGCACCGCTGCCGGCACAGCGTTTCAGCACGGCTTTTGCCTGGCACACAGGCTAACTGCGTCTCATCCACATATGCCCGTGGTTGTCGCGGCCAGTCCAGTCTACACAGGGTCCGCCGTCACATGAAAAAGGCGCCGAGTCGGAAGAGCGGCGCACAATGGTGCTGCGACAGTGCATACACTCATACACCACCCCTTGGCTGTGCCTGGATAAATCAAAAAAGTTTTGATCATCGTCATCAAAAAAGTTGCTGCGCATACTATTTCCTTTCTGCAGGAACAAAGCCTGCGCATCTGCAGGAACAAAGCCTGCACAGCATTGAGAGAACAGAATGAAATGTTTTACCTCTCTCATTACTAAACTGCCTGCAGCAGAGTGATTTTAGCCACTACCCGGGTCATGCCGAAATAAAACTCGGCAGCAGGCAGCCCGTCACTGCTGCAAACATATCTGCATGAAAATACAGTGGCTGTTTGTCCGCTTTTGCATTGCAAAAACGTCTTATATACTGCAGAACAACAATAGGTTCGGTATGATTTGATTCAATTAACAATCAGCAATATCAACCATGTATTTCCGCAGTCTGACTTTACTACATCTCCCCTGCCCGGCACACAAAGAGCGGTCAACTATGTGTATGAGAAAACAGCGTTTTTGGCATCTGCGAGCGGTTCTCAATTCACAGAAGTACTTGTGCTGCTCGCACTCTTGCTGCCCGCTCTTGCTGCGGGGGAACTGGGTTGAAGAGCACGAAAAAAGAAATGATGCAGGCGGCAGACCCGCATTCACGCAACGTTACTCTGTTTTGCGATGGGCACGCCAAGGCTCTACTCACAAGCCAGCCCGAAACAGACACAGCCCTCTGGTCTGTTTCGGGCACAGGGCAGTGGCCCTAATCAGATTACCGGTCAGGCAGGCGCCAGCGAGTCGATCTGCTGCAGTTCTTCCCGGCCGAACTCAAGGTTCTGCAGGGCAGCAACGTTCTCTTCCACCTGGCGTACACTGGAAGCGCCTATCAGCGCACTGGTAACAGCAGGCAGCCGCAGTATCCATGCCAGCGCCATTTGCGCCAGCGTTTGGCCGCGCTGTTCGGCCATGCGGTTCAACTGCAGCAGCGCTTCCTTCTTTTTGGGGGTCAGGTTGTTGGCTACCCACTCTTTTCCCCATTTTTCTGCGGCACGGCTTTCGGCTGGTATATCGCCGCCCAGGTATTTGCTGGTAAGCAGGCCGGAGGCAAGCGGACAAAATGGAATGACGCCTGTACCGGCCGCCTCTGTAAACGGAAGCAGGTCTTGCTCTATGCCGCGCCCCAGCATATTGTAGTAGGGCTGATGAATGGTGACAGGAGCCAGATTTTTGCTTTCAGTCACCTTTACCGCCTCTCTAAACTGCCTGCCGCTGTAGCTGCTAACGCCCACATACAACGCCTTGCCCTGTTTTACCAGCTGGTCAAGTGCGCCCAGGGTCTCCTCCAGCGGGGTATCGGGGTCGGGGCGGTGAGAATAGAAAATATCAAAGTACTCCAGCCCCATTCGCTTCAGCGACTGGTCGCAGCTGGCGATAATGTATTTTCGCGATCCCCATTCTCCGTAAGGGCCTGGCCACATTCGGTAGCCGGCCTTGCTAGAGATAATCAGTTCATCTCTGGGCATATCGCGTATAATATGGCCGCACACAATTTCGGCATTGCCAGGCGGGGTTCCGTAGTTGTTTGCCAGGTCAAAGTGCGTAATGCCGAGGTCAAACGCACGGTAGAGGCAGGCGCGCGCTACTTCTGCATCGCGGTAGCCGCCAAAGGTTTCCCATGCCCCCAGCGAGATGGCAGGCAGCAGCAGACCGGTACGACCGCAGCGGCGGTACTGCATGGAATCGTAGCGCTGTGGAGAAAACGAAGCAGTCATTGCATATCTCCTTGTTGCAAGTTGTATTTTTCAGAAATGCTCTGATCTATTATGCATCAGACAGAGAACAGAGTTTCAGCATGCTCTGCAGGCGCGTGCTTTTTTACTGCCGAGGGCATTGCTGCCTCTCTGAAACAGGGCATGCATCTGCCTGCAGACAGGTTTATGCGGTTTTGCGCTGTTTTATACGCTCAATATGCAGCGCCAGCAGCTGTATGTCGCCAGGGCGCAGCCCAGGTATCCGGCTGGCCTGGCCCAGGGTTTCAGGTTGAATGCGCTGCAGTTTTTCCCTGCCTTCGTGCGATATGCCGCGCACCAGATCATAATCTATGCCGGCAGGAACAGGATATTCTTCCAGCCTGGCGGCAGCATTGGCCTGTGCCTCCTGCCGTTTCAGATAGCCCTGGTAGCGCGCCTCTATTTCCAGCTGTTCTGCTATAGGGGCGGCGGCAGGGGGCAGCGCTGCCTGTTCCGGGTAGATGCTGCGCGCCAGCCCGTCAACCAAAGCGTAGTTCAGTTCCGGTCTGCTCAGCAGTTCCATCAGCGAGGCGCGCCCTTCGCCTACCGGGGCGGTATTCAGCTGCTGCAGCAGTGCGTTGTGCCTGTCTAGCACCCAAACGCCCGCAAAACGCCGACGCTCGGTCTCCAGCTGTTCCATTTTTTGCAGGTAGCGCTCTTTTCGCTCGCTGCTCACAAGCCCTATGTTTATACCAGCAGGAGTAAGGCGCTGGTCTGCGTTGTCGTGGCGCAGCAGCAGGCGGTACTCTGCGCGAGAGGTAAGCATGCGATAGGGGTCACTTACTCCGCGGGTAATCAGGTCATCTATCAGCACGCCAATGTAGCTGCTGCGCCTGGCGAGCACAAGCGGCGGACGTTTTTGCACCTGAAGCGCAGCATTTATGCCTGCAGTCAGCCCCTGTGCGGCTGCTTCCTCGTAGCCGCTGGTGCCGTTGATCTGCCCGGCGAGATAGAGCGCCTGCACGCTGCGCGTTTCAAGCGTGGGGCGAAGCTGATCGGGAAAAACCATGTCGTACTCTACTGCATACCCTGGGCGCAGCATTTCTACTTTGCTCAGCCCCGGCAGAGTCTCCAGAAAACTCTGCTGCACTTCTGCAGGCAGGCTGGTAGACATTCCCTGCACATACAGCGAGGGGCCGTGCCAGGTTTCCTGTTCCAGAAAAACAGGGTGGGCTTCTTTTTGCGCAAAACGCACTATCTTGTCTTCAATACTGGGGCAGTAGCGTGGCCCTATGCCTTCAATCTGGCCGCCGTACATGGCAGAGAGATGCAGGTTTTGACGAATTATCTCATGGGTGTGTGCGTTGGTATGCATCTGCCAGCATGGCAGCAGCGGCAATGGCGCATGCAGGGCATCGTTGAGATATGAAAAAGGCGCATCTGGTTCAGAAGGCAGTTCCTGCAGGGCCTCGTAATCTACGCTGTCTTTGTGAATGCGGGGAGTGGTGCCTGTTTTGAAGCGGCCCATGCGCAGTCCCTGCTGCCTCAGAGCCGCGCTCAGTCCGCTGCTTGCCTCTTCACCGTGTCTGCCCCCCGGTGTGCGGGCGTGGCCGCAGTGCATCAGCCCATTGAGAAAAGTGCCCGTGGTAAGCACCACAGCATCGGCAGCAATTTCCATTCCTTCTGCGGTCACTGCCCCTGCTGCCCTGCCCCCCTGTACAATGAGGTTTTCTACAGCGGCAGCCAGCAGGGTAAGCCGGGGCTGGCGCTGCAGCGTGTCGCGCATTACCTGTGGGTAGAGTTCTTTGCAGGCGTGTGCGCGCAGGGTCTGCACTGCAGGGCCTTTGCTAGTGCCCGACGGGCGGATGTGTGTGAGCGACTGGTCTATGCAGCAGCCCATTTCACCGCCCAGTGCATCTATTTCACGCACCAGGTGCCCCTTGGCAGGGCCGCCAATAGAGCAGTTGCAGGGCAGGTGAGCTATGCGGTCAAGGTTCAGGGTAACCAGCAGCGTATCGCACCCCATGCGAGCTGCCGCAAGCGCCGCTTCGCAGCCGGCATGACCGCCCCCTATTACCAGCACATTGGTTTGCAGCATAATTATTCAATACCTTCTATCAACAGGCAGACTGCATGCCGGGTGCATGCTGAGCATTAAAAGCGCTTTTACCGTATTGTACCAGTTTCGCTGTTTTCTTTACTGCATTCGGTATGGGTTGTACAGCAGGGCGGCTTACCCAATGTGCAAAAGCACCCCCACGCCATAGGTAACAATGCCGCACAAAAAACCAATCAGCGTCATCTCCAGGCCGCTTTTCCACCAGGAACGGGCGGTAATGAGGCTTTTAGCCGCCCCCACTGCAAAGTGTGCCGCCATGCCGATGAGGGCGGCAGCGGCAACAGCCGGCAGGCCGCGAATAAAGAAAAATGGCAGCACCGGGATGAACCCGCCTGCAGCAGTGGAAACAGCCGCAGAAAGCGATGCCTTCCAGGGGTTGGGGAAATGGCGTTCGCTCAGCCCCAGTTCCTCCTGCGCCATGGTTTTCAGAAACTGCTGGGGGTCGGTGGCAATGCGATTTGTTATGAGCTGTGCTTCCCCTTCGCTTAGCCCCTTCAGCTGGTAAATCAGCTGCAGTTCCTCGCGTTCATGTTCAGGAGACTGTTCGATTTCCAAACGTTCCCGCTCAATTTCCGCCTCATACACTTCCCGTTCAGACTTGCCCGCCATAAATGCGCTTGACCCCATGGAAAATGCAGACGCAACCGTAGCTACCAAACCGGCGGTAAGCACCACGCGGGCGCCATCGGGGGTATTGGCAGCCGCCCCTGCCATACCGCTCACCACCCCGAATACTGCGCCCAGACCATCGTTGAGGCCATAGATTGCATCGCCAATCCAGCTGCCTGTATTTCCATGCCACTTTTCTCCTTTCAACATGGCTTCCAGACGGGTGCGCGGCTCTTCCTGGGTTTTCAGCCCCTGCAGCAGAGTGGCATGCTGTCTTTCTTCCTCTTCAATTTTCAAAAACAGTTCATTCGATTCTGCGTCCTCAACAAGATCGCTGGCATATTTGCCAAACTCCGCCATGTTTCTCTCTTCTGCCGCTTCCAGGCGCCTCAGCATGGCATCGGTGCCCAGGGTAGCCGCCAAAAACCGGTAGGCTCCCGCAGGCTTTTCTTCCTCGCGGGGCGGTATGCCGCCCAGCTGAAGAATGCGCGCTGCAAACTGGCCGGCGTGGCCGCGCTCGATTTCTGCAAGCTGCTGAAATATGCGGCTTCTGCCCTGATTTGCCTCTTCCTGATCAGCCAGCACCTGATACAGGCGCGCCGCCTCCATTTCCCGCTGCCAGGCCGCCCGCAATGCTGCAATTACTTTTTCCTGTTTCAAAGAATGTTCCTTATCTGTATGCTTGTTGACTATTGTACACCACAAAAAGTCTGTTGAGTACTCTGGCAGCACCCTGATGAATGCTCTGCTTATTGCAGCAAAGGTATAGTTGCAAAAAAAATGCCCTGCCTGCTGTTCGCAGCGTTTTTATCTTCATTTTGCATACGCTTTCGCAACGGTAGCTGCGTTAAAATGTATTCGCCGATTATTGAAGCAGCACTTCAATGTATACAAAGGAGATAAGAGAATGCATACTTGCAAGGGCATTTTTATGTGGGTGGCTTTGCTGGCGCCACTCTCCGCTCTCTCTGCCTCTGCCCAAACCGTAAACTGGACTGGCTTCGCAGGAGACGGTTTGTACACCAATGCCTCCAACTGGAACCCGTATGGCGTTCCGGGTGCAGCAAACAGCGTTGTCAACAACATTGGCGGTCAGATCACCCTGAACAACAACACGCAGGCGTACAATATTGCCAACTTTACCACCGGCACAACAAGTACCAGCCGTTTCACAAACGGCAGCCTGACAGTAAGCAATGGCGCCAGCCTGACAGTGGCGGGCGATGTTACGGTAAACAGCGCAGATGCAATCAATGTAACCGGCACCAATAACCTGTTTCCAACTGTTGCCAGTCAGTTCACACAGCAGTCGGGCACGCTAACGGTAGGCTCAGACAATGCTGGAGGGGAGATAACCGCTAACAGCGACTCTTCTGGTGCCGGCATATTCACCTCCAATGCAAACGTTATTCAGGTAACCACATCATACAACGGCATATCAGCCTATGGCGGAACTGTAAATCTGGATACTGCAAATGCAAACAGCACGCTTACCAACCATGGTTACATGCAGGGTGAAAACATGGGTACGCTGAACATTAATTCGGGCACTACAAACAACTACGGCACGATTGATGCCAGCAATGACTACCTGAATTCAGGCACCTATGTAGAAGGCAGTACCCTCAACAACTACGGCGATATGTATGCAGACGGCACAAGCACCCCTACCACCCTTCAGATTACCAGCAGCACCACTAGCAACATGGGCACAATCTCGGCCGGCAATGGGGACCAGTTGTCCGGCTTTAACGACAATGGCCAGGTGTATATAGCTTCCAGCTCGGTAAACAATACCGGCACCATGCAGTCTATACAGGGGTGCAGTTTCAATTTGTCAGCTGCTACCCTAACAAACAGAGGCACCATAGACTGCAACAATGGTATGGGCAGCATAGGCACCAATTCGTATATGAAACTTAATCTCTCATCTTCTCTGCAGAACAATCAAAACGGAGTCATCTCTGCAGAAGATGGGGGTTATACCCAAATACAAGGATATCCTGGTTCATTCCAGTTCACCAACGCCGGATCCATTACAGCCGGCGGCCAGTTTGGATCAGCAGGCGAGATAGACATATCCAGTCTTCATGGCCCTCTGATGAACACCGGAACCATCATAACATACACGGGCGGCACCATGTATGTAACCGGTGATGTGCAGCAAACGGCAGGTCTTACAAAAGTAGACGGCAGCATGAGCGTATCGGGCACTTTTTACCTGCAGGGCGGCACTCTCAATGGGAGCGGCGGCGGCACGCTCACATCGAATCTTGTGCAGACAGGAGGGGTGTTCAACCCTGGCGAAGACCCTTCTTCCTTCAACATAACTGGCAGTTACACCGAAAGCAAGCAAGCCAATTTGCAGATAGACATTGCCAGCCTCACCAGTTTTGATACCTTGAACATCACCGGTTCTGCCGCCCTCAACGGCGGCACGCTTTCACTTGACTTTCTCAATGGCTACACTCCAGTGCTCGGCTCACACTGGCAGTTTCTCACAGCCGGCAGCGGCATCACAGGTTCCTTTGGTTCTATAGCCAGCAACCTTACCGGCTACAACTTTCAGTTCAATGCATCCAGCGGCACTCTGTATTACGGCACACCGCCGCCGCCCACCCCCGAATCAGGTAGTGCAGCAGGGTTGAGTTCCCTGATAGCTGCCTCTTTGCTGGCGGGATGCAGCAAGAGTAAAAAGCAGCGCCGCACACGCCGGCCATAACGCAAATACCCCGTTGACAGCACATTGCATAGAGCCGGAGGCGCCCCTGCCTCTGGCTCTCTGTTTTGCATTTCGCTGCAGAGCAAGAGAACTCGGCTGCCCTGCATTGCACGGCATTGCCTTCGGGTAAACTACCTTCATCACCTGGCCTTGCAAGCGCAGCGTGGCGCGGCAGGCTGGAAATGAGGAACCGATTATGAATGAGAATTGGCCCCGCTGTCCTGAGGCGGCAAACTGGTTTGAACAGCAGCTGCAGCAGTTTACAGCCCAAAACCCTCGTTTGCAGGAAATGCAGCGTCGTTTTTTAACTCGCGCAGGCGTGCGCATGGAAAACCTGGTAGACCACTGGCTGCTGCCAGACAGCCCTTCTCTGCGCAGGCAGCTTGAGTTATTTGGAATGACACCCATTAGCAAAGCATCTGAAACCGTATGGAAGCATATGGGTGCGAGGCTGCCCCGTGTGCGTCTGCAGGCCAATGCCATTGAGCGCCTGGCGCTGCAGGTGGAAAACACCGACATGTTTCTCAAGATCAATCAGCTTGATGCCAGAGAGAGACAGGGTGAACCAGGCAGCTCATATTACCAGGCGCTGTGCACTCTGCCATACGGAGAACTGGCTGTGCTTACACGCTGCGGAACCGATGGTTTTACCCCGGAAGCGCTCTCTCAAAAAGAAGCCGAGCGCATACGGCAGGCATCACAGCTGCTGCGCAGCCGTGCTCGCAGCGGTTCAGAAGCAGAGGCGCTGAAGGCCGCAGCTTCCGCAGTGGCACAGGCAATAGAACTGATCGGCCAAAACAGAACTGTCCATGAGTTTTTTGCAGTGGAGCGCGATTATTATATGTCGCGCAATACCGCGGCCCGCAGACAGTATGCATGGCAGCAGTCGCTGGGGCTGGGCTGGGCAAATCACGATCATCATACCTACCGCTGCTCGCGCAGCCAGTTTCGCACCATTCTTGCCCTGTGGCTCAGCATGGGCTTTGAAATACGCGAAAAGTTTTATGCCGGTGCAGAAGCAGGATGGGGAGCGCAGGTGCTGGAACACCCGGTGTGCCGCATCATCATTTTTTGCGATGTTGACATGGCTCCCGAAGAGCTGGACATTAATTATGCAGAAAACAGCCTGCCAGATACCCCCGACCCCGAAACCATTGGCCTCTGGTGCGCGCTTCATGGCGACAGCATTGGCAGGGCAGGAATGCACCACCTGGAAGCAGAGTTTGACTTTGAGCAGTGCGAAGCGCTGCACACCGCTGCCGGGCAGAAGGTAATGGCGCCCTTTACCAGCCTGCCTATGCTGAAACAGGCATTTACTGCTGCAGAGCTGTGGCCGGTAGAGCCTGCACGGGCAGAGGTTCTTGTAAACAAAGGCGTGCTTACCCCCGAACAGGCACAGCGCTTTATTCAGCAAGGTGCAGCAGGCAGCCATCTGGAAATACTGCAGCGCTGGGAAGGTTTCAAGGGCTTCAACCAGACCGGTGTAAGTGCTATCATACGTGCTACCGATGCACGCATACTGGCAGCAGGAGAAAACTAGCATGGCGCCCGCAAAAACCAATTACATTGCAGGCAGGTGGCTTTCTGCAGATTCGTGCAGCGAATTTACCTCATGCAACCCTGCGCGCACCACCGAGGTACTTGGCGCATATTCACGCTCTGGTCATGCAGAGGTCGCCCTGGCTGTTGCTGCCGCGCGCACAGCATTTCAGGCATGGCGCAAAACCCCAGCCCCCCAACGCGCCGCAGTTCTCACACGCATGGGCCGCCTGATGGAAGAGCGCAAGGAAGCGCTGGCTTTGCAAATGACGCGCGAAATGGGAAAGGTGCTGGTGGAAGCGCGAGGAGATGTGCAGGAAGCCATTGATATGGCGCATTACATGGCGGCATTTGGCAGAATGCCTACAGGCCATATTGCGCCCAGCGAGCGCCCGGAAGTGTACTGCGCCGCTGAACGCGTTGCAGCAGGCGTAGTTGGCATGATTACACCCTGGAATTTTCCGATTGCCATACCCAGCTGGAAAATGTTTCCTGCCCTGCTGGCAGGCAACGCCATTGTATTCAAGCCCGCCGAAGATACACCCGGTTTGGCTGTAACCTTTGTGCAGATGCTTGAAGAAGCCGGCTTACCCCCCGGTGTGGTAAACCTGGTAACCGGACTGGGGGAGGAAGCAGGAGCCGCACTGGTAGAAGCAGAGGGAGTTGATGTGATTTCGTTTACCGGAAGCACAGAAATTGGCCGCCGCATCGCCGCACAGTGCGGAGGCATGCTGAAGCGCATCAGCTGTGAACTGGGCGGCAAAAATGCCATTGTAGTTCTGGAAGATGCAGACATCGACCTGGCGGTAAAAGGCGCACTCTGGAGCGCTTTTGGCACTGCAGGGCAGCGATGCACTGCCGCCAGCCGCCTTATAGTGCAGAAAAGCATACTGCCCGCATTTAGAGAAAAACTGCTGCACCAAACACTTGCGCTGCGTATGGGCGACGGCGCCGACCCTGGTGTGGAGATTGGGCCGGTGATCAACCGAAAGCAGCTGCAGCGCATTCATGAATATGTAGAGCTTGGCCGGCATGAGGGGGCGCGTTTGCTTGCAGGAGGCAAAATAATGCAGGAAGGGCCGTTTGCAGAAGGCTGCTTCTATCTGCCCACCCTGCTGGACAATGCGGCGCCAGGCATGCGCATTGCACAAGAGGAAATTTTCGGCCCGGTAACCGCCCTTATGGAAGCGCATACTATGGAAGATGCCGTACAAATGGCCAATGCCACCCGGTACGGTCTTTCACTGTCGCTCTACACCCAGAATGTAAGCCGCGCGTTTCACGCAGTGCAAGAGCTGCATGCTGGTCTGGTATACATCAACCTGCCCACCAGCGGCGCCGAAATACAGCTGCCGTTTGGAGGCATAAAGAACACCGGAAACGGGCACCGCGAAGCCGGGATGGCTGCCATGGATTACTGCACCGAATGGAAATCGGTGTACGTAAACTACAGCGCCGGTTCAGACCTGGTGCGCGCCCAGATAGATACCTGCCCGCAATAGCGCAGTGTACGCAATACAGGCAGGGTGCAGAGGCAGCAGCTCTCCGCCCTGCCTGTATTGCTTCTCACCGCATATTCGCAGCACGCTTTCTGCTTTTTCCACCTCATTCCCCCTGTGTGTAAGCCCCCCGGCATAGGGCAAGGGAAAACCCTTGTAGAAAACAAGGGATTTCCCTCCTTTATTTTCAGGCATATCACGGTGTTATCAAAAAGAAAAAAATAGGATAATTAACCTGTAAGTAAATGCAGGCTGCTCAAGTAACAGCGGGGCAGCGAGAGGCGGTGCAGGCAATGCAGCATGTAAAAATACTACTGGCTAACAAGGATGCGTCTATACGCCAGTGTCTGCGCAGAATTATGGAAAGCGCCCCTGGCCTGGAGGTCGCATGGGAGGCCGAAGACGGCCTGAAGGCATTGATCAAAGCCCGCAAACACCACCCTGATTTTATTCTTTTGGAAGCGCATATGCCCTACCTAAATGGTTGTGAGACGGCGCATGCACTGCGCAAGGAAGGGATTTGTGCAAGGATTGTAGTTTTGGTTTCGCTGGAAGAGCATAAGAAATCTGCTCTGGATGCCGGTGCCAATGCTGTAATTCTGGCAGACAGTGGATGTGAAGTGATACGAACAACTATTCTGAATGTACTGGCTCAGTCAGAAGCCAGCACAGTAACCAGTGATACAAGCGCGGCCTGAGAAAGCCCGTCGCTTCATATATCGTCAACGTGCAAAGCTGCCGGTATTACCGGCGAGGAGAAAAAAAGATGGTTGCAACCGCAGTACAGGAAAGCAGAAGCGAATACATTGCCCGTACAAAGTTCGAGTCTCTCTTCCAATCTTCCCGGCGCAGAGCATACAATCTTGCCTACAGACTAACAGAAAATGCCACAGATGCAGAAGACGTAGTACAGGATGCCTACGTACGGGCATGGAAAAACTTTACCAGCTACGATGAAACCAGGCCTTTTGAGGGATGGCTGTTCAGAATCATCACCAACCGCGTAATAGACATGCGCCGACGCCAGAAACGCGTGCCAATGTTTTCACTTGATACCCCTGTGTACAGCGATGATGAGGGGCAGCCAATGTCGCATGAATTTGCTGCACCAGACAGCAACCCCGAAGAACTGGTGATGAACCAGGTGATGGACGGCAGGCTGCAGTTAGCCCTGGACAACCTGCCGGATGACTACAGAATTGCTATTCTGTTGTGCGATGTAGAACAGCGCTCTTACCAGGAAATTGCTGAAGAAATGGGCTGCGCTATTGGAACGGTGCGTTCTCGCATTCATCGCGCTCGCGTAATGCTGCGGCGCCATATGGAAACCGGCAACAGCGGCAGAAGCCGCCGCGCAAGCAGCCGCAGCAAACTGCCTGCTCTGGCAGCAGTGGGTGAAAACCACCTGAAACTGCCGGCGCTGGCAGCCTGAACTTCTCTTACCGCTCAGCCTTCATTTGGCCAGGCGTCGAAATAAACGAGGTTGGCGAGAGGTTTGCGAACCCTTTCGCCAGCCTCTCGCTTTTGCAGGTCTTCTGGCAGATTTTCCAGCTTTCCCGTCTGCCCTGCAGCAATCACGCACACTACCCGGTAGGGCATGGGTAAACCAATAGCCAAACGCATCGGCTCTTCTTCCCATCCGGCCATTGGGTGCATTACCAGTCCCTCTGCCACCCCCTGCAGCATCAGGTTTTGAGCGGCGAGACCGCAGTCAAACAGGTAAGCAGGCTGCCCCGCCATTTCGTAGTCATCGGCAGGGTTGGCACAGAGAACTATCAGCGCCCCTGCATGCTGTGCCCAGGTGCGGTTTCCTGGTTTCAGGGCCTGCAAGGCTTTCTGAAATGCTTCAGGTTCCTGCACCACCACAAAGCGCCACGGCTGCGTATTTGAACAGGATGGCGCCCATCTTGCTGCTTCCAGCATTCTAGATACTGCTTCTTGCGGTATCTTTGCTCCGGGTTCCATCGCGCGCAGGCTTCTTCTGCCAACAATATAGCTCAATGTATCTGCCGGGTTCATTCAAAACTCTCCTTTTTCTGCAAAAACTACAGGTCTTCTCCGAGGTATTTGCCGTAAAAGCGCTTTATAAACGCCTGGTAGTCTGGCTTGGCCAGTATTTCCCTCCACCAGTTCTGTCTGCTGCTGTACCACTTCACAGTGCATTCAAGAGAAGCAGAAAACTCATGCTCAGGCTGCCAGCCCAGGCTTTTCAGGCGTGAAGCATCTATGCTGTAGCGCCTGTCGTGTGCGTTTCCGCGCGGGTCTGGTATGTGCTTGATCAGGCTTTCAGGCTTTCCAAGCAGTTCCAGCAGCATTCTGGTTACAGCTATGTTCGTCTGTTCTCCGTCTGCGCCGATGTTGTAAACCTGCCCTGGCTCGCCATGTTCCAGCACGTGGTGTATTCCGCTGCAGTGATCTTCTACAAACACCCAGTCTCTTACCTGGCTTCCATCGCCATACAGGGGCACCCTGCGGTTGTCTATGAGGCGGGTAATAAAAAACGGCAGCAGTTTTTCAGGGTACTGCCACGGGCCGAAATTGTTGCCGCAGCGGGTAACTACCACCGGTGTATTGTAGGCAATGTGGTGCGCCCTGCACTGCAGGTCTCCCCCTGCCTTGCTTGCCGAATACGGTGTATTCGGTTCCAGCGGGGTTTGCTCTGTAAACCTGCCGTCTATGGTAGAACCATACACCTCATCGGTCGAGACATGCAGCATGCGCCTCAGGCCAAATTTTCGGGTTGCATCAAGCAGGGTAAATACGCCGGCAACATCGGTTTGTATAAACTCTGCCGGGTTCAGCAGAGACCTGTCGTTGTGGCTTTCAGCTGCAAAATTGACGATATAGTCTACTTTTTCGGCCTGTATAATGCCGCTCACCACTGTATCATCCTGTATTTTGCCCGGGTAAAAGCAGAACCTTGTGTTCTGTTTCAGGTCATGCATAGTAGAAAGATTGCCTGCATACGTAAGAGCATCTAAACCAATCACTCTGGCATCGGCATCTTTTTGCAGCACATAGCGGCAGTAGTTGCTGCCAATAAACCCGGCGCACCCTGTGACCAGCAGAGTTTTCACAGTTTGAACTCCGAGTCTATTTCTTCATGCCGTATCTCATCTACGGGTTCGGCTTTGCCTTTGCCTGCATACAGCCTGTCGGGAAAATTGAGCACGGTAGCATCATCGCTTCCAACGTTCTTGTAGGCATGCACCACTCCGGGCGGCACAACTAAAAAGAGAGGATTGTTTTCCCCGGCCTGCACAACGACCTTACATGGCTCATAGCCGGAGCGGTTTTCCCACAAGGTTACTTCAAATGCCCCCGAAAGAAAAGCGAAGCCGTCGGTCTGGTCTCTGTGTTCGTGCGGGCCGCGCGCTATTCCTGGGTGTGTCAGCGAAATATAGCCCATCACGGGCATAAATCCGTTTGGCAGTTCATCTTCCCTAAACAATTCTATCAGCCATCCGCGGCTGTCTTTGTACTTTCCGAGCGGTTTTATAACTACCCCCGGTATCTCCTGAGTCATGCATTCTCCTTTATCAGGCCCCTCAAGTAGTGGCCATAGCCTGTTTTCCCCATCGCTTCAGCACGCTCCAGCAGCTGCTCTGGTGTAATATAACCCATTTCCAGCGCAATTTCTTCCAGGCAGGCAACTTTCAGACCCTGCCTGAGTTCTATTGCCTGAATAAAATTGGAGGCTTCCACCAGCGAATCATGCGTACCGGTATCCAGCCAGGCAAACCCGCGCCCCATCATTTCAGCATAAAGTTTTCCCTGCTGCAGATACAAATTATTCAGGTCGGTAATTTCCAGTTCGCCCCGCACAGAGGGTCGCAGGCTTTCAGCCATTTCTGTTACGGCTGCATCATAAAAATACAGTCCTACCACTGCGTAATTAGAACGCGGGTTCAGTGGTTTTTCTTCCAGCGATACCACGCGCCCCCTGGCATCGCGTTCCATTACACCATATCTCTGCGGGTCACTCACTCGGTACCCAAATACTGTTGCCCCATCAGTGCGCTGGTCTGCAGCATACATCAGTTCAGGCAGACCATGGCCATAAAACAGGTTGTCTCCCAGTACAAGGCAGGCAGGTTTCTGCTGAAGAAACTGTTTCCCTATCAAAAAAGCCTGTGCCAGCCCTTCCGGGCGCGGCTGCTCTGCGTATTCCAGTTCTATGCCAAATGCAGAGCCATCGCCCAAAAGCCTTTGAAACAGGGGCAGGTCATGAGGAGTGGATATGAGCAGAATATGCCGAATACCCGCCAGCATCAGGGTGGAAAGCGGGTAGTAGATCATTGGTTTGTCGTATACCGGCAGCAGCTGTTTAGAAAGCGCCAGTGTGGCGGGGTAAAGCCGAGTGCCGCTCCCCCCCGCCAGCACAATACCGCGTCTTTCAGATAACGTCGGCAAATTTTGCCTCCATGCGCCTGAATGCAAGCGCACCGGCAAAAAACACAAATGCGCACCAGGCCACAGAATAGAGCGCCTGCCCTAAAGCAAGTGTGCCGGTTCCCAGCAAAGACCAGCGCAAACCTTCCAGCAGCCCTGAAAGCGGGTTGATGGTGTAGAAGATATAGCTTGTAGCAGACAGCGAATGATGCAGCACTTTTTCATGCACCTGTTGCAAAGAATAAGCCACGGGGCTTGCAAACATAAGAAAGTTTACCAGAACAGGCACCACATACTGTACATCTCTGTAAGAAACCATAAGTGCAGAGGTAACAAACCCTGCGCCCAGCGCCAGCATAGCAAAACAGGCAACCCAAAGGGGAAGCAGCAGCACATTGGCATGGGGTGCAATATGGTATGCAAACATCATTGCCACCATCATGCCCAGCGAAATAAGAAAGTCGATACAGGCAGAACATACGGTAGAAAGAGGCATCAGCATACGCGGAAAGTAGACCTTGGAAACCAGTTGTGCATTTTGCAGCAGGCTGCTGTTGGCGCGCGTAAAAATGCTTGAAAAGAGATTCCAGCCAAGCTGCCCTGCAAACGCAAACGCAAAATAGGGAATGCCGTTCGGGCTTTTCAAGCCTGCCACCTTGCCAAAAACAAACGACATAATTCCTGCTGCCATCAGCGGCTGAAGCAGCACCCAGATGGCTCCCAGGGCAGTTTGCCTATAGCGCAGTTTTACATCACGATAGGCAAAGGTGTACAGCAGGTCTCTAAAATGCCACATCTCTGCCAGGTTAATATGTGCCCACCCGCTGGGCGGTTTCAGCACTACCAGAGGCGTACGTGAAGATTGAATGGTATTTGCGCTCACTATTTCTTTTTTCCTTTTGCTACCAGTGCAGTAACTGCAGGCTGAATCACATCAATAAAATGTCGCATCAATTGTTGGCTGTTTGGCCCGTCATCTACAGTAAGGCGCACCACAACCGACCCGCCCGACGCACCGGTGAGCATTTCTCTCAGGGCAAACATTTTGCGCAAAAACAAATCCCCTTGCTCAGAAGCAAACCCCAGCCCGCCAGGCACATAAAACAGAAAATCGATGGTATTTCCATTCTGCTCGGCCTGCATGTACTGAATTCTGTTGCCATCCTGCACCCAGTTTTCCAGGTGAGACACTCTGAAACCGTGGGTGGGAAAGCAGCCTCTTGGGTCATGAAAATCCTGGTACGAGTTTCCGGTGACCAGCATGAGGTTCACGGTTTCCTGTGGGTGTTTCACGTTGGCGTAGTCGCGGCTCACCAGGGTAGCACCGGGAAGCGCCTCCAGAATCAGCGGATCGTTGGGCAGGTCTTTGCCTGCTTTCCAGTTGCCTATCTGCCTGGGAAAAGTGTTTATAGGGAGTGGAGTAGGGTGTGCATACTTCATTCTTGCCAGTGCATGCTGAGCGACTATGCCAGTCAGCAGTACTGCACAGGCCGCTATTGTGTAAATCGTGTCTTTTCGCATCCCAGTTTACCTCCCGCCCAAACCAGCAGTACGCTGGAGAGAGCAATTACAAAATAGTCGGCATATTCGTGTGCAATCGCTTCCGGCCTGGGGCCGTACCATGAGGCAATGGCCACCAGGCCGCAGATACGCACAATGTTAGCAATCATGGCAAGGGGCATGCTGAGGCATATCAGCGCAAGCCATTTGGATATTTGCATGCGAAACACCCAGCCATACAGCACAGCGAAGCAGAAAAACGAGGTCATTTTCTTAAATCCGCTGCATGCTTCTGCTACATTGAGCGACATGGTTGGCACCTGAAGCACGCTGCCCTGGCGCACAATGGCAAACCCAAAAAACTGCATAATGTGCTCTGTGCTGATCGTGCTGATGAACTGCGCTTCCACATCCACTTTCGTGAGGATAGGTTCTGGAAATGGCGCTGCAAAAACCAGAAACAGAATAGGAAAGCGTATAACCCGCAGCATTTTTGGGCCATGCATTACTAAAATGGCGCCGATAAGCACCAGGGGCAGCGATCCTACCGCAAGGAAGCGAATATGAGTAAACCAGCCCAGCTGCTCTATCAGCACCCCGGCAGCTATCCACCATATGCCTGTTAAACTGGGGTTACGCTCTATTCCACGCAGATCGTGCCGCATCAAAAACAGCAGCCCCAGACTGATGGGTATGATAAGCGCACAAAAAGAGTAGGTGCCGTTGTCTAGCCAGTATGGAAGCGTTTCTGCTATTACTGGTATGTAAAGCAGCAGTATCATTGCACTGAGCAGCCATGCCTGTGCAGGCCAGCGCTTCAAGTCTGAAACAATAGAAGCAAAAGCCTCTTTCATGCTCTCCTGCCGTATATCAGGCTGCATGGCATCTGTATTATGCGATATAGTACTCTGTGTCATGGAATGTATGCTGGTTCTCCAGGAGGATGAAGCTTGCTTTCTTTTCTTTTATTCCACTGTTCGTCCACTATTCTCAGAATGGATTCTCGAAACACCTCTTTATCAAACTGCATGGCGTGTTCACGTATGCGATGCGGGTCGAAGTTCATTGTTTCCAGCCGCTCTATCGCCTCACAAAGGCTTTCTACTGTCTGCTGTTCAAACAGCACGCCGGTTACTCCCTCTCTCTGACTGTCACGGGCGCCGCCTGCATCATAGGCAATAACAGGTCTTCCACATGCATTTGCCTCCACGGGTGAAATGCCAAAGTCTTCCTGCCCAGGCATTATATACGCCTTGCATCGGCTCATAATGTTCACCAGCGTGCCAAAATCCACTCTGCCCTGAAATTCTACTGTTGGCCCGGCCAGTTCGCGCAGGTGCTTTTCCTGCCTCCCGCTGCCAACCACCACCAGTTTTCTGCGCATTTTGTTGCATGCTTCTATAGCAAGATCAAGGCGTTTGTACGGGGCAAAGCGTGCTGCTATCAGATAGTAATCTTCTGCATCTTCTGCGAGTGCAAATGCTTCTGTGTCTATGGGAGGAAATACTATATCGCATTTGCGGCGGTAGTACTTCTCTATTCTGCCCGCCACTATCCGCGAGTTTGCGATATAGTGATCAACCCGCATACTCGCATTTGCATCCCAGCCGCGCAGTTTATGCAGGGTAGGAGCCAGCAGGGTACGGACAGAGGCTGGCATATTTTCCCGTTCAAGGTACGAAGAAGACATCCATGCATAGCGCATAGGTGTATGGCTGTAACAGATATGCAGGGCTTCCGGGTGCGTAATCACACCGTGTGCAAAGGCAGATGAGCTACTTATCACCAGCTCATACTCACTCAGATCGAAGCTTTCAAAAGCCATGGGGTACCACGGGAGAAAGAAACGGTGTGTGCGTTTTTTGGCAGGAATTTTTTGCAGGAAGCTTGTTTGTATATCCCAGTGTCTATAATTCTTTGGCATGATCTCCGCCTCATAAATTGAGGTATAGATCGGCGCTTCAGGAAAGATGGAATGAAGTTCTTCCAGCACTTTTTCCGCCCCGCCATTTTGCACAAGGAAATCATGAACAAGAGCTATTCGCATAAAGAGTGTATTCCTTGCTCCTCCCTGCTGCCATGCGCAGGGAGGAGCGTAGAGTTTAGAAATTACCGCTGAAGAGGCGTGCTGCGCCATCCAGCAAGTTCAGTGGATACAAGGCTCCCAGAACGTCGCTCAGGCCGAACTTGTGCCCGCGTTTGGGTACAAAGATCACTTCACCGGCATGCAGTGGAATATTGCCTGAAACATCGCCGTTCTCGATTTTCTGGAAGTTTACAATAAGCGGTTTGTACGCTTTCTTGTCTCCCGATATTTCTATGACGCGAATGTGCGCCAGGTCGGCATCTTTTTCCGGCCCCATCTGTGTAAGCGCATCCATCAGCTTATCGCCCGGACGCAGGTTGTACCAGCCTATTTTGGAAACAGCCCCGAGGAAGTAGACCCGGTTTCTCACTTTAGGAACAAAGATGCTGTCGCCGGGTTCCAGTGGCATGTTGTTCTGTATTTTATTTTCTTTATACAGGGCATAAAGGTCAAGCGGAGTCTGTTTTCCATCTCTGGTAAGCACCGCATTGGCCAGGTCGGCGTTTTCCATGCGCAAGCCTGCCGCATCGGAGATTGCCTCCATCACAGTCATTTTATGGGTGTATGCGTAAGCACCAGGTGCGCCCACTTCACCGGTAACAGAGATCATTTCATGCTTGAGCGGAATGTAAATGGTATCTCCTTCGCCCAGCAGCACATTTTCGGGAGAATTTGCCTTGGTTTCCGGGTGACTCACATCCAGCGTAACCGATTCTCCATTGGGGTGCGTCAGAACAACCCGGCTGAGGTTCGCCCCTGTTTGGCTGCCTCCCAAACGAGCCAGCGCATCTATGAGGTGCAGACCGGGCTGCCAATTGAGATTGCCGCTTATTGCTCCAAAAACGGAAATGGGCTGTATGGGGCGTTTTTGCACCAGCGACACAGTGAAGTCCGGGCTTACCACGTACTTGGAGTATTCCTGCACCAGTTGTGCGGCAAGCTGATCGGTTGTCATTCCCACCACATTGATATGCTTTTTGATAAGTATGGGAGTAATAAAACCATCGGGCGGTATTGCAATCTGGCTGTTGAACTGAGGAAAACCAATGGAGGCGACCGAGATCACATCTCCCGGCCCCAGCAGGTACGGCCCTGTCACCATGCTGTCTGGAGGCAGGATGGTACCAGATGGCGCACCGGCTGCAGGCTGCGAGACGGGATTTGGCTTGGCAGGGGTAGTTTGTGCACCAGCAACAGAGTTGACTGCAAGCAGTACAAACATGCTGAACAAAACTTTCGCTTTCATAATACTTCTCCCGCCCCGAAGAAATGTTATCTTCGGGGCGCTGTAGGGCAGCAGATTACTGCCGGTCTGCAGAGTTATCCTGTTTTTCTTCAGGTGCATTCAACAATGCGCGGGGTGGATTTGCAGGCGCAGCCTGACTGGCAGAGCTGTCGTGCTTTGTATAGTAGCTGGAGTAGCTTTTATTCGGCTCATCCGGAGCGCGATTGATGAAGTATACCATTGACCTCGGGTCGGCTGCCCGAAGTGCAGCAGTAGTCTCCAGGGTAGTGGGCTGATCTGCCATATCCAGACTGACAACTTGCAGAATACAGTCTGCCAGAGGTGCCATAACCAGCGCATCTGCCACTACAGAGCAAGGCGGAGTATCTACATAAATGATGTCTGCCTCCTGCCTTAGAGCCTGAATCAGTTCTGTCATTTGCGGCCGTGCAATCAGGTCGGAAGGATTGCAGCTAGGCGCCCCACTGTAGAGCAGGGTAAGGTTTTCTACGTCAGACCCTACCAGCACATCATCCAACTGCATTTCACCATTCAGCACCTCCGCAAGTCCAGTGGGTTCGCTGGTATTGAAGAGCGCGTTCATGCTAGGTCGGCGCATATCGGCCTCTACCAGAATTACGCGTTTACCGGCACGTGCAGAAGAGCGCGCCAGGGCAACAGCAGTAAGCGACTTACCCTCGCCGGGCAGCGCACTGGTTACCATAACCACATGGCATCCCTGCCCCAGATTGCGCAGGGCCAGCGACAGATTGGCCCGTGCCAGGCTGTAGGCTTCGGCGGTTCTGCCTGCACTGTTGCCCTGCAGCAGGGCCTGTATCTGCGTATTTTTCACGCTGGGCAGCGCTCCAATCACACTGCCTGGAAGCATGGCGCGGGCACGTCCTGTGGTGCGCAGGCGCTGATCGGTATTTTCCAGCAGCATCAGGGTAGCAATTCCAAGCACCAGCCCAAGCACACCGCCAAAAAGCAGGTTATTGGTCATATTGGGGCTGGATGGCTGTTCAGGCAGAAGGGCATCCTGCGCAATCTGCACATTCACACGCTGCGTACTGGTGCCTACCTGTGCCAGGGTGAGGTTTTTCTGTACTTCCTGTTCAACTTTTCTCAGGTTTTTGTCACGCTCCGACAGCTGGTTGTACTGCATCTCCAGCTGCGGTATTCCCTGCAGGTTCGAATTAAATTGTGCTGCCTGGTTTTGCGCATCCAGCAGCTGCTTTTGTTCCACCAGCAAAGTGGTTTCTGCTTTCTGCAAATCCTGCAGCTGGGTATCCTGTTCTGTTGCGGTAGGCAGTACGCTGGTGACAGTTTTTTTGCGAAGCGCATCTACCTGCTGCTGCAGCTTCTGAATATAGCTCAGTTTGGCAGGCATGCCAGGGAAATCCGGCTGGTACTTTTCAAGTTTCTGGGCATATTCCTGCTTGGCCTGGGTTAGTTCAGACATCAATGAGGAATAAACCATGTCGTCTCGAAAACCATTCTGCGCCAGCACCTGTTTGTCCATGGTGCTAAGCTGCGCCTTAAGCGCCTTTACCTTGGTCTGCTGTGCCGCTACAGATGCCTGCAGCTGGGTTACATTGTTTGCGGCTTCTTCGTAACGCTGCAAGGCAGCGCCATCCTGTGTAGGCAAATCTACCAGATGATGCTGATCTTTAAAGTTTCTCAATGCAATATCTGCACTCAGGGCTTTCTCTTTTGCAACACTCAGCTGATGTTCAAGGTCATGTATGTTCTGGCTGGTGCTGTTGACCAACAGAGAGTGGTTCCATGCAACAAAGGCTTTACACACTCCGTTTGCAAGCTGCTGGGCTTTTTCAGGGCTTTGGTCGCTCATGCTCACATTGATTAGGCTGGTGCCGCTGGGGTTGTCTACCGTGAGCTTGTTCATAAACTGCTGCGCAGTAAGGTCGCCGAATGTAAACGGTACACCCTGCCTGAGCGAGTCTTGTTTCAGCCACGCCAGGGTGAGCTGGGCAATGTCGTCCGACTGCAGCATCTGCAGTTCGTTGCTGGCCGTACTCTGCGCCTGCGCGATTCCGGTAGTATTCTGGTATGCGCTGCCAGAAGTAATCAGCATCGCCTTGGCAGTCCATGTTTTGGGTGTTTTTATGGTAATCAGGTAAGCGATCGCAAGTGCGATCAATACGATTACCAGCACTACCCAGCCACGCCTCCAAATCAGTCCGCCAATATCTCGCGCACCTGTTGAAGGCGCCTGCTCCATGGAAGGATAGGAACTCATTATTTGTTTTATCTCCCTGCGGTATAACAGCCGCACAGCGATGTGGCCACAGGCCGCAAATTATTCTTTAGATGTAACACCTTCAAAACAGGGTTTCATGGCCTGCATAAAGGTTTTGCCAGTATCATACACAATATACATGGCAATTTTCGTTCCATCAATGCTGTTTTCTAAAGTAATATTGCAGAATTTTCGGAAACGAGAGCAATTTTCATAATAGTAGAATTACCTGCTTCCTTGCCCTGCTAGATCAAACCGATCCTTCTGCCTGCCTTCTCAAATGCTGCCAGAGCCTCTTCCAGATCAGCACGGCTGTGCATAGCAGACGGCATGGTGCGTATACGTGCCTTTCCCCTGGCAACGGTAGGATATACAATGGCAAGTGCAAGCACTCCTTCTTCCAGCAGCAGCTGCTGCATGTGTGCAGCGCGCCCCTCGTCTTCAGTCATCACTGGGGTAATCGGCGTCTGCGATACCCCTGTGTCGTACCCCAGTTTGTGCAGCCCTTCTTTCCAGAATCGGGTGTTTTCCCAGAGGCGGCTGGTAAGAGAATCATCTTTCTCCATCAAATCTATGGCGGCGGCAACTGCCGCGGCCGCGGCTGGCGGCTGCGCTGTGCTGAACAGATAGGGGCGCGCACGCTGTGTAAGCCAGTCAATCAGCGGTTTGCTGCCTGCAATGTACCCGCCCATCACCCCCACTGCTTTTGAAAGAGTGCCCAGCTGTATATCCACTTTTTCATGTACGCCAAAATGATAGGCTGTGCCACGCCCGCCTCCCATCACTCCCGAACCGTGGGCATCGTCTACCATCACTGCTGCATTGTACTGCTCGGCCAGCGCCACAATCTCTGGCAGGGGTGCAATGTCTCCATCCATGCTGAATACGCCGTCGGTAATAATGAGACGTTTTCGCGCAGCAGAGGTATCGCGCAGCGCATCCTCCAGCGAGTTCATATCGCTGTGCCGGTATATCTTTCTCTCGGCCCTGGAGAGACGAACGCCGTCTATGATGGAGGCATGGTTCAATTCATCGGTAAGAATGGCGTCCCCTGCTTCCATTACAGTGGGAATGGCGCCGGCGTTGGAGGTAAAACCCGATTGAAATACCAGTGCGGCTTCTACATGCTTAAAGGCTGCCAGCTTTTGTTCCAGCTCTACATGAAGCCGCATGGTGCCAATAATGGGGCGCACTGCCCCGGCTCCTGCCCCCCAGCGCTCTACGGCCTCTATGGCAGCCTGCTTGAGAGCAGGGTGATTCGCAAGGCCAAGATAATTGTTGGAAGCCAGATTGATTACATTGTCACGGTCATTCACCGAGATTCTTGCTCCCGAAGGGGTATCCATCACAACCTGCTGCTTGTAGAGATTTTGTTCATGCAGGTTGTTCAATTGTTCTTGCAGCCAGTTTTGCAAATTACCGTTCAAAACGCTCTCCTCATAAAAACACCTTTTTGTTCCATCATTATAGCCTTATTTTACCGGTATGTACAAATTGGGCAGCAGGCAAACATTCAGCCCTGCCTGCAGCAAATGCACTGCGCATGTCTGCCAAAAATGGAAAAACTTGCTTCATCTGCACTTTTTTTGAAAAAAACTGCATTTTGCTGTAAAAAATGCTTGCGTTATTGGCAAAAGCGTGTTGAAGTATTCTTGCAAGGCAATACAAACACTGGGTAAACCATACATGCAGGCAATACGAAGACAATTTACCCCCCCCATTTTACTGCAGTATAGCAGGCGCTGACACCATCTCACAAATACGCATGGTGCAGCAAATGCCGGCATTCGCACAGGCTTAGACGGCTGCACCGAGAGCTTCAGCTGCGACGGCAATGGGAACCGTTTGAGCGAGGCAAGCAATGTGAGCGGCACGAGCGTGACCACCCTTCGCTACGATAGTTTGAACCGCGTCACCGGCATTACTCTTCCGAACGGTACAGTGAACAGTTGCCAGTACAACGGCAGCGGGTGCAGCTACCGATGCAGTAGAGTACGACGCGTTTGGCAGTACGCTCACTCGCACAGGCAGCACGCCCACGCCCGTGCTGTTTGCAGGCGGCAGCGGGTACCGTTAGGGCACCGGTACTACGACCCCGGCACAGGGCGGTTTCTAAGCAGCGACCCGGCACAGGCAGTCGTAGTGTACTGCTCAACTGTGTATCGACAACTGAGATGCTTACGCTACATTTAGGTATTCTGATGCCTCACCCGGTATTGCGATGCAGCCTCATAAGCAATATGAACAGCTTGCTCTACAGTCATCTCACACCCTTTTGTTAGTACGCTGGTGTATTCCTCAATACTCAGGTTCTGCTTCAATAATGCTATTAATTCCTCCTTGCGACACTCTTCTTGATGGGGAAATGAGTAGTTAAGCTCATTGTTTAGCTTATCGACTTGTGCAATCAACTGAACCGACTGTTCCTGTCCCCCAATCACACGAAGCAAATGGGCGAATTCGTAGAGCGAGTAAATAATGCCGCGGCGATCATTTAGTCTCTCGCGAATAAGCAGACTGCTTTTCAGATTGTCGAATACTCTATCTGGTGACTGATTTTGCAGCCGCAGTACGCCCCCAAGGTTATTCAGAGCATTCGCATAAGCTACGGAGTCTCCAAGCGGCTTTAACACTGAAATCGCCTCCAGCAGGTCGGCTTTGGCATTATCCAGTTCGTTATTGATATAATATGTATAGCCTCTGTTCGCAAGCGATATGGCTAATTCTGTTGTTAAATTCTGCCTTCTCTTAATATCGATTGACTTGCCAAGCATCTCTATTTCCTGAGTAAAGTTACCAGACTCCTGAGCAACTATGGCGAGATTGTTGTATATCTTTGAAAGAAAAGAACCATATTTACGTTGAAGAGAGATATCATTGCCAGGCGGATTCTCTGCAACGTATTCGCCAAGCAGTTTTTCGCTTGTGAGCATCATTGCCTTTGCCTCATCAAACTTTCCAAGCTGCTTGGCAAATATTCCAGCAGACAGATAGGCTGTAGCCAGCAATACTTTATCTGCCTCTTGGTTCAGGGTCAGAAGATTACTCAACCTATTATATGCTTCTGCCCAATAGCAGCTAATATCCCAGAAGGGTGTTAGACTACAGGCCAGTTGGAGGGCAGCTTTCGGGCATTGTATTGTAGCCCAATCTAGGCAAGCTGTAAGATTGTATATCTCTGCCCCTATCAGTTGCAGCAATTCAGGCTGCCTGCTCTCCAGCTTCGCTACTGTCTCGCGTGTCCACGTGACGAAATAGCTGATCAGACTTTGCTGAAGTTGATTTCTACTGGCTTCGTCAAGTTTGCCATGGGCATAAAGGCGAATTGGCTCAAGCATGCTATAGCGCTGAGCTGCACTGGGGCGTACAACAAGATTCCAATCCACGAGCGAAGTCAGCATCTCCACTACAGAGGTTTGCTCGCTCATTGATTGCTCATTCACCCCAGTCCCAATTTTCAGGTCGCTGCATGCTGCCACTGCAGCTTGAATGGTCCAGCCTCCCCGAAACTCCGCCAGCGCATACAGTAAGACAATTTGAGGTTGAGTTAAGCAGCCAAGCACCCATTTCATCAATTCGTCCAGGCTAATCTGGCGCTGCTCAGTACTTGAGCCGCCTGCTAATGCTGTATTGATATTAACCAGTAACTGGCTCACAGGCATATGCCGAACATGTGCTGCAGCCAGTTGAATCCATAATGGATTTCCACCCAGGAGGGCTAGAAGGTTATACAAATCATTTGCATTTGCTTCTGTTACTGTAAAATCTGGAGACTTCAAACGCGCTTGATCAATGAAGTACTGGCCAGAAGTTGATGCGAGGATGGCCTCGGGCGAAATCGGCTGACCGAGCGGCGGTACATTGTAAAGTTGCTCGCCCTGAATGTTGAGTAACCGAAGACTGGTTGCGATTACTTTCACATTTGGGCAGGGCCTTATGAATGACTCTACCAGAGTTTTGCACTCATCAAGCAGGTGCTCACAATTATCCAATATTAAAAGCAGGTTTTTGTTTGACAGCCATTGTATAAGACACTCTCGGGTATTTTTATTCAAGCGTATGCCAAGTGCCTCAGCGATCAATTGATGAATAGGATGAGTTACCTTGTTAGCCTGATCTGAATTAACCGACGCAAGATTAACCAGCCATATGCCATCAGGGAATAGTCTGGAATCCATGCTGAGAACGTTTGCTGTAGACAATGCAAGATGTGTCTTTCCAATACCTCCAGCACCTGTGAGCGTTACAATGCGATGCTTATTCAGAAAAGAAACAACCTGATTAATCTCATTGGTACGTCCGATGATCTCTCTCGGCGGCGGCAGATTATTTGGTACTCTATTAGGCAGTAACACCGAGTAGTGCGCCTTCCAGGTCAAGCCCAAGTTCTTAAACACACCCTTCAGTTTAGACAGATCATTCCCAGCCCTGTCTAGTATCTTTTCAACTGTTTTCACATCAAGATTCGTTCTATCGCCACTCATAATAACAACTAAAACGGTGAGCGGTATTTGGGAGAACGATATTAGATTGGTCACGCCGCCATTATTCCCAGCACAGTACTTTTCAAGTATCGCATCTTTGAGCATTTTAAGCGCTTCATCCGTTAAACACCTTGCACGTTGTCGCGTAGTCTTGGTACCGTCGTTAGTATTCATAAATTCACATCCTCGTAAACTAATTGTAATCTTCCTCCAATCTTCCGCGTATCTTCCATTTTGATCACGCTTCGCAGCGGGTTGAGTATATACGAGCACAAGCTCAGCTGCTGCTTCCAGAAGCATCTGATATGTGTAGTTGTGCATCTGCATTACGTCCTGTAATAACAGATCATTCTTCTGGCCAAGCATACCCTAAAACGGGCAGATTCAGTCTGCCGAGTTTGCAACACAAATCAACCGCAGTATCTTACTGCCACAAGAGACCTCTGATGAAGGTGAATTACATCAACGTGATTGCTTTGCTTTTTGCCTGCGCCGTTTCTGGCGCAAAGGCGCAGACAATGCCTCTCCCGGCAGCAGCCGGGTATGCAGGCAGCACCGCGCGAGATATGCCCGCGATGATTCGCAGCAGTGTCTTTCAAAATCATGCGCGAGTCAGCAAATGTGCCTATCAGACCGCCGTCAAAGCATCGGCTTCAGAAATTGGCCTGGCAACCCAGATCGCCTCGAATTTCTCGAATTCGCTCACTCTAGCTGGAACTGTGCCGAATGGCGGTACTGCCGGCAGCAGTGACAACCGGCGTTTCACGCTGTGGATATTCGGCACCATCCAGCTGGATTATCGCATCAGCGCATCAGGGAATTTTACGGTGGGCCTAGGCGTCGCAGGAGTCCTGGTAAACAACTCGTCAAACAGCAGCTCAGTGCTCAGCACAGGCGGGGGGGTGAATATTGGCCCCATGGGAGACCTTTTCTACTTCCCAAGAGGCAAGGCCAGCGGGCTTGCCTTCGATCTGCGCGTTGGCTCGGCGAATGGTATTTATGTTGCACCGGGCATTTTCTATGTTTCCCGGCCCAAAGGCATGATCTGCGGCAGATTCGGTGTGCTGGCACCTTTTGGCGGCGGTGCTGAATCGTTCTTGCCCGAAGTGGCACTCGGGTTCCGGTTTTAACTAGACAACTTTGTGTTTGCGTGCATCGTGCGGGCGTTAGCATCTAGCGCCCGCACCACATCTACCCTGGCGTTTATTGCTGTGGTGCTGAAGTTAAGACAGATGATGCCCCGCAACAATTTTTCAGAAGGAGAATACGATGAGCAGAATAGTGTCGGTGCTTTCTATGGCAGCAGTAATTCTCATGGCGTTGAATACTTGCGTTTTGGGCCAGAGTGGTCAGATGGTTTTTCAGTCAATCGGTCACCATAAAATACCGGTAGTGGTCTTGTACAAAAAGCCAAGTGGTCAACTCACACAGGCGCAAATCCAGGTTTCGTCTATCGAGGTAGACAGTGCTGGAAAGATCAAAAACTTAACCGGCCTCGTAAAATCCATGAGCTGGCTATTTGGCAAGACAACAAAGATACTCAAATCCAGACTCAGCAACGGAAGGCTCCTGCTTACAACAGCGAATCACCATGTTTATGTGATTTACGATCTGAAGAGCTCGATGTATGGCAAAATGAAGGATGCCAGCATTCCTTCCCACACATCAACGAAGCGAACCAGGGCAGCAGGGATACACAAAAAAATTCAACGTGGTTTGTCAAAATTAGAAAAGGCAGAGCGGTGCCGAATGCAGAACAAACAATAAAATCATACTCATTCACACCTCCCGCATCATCAGGTGATTCGAATAAGTTCCTTACGGCCCTGCACACATCAGCGAAGGAATATCAGACATACCAATTCGCTCATGTGCAGAAAAAAATCAACGAGTCAAGCATAGCTGTCACAGTAATAAATAATCTGCATAAGTTTTCAGAAACCGGTAATTCAGGTTTAGTACCTCCAATAAGTGCAGTGAGTGACAAGACGCGAGCACGAATGACAGCAAAAATTACACGCTCGATTAGCAAATATCTGGCACAAAAGTACCGCGTCACAAGCAGTGCCCGCTTAAGAATTGTGATTATGGTCTATGGCAATGGAGAGACATGGATGGGAGGCACACAGTTGACGAATAGCACCAATTCTACTATAGATCTGGGCACACCGCCTTTAGGCGGCATGATCTCTTTGAGAATATTCCTGCTTGATACTCACACCAGGCAAATTCTTTGGTATTCCAACGAGGCATGGGCTTATGGCAAAGATGAAGCCAGAGCGGCCGAATTTGCATCTGAGAATATCATTGCCCGGCTTAGATACCTGTTTGGCGAATCGCACACCCCATAGAAAGCGGCAAAACTCCCGACAACAGGAGAAAGTGAGGCAAGAAACAAAAGAAGCGAAGCCGGAAGATACAGGCCGGAGTATTTTCCAAATTATCGGTAGTGTGCAATACAGCGTGTGCAGCTGCAATAAAAAGGCAGGTTCGCCGGGAACCTGCCTTTGCAAAACCCCACGTGATGCCGATAGGGTTAAAAACTGCCTGATATTGAAAACAGTATGCGTCTGCCCTGCTGAAAACGGGTGCCGCTGAAACCCGACAGAAAGTTGATCACACTGCGCGAATCGAACAGGTTGAGCACATCCAGACTCAGGCTGCCATGCTTCCAGAGAAAGTGAGGGCTGGTGGCAAGGTGCAGATTTACCTGGCTGTTTTGGGTACGAAACGGAGAAGGTATTACCTGGCTGCTTGCCAGGCCGCTGCCATACGAAAACACAAAGTTCACATTGGCATTGTTCTTCCAGGTATATCCCATGCCTAACCCTACTGTATTGCGCTGGTCGTGGTCATTAAAAGCAGGAGCTGGCTGCCCGGCATTGTCCAGCCCGGAAGGCTGCGCTAAAGAGTAACTCCAGTTGAGAAACCCATTCATTCCTCGTCCGCTCACAGGGGTAAGATCATACGAAAGTTCCACCCCGTGTACATGGCCATGCTGAAAGTTTACAGCAGAATAAAGACCAATGTCGCTGCCCGGTATAAGCAGCCCTGTATCTACCTGATTGCGAATGTTTTTCACATAGTAAGCCAGTTCCACGCTCTGCCCGGGGGCAATTTCGCGCTGCACGCTCAAATCATACTGATCCAGCGTCTCGGGCTTAATCGGAGCGCCTACCACCGAACCCTGTGCAAGCGGAGGGTAGTTGAACAGCCTGCCATATGCCCATCGAATGGAAGTCAGATGGTCTGGCGTATAGGCAAAATTGAACCGGGGAGAAAGAAAACTGGTGTTTACCACAGGCTGCTTCAAATTCTGGGTAGACCGAAACCAGTCGAAGCGAAGACCGTAGTTGATGGTGAACCGGTGCGACTCTTTCCATGTATCCTGTGCATAAGCCGCCCGGTAAAACCCGGAACGGTGAACATTGAGGGTAGGCGATGTGCCTGTGGGAGTATACACCGGATTTCCATATACATCGGTAACCGGAGTTGTGCTTCCCACAGCAGTTTGAACAGTACCCGGGGGGGCAAGGTTGGGTGAGGCCGCCGCCAGTGCATCCAGCGCCAGCTGGCTGGCCGGAATAATGTTGTACGACTCATTGCCGCTTTCACTATCTATCAGAAAACCGGTTTTGAGCTGATGCGCTCCCACAGGCATAGTAAGGCTGCCCACTACCTGTGCCTGATGCACATTGCGGGCCACCGTGGGGTTGTACTCTATTGAATTGTCTATGGGCAGCTGAAACAGATTGACAGCCGGGTTGCTGTTGTACAGCTGCTGCCCTGAGTGCAGCAGCGTGGCGGCAAGCACCAGGCGCTCCTGATGTGCAAAGCGATGCTGCCATTCCAGCACGCCAAACTCATCTATTTCGTACTGGTTGATATTCATATTCTCTGCCTGCTGGCTGGGCAGAACCAGCTGCGCGCTGCCAAGCCCCCCCGGATTGACCTGATTGAGCGCCGGAATGGCTCCATTCTGGTCGCGCTCACCCAGCAGGCCGTATCCCTGCCCCGACTGGGCAAACGAAGCCGGCATGCCGGCCCGGTTGTTGAGCTGCATGGTACTGGGAGCCTGGCTGAAAGTGAGGGTAAACGTATCTTGCGAAGTAGGGCGGTAGCGAAACTTGGCGAATTCGTTGATGCTGGCCCCCGTGTTGTGCGCAGTCTGAAAATCAGGCTGCTGCGGGTCTTCTATATTGCTGGTGCGCGATGCGCCTACATCCAGCACATAGCCCGCTTTTTTTCCAATGGGGCCTTGCAGGGTAAGTTCACCATTCTGCGTATCATAAGAGCCGGTTTGCAGGGCTAGATCGGTATGCGGATGGCGGGCAGAGGGCAGAGTGGTGATGTTGAGTACAGCAGCGGTTTGGCCGCCGTATTCAGGCGGAAAAGAGCCGGTAAGAAACTGCAGACCTTCTATGGTAGAAAGCACCACAATGCTGCCCTGCCGGCCAGACAAAGTGTCGGGAAGAGGCACCCCGTCGATCACATAGGCTATTTCTGCATGTTCGCCGCGCACATGCTCCTGTCCGCTCGAGTCTTTGGCCACGCCAGCGTTGTTTTGTATTACCTGCGTAACATCGCCTCCTACCGTAGCGCCTGCGCTGTTTTTGATCTGGGCGCGGGTAGTAACCACTCCGGGAGCAGTCTGATTGCGCAGCAGCAGTGAGGCGCGCACCACAATGTAAATATCCGATGTAGGCGGTTTGCCATGCGGTGCAGGCAGCGGCAGGCGCACACTCTGGCCAGGCAGAAGCGCTATCAGCATGTGGGGAGTATGTTTGCTTACCTGCCAATGCGACAGGCTTACAGTGGCCCGCGCAGAAGAAACTATGAGGGGAGAATGCTTGCTGCCCGGCTCTGAAATGGTAATGTATGCATGAGTATCCGGCTGGCGGGTAAGGGGGTTCACCACTACAAAGGCTACCTGGTCGGGCAAAATCGGCAGGCTGGCCGCCCGGGCGGCTTTTCCGCCCAGCAGCATGCCGGCGCCTGCCGCCAGTATTCCGCCGCGCTTCCACTTTCGTTTTCCCCGCATCAATGGGCTGTATCGTTTTTTCAATTCAGTTCACCTCAAAGTGTATGTGCACGCGCACCTGCGAAACGATGGGCTGGCCGTCTGAAGTAGCAGGCAAAAACTTCCATTTCAGCACTGCTTCTTCCGCCCTTTTGTCAAGGCGGCTGCTGCCGCTGCTTTGCAGTATGTGCGCATCGGCCGGCATGCCGCCGGCATCTATGGTTACTTCCACCACGCAGGTGCTGTTCATTGCCTCAAAGCGCAGCGAATCAGGTATATCCGGCTGCGGTTCGCTTGCGGCAGGCAGGGCAGGCTTGGCTGCCAGTACTACCGGAATGTGCGGTGCTGGCACAGTAGGCGGAGCAGCAGCTATCTGCACGTGCCTGCGTTTCATCGGCGCAGGGGGCGGGGCTGTTTTTTGAGGAGCCGGTTTTGATATGGTTTTTACCGGAGGCGCAGCCTGCTTAATCGGGGCAGGTTTCTGAGCTATTTTCGTGGGCAGCTGACCAGCCGCCCCCGTGCCGCTGTTGTCCACCGTCGCTCCTCCTCCGCCTGCTCCTGTGCCGCTGCCGGCAATGACTTTGGGCTGAGTAAAGTTGGAATGATGCGCCTGGGCATGCACCGGGGCGGCATGATGCACGGCATGCGCCGTATTGCGCGGCTTTGCTTTTGCCTTTGGTTTTGCCTGCTTTTTAGGCGGGGGCGGGGGCGGCTTTGGGCGGGACGGAAGCTTGATGAGGTCTACTTTCACAAGCTCCTGCTGTACATGCTTAAATGCCCCAAAATGCGCCAGTATAGGCAGAATAATAATATGCGCAGCCACCGAAACCACCAAAATGCGCATTAGCAGCGGATTGCGCTGTCTTCTTCGCCTGCTCATGGCAGCACCTATCCTTTCGTGGTTGCTATGGCAAACTGAGTCACCCCGGCCTCGCGCGCTGCATTCATGGCAGAAACCACATCGCCATGCAGCACATCCTTGTCGGCATTGATTATCACCAGGTCCTGCGCAGTCACATGCAGGTTTTGCAGGGAGGTTACCAGACCGGGCACGGTGGTGGGCGTTGTGTTGAGATAGTAGCGGGCGGCCCCGCCCGGGGCAGGCTGAATGGTAATCGTGATGTTTTGTGAAGAGTGATCGGAGGCAGTAGATGCCTTGGGCAGATTCACCGGCAGCCCGGCCTGCACCACCATGGCCAGAGATGAAACCATAAAGAAAAAGAGGAGAAACATCATGGTGTCTATCATGGGGATAACAATGATCTCCGCTTCTTCAATGGGCTTTCTGGCGCCTATCTTAACGCGTCGGCGCATAGACATTGGCTTGCTCCTATTCTATGCGGCCAGTGAGGTAGTTCACCAGCTCGGCGCCGTAATATTCCATGTCTTCAATAATTTTGCGCGACTGGTTGGCAAAGTAGTTGTAGGCAATGAAGCCGATTACCGCAAGCACAATGCCTGTGGCAGTAGAGACCAGCGCCTCGCCTACCCCGCCCAGTATCTGCGTAGGGTTGCTCAGCCCTTTTTCTGATGCAGCGCGAAATGCGCTGATCATACCCGCAATAGTGCCCAGCAGGCCCAGCAGCGGTGCAATGTTGACAATGGTTTTGATCACTGGCAAATTGGCTTCCAGTGCAGGCACTTCATTAGAGGCTTCCTGTTCCATTGCCATTTCAATAGCATCTGCGCTGCGCTTGGCGTTTTTAATGCCGCGGGCGAGCATGCGCGGCAGCGGCCCGCGTTCAGCTTCACAAACCGCCAGGGCCTTGTCCAGATTGGCATCAGGCTGGTTGCCTGTTGCTGTACGAATTTCATCCAGAAGGGCATCGCCATCCACATTTGCCTTGCGCATGGCAATAATGCGCTCTACCACCAGGGCAATCAGCAAAACAGAGCAGAAAATAAGCGGATACATCATAAACCCGCCTTCGTGTACAAACTGAAAAACTGCGCTCATAGTATTCTTTATCTCCAGAAAATCATCAATGCAGGGCAAGGCATGCGCAATGCGCTCACGCATGCTCGCAGCGCACATAAATGCGCCAGGCATGCGTGCAGGCAGCACAAACCAGATTATAAAAAGGGAATGGTGAGAATGAGAAATTCTTATGAGCAGGTTGGAGGCGCGCGTGAGGAAGGAATAACAAGAGAAAACGGAGCGGCATGGAAGGTAAGCGGGCTGTGCAGCAGCACTTTCTGCTGCACAGGTATACGTATGCACTGCACCGGCAGCGCCGGAGAGACAATGTTTGCAAGCCAGTTGCAAAAGGGGCAGGGGCAGGCATCTACAGCCGACACATGAGGAGAACAGAGCTGCACGGGAATGCCGCCCACCCCGCGGGAAGCGCACTGAATGGGCATTCCATTCAGTGCCTGGCCTTCATGCTGGTGCGTTATAAACCCAACCGTACAAATAGTCAGGTAGAGTGAAAATATCAACCTGGCGAATGTGCGGCTGGGTTTGCATGCTGAAATGCTGTAACGTATCAACGGCGGGCGCTTTCTAAAACGAAAAAAAGTGTCTGCAGTACAGTTTTCTTAAAATACGCAAAGATATTCCACACAGGTTCCCGGTGCGGCTGTCATCCGGCCCCTGCCAAAACCGCAGCACGCACTTCCCGCCGCCTGCCGTTTCAAGGTGCATAGCGGCAGACGGCAGGTTTTCTCCCCTCCTCTCAGCAGGCATCCTTCCTCAACCTGCGGTACAATGTAATCATCAATACCAAAGGCACAAGTATCTGCCTGCAAAACGTATGAATCTGCAAAGGTATTTACAGGAGACAAACAAAGTGCGAAAACTTTTATTCATCGCCCTTCTTTTTTTGCCATCAACAGCATTTGCATCCACTATACCGTGGGGCCATTCGCTCAAACAGGCCGAAGCCGAGGCGCGCCGCACCCACAAGCTGGTCATGGTAGATTTCTATACATCGTGGTGCCAGTACTGCAAACTGCTTGATGCAAACGTATACTCCAACCCGCAAATGATACAAAAAGCGCGCCAGGTAGTACCCGTAAAACTTGACGCCGAACATGGCGGCGAGGCAGCGGCCATGCACTACCAGGTACAGGGCTTCCCCACTGTGCTGTTTCTAGATAGCAGCGGCTCCCCGTTTGGGCGCATTACCGGCTATGTAGACGCACCTCAGTTCATGCAGATCATGCAGCACTCGCTTACTTCCTACCACACACTCCCGCTTTTGCAGCAGCGGCTCCGCCAGCATCCTTCCGATACCTCTACGGCTGCACGCCTGGTAAACATTTACGCCATGCAGGGCAACAGCACACAGGCACTTACCGCACTGCACAGCCTGCTGCATGCCGACCCGCACAACCATTCTGGCAAGGTCTGCTCTGCCTGCTTTGAAATGGGCCGCCTGTATGCCCAGCACAACCAGTTTGCAAAAGCCCGCCCGGTATTTGTGCGGGCGCTGCAGGCTGCTGCCTTGCCCAACGACAAACTTCTGGCCCATATGCTCATCGCTATCTGCGATGCATCACTGCATCAGAAACAGGCGGCGCTCAGCCAGCTTCACACGGGCATTGCCATGCAAAACGTAAACCCCGGCCTGCATCAGCAGGCAGAAGCCCTGCAACAGCAAATATCACGCCTGTAATACCCTGGAGACAACAAACCATGCGTAAAATTCTAGCGCTTCTCTCAGCTTCTGTCGCGCTGTTTCCCGCTGCAGCAGCGCACGCTTCCATACACTGGGGACACTCGCTGCCAGCGGCATTCAGACAGTCGAAGGCCCGGCACAAACTGGTAATGGTCGATTTCTACACCGGCTGGTGCTACTGGTGCAAGCAGCTGGATGCAAAGGTATATCCGCTCCCCAGTGTAGAACGCACCCTGCAGCAGGTTATCCCGGTGAAACTGAATGCAGAAAAAGATGGCATTGCCTACGCAAAAAAATACAATGTAACCGGCTATCCCGATGTTCTGTTTCTCAACAGCCGCGGCACGGTGGTAGGGCAAATCGGCGGCTTTGAACCTGCCCCTGCCTTCATTGCCGACGTAAACCGGTTCAGCAAAAACTACCAGCAGCTGCAGCAGATGCCTGCGCTGCGGGCAGAACTGGCAAAGCAGCCTTCCAATGCAGGGCTTATTTCCCGCATGGCCATGCTCTATGCAAAAACCAACCAGCTTTCCGCAGCTTCTGCACTGCTGGCACGTCTTGAAAAAACAGACCCGCACAACAAAACCGGCATGCAGGCGCCCCTGCTGCAAAAAATTGCCGATGCACATCAATCTGCCGGCCAGTACAGCGAAGCCATCGCTCTCTTTCAGAAATCTCTTGCGGTGGCAAACACTCCCTACGAAAAAGCATATGCGCACATCAGTATAGCCTCCTGCTACCTGCAGCAAAACCAGCCAGACAAAGCGGTGCCGCAGCTCAAGGCAACCGCCGCCGTGCCCAACTGCCCGCCAGACATACTGCAAAACGCACAACTGGCTCTCAAGCAAATCTCTCACTGAGGCTGTTCTGTGGCTTTCACCCAGCAGAAGCAGGGCGCAGCCCTGCTTCTCGCTCCTTCCTCACTGCACAAAGCAGCAGAATGGTGCTATCCGCCTCTGCTGGCAGCAGGCGCTACCCTCCTTTTTCGGCTGCTGAGAAGCATTCTCAACGGCGAGGATGCTTCCCTGCTTTACCTGCCTGTGGTCATCGTATGCGCGCACCTGCGAGGCTTTCGTGCCGCTGCCGCCTGCAGCATACTCTGCCTGATGTGCTGGGACTTTTTTTTCCTCCCTCCCTACTACACCTTCCGTCTCTATCACTGGCACGACGCCGTTACCCTGCTCATCTTCATGCTGGTTGCACTGCTCACCGCATGGACCACGGCGCAAGCGCATAAAAACACCCAGCTCGCCCTGGCGCGAGAGGCCGAACTCACTACCCTTGCAGCAGCAAGCGAAGCCCTAAGCCAGGAAGTAACTGCGAAAGACCTGCTTGCCCAGCTTGCCAAACAACTGCAAAATCTGTGCGGAGCCTCACACTGCATAGTGTTTGAGAGCAGAGGCAGCCCTGCGGCGCTCTCACTGGAACTGGCGCTAGGAGCCGCAGCACCGCTGCCCGACTGCAGCCTGCAGCTCGCCAAAACTGCCCTGCAGCACGGAACCCCCATCGGATTTGGAGAAAGCAGCACGCTCTGGAACAACGCTCTGCATATGCTGCAGCAAGGCAGTTTGCAGTCGGAGCAAAAAACCGGGGTGTATGTGCCGCTTTACGCAGACAAACGCGCTGCCGGCGTGCTGCATGTTGGCGCACGTCCCGACGGCCTCCCGTTTAGCAGTCAGCACGAAAGAGTGATTCTAACGCTTGCCAACTATGCGGCCGTAGCACTGGCGCGAGATGTGCTGGCGCAGGAAGCCGCAGAAGCAGAGGCGCTGCGCGAGGCAGATGCTTTCAAAAACTCACTGCTCTCCCTGGTCTCCCATGAACTGCGCTCTCCACTGGCAGCCATACGTGTTTCTGCAGAAAGCCTGCTTTTGCACGGCAAAAAATGGAAACCGGAAGAACAGCAAAACAGCCTGCGCAGCATCAACCGGGAGGCAGTGCGGCTCAGCCGGCTTGTAAACAATCTTCTCGATCTCTCCCGCCTGGAGTCGGGTGCATGGAAACCCGTATGCGACTGGTGCGACCTAGCAGAAATAGCTGCCTCTGCCCTCGACAGGCTCTCTGAGGAAGAAGCAGAAAGAGTTGTCTTTCACACAGAAGGAGAGCTGCCATTTGTGCAGGCAGATTATCTGCAAATTGTGCTGGTGCTTTCCAATCTGCTGGAAAATGCACTCAAATATTCCCCGCCAGCTTCCCCTGTGTACCTTATACTCAAAGCAGAGCACAAGGAGGGAGAGAAAGAATACGCTGGCGTATCTGCCCAGGTGCGCGACTGCGGCCCGGGCATAAGCCCCGGAGAAGAGAAACCGATTTTTGAGAAGTTTTACAGAGGCAAAAACCAGAAGCAAGGCCCTGTGCATGGCACCGGGCTTGGGCTTGCACTCTGTATGGCCATCGTGCAGGCGCACCATGGCAGAATAAAGGCAGAAAATATGCCGCCGGAACAGCAGAGAGGCGCCCTGTTCACCCTCTTTCTACCCAGGGAGCAGCCCCATTGAGCACACATGCAAAACAATGCATACTGGTGGTAGACGACGAACCGGAGATACTGCGCGCCCTGCGTGCCGGGCTTATGGCACAGGGCTACGAGGTGGAAACCGCTGTGAGCGGAACCGAAGCCCTGCAGAAAGCAACCGCACATGTGCCAGACATGATCATTCTGGATATGGTGCTGCCCGATGGCATGGATGGGCTGGAAGTATGCCGAAGACTGAGAGAATGGAGCCAGATGCCTATTCTGATACTTTCTGCACTTGGGCAGGAAAGGCAAAAAGTGGCCGCTCTTGACCTGGGAGCAGATGATTACCTTACCAAACCCTTTGGCATGGATGAGTTGACTGCACGGGTGCGCGCGGCGCTGCGCAGAACGCATGCAGGCACGCCGCAAACCGAAGCACCTTTGTTTGAATGGGAAAACCTCAAAATTGACTATGTGCGCCGCCTTGCCTTCCGCAGCCGACAGGAACTAAAACTCACTCCGCTTGAATACGACATTCTACGCTTTCTCACCCGCAATGCAGACAGAGTGGTAACCCACCGCGCCATTCTCAATGACGTATGGGGAATTGAGTATTCAGAAGACATCCAGCTGCTGCGGGTGCACATAGGGCACTTGCGCCAGAAAATCGAGGAAAACCCCGCCCGCCCACGCCTCATTGTCACTGAACCAGGCGTAGGGTACCGCTTCAAAACCACCCGCTAACCAGCACAGCGCATACTCCCCTCCGTTTGCAGAAATTCTTTACAGTTTCTTTATATGCACGCCATGTTTCTTTATGCTTTCTTTATATATTTATTGCTATAAAATGCACTGAAAGCAATTTATAACGGAGGCGCCATATGATCGACCTTTTCTATCTCTCAGTTCTAGTCGTATTCTTTGTTCTGGCAGCAGCCATGACACAAGCCTGCGCGAAGCTGTAAAGGAGAAACAAATGCTGCTCAATATCATTGTTATCCTGTCGATTGCAATGCTCTTTTTTTACCTTCTGTTTGCCCTGCTCAAGCCAGAAAGGTTCTAAGCTCATGACTACCATTGGATGGATGCAAATTGCACTCTTTGCCCTTCTCATTCTAGTGTTCACACGCCCCACCGGACGTTTTATGCACAAGGTATTTGAAGGAGAACGCACCTGGCTCACGCCTTTTCTGGGGCCGCTGGAACAATTCATTTACAAACTATCTGGCGTTTCGCCGCAGGAAGAAATGGATTGGAAAATCTACTCGGCAGCCATGCTGGCGTTCAGCGTAGTCACAGCGGCTTTCACTTACATAGTGCTGCGCCTGCAGCAGTATCTGCCGCTCAACCCCGAACATTTCGGTACCAAACATGCACCCGCCTGGGCTGCTGCGGTAACGCCCGATCTGGGGTTCAATACCGCAGTCAGCTTCACCACAAATACAAACTGGCAGGCGTACGGCGGCGAATCTACCCTCTCTTATTTCAGCCAGATGGCAGGGCTTGCCTCGCACATGTTTTTCTCGGCGGCATGTGGCATGGCCGTCGCCATCGCCCTGGTGAGGGGGCTTACCCGCCGCAATGCCAAAAGCCTGGGTAATTTCTGGGCAGACATCACACGCAGCACAGTGTATGTACTGCTGCCCCTTTCTCTGGTGCTGGCTCTCTTTTATGTAGACCAGGGTGTGATTATGAACTTCCTGCCCTACCGCACAGTACATACCGTGCAGGGAAGTGTGCAGATTATTCCCGGCGGGCCGGTAGCCTCCATGGAAGCCATCAAGGAACTGGGAACAAACGGAGGCGGGTTTTTCAACGCTAACTCTGCCCACCCATTTGAAAACCCCACCCCTCTGTGCAACTTCGTAGAGATGCTTACTATTTTTCTGCTTGGGGCAGGGCTGGTGTACACTTTCGGCATTTATGCAGGAGATACACGCCAGGGCTGGGCGCTGTTTGGCACAATGGCAGTACTCTTTTTTATTGGGGCTGCCGTGGCATACACCCAGGAAGCGCGAGGCAACCCGCTTTTTTCACAGTTTGGCATAAACCAGAGCAGCCGCTCGCTGGGTGATCTGGGCGGCAACATGGAGGGTAAGGAAGTACGCTTTGGAGAAGCGGCCTCCACCCTGTTTGCCACCATCACAACCGATGCCTCGTGCGGCGCAGTCAACTCTATGCACGATTCCTACACACCACTTGGCGGACTGGTTCCCATGGCCAACATTCTTACAGGAGAAGTGATTTTCGGCGGAGTAGGCGCAGGCCTCTACGGAATGCTGATGTACGCCATTCTCGCTGTATTCATAGCCGGCCTGATGGTAGGCAGAACGCCCGAATACCTGGGGAAAAAAATAGAAGCCTACGAGGTGAAGATGGCTATGCTGGCCACCCTGATTCTCACCGCAGATGTGCTGGTGTTTACAGCCGCCGCCTGCGTGATGCATGTGCCGCATGCCGCCTACTGGAATGCCCCCGGGGGCACATCGACATCGCTGGTGAGCGCAAATACCAATAACTCTGGCCCGCACGGCTTCTCTGAAATTCTATATGCATTCGATTCGACTACCGGCAACAACGGCAGCGCCTTCGCGGGCATCAATGTCAACACCCCATTCTGGAACCTTGCCCTGGGCATTTCCATGCTGGCAGGGCGCTTTTTGATGATGATTCCGCTGCTGGCTATAGCAGGCAGCATGGCGGCAAAGAAAAAAGTGCCAGCCAGTGCAGGCACTTTCCCCACCTGCACACCCCTCTTCGCAGGGCTGCTGCTAAGCACAGTGATCATAGTGGGCGCACTGGCCTACTTCCCTGCCGTATCGCTTGGCCCTATTGTAGAAAATGTGCTGATGCACGCTGGCCGCACTTTCTAGGAGGAATTGCATCATGATTGCACAACAAAACTCACCGCTTCACACTGCGCCGGAAACGAAAAACAGGCAGAACGGCCCCAGAAAGGCGCGCCCTCTGCTAGACCCGCCCATTGTAAAACGCGCACTGCGCGATGCCTTTATCAAAATGAACCCGGCCGTGCAGGCGCGCAACCCGGTTATGTTTGTGGTGTGGACAGGAAGCCTGGTTACCACGCTGGCCTTTTTGCAAAACCTGCTGGAAGCAACAAAAGGCTGGATCACTCCGTTCTCTGGCCAGATAGCCCTGTGGTTATGGTTCACCGTTCTGTTTGCAAACTTTGCCGAAGCCATTGCCGAAGGGCGCGGCAAGGCGCAGGCGGATGAACTGCGAAAAACACGCACCACCACCATGGCGCGCCGCAAAACAAAAAACGGGCTGGAAGATATTGCGGCATCGCTGCTGCGCAAGGGAGATGTGGTCGTGTGCGAGACAGGCGACATCATTCCCAGCGACGGCACGGTAACAGAGGGGATAGCCAGCGTAGATGAAAGCGCAATCACAGGCGAATCTGCCCCTGTGATCAGAGAAGCGGGAGGCGACCGCTCAGCCGTGACCGGCGGGACAAAGGTTATTTCAGACCGCATTGTGGTAGAAATCACTGCAAACCCTGGTGAAACATTCATAGACAGAATGATAGGGCTGGTAGAGGGTGCGGCACGACAGAAAACGCCCAACGAAATCGCTCTCAACATTCTTATTGCCGGCCTCACGCTGGTATTTCTGTTCGCTACTGTCACACTCATGCCGTTTGGGGTGTACGCAGTGAACCAGGCCGGCGGAGGGCAGGCGCCCGGCATTGTGGTACTTACTGCACTGCTGGTCTGCCTCATTCCCACCACCATTGGCGGCCTGCTCTCGGCTATCGGCATAGCCGGCATGGACCGGGTAATGCAATACAATGTGCTGGCCATGTCGGGCAAGGCAGTGGAAGCCGCAGGAGATGTAGATGTACTGCTGCTGGACAAAACCGGCACCATAACGCTGGGAAACAGACAGGCGGCAGAGTTCATTCCGCTCCCAGGCACCGATGTGATGGAACTGGCAGATGCAGCACAGCTTTCCAGCCTGGCAGATGAAACGCCCGAAGGCCGTTCCATTGTTGTGCTTGCAAAAGAGCAGTACGGCATACGGGGCAGAAGCCTTGATGAGAAAACCACAGAGTTTGTGCCTTTCACAGCCCAAACCCGCATGTCGGGCGTAGATATGCCGGGAATGACCATACGCAAGGGTGCGGTGCAGGCCGTAATAGACGACGTGAAGCAAAACGGAGGCAGCGTGCCGCGGGCGCTGGCAGAAATCGCAGATGACATTTCGCGCAAGGGAGGAACCCCGCTGGCGGTAGCGGTGAACCACGCCCCGCTGGGAATCATCTACCTCAAGGATGTGGTAAAAGGCGGCATGAAAGAACGCTTCGATCATCTGAGAGCCATGGGAATCAAAACCGTAATGATCACAGGCGACAACCCTCTCACCGCAGCGGCCATTGCGCAGGAAGCCGGGGTAGACGATTTTCTGGCACAGGCAAAGCCGGAAGACAAAATGGCCCTGATCAAGAAAGAACAGGCTGAAGGCAGGCTGGTTGCCATGACCGGAGACGGCACAAACGATGCTCCCGCTCTGGCGCAGGCGGATGTAGGGGTTGCAATGAACACCGGCACTCAGGCAGCCAAAGAAGCCGGAAACATGGTAGACCTCGACAGCAACCCAACCAAGCTCATAGAAATTGTGGAAATTGGCAAACAGCTGCTCATCACCCGCGGCGCGCTCACCACATTCTCCATTGCAAACGACGTTTCGAAATACTTTGCCATCATCCCGGCAATGTTCTCAACCCTCTATGTTTTGAAAGGGCAGAAGCATGGGCCGCTCTGGGGCCTCAACCTGATGC
The DNA here is from genome assembly GCA_027459665.1 of Chthonomonadaceae bacterium. Lineage (GTDB taxonomy): Bacteria > Armatimonadota > Chthonomonadetes > Chthonomonadales > Chthonomonadaceae > DAIDHN01. Next base: position 7,061 of record DAIDHN010000008.1, on the reverse strand, counting down.
ACCTGCATTCTCCCTACTCTGCCGTACTGGCAGCGGTAATCTTCAATGCGCTCATCATCATCGCGCTCATTCCGGTAGCGCTTCGCGGTGTGCCTTACCGCCCTCAAAGCGCCTCCAAAATACTGCAGCGCAACCTTGCCATATGGGGAGCAGGCGGCCTTTTAATGCCGTTTCCCTGCATTTGGGCCATAGACTGGCTGCTGGTTCTAATGCACCTTGCACCGGCACATTAAGGAGAACAAAATGAAAAAACAATTGCTCATTTCCCTGCGCATTATGCTGGTGCTGCTGGTAATTACCTGTGTGGTTTACCCGCTGGTTGTGTGGGCGGCGGCACAGGCTTTCTTCCCTCGCCAGGCAAATGGAAGCCTGGTAAAAGATGCCGCCGGCAAAATAGTCGGCTCCAGTCTGCTGGCACAGGGTTTCACCAGCCCCTGGTACTTTCATCCACGCCCATCTGCGGCAGGCAGCGGATATGACCCCACCCAGAGCGGCGGCACAAATCTTGGCCCTGCCAGCCGCAAGCTCATCTATGGCGCTGCAGGATTTGAGGGTGCAGGCCAGCTGGCCGCAGACTACCGCCGGGAAAACAATCTGGCGCCGGGGATAAAGGTGCCCGTTGATGCCGTGACACGTTCTGCCTCCGGTCTCGACCCCGACATCAGCCTCGCAAACTGCCTTCTGCAGGCAGTCAGGGTAGCGCAGGCACGGCACATCCCCCTTGCCCAGGTCAGTCGGCTGATAAGGCAGTACACCCACAGCCCTTCACTGGGGTTTCTCAATGCTCCTTATGTCAATGTGCTGCGCCTCAATCTGGTGCTTGACAAACAGTACCCTTTGCATCCCTGATACAGAAAGAAACAGGAAACTCTATGCAGGCAGGAGATTCTGCGCGGCGTCCTGATCCGGAAGAGCTTCTTGCCCGCCTTCAGCGCGAAGAACTGAGGGCGGGACGGGGGCGCCTAAAGCTTTTTCTGGGCTTTGCCGCCGGTGTAGGCAAAACATTTGAAATGCTGCAGGAAGCCAACCGCAGAAAAATAGAACGGAACCAGGACATTGTAATTGGTTACGTAGAAACCCATGGCCGCCCGGATACTGCGGCACAAATTGGCAGCCTGGAAATCGTGCCGCGCAAACAAATGGCCTACCGCGGCACTGTGTTTGAAGAAATGGATATCGATGCAATACTGGTACGCCAGCCGCAGTGGGTGGCTGTAGACGAGCTGGCACACACCAATGTGCCCGGCAGCCGCTTCAAACACCGCTACGAAGATGTTATGCTGCTGCTGGAGAGCGGCATCAATGTGCTTTCCACACTCAATGTGCAGCATTTGGAAAGCCTGAACAACACAATCTGCCAGATTACTGGGGTAAAGGTGCGTGAAACAGTACCAGACTGGGTATTGGCGGAAGCGGATGAGATTGTGAACATAGACATTACTCCCCGCGCCCTGATACACCGCCTGGAGCGGGGAGACGTGTACCCTCTGGAAAAAGTGCCTCAGGCTCTCTCCAATTTTTTTACCGAAGTCAATCTTTCGGCGCTGCGCGAGATTGCCCTGAGGGAAGTGGCTTCGGAAGTAGACCTGACTGTGCAAAACTACCGTCAGGAACAGGATGCTCCCGCCCCCTGGCGTGTGCAGGAACGCGTGATGGTCTGTATATCTCCCGGAATGCCTTCACAGGTTCTGCTGCGCCGCGGCTGGCGCATTGCACGCCGACTGCAGGCCGACATAGTAGCCGTGTACGTGCAAAACGAACATGTAACTGCTGGGCAGCAGAAGATTCTGGATGAGGCACTTGCGCTGGCACAAAGGCTGAACATGCGCGTGGAAAAGCTGCAGGGAAAGCAAGTTGCTGATGTACTGGCAAACTACGCAATTGACCATCAGGCAACCAGTATTTTAATTGGCCATTCACGCCGTGGTAGATGGCATGAATTACTGTATGGCTCAGTAGTAAACAGACTGCTGGCTCAGGTAAGGGAAATCGATGTGCTTGTAGTCGCCAGCGCGGAGGAATGACTGCCGCGCCATACACAGCCCCTACAGCGCCAGCCCGTAATGTGGAAACAACCGTTCTTTCAGAGTTTTTACACAATCTTGTGCAAAACGTTCGGCGCTTTCTTCCCGCGCAGTTTCTACCGTAAACGAGGCAGCATCGCGCAAGCGGGGCGTTTCACTGCTTATGCTGCACTGCACAGGTACATCATTGGGCAGTTCCACCCCTGTCAGCTGTGCTACCGCCAGCGTCCACATGCGTGTCACCGTACACAGGTTGTACCCGCCGCCGCCTATCGCCACCAGCGGCTTTCCCAGCTGCTGCACATCTGCTATTGCCTGCAGCCATGGGCGCGTGCTAAGCATCAGGTGCCCAAGCGGGTCAAGCGCATGCGTATCGGTTCCCATTTGCAGCACAATGGCATCGGGTTCAAAGGCAGCAACCAGAGGCAGCGCTGCCTCGCGCCAGGCGTTCAGCCAGATGCGGTCGGTTGTACTGGGCGCAAAACAGAGATTGGCGCTGCAAAACATGCCGGCGCCTTCGCCTGTTTCCTGCGGGAAGCCAGTGCCTGGGAAAAGGGTTTTGCCGCTTTCATGCAGCGAGAGGGTGAACACGTGCGGGTCGTTGTAGAAAAGCTCCTGCACGCCGTCTCCGTGATGCACATCAATATCTATGTACGCAACCTTTTCAAAGCGTCTGCGCAGTCTTCTTATGGCCACCGCACAGTCGTTGAGTATGCAAAACCCTGCTGCCCTGCCGTAGTGTGCGTGGTGCAGGCCGCCTGCAATATTGAAAGCAAGCTGAGCGCCCTCCAGCAGGCACTGTGCTGCCGCTGCCGAACCGGATGCATATGCATGGGAAGTAGAGTAAATTCCTTCAAACAGCGGGTTGTCGCTCGTGCCCAGGCCAAACTTCAGCGGATGAGCAATGCCCTGCCCGGTCTCCAGCTGCTGCAGGGCCTGCAAATAGGCAGGCGAATGGGTAAGCAGCAGCTCCTCCTGCTTCATGTCTGGCGGTTCCAGCGGTTCCAGCACGGTATTCATCAGGCCATAGCTGTTCAAAAGCTCTCGCGTCATCTCCAGACGACGCGGTTTCAGCGGATGGCTTGGCCCCATGTTGTAGCCCAGCATTTTTTCAGAAAAAAAGAATGGCGCTTTGCTCATAGTGTATTCTGCAGCGGGCAGCAGGGCGCGCACTTCAGGGGAATGCAGAGGGATGACGATTGTCTCCCTCTGCTGCCTACAACTCCATATTGCTGCTGTGCACCTGGGTAAAGCGCACAGAAGGGTCTACCACAGTTTTTGCATGATACACGGCCGTAGCTATTTCACCGCAGCCGGTGGCAATCAGCTTGAGCTTGCCGGGAAAGGCAGCCACATCGCCCGCACAATACACGCCGGGAATAAGCTGCCCTTCGGTATCGCTCACCTGCATGTACTGGTTTACCGGAATGGTTTGCCCTTCCAGCCTAACCCCCCACTGTTTCACAGGGCCGAGGTCTGCCGAAAAGCCAATGTTGAGCAGCACGGCATCTACCGGAAGCGTTTTCTTTTCCTGGGTGCGGTTGTCAAAAATCTCGGCGCATTCTACCTGTTCTCCGCCCATCACGCCGGCAAGCTCATGCCAGAGAATGGTTTCTACCTGTGAACGGTTCATCAGCCAGTCCAGGCTTTCTTCGTGGCATCTGAATTTGTCGCGGCGGTGAATCAGGGTAATGCTTTTTGCCGAATCCGCCAGGTTCATCGCCCAGTCTACCGCCGAGTCTCCGCCTCCCACAATCAACAGCCGCTTGCCCTCAAACTGCGCCTTGCTGCGCACAAAATAATACACCCCTTTGCCCTCAAACTGCTCCACCCCGGTTGCGTTGAGGCGTTTTGGGCTGAATGCCCCGGCCCCGGTGGCAATGATCAGCGTGCGGGTGCGGTGCTGCGCCCGCTGGGTGTGCAGGGTGATGATGCCTTCCGGGTCGCGCTCAAACTTCAGCACCATCTCTCCCAGGCAAACCTGCGGCTCAAAACGCAAAGCCTGCTCTGTCATTTCCCTGGCCAGCGCGCCAGCCAGCACCTGCGGAAAGCCGGGCATGTCATACACATATTTTTCTGGATACAGCGTACTCAGCTGGCCGCCCAGTTCGGGCAGGCTGTCTATAATCTTCACCGACATTTTTCTCAATCCGGCATAAAACGCGCCGAAAAGTCCCACCGGGCCGCCGCCGATAATGGTTACATCCGTAATGCTCCCGTTTTCCCGGGGCAGGGTCTTCGGCTCCGGCTCCTGCAAAATAGCGCTCAATTCAATCGGTTCCTTTCCAATAATGGAATATCATGGGCAAAACTCAAATTACCCTTGCTATTGTTGCATATTTGGGCAGGACAGCAGCAAACTACCCGAATAGAAACCTGCAGAGCGGGTACAATTTTACTATCTATCAGGGAGGAGACAGTTTTTGAAAGGAATTATTATTGCAGGCGGACTGGGCACACGCCTCCGTCCGCTCACGTACCAGCGCCCCAAGCCGCTTACTCCGGTTGCCAACAGGCCATTTCTTGAGTATCAGGTTGCGCTTTTGAAGCAGTACGGCATAGATGACATTGTGTTTGCCACCAACTATATGGCCGATCTCATAGTGGCCCATTTTGGCGATGGAAGCGCATTCGGCGTGCGCATGCGCTATGCCCTGGAAGACCACCCGCTTGGAACCGGGGGCGCCATTCGCAACGCCGCCGATATGTTTCCCGGTGAAGAGGTAGCAGTGTTCAACGGGGATGTTCTCACCGATTTCGACCTCTCAAGTCTGATAGAGTTTCACCATACGCACAAGGCAATTGCCACCATTACCCTGGCAGAAGTTCCCAGCCCTCACCCGTTTGGAGTTCTTTTGAAAGACAAGGAAGGCAGAATAAAAGAGTGGCTCGAACCCAGTGAGGAAACGAAAAAGGCGCTTGCCCTCGACCCCGACCAGACTCCGGGCGGGCGAGACTTTATCAACGCCGGGTTCTACCTGCTTCATCCCGATTTTCTTGCTGCCATTCCACACGGCGTACCCCAGTCGGTAGAGCGCGATACCTTTCCGGCGCTGCTTGCGCGCAAGGCCCCCATATACGGTTTGGCGCCGGGCGGTTTCTGGATGGATGTAGGGCGGGCAGAACAGCTGCTAGCCGCTACACAGGCTATTCTGGGCGGGCAGGTGCATACAGCAGCGCCGGGGCTTGCCGTGGGGGCAGGAACCGCCATTGCACCCAACGCCTGGATCAACGGCATGACTGCAATAGGCAAATGCTGCCGCATTGGCAGCGGTTCGCGCCTGGAAAACTGCATTCTGATGGACAACGTGGTGGTAGGCGAGCATGTACGCCTGCTCAATGTGATTGTAGATGAAGGTACGCGCATAGAGGATGAAACGCTGATAGAGGGCCGCGGCAGCGTGCCGCTTGTGGTGGCCAGCGGATCGCAGATTGGCAGGGGCAGCCGCCTCATCAGCTAGTGCGCTGCTTTACTGCAGCAGTTTTTTGTATATGCTGATCACCTTGCGCACGTATGCCCGGGTTTCGTGAAAAGGAGGCACTCCGCCATATTTTTTCACTGCTCCCGCTCCTGCATTGTAGGCAGCCATTGCCAGTCTGATCTGCTCAAAGGTGCTGTTGTTGGCGGGCGAAGAGTACATATTGAGGCGGGTATGCAGGTAGTAGATAGACCCCTGCAGGTTTTGCTCTATGGAATAAGGGTTGGAAAGCCCCAGTTCCTTGCCGGTATCGGGCATCAGCTGCCCCAGCCCTGCCGCGCCGGTGCTGGAAGTTGAATTGGGGTCAAAATCAGATTCGGCAATAATCATGGCAACCACCAGGCGGGGGTCTACCTGGTACTGCTCTGAAAACGAGAGCAGGTAGTAGGTAATCTTGCCTGCCTGTGCAGGGCTGAGCTTAGGGTTTTCATGAGCGATAAAACTGTAGTACGGGGCGAAAATGGTTTGCAGTCTGCTGTCAAGATACTGGCTGTAGTACGCCATCTGCGCCATTGCATCACCGCTGAGGGGCGGGCGCACAAACCCGCCACGGGCGCTTTGGCGGGCGCGCTCCTGCCGAAGCGCTCTGGCTCTGTTTTGCTGCAGGCTTCTTGCCGCCCTTATCTGCTGCAGAGATGTTACCTGCGAATCAAGGGCAATAGAAAGCGTTTTCCAGTCGGGCAGATTGCTGTCGGCAGTGTACACCGCCTGCAGCAGCACGCGCACACGGGGGTTGTTGATGGGGTTGAGACCAGCCATTTGAGAGGGAGTGATGTTTTGCAGCGTGAGGCTGTTTAGCAGGGGGGTTGCCTCGGCCGCATCCAGATTCAGCACCAGCATTGGGCTGGATGCTCCCCCGGCCTCGCCCGTTACTGTACCGGTAATTTCCAGCACCTTGCTGTTGTACCCCTGGGGGTTGGCGCACACCTGTGCCAGAGTGAGGCTGGTGCAGTGATGAACAGCACGCAAATGCAGATAGCGGGCAGCGGTGTCGGCATGTGCCGACAGGGATGGCAAAAGAAACAGACCGCACAGTAATTTCAGGCTGGTTCGCATGGTCAGCTTGCTCCAGAGCGCGAGTGCGCCGGGTGTGCAATGAAAGCAGCGGAGAGAGCGGGATTCGAACCCGCGGTAGCGTCTTTAGAGGACACTACAACTGATTAGCAGTCAGCCGCTTTCGACCACTCAGCCATCTCTCCACATGGGCATCATTGTATCATATGAGACGCATTCCTTACAAGTAAAACGCAAAAAAATTCTGCTTCACCTTGCACAGCTATCTCTTTTTCTCTCAGACTGCGCCAGTGCAGCGACCCAGACTGCCCCCGTTTTGGCACTTTTCAACTGTCGGCCAGCACTCTGGTTCAAAACAAAAATGCTTTTGAAATCATTTTTATATTAAGAAAACGTTAAGTTTTTTGCTACTGCTAATTTTTTTCTGGCACTGTTGACATTGCACTCGACCTGTGTTACACTGTAATCAGCCTGTACAATCAGGCCGGGCCAGGAGGTCCGGGGACGCGCATCCTGCGTCCTCTGCGTCCTCTGCGTCCTCTGC
>DAIDHN010000007.1 GCA_027459665.1 Chthonomonadaceae bacterium | reverse complement strand
CTTACCTCGCGAAATTACCGGTTTCATGCCAGACCGTGGGACCTGGTTACCTGCCCCTCTGTTTGCTCAAAGTGTTCAAATGGCTGCAACATCAAACTGGATGTGCGCATGGATGCCCTGCAGAGAGTGAATGCACGCCTGAACGAAGAGGTGAATGAAGAGTGGACGTGCGACAGAGGCAAATTTGGTCATGATTACGTTTCAGGCCCAAACCGCCTCAAACAGCCGCTTGCACGCAAAAACGGAGCGCTTGTTCCCGTCTCATGGGCGGAAGCATACACCCTGCTGCGCGAAAACCTGCGCAGGGCAGGGAAGAGCGTAGGGGGAATTGGCGGGGCACGCTGCACCAATGAAGACAATTTTTTGTTTCAGAAGCTGCTTCGCCAGGGCATTGGCACCAGTCACATAGATTCACGCACCGGGCGCTACCAGGGGCCATCGGCTGCACCGTTGTACAATCGATTTGGTTTTCACAGCATGGGCAGCACAATTGCACAGCTTGAGAAAATGCAAACCCTGTTTGTGCTGGGCGCAGACCTGCAGGAAGAGCAGCCTATTTTGTTTCTGCGCATTCGCAAGGCATGGCGCTTTCGAGGCGCAAAAGTGCTGTTTGCTTCAGATCACATTACGCCGGATGTTACTTCTGTTTCAGATTTTGCCGAAGGCACGCTGGTGTACAAGCCCGGTACCGAAGTTGCGCTGATCAATGGGCTGCTTCATATACTGCTGGCAGGAGGCAGACTGCCTGATGCCGGTGTAGATGCTGGTGCGCTGCAGAAAAGCCTGGTGAAATGCACGCCAGAAAAAACCGCGAAAATTACTGGGCTTGCACCTGAACAACTGCTGGCGGCAGCTGAGATGCTTCTGCAGAACCCAATGGCAGTAGTGGCGGGACGCACGGTAACAGAACATGCACATTACCCCGACATTGTTGCAGCGCTGGGCAACCTGCTGGCAGTTACGGGCAATTCTTTTCAACTCAATGTGCCAGGGCTGGAATGCAATACTCTGGGAGCCATGGATATGGGAATGCTGCCAGACTGCGCACCGGGATATGTACCCCTGCAGCAGCCGGGAATGAATACGCAGCAAATGCTGGAAGCCGCTGCAGAAGGCACGCTGCAAATGCTCTGGGTTGCAGGGGCAGACCTGGTGCAAAAATACCACGATGCCACCCTGGTGAAGAGAGCGCTGCAAAACTGTTCTTTTGTAGTGGTAAATGAACTGGAACTAACCGAAACTGCGCAACAGGCCGACCTTGTGCTGCCCGCTGCCTCGATGGCAGAAAAAGAAGGCACCTATACCAACTGCGAAGGCAGGGTGCAGCGTATTCTGCGCGCATTTCAACCTCAGGGAGAAGCCCGGCCAGACTGGATGATTTTTGCAGAGATGCTGGCCATGCTTACAGGGCAGGCGCCTGCATTCTCGCCGCGCAGCATTCTGTGCGAAATTGCTGCCTCCGTACCACTTTACCAGAACGTTACGCCGAAAGCGGCAGGACAAAACGGCGTGCTGCGCGCTTACCTTACAAACCACGACAGAAAACCTATACTGGCGCCAGTAGAATATGTGGCGGAGAACTGAATGTGAATGTGATGCTGTTTCCCAATTTACTGTTCAGGAGCGGAGATGCTGGATAACCTTACAGAAGCATGGCAACATCTGCGCAATGGTTTGTATCAGGCATTTATTTTCCCTGAGTACTGGCATGGCATTCATTTGCCCGCACTGGTGCCCTACCTGGCGCTGGTGATGCTGCTCGCATTTACACTGGGAACCCTGCCCCTGCTCATCTGGATTGAAAGAGTAGTGGTGAGCCTGATGCAAGACAGGTCTGGCCCCAACCGACTTGGCCCTCGCGGACTGGTGCAGCCCGTGGCAGATGTACTCAAACTCTTCTTCAAAGAAGACCTGCAGCCAGCCAACATAGATGTGCGAATTTACTACCTCGCTCCCTTTATCACCATGTTTGTGGCACTCGCGGCAGGAGCTGTGCTGCCATTGGGGTCGGTTGGGTTTCGGGCGGCAGACGGACATCTGTTCAGCGTACCGCTTACGGTAGGAAACGTAAACATTGGCTTGCTCTACATGCTGGCGGCCTCTTCGGTAAGCGTGTACGGACTGGTGCTGGCAGGGTGGTCGTCCAACAATAAATATGCGCTAATTGGCGGGCTGAGGGCCTCTGCGCAGGTGATCAGCTACGAATTGGCTATGGGGCTTTCACTGCTTTGCGTGGTTGTGCTGGCAGGCACGGTAAAGCTGAGCGGCATTGTAGAGGCGCAAAACAGTTACCCATTTGGGCTGCACTTCCTGCCTGTTTTTCTAAAAGGAAGTATTTTTTCCTGGTACTGGCTGCAGTCGCTCATTGTGCCTGTGCTGCTTTACACCATCGCCATGATTGCCGAAACCAACCGGGCGCCGTTTGATCTGCCCGAAGCAGAGTCTGAACTGGTGGCAGGCTTTCATACCGAGTACTCTGCCATGAAATTTGCAGCATTTTTTGCAGGTGAGTATGTTAACATGCTTGTTGTGTGCGGCCTGAATGCATCGGTGTTCTGGGGCGGCTGGCTTCCGCCATTCAACTGTTTTCCATTCACGTTTGTGCCAGGTTTCGTGTGGTATGGCCTGAAAGTGATGATGGGCATTTTCTTCTACGTATGGCTGCGCGCCACGCTGCCCAGACTTCGCTATGATGCGCTGATGAACCTGGGCTGGAAAAAAATGCTCCCTCTGGCGCTTGTCTGGCTTTTTCTGCTGGCAGGCTACAGTACGCTGCGCCAGAGCAATCTATCGCTGCTGCCCAAACCTGCAAGTGCTGCACAAACAATGGCCGGACGCTGAGGAGGCACAATGTTCGCACAGATTCTTTTCTGGGTTCTTGCTGCAATATGCATCATCTCCTCACTGGTGATGGTAGGCAGCTCTAACCCGGTACGAAGCGCACTGGCTCTGGTGCTTACCATGCTGAGCCTTGCCGTGATGTACATCACCCTTTCTGCACAGTTTATTGCTGCGGTACAGGTTGTGGTGTATGCAGGGGCGGTGATGGTTCTGTTTCTTTTTGTTATTATGCTGCTCAATTTGGGGGCGCCTGCCCTGCCCGAACAGCCGCGCTCAATGCAAACTGTACTTGCTATTGCTCTGGCAGGAGTGTTTCTGGTAGGTCTGGTAGCAGCAGGGGTGTTTCAAAACCTTCCGGCTGCTCCTATCTCTGCAAAACATCTTCACGGGCTGGGCACTGTGCAGCAAATCGGCTACTCGCTCTACAGCCCTCATCAGCCGTGGCTGTTTCCATTTGAAGCCACCTCTATTCTGCTGCTGATTGCAGTGGTGGGGGCAATTGTGCTTGCGCGCAAACAACCTGCTGAAACAGAGGGATCATAAAATGCTTCCTGTTAGCTACTATCTCATTCTGTCTGCACTACTCTTCACCATTGGGGCTGTAGGGGTGCTGATAAAGAAAAACCCCATACAAACATTCATGTGCATAGAGTTGATGCTGAATGCAGTAAATCTTACTTTCATAGCGCTGGGGCGGTATTTTGGGCAGATGAATGGGCAGATGTACGTTATCTTTTCGCTGGCCGTAGCCGCCGCCGAAGTCTCGGTAGGGCTGGGCATTATCGTAGCTATCTTCCGTACCAGAGAATCTATTGTGGTGGATGATGCAAACCTGATGAAATCGTAGGGCGAAAGGGAATTCTTTACTAAATATCATGCAAAACATTCTCCCACAACTTGTTCTCTGGCTGCCGCTGCTGGGATTTCTCTTCTGCGCTGCGTCGGGGTTGGTCATCAAAGACCCCAAAGTGCAGAAAAAGGCGGTCTCGCTGATTGCGCCGGGAGTGGTGCTGCTGGCGTTTGTTTTTGCGCTGGCGGTTCTCTTCCAAACACATGCACGCACGCTGGTGCCGCTTATACCAGGCACGCCGCTGCTTGAACCGTGGTTTACCAGGTACGGCGGGCTGCGCGTTGATTTCAACCTGGTGCTCGACCCGCTCTCTCTGCTCATGGCCCTCATTATAACAGGAGTAGGCGGCCTGATTCATGTGTATGCAGCAGGCTATATGGCGGAAGACAAAGAGGTGAGCCGCTTTTTTACCTACTTCAATCTCTTTGTATTTATGATGCTGCTGCTAGTGCTGGGCGATAACTTCCTGCTTATGTTTGTTGGATGGGAAGGAGTGGGCACCTGCTCGTATCTGCTGATCTCATTCTGGTTTACCGATGAGGCCAATGCAAAAGCAGGAAACAAGGCATTTATTGTGAACCGCGTGGGTGACCTGGGATTCGCGCTGGGCATGATGGCAGTCTGGTCGGTATTTGGTACTCTGTCGTTTTTTACTCGCGACGGACGCGGCGTTATGGACCTGGCTGCTCACGCACGAGTACTCGACCTTGCCGGAAACCCGGTGCCCGCAGGCATGATTACCCTTATCTGTTTACTGCTGCTGGTAGGCGCACTCGGCAAGTCGGCTCAAATTCCGCTTTTCGTATGGCTGCCAGATGCAATGGCTGGCCCTACCCCCGTTTCGGCTCTCATTCATGCCGCCACCATGGTAACTGCAGGGGTGGTAATGCTTACCCGCTGCTCCTGGCTCTACGTGCATTCGGTAACAGCACTGCAAACAGTTGCATGGGTAGGCGCAATTACCGCACTGCTGGGCGCACTGATGGCGCTGACGCAAACCGACATCAAAAAAGTGCTGGCGTACTCTACTATTTCACAGCTGGGGTACATGTTTTTGGCCTGCGGGGTAGGGGATTTCTCAGATGGCATGTTTCATGTGGTAACGCATGCCTTTTTTAAGGGACTTCTCTTTCTGGGGGCAGGCGCTGTGATTCACTCAATGCTGGGGCAGCAGGACATGCGGCGCATGGGCGGCCTCAAAAAACTGCTTCCGGCTACCTGGGGAGTAATGATTGTCGCCACCTACTCTATTGCAGGCTTCCCGCTGCTTTCAGGCTTCTGGTCGAAAGATGCCATTTTAGAGAGCGCATCACGGGCATGTTTCGGCGGCGGACCAGTTTTGTATTTGATCGGGCTGGTAACGGCTTTTATCACAGCATTCTACATGAACCGGCTGATGTGGAAGACCTTTTACACCGATGCGCGGTTTGTAAATGGGCAGCTGCCAGAACTGCATCACAGCAACGAAGAACATGAACATCATGAAGAGGCAGCACACGGCAAGGTAACAAATGCCCCTGCATCCATGATGCAGCCCCTGTACATTCTCGCGCTGCTGGCGCTGGGCTTTGGCTGGTTTGCCGGCCCCTACGGACCGGCGGGGGGCAACTTACTAAAGAATTTTCTTGCGCCCTCGGTTGCCCCGCTCTCGCTGGCAGGTTTGCAGCCGCAGCCTGAACTTTTTCCCAAATTGGCAGGTTATCTTATATCCAGCTTGGCAGCGCTGGGTGGGCTGGGGCTGGCGGCATGGCTGTACAGACAGCACATGGCTACAGGGGAACTGACTACCGATGCGGTGAAAGACAGCAGCGTGTTTAACAGGCTGCTTCGTTCTAATTTTGGTTTTGATGCCGTGTACAACATGGTGTTTTTTAGGGCAGGCGGCATGCTGGCCGACAGGGTGCTGTGGCATGGCCTGGAAGAGGATGTGCTGAATGGCACAGCTACCGGGGCGGCCGCGCTGATTGGCCGGCTGAGCCTGGCAGCAAGAAAAATGCAGACGGGCAATGCGCGCAACTATGCACTGGTAATGCTGGCAGGCATGGTAACACTGGTACTTGGCCTGCTTGTGCGGGTGATGCAACATTGAGAGGCTACTCTTTATGCAACTGACAGGATTGATCAGCCTGATGGTGGCGGCGCCTCTGCTGGGGGCGCTTATTGTAATACTGCTGCCCGGCACAACGGCGACAGCGGAAGGCAGCGAGCAGTCGGTGGTAGGCGGTGTTCAGCGTATGCTGCTGTGCGGAACTGCGCTGATTACAGGTCTGCTGGCGTTTCTATGCGCCGTGGGCATGATGGCGTTTTATGCTACCCACTCTCAGGCATACATGCAGTTCAACGAAAAACTGCACTGGATACCCCTGGGCAATGGACAGTGGGTTAACTACCATATGGGCATAGATGGCATAAGCCTGCTGCTAACATTGCTTTCTACTTTTGTAATATCGCTTACCCTGCTGTATGCAACTCGCAGCAATGAACGCCTGAAAGAACGTCTGGCTCTGCTGCTTTTGCTTGAGTCGGCACTGGTAGGTGTGTACTGCGCCCAAAACCTTGTGCTTTTCTATCTCTTTTTTGAGGCATCACTCATTCCCACCTATCTGCTGGTAGGCATGTTTGGCGGCGCCCGGCGCGCATCTGCTGCAATACGTTTCTTTCTTTACACTTTTGTGGGCAGTGTGCTTATGCTGTTGGCCATAGTAGCCCTGTACCACTACACGGGTACATTCAACATAGCTGCCCTCTCCAGTTCCAGCTCTGCGGCAGGTATTGCACTGCGCCACCTGCCTTCACAGGCGCTGTTTTGGATGTTTGCAGCATTTGCACTGGCATTTTCTATCAAAACTGCGCTGTTTCCCTTTCACTCGTGGCTGCCCGATGCCTATGCCGAAGCGCCTGTGGTGGGAAGCGTAGCGCTGGTGCTGCTGAAAATGGGAATATATGGTTTTGTGCGCATTGCCATTCCCATCTTTCCACAGCAGGCACAAAACATGGCGCCCCTTTTCATTGTACTGGCAGTGTGTTCTATAATCTATGGCTCGCTGGTTGCAGCGGTGCAAACCGATGCACGCCGCGTTATTGCTTTTTCCAGTGTGGCGCACCTGGGGTTTGTGGTGCTGGGCATATTTACCTTCACACGCATAGGCATGATGGGCGCACTGCTGCAAAACTTTAACCACGGTATTTTTACACCCATGCTCTTTTTGCTGCTGGGCATGCTGACCGAGAGGCGGGGCAGTACGGATATTGCAGATTTTGGGGGCGTGAAGAAGGTACTGCCCATGCTCTCTACCATGATGCTGATTGCAACGCTGGGAAGCATTGCAGTTCCATTTTTCAGTGGGTTTGCCGGAGAATTTCCGGTGCTGCTGGGCAGCTGGGTTTCAAGTATATCGCACTCGGTAGGCGGATACTGGCCTACGGCGCTGGCGGCAGCAGGTACCATACTGGCAGCGGTGTATATGCTTTGGTGGTACCAGCGTATTATGCTGGGGCCGGTGCGGTTTGAGGAAATTCGCAAAATGCCAGACCTGAATCGTACAGAGTGGGCAGTTGTTTTACCCCTGGCATGCCTTATATTCTGGGTGGGCCTGGGCAGCGGCTTCTTTACCAGGCGCATGAACCAGGCAGTAAACCGCCTGGTGCCCTATTACCGGGAGCAGATAGACAGTTCACTGCCTGTTTCTGCTATGGTGAGCGATGAGCGGGAAGTAGAAGAAAAGCAGGTGCGTATGAATTTGCGAAACCATGCACTGCTCATTACCTCGCCAGATGCACCAGCACCTGCACTGCAGGGTGCGCACTTCTCCCCCCCTCCCATCCTCAAGGGGATACCGGTGCGAGGGTATCATCCAAGGCGTATGCCCATACCTGCCGGCATGGGCGGGCCAGCCAGTAAACCGTCTGGCGTGTCTAACCGTTCGCTGCCTATGCAGCATGGCAAACCTGGCGGTGCAGCCGGTGCAGCCTCGCACAGGCCGTCTGCTCCTGCTCACGCAGTGCCTGCCAACCCCAATGCGCCAGTAATGCAAAGCGGCGCCGGAGAAAAACACCCGTGACCAACGCACAAAGCATGCAGGCGATACTGCCGGTAATTACTCTATTGATCACAGGAATGGTTGTGCTGCTGGGTGACGCCTTTCTGCCGTTTTGGCGGCGTTCTGGCGTTGCAAGCGGCAGCCTGAGTTTGCTGGGCATTGTGATTGCCGCCGGGTTTGCACTAGACAGGCTTTCACACCAGCCAACTCATTCACTTGCCTTTCACGGTGCGCTTTCGCTGGGGCGCTTTACGCAGGCATGCACGCTGCTGCTGCTGCTGCTGGCGGGGCTGGCGGTGCTGCTGGCAGTTACCTACCTTGAAAACCGCCGGCTGAACCGGGGAGAGTACTACACTTTGGTTTTGTTTGCAACATCGGGCGCGATACTAATGGCGGCAGCCAACGACCTGATAGTGCTTTTTATTGCGGTAGAAATGCTTTCGGTTGCTCTGTACGTACTGGCTGGCTTTGCCCGTTCTGAACCGCGCAGTGAAGAAGCGGCGCTTAAATATTTTCTGCTGGGCGCTTTTGCAGCCGGTTTTTTGTTGTACGGCATTGCGCTTATATACGGCGGCGCTGCTATAAGCGGTTTAGGAGGCACAACCAACCTCGCTCTGCTGCATCTGAGGCAGGGCAGTGTGCCTGGTTTCATGACCGTAGCCGGGTTGGCTCTGGTGCTGGTAGGGCTGGGCTTTAAGGCGGCGCTGGTTCCGTTTCACATGTGGGCGCCTGACGTGTATGAAGGATCGCCCACTTCTGTAACCGGTTTTATGGCTGTGGTGGTAAAAGTGGGCGCTTTTGCCGCGCTGATGCGTCTCTTTATTGCGTTTGCACCTGCTGCAGCATACTGGCTGCCCGCCATTCAGATTATTGCAGTGCTTACTATGGTCACAGGCAACTTGCTGGCCGTCACACAAACCAATGTGAAACGTATGCTGGCATATTCCTCTGTTGCACATGCCGGTTATTTGCTGATTGCAGTGGCGGCGGCGGCAACACCTGCAGCGCAGCCTCTTGCACTGCAGGCAATGGTGTTTTATCTGGCGGCCTATGGCCTTATGACCCTGGGAGCATTTGCGGTACTGGCATGGCTTAGCCACAGAGATGCAGACTGCCAGACGCTCAGCGACCTGAGAGGTCTTGTGCGCACCGACCCTGCTGCAGCATGGCTGATGGTAATATTTATGCTATCACTGGGAGGCATTCCGCCTACCATGGGGTTTATTGGAAAATGGTATCTGTTTACGGCAGCGCTTCAATCGCATCAGTTGTGGCTGGCCATTACTCTTGCACTGGTAAGCATGGTAGCTGTATTTTACTACCTGCGAGTGGTTTGGACACTCTGCTTCGAAGAAGGAAGCGGCATTTCGGTTTCCAGAAACACTCTGGCGCCGGCAGGTGTGCAAATCTCTCTCTATGTAGCCGCTTTACTTTCGCTGCTGGGCGGGATAGCGCCTATTGTCTGGCAGCCTCTCATGCTGGCAGCACGCTCTTTGGGCAGAATGCCGTAGGCAGGGGTTTATGACACGCCATCATCCTGCTGACATATTCTGCCGATTTCTTGGTCTGATTGTATTTCTGCTTGGGGTAGGGCTTATTTGCTGGGTGTTTGTAATGGCATATCATCTGTTCAGCGCCTCGCCTGCTCAGGTGCTTGGCCTTCATTTTACCGGCAACCCGGCTCACGACCCCGGAGTTGCCCGCATTGGCAGCAATTTTGGCTGGCTGCTGGTGCGCATGGGCTTTTTGTTTCTGATGGCTTTGGCAGGGTCGCTTGTATCACAAAAAGGCATCAACTTGTATTTCAGCGTATGCCAGGGCGCGCCTGCCGGCGCTGGGGTGCGAACCCATTCGCCCAGCCCCTCTCCCAACTCTGAAAGCCATTCAGAATAGCATCTGCCGCCTGCCTTTTCTGTAAAGTAAACAAATCGGGCATGCTGGTGCAAACAAGGGCGCTTGGCTGAAAAATAGCGCAGCATCACCGGGCAGCGTTAGACGGGCAGGGCAGCAGAATATACCCTCCAGTTTTCTCACATTGCTGGCATTATAAAACCCTGTGAAGGGGATAAACAAAACACTCAATTTTCCTCGCTCAGGATGGCGCATGGCGGTCGTATTGCTGCTAACGGTGCTGTCTCTGGTAAATAATCCATCAGAGGCAGCAGGTTCTGTTGCTCATGTACTTGTAGTAGTATCGAGCAACAGCCCTTTTTACCAGCCTCCGCTGCAGGGGTTTGAGCAGGGATTGATCAAGCGGGAACAGGCAAACGAACTGAAACTGAATTTTCAGCAGTACATTATCACAGGCAATAAAAA
Source organism: Chthonomonadaceae bacterium (assembly GCA_027459665.1). Classification (GTDB taxonomy): domain Bacteria; phylum Armatimonadota; class Chthonomonadetes; order Chthonomonadales; family Chthonomonadaceae; genus DAIDHN01. The sequence goes on along the minus strand of DAIDHN010000007.1, from coordinate 75,259 downwards.
GCAGGATACTGCCCGTTTGAGCCAGCTTCTGCAAGCGAAACCTGTTCTTATTGCAACAATTGGTTCAGACGCCACACTTGATATTGCAGCGCTGCATCCTTCTGTACCTACCCTGTTTTGCATGATACTCAACCCGGTATCGCTCGGCGTAGCGCATTCTCTACACGCACCAGGTGGAAATTTTACCGGCACTACACTGCTGATAGACCCTGGCAAGCAGCTGGAAACGCTGCAAATAGCAGACCCTCTTGTAAAACGCGTAGGAGTGCTTTATTCTCCCAATGACCCTACTTCAGCTTCTTTTGTGGCTCAGGCCGACATGGAAGCAAAAACACTGGGCATGGCTGTGGTTGCAGAACCTGTCAGTCAATCTACTGCCCCTCAGCAGGCGCTGAATGCACTGAAAGGCAAAGTAGATGCGCTATGGGTAATAGCCGACCTGGCTTCTACAGGAAGCAGTGCGCTGGAGGCGACCCTGAACTTCGCACAGAAAGGCAAACTGCCTGTGCTGGGGCTTTCACAGGTTACAGTTGAGCAGGGGGCATTGTTGGCGCTTTCACCTGACTACCAGAAACTGGGCGACCTGACTGCAGAAATGGCTGCCGCTGTTTTGAGCGGCGGCATGCAGCCTGCAAACATGCCTGTGCGCAGTCCCCGTGCTACCGTGCTGGCAATCAACATCAAAACTGCGCGTGCCTTGCAGCTGAACCTGCCTGCCGATTTGCTGCACCTGGCTGATGTGGTAACAAATGGAGGCGGACATTGAAACTGAAACGTATGGGAGTAGATAAATGCAGCCCTATGGCGCGCACCCTGATGCACAATTTTGTAACGCTTACAGCTGCTTCTATTGTGCTGACAGTGTTGAGTATGGCTCGACTCAGCCGCGATCAGGTAGCCTGGACAGTAAGCACGCTGCGAAAAACAGATCAGTACATAGTTACTCATGCCTCACAAGGTTTTACAAAACTGGGCAGGGCGGCCGTGCATAGCAGTGTGCAGCAGGCTGGCAGCTTGTCACTCACCGCCGTAAAACAGTCTACCGATACTCTCTCTAAAGCCCAAACGCAAAGTTTTTCCCGTGCCGCTTCCGAGTTTTCCAATTTGAGCGCTCATGCGCTAGAAAGCAGCCTCAAGCAGTCTCTTGATACGCAAAATCAGCTGCTGCAAACATCTCAGGTTCAGCAGAGCAGGCTGCTGCACACCTTTGTTAACAATATTCAGGGCAAAGCAGACAGTATAGCCCGCAATGCAATGCTGGGGCTGAATCGTGAAGTGGTGCGCGGCAGAGCACTGGCGCTTGCAGACCGGCTGGAAGAGCGGATGCGTTCGGCGCCATTCTATTTGAAATTTACTGCACAGATGCTTAATATGAGCAGTAGTGATTCGGTAGCCAGAAAAGTTACGCTGGATGCTTTGCTGCGGCGTGTGCCCGAATTTCGCACTGTTGCAGTACTCAATACTCACGGGCAGGAAATAAATAAAACAGCAATAGATTATTTTGTACAGCCATCTAATTTGAAGAACCGCGCATCTGCACCCTGGTTTAAGAAGGCGCTTGATGGCGGCATATGGCTCAATCTCTCTCATACAAGAGATGACAACGGGGAGCCTATGCTGCGCATTGCAGTTCCAATTGTGGCATTTGCGGGGCGCAACACAGGCGTGCTGGCGGCAACTTACTCGCTGGATGAGATATGGGAAGCGATTGCTGAAACACACATTGGTTCTTCGGGGTTTGCCCTGGTGCAGAACAGCAGCGGCCGGCCGCTGCTGCAAAGCCGCGTTATTCCCCCTGATGCGCTTACTGCTTCTGTGGTTTTGCAGCCTCTGGGCTGGAAAGTAGTGGCAGTAGTGCCTCGTGCTGAAGCCATGATGCCCATTGAGAAAATGCATTATGCTATGGCCAATATGTCGCAGCAGGCACGGCATGCTCTTATGTCGGTGGTGGCGCAGCAGGCAGCCCATGCAACGGGGCAGCTGCGCCAAAAACTGGGTGCAATTCAGATGCATGCCCGCAGCACCATGCACACACGCGCTTCAGCCATGCTTGCCGGCATGGCTCACAAAGAAAACAGACAGACACATTTGCTTGCCGTGAATTTGCAAAACAGGCTTCGCTCGCTCTCCAGACAGTCTATACAAAATACCCAGAAGCAAATGGATGCCGCTGCAGTATCAGCGGCACAAACTCTCACTCATAGTTTGCAGCCTGTGGCTAAAAAAGCGCTGCAGCATGCCAGCCGCCGACTTACCCTGATGGCGCTGGTTATTATTGCACTTGCCTGCTGTGCTACAGGGATAGCAGCGCATTTTACGGCACGCAATTTTGTGCGCCCGGTACAACAGCTTTCTTCTGCAGCAATAGACATTGCACAGGGGCAGCTGGAGAGACGCGTGGAAGAAGGAGGGCCGGAGGAACTGGTGGAACTGGGGCGCGCTTTCAACCTGATGTGTTCTTCACTGCAGCAGAGCCAGTCTGATTTGCAGCAAACAGAGGCGCAGCTGGTGCAGTCGGCAAAACTGGCATCGCTGGGTACGCTTTCTGCAGGAGTGGCGCATGAACTGAACCAGCCAATAGCCATTATACGAGGCATTGCACAGCAGGTGCTGCAAGAGCCTGAAATACCAGGTGAAATGCGCGAAGACCTGGAACTGATTGTAGATCAGACAGGCAGAATGGTGAAGATTGTAAAGCACTTGCGCACCTTCTGCAGAACAGGCGGCACCGATTTTACAGCAGTAGACCTGAATCAGGCCATTGAAGAATGTTTCATTCTGGTAGGAGCACAGCTCAAGGCGCACAATGTAGAAGTTGAGTTGAATCTTTGCCCGCAGACGCCGCAGGTAATGGGAGACAGAAATGAACTGGAGCAGGTTTTCATCAATCTCATTACCAATGCCCGTGATGCACTGGAAGGAAGAACAGACGCAAAAATATCCATTACTTCTTCTATGACTGGAGGATATGCCTACGTAGAGTTTCATGACAACGGGCCTGGCATTCCAGAGGAGGTATTGAATCGTATTTTTGATCCGTTTTTTACTACAAAAGAAGCTGGAAAAGGCACTGGGCTTGGCCTTTCTATCAGTCACAACATATTGAAAAAGCATCTGGCAGAGATCACTGTTTTCAACAACCAGGGTGCGCAGTTTAATTTGAAAATACCACTTGCTGAAACTGCAGAAATAATTAATCAAAAAGTTGCCTAATGCTGAAGTTGCATAAAATTGCTGCCGACAATACATTGCCTGAGTGTATGGAAGTACCCTGATGACTTCTACAGATTTGAACCGGTGTACACTGGTATTTCATATAGAGGGACATAGACTATGGCACGCATTTTGCTGGCCGATGATGAAGAGGGGCTTCGACTGCTGCTAGGCCGCCAGCTGAAGAGAAGCGGGCATGAAGTAATTCCTGCCTGTGATGGACAGCAGGCTGCTGAGCTGCTGGGCAGTGATACATTTGACCTGATTGTTTCAGACATGAAAATGCCGCGCATGGACGGCATGGCTCTGCTTGCTCACGCGCGCACTGTTGCGCCCGATACAGAATTTATAGTGCTTACCGGGCATGGCAACCTGGAAAACGCAGTAGAAGCCTTTAAGACAGGAAATGTATTTGACTATTTGTTGAAACCCCTGGAAGACATTGCCGAACTGAGCGCTATTGTAGAGCGGGCATTGGAGAGAAAGAAACTGCGCGAGGAAAATGGACAGCTTGTAAAGCAGATGCAGGAGCATATTGTTCAACTGGAAGAAGTGCGGGCGCAGCTGGCCTACCTTGCTGAGCGGGATGGATTGACCGGGCTGCTGAACTACCGCGCTATTCACCAGAGGCTGGAAGATATGCTGGCAGGCACAGAAAATGTTGCAGTATGCCTGCTTGACATGGATAGCTTCAAGATGCTCAATGATACCTACGGGCACCCTGTAGGAGATGAGATTTTACGTCACATATCCCGCATTATTGCACAGTCGTGCGCTGAAAACTATTATGCAGGCAGATGCGGCGGAGATGAATTTATGCTGGTGCTGCCCGGTATAACAGGCAGGGCGGCCTGTTTGCTGGCAGAACAGATTCGCCAGAACATTCACGATACCCCGTTTGTAAACCCTGAGGGCACAGCCCTGCCTATTTGTCTCTGTTTTGGCGTTGCAGATACCACTGCAACAGGACGTTCTTCTGTTTCGCTGCTTACTGCAGCAGATGGCGCACTGTATGAAAGCAAGCGCACTGGAGGCGACCAGGTAACGCTGCATATGGTAGATCAGGATGCAGATCAGCCTCTGCAGTACAACGCATACACAGTGCTGGACGGGCTGGTAACTGCAGTAGACCACAAAGACCGCTATACACGCTTGCATTCTGAGCATATGACCGGGTTTGCCCTGCAAATCGCTGAAAAAATGGGCATGTCTGACAATACCCTTGAAATAGTGCGTATAGCAGGGCTGCTGCACGATGTTGGCAAAATTGGAGTACCAGACACAGTATTGCGCAAGCCTGGCAACCTCACAGAGGAAGAGTATGAAGTGATGAAGACCCATGTGACTCTTTCTGCTGCAATTATTCACGGCCTGCCGCATCTGCCCGATATTCTTGATGCGGTAGCGCATCACCACGAGAGGTGGGATGGCAAAGGCTACCCGTTTGGCAAGAAAGGCGAGGAGATACCGCTATTGGGACGCGTTATGGCAGTTGCAGACGCATTTTCTGCCATGACCCTGGATCGGCCTTATCGGGCTGGCATACCTGTAGAACAGGCACTAGACAGGATTTTACAGGGCGCAGGCAGCCAGTTTGACCCGCAGATAGCAGAACTGTTTGTGCAAATGATGCGAGCAAAGAATCAGCAATGGCGCAAGGCTGCCTAGCTGGAGGAGAAGCAGTATGCGACGGAGTGCATGGAATACCCTCTGGATGGTGTTTGGAGTGGCAATAACAACTCCTGTGCAAGCTCACACTACGCCAGCACGTAATTCTTCGGCAGACAATGAAATGCTGTTTGCCGGAACACAGGTAATTACCACAGCAACACGCATGGGTGAGAAAGTAGAAGATGCCCCCAATGCGGTAACAGTAATTACCGCAGCGCAAATAAAACGCATGGGAGCAGTAACGCTGCCTGATATACTGAGGTATGTTCCAGACTTGCAGGTAATGCAGCTCAACGGCAGTGTTGCAAATATAAATATAAGAGGTTTTAACACCCTTTATACAAACTCTCTGCTGGTAATGGTCAATAACCGGCCCGTATACAATGATATGTTTGGCGGGGTGTTCTGGAATTTTCTTCCGGTTCAGCTTTCCAGCATAAAACGAATAGAAGTGGTGCGCGGCCCCGGTTCTGCCCTGTATGGTGCCAATGCATACCAGGGCATTATCAACATCATTACGCGTACGCCTGCACAGCAGGCTTCCAAGTCTGCATTCTCAATGCGTACGGTAGCAGGCACACACAATACCAGCAGCGTGGAATTGATTGCTGCCGGCAAAAACAAAAATGGAGCGGCGGTTGAACTGGGCGCTTCCTACACAGGCTCAGACGGCTATGGCAGCCCATCTGGCACACATGACAGAAGCCAGTCACCCCTGCTTACCCTGGATGCACAGGCGCCTTTGCCGCGGCATGCCAGCCTGCGCATACAGGCAGGGCAGGCAGACGGTCTGGCCGATTATTACGAGGCGCTGTACCTGGGCGATATTACCAACCACGATGCCTATGTGAGCATGAATTATTCAGAGTTAGGGCAAAATAAACCCGTATCGCTGCAGATCAGCTACAATCACGACCGCAATAACTCTTCACCCATGCTCTCTGGAAATGTGAATACGCTGGATGCCGACCTGCATCAAAAGAGGCAGATGGGAAGTGGCAGTACCCTGGTGTATGGTGCAGACATGCACTATGTGGTAGAGCAAGACTCTGTAACCGGCCCTGCCCGCCACTACCAGAACAACATTGGCATATATTTACAGGATGAAAGCCATTTTCGACATGGGTTCACGCTGATAGCCGGCATGCGTTACGACGATAACTCGCAGTATGGTTCCGACCTTACCCCGCGCATCAGCCTGGTGAAGCATTTGCCTCGGCGGCAAACCATGCGGTTAAGCTTCAGCTCGGCGTTTCAGGCGCCTACCTTCATCAATTCGTACCTCACTACATCCTATCCGCTGGCTGCCGGGTTGTCGGTACCCATTTATGGCAACAAAAAGCTGAAACCGCAAACCACTTCCAGTCTGGAACTGGGCTGGAGGCAGGATACTTCAAAAGGATACGCAGGCGCCACTCTGTTTTACAGTGAGATGTACAACTACATATCCACAATTGCCACGGGCGTACTGCCCTCACCGCCCTACCCGCCAAATACTCCTTCCAGCCTTTGGTTCAGCAATGAAGGCACTGCACGGGTGCTTGGGCTGGAACTGGAAGGAGCATCCCGGCTTTCACGCTCTGCACAGCTTACCTGGAACTATACCTACCTGCTGCCCTCCGAAAGCGCAGGCTTCAATATAGGCACCCTAACCCCCATGCATACTGCCAGTGTGGGGCTGTCTGAAAATCCGGGCGGGCGATGGCGGCTGTTTGTGGGTGCACACTTTACAGGGGCGCAGATGGTTCAGGATGGTTCTGGTTCTGTAGTGCCTGCCTACCTGCGTGCAGATGTACGGGTAGGTTACCGGCTTACAGCCGGGAAGCACCCTTTTACACTATCTCTCAGTATACTGAATGCTTTGGGAGGCGGGCATCTGGAATACCCTCAGTATCTGTCAAGCGGATTAACGCCGCAGGCAGACAGGCAGCCAACCACATTCAACCTGGGCATTACCGGTTCATGGTAAAAGCGCTGCAAAAAATGCCCGGCAGAAACTGCCGGGCTGCCTCTAGAGGGGCAGCAGTTCCTGGGGTGCATTTTTTCCAGGCAGAGGCGCTTTCAGGTGCGTACAGGCGGCGGGGGTAATCATGCGCCCGCGGCTGGTGCGGTTGATAAAGCCAAGCTGCATAAGGTAAGGCTCTACCATATCTTCCAGAGTGTCTCTTTCTTCTCCCAGCATAGCGCTCAGGGTTTCCATGCCTACCGGCCCTCCGCCAAACTTTTCTAGAATGGCTTTCAAAAAACGGTAGTCCAAATTATCAAGCCCCAGTTCATCTATCTCCTGCATTTGCAAGGCAGCGTGAGCTACTTCTTTGGTAATAATGCCATCTGCTCTTACCTGTGCGTAATCACGTACGCGGCGCAGCAGGCGGTTGGCAATGCGCGGGGTTCCTCTGGAGCGAAGGGCTACTTCATGAGACCCCTCTCGCTCTATATCAACCTGCAGTATCAGCGCAGAGCGCCTCACAATGGTATCAAGGTCTTCTACCTGATAAAGCTGAAATCCCTGCTGTATTCCGAAGCGGTCTCGCATTGGCGAAGAAACCATGCCTGCACGCGTTGTAGCTCCTACCAGGGTAAACGGAGGCACAGGCAGTGCAACTGTGCGCGCTGCCGGCCCTTCGCCAATTACTATATCTATTCGGTAGTCTTCCATGGCGGTGTAGAGAATTTCTTCTACCGGCCGTGCAAGTCTGTGAATTTCATCTATAAAGAATACGCTGTATGGTTCGAGGTTTGTAAGAATGGATGCCAGGTCTTTTGGCTTTTCCAGGGCCGGGCCAGAGGTAATGCGAATAGATGCCTCCATTTCGTTTGCAATGATGTGGCTCAGCGTAGTTTTTCCCAGCCCTGGCGGGCCATACAGCAGCACATGGTCAAGCGCCTCCTGGCGTACACGTGCAGCCTGAATGGCAATCGTCAGGTTCTCCTTTACCTTTTCCTGCCCAATCATTTCTTTTAGCAGCCGCGGCCGCAGAGAAAGCTCCGCTTCATCTTCAGGAAGTATTTCCGCACCGGTAATGCGCACGGTCTCTTTTTTCTTTCTGGGCATGGCTTTCTCCGTTCAGCCGCGCAATGGCGGCGCAGATATGGCTATAATGATAGCGTGAAACGTACAGTTTTGTCACCCTTTTTTCTCTTACTGGTTCTGCTTCCACTGCCGGCATCTGCAGAAAAGCGTCTTACGCTGCTGCTTGCGCCCGGTCTGCGCGCACAAGATATAGCGGCGCTTGCTGCATTGCGCTCCAGCGTACCCATGGGTGCATGCGGCTGGATGGTATGCCGGGCGGCTGGCAGAACGCCAAAGACCCTGCGTGCAGACAGAAGGGATTATACAGCCTCTCTGCTGCTTACTTTGGGCGCTGGGGCGCGTTTGCTTGCTCCAGCCCCCCGCAGCCCGGTTTGGTGCGAACCTGTGCGCCTGCCTGATGGCGCCTTTACCCTGCCTGCCCCGCTGATGGCACAAATCAGCCGCCTCAACCGCTCTCTGGGTTACCCGGCACTGCCTGGGCTGCTGGGCGATACCTTGCGGCAGGCAGGCTGGCATGTACAAGTTATTTCAGATGCTGTGGGCGGCAGAGAAGCGGCAGAGGCGCTTTTGATGGCCGCCGGCAGAACTGGGCGTGCAGGCAGCGGGCATCTGCACTGCACTCTTTCTGCCCCCCTGCTGCCATACGGAAAGCAGGCAGATACCACGCGCATGGTCAGGCTGGCCTCTGCGCCTGCTGCTGCCCCAACGGCAGCAGTGCTTACATTTTGGCAGCTGCAGCGCGCGCAGCAGTACTCTGCACTCTGTCTGCCTGCCGCGGCTGCACAGCACAGAAAGGCGGCGCTGCACGCATTGAACTGTCTGTGGAGCGGCCTGCTGCAAAATATGAAACAAGGAGATTTGCTCTGCCTGCTTTCACCTGGTCCCTCTATCCACAGCCCCTCTCTCAATGTACTGGCTCCGCTGCTTGTGATGGGTGAAGGGGCCGGCATGCTGTCTTCTCCTTCTACGCGCAGGCAGGGATTGGTGGTGAATACAGATTTTTTGCCATCCATTTGTTCTGCCCTGCACATTGCCCAGCCTGCGGGTTTGATAGGTCGTGCTGAAGAGACGTCTGGTCCAGGGCGCAGTGCAGCAGAATGGTCAGCCAGATACAGAAAGCTGCTGGCGGTTTCGCGGCAGCAAAACGTGCTGGGCGGCCTGCCCACACTACAGCTGCTGTTGGCGCTGGGGGGAGGAATAGCTTTCTGGCTGAATAAAAAGGCGCTTGCCGCAGCTGCTGGCGGTGCGCTGGCTGCTCTGCCTGCCGGCATGCTGCTTTTGCCTCTGCCCGCTGGCGGCAGTATGCCGGCGGCCTGTGTGCTGCTGGCTTGCTGGGAAGCAGCTTTTGCCCTGCTGGCCGGGCGGCTGGCCCTTGCCGGCAAAGCCTGTAAGTTAGTGAACGGACTTTTTCTGCTTTTTTGCGTGCCGCTGGTGCTAGATATGGCAGGTGGCGCACACCTGGCGGTACGTTCCTGGCTGGGGCCATCTGTGATGGAGGCAGCGCGCTTTTATGGAATAGGGAATGAGTGGATGGGAGCCTTGTTTGGGGCGCTGGTTTCTATTATTCCGCTGGCGCATGCTTCACGCGCAGGCAAAAGCATTTGGGCTGCATGGGCGCTGTTTGCTGTTGCATGCGCTGCATGGCCGGGGGGCGGCGCAAAAGTTGGCGCCATTCCTACCGGGGTGTTTACACTGGGATGCGCCTGGTTTGTGTGGCAGCATGAAAAACTGCGTGTGCGTGACCTGGCAGGCATGACAGCGGCGGCTGCAGCGTTTCTCGCCCTGTTTGCGGCAGCAGACCGGCTGGGCGGCAGTAAAAAAGAGTCGCAGCTTGGCAGAGCTTTTGCACATCAGGCAGGCGGCAGCTTGGCAGAAATTGCACTGCGTAAGCTTGCAATGGGGTTTCATTTGCTGCTGCACAGCCCCTGGTGCCTTGTGATGACGGCATGCGGTGTTTTTCTACTTTTTCTGCCGGGGCGCACACCGGGAAGAGAGTGGGCGGGGGTGCAGGCAGGAATGGCCGCAGGGGTTCTGGCATGCCTGCTGTTCAACGATGCCGGTGTTGCTGCCGCCGCCCTGCTGCTGGCTGCCGGCTTAAGTATGCGTTTGTGCATTTGCGCCGATTTCAATCTGGGGCAGACTGCTGCTGCAGAGAGAAGCTGATTTGGCGAAAAGTATAAATGGCTTTGCGTGCAAATGAGGTACACTGATGAAAATGCATAAAAAATACGGCATTTTTCGTATTGTGTACAGTAGGAGCAGGTTTTCTGTTCCTGCATTACCTTATTCCTTTCCCGTGGAAAGGCACAGGAGATAACGTATGAAGAAAATTCTGGCTCTCTGCGCCGCCCTCTCCGTGGTTGGCGGTTTGTCGGCAATAGCCGCGCCAAAGCACACTACGCCTGTAAAGCATGTTGTTAAAAAACAGGTAAAGCTCATAGATGTTTGGACCTGCCCAATCACTATGTCTAAAACAAGCGCCAAAACCCAGGCAGGATCTGCGGTGGTAGGGCATTTCCGTGTTCACTTCTGCTGCGGGGGCTGCCCGCAGGAATTTGCCAAGCTTAGCCCCAAAGAGAAAATGGCCAAAGCTGAGGCAGCCTACAAAAAAGACCACCCCGTCAAAAGCAAAAAGAAGTAGTTTCTTTTTCTGTCTGATAGAAGGCGACGCACCTGCGCCGCCTTCTGCATCTGTTTGTACTTTACTTTAATGGCTCCAAAACCCAATGCCTAAATATCTGCTTTTTTTTGAAAAGGGGGAGCCCGTCCGCTGGTTGGGACACCTTGACATATTGCGCACCATGGAGCGGGCTGTACGCCGGGCCGAGTTGCCTGTAGCGTTTTCAGAAGGTTTCAATCCCAGAGAAAAACTTGGTTTTGTCTCGGCGCTTAGTGTAGGTATAACCGGAAGCCAGGAACCTGTAACCCTTGAATTGACCCGCATGATGACTACTGCAGAACTGATACAGAAACTGAACAGCGTGCTGCCTGCCGGACTGCAGATACAGCGAGGGCGCATTATTTCAGAAGCAGCTGTGAAACAGATTCCCCATACCCTTGTACGAGCCGAATACAATGTGGTTTGCTCTTGCAGCCAGAGCGATTGCTGGGAAGACGTGCAGGCTGCCGTTTCAGCTTTGCTGGCGCAAGCTACCCTGCCCTATACCCGGGAACGGGAAGGCAGAACACGGAGCGTGGATATACGCCCCTATCTGTACGCGCTTTTGCCGCAGGAACCCGGCCCCAGGGAGGGCCGCATAACTTTGCAAATGACTACTGCCCGCACCGAACAAAACACGCTTCGGCCGGCAGAGGTGGTTTCTGTTCTTGCCGCATACCTTCCTGGTCTGGCGCTGAGGCGTTCTCATCGTATTCGCCTCACAGATGCCGAAGGGAGAGATGCACTGGATAACCCCATTTTTGCTGAATCAGGAGAAAACGAGAATTGACAGTAAATCCTACTCCCGTTAAGGAGATTGTGGTGAATGTAGGCGAACGTGAAACACGCATCGCCGTTCTGGAAGACAACCGCCTTGTTGAACTGCACATAGAACGCGCAGAACGCGTGGTGGGCAGTATTTTTAAGTGCAGGGTTGCCAATGTGCTGCAGGGTATGGATGCTGCGTTTGTAGATATTGGCCTGGAACGCAACGCTTTTTTGTATGTGGGAGATGTGCTGCCCACACAAAGCGAATCAAATGCAGATACCGGTGAGCGCATTAGTTATGGGCGCGTACGGCATGACAGCGCCGAGCCTTCTGCAGCCCCTCTGGTCTCTATAGAGCAGGAAGCAGTGGAGGCAATGGCTGAACTGACCGATATGGATGAGTCGGAGGAGCTGGAAGAAGAAGGGGCAGAAGAAGATGGCGCTGATGCAGGGGTGAAAAACCGCAGGCCGCAAAAACGCTTCAGGCGCTCTGTGCTGCGCCAGCAGAGAATAAAGGATGTTTTGCATATTGGCCAGGAACTGCTGGTGCAGGTAATTAAAGGGCCGAGAGGCACCAAAGGGGCCAGAGTTTCTACTCGCATATCGCTTCCCGGCAGGTACCTGGTACTGATGCCCGAAGGTGATCACCTGGGAGTTTCGCGCAAAATTGAAGACTCGCGTGAGCGCGACCGGCTGAAAAAAGTAGGTGAGACCATTCGCCCCGAAGGGTACGGGCTGATTATACGCACGGAAGCAGAGGAAAAAAGCGAGCAGGAACTGAGGGCTGATATGGAGTTTCTGCTGCAGTCGTGGCAGGAGGTGCAGCAGAAATCGCGCGCTGCCCGCGCACCTTCGCTTGTTTTGCAAGACCTTACCCTGCTGTACAAAACCATACGGGATATTTTTGGATCGGATGTGCAAAAACTGGTGATAGATGACCCCGTTGAATATGAAAAAGCCAACGAGCTGCTAGAACGCATCTCTCCCCGACTCACCGGACGCATTCATCTGTACGATGGCTCAGTGCCTGTGTTTGACAGCTATCGCATTGAAGAAGAAATAGAACGTCTTACCAGACGCAAGGTCAACCTGAAGTCGGGTGGATCGCTGATCATTGATGAAACAGAAGCACTTACGGTAATTGATGTAAATACCAGCAAAAGCGTAGGGGGTAGCAGCCTGACAGAAACCATAGTGCGCACTAACCTTGAAGCGGCAGCAGAAGTTGCACGCCAGATGCGCTTGCGCGATATTGGCGGCATTATTGTTATAGACTTTATAGACATGAATAACCAGCGTGACAAGCAGGCGGTAATAAAAGGTTTGGAATCTGCTCTGAAGCGTGACCGCTCACGTACCAAGATCAGCTCTATTAGTGCGCTGGGCCTGGTTGAAATGACACGCAAGCGCACCGGAGAAACCCTGAATGCATTTTTAACCGAAGAATGCCCTTACTGTCATGGGCGGGGGCATTTGGCTTCTGCAGAAAGCGTTTCGCTTTTTGTAGAGCGCGATCTGAACCGAATGGCTGCCGATTCTCGCAATGCCCGGCGCGATGCATTTCTCATCACCTGTCATCCCGATGTGGCCGAGCTGATGATTGGCACAGACGGCAACAATATTGAAGAACTGGAGCGATGTCTGCGACGCGCGCTCTTTGTGAAGGCCGACCTGAACCTGCATGTGGAAAAATATGCCATTGAAGGCGTTGATCTGGCAGATATGGAGAAAAGAACTGCACTGCGAAAAGCACAGGTGGTAGAATGCCTTGTGATGCGCTCTATACTGAAAGAGCCTGGGCACTGCGTTGGCTGGAGCGACGGGCATTTACTCGACCTGGATGATGGAGTGAAAATGGCGGGGCAGCGCACTCGCGTCCGCGTACTGATGGCGCGCCGCGCTTATGCAACGGCTCGCGTTGTTGAGAAGTAATGAAAACAATTGCCGATGCTGCCATTGTAGGCGCAGGCATAGCCGGCCTTGCTGCGGCCCGGCGGCTGCAGCAGCAGGGGCTGCAGGTTGTGCTGTGTGAAAAAAGCCGCGGGGTGGGAGGACGAGTTGCTACAAGCCGGGTGGAAGGGTGTTTGGCAGACCACGGCGCACAGAACATTAAGCCGGCAAACAGTGCGCTTGAGCAGATGATGCTGCAGGAACTGGATACAACAGACCTGCTGAAAATAGAGCAGCCTGTGCTGCTGTATGCAGAAAACGGCGCATTGCTGCCCCCAGACCCCGATCATGAGGCACAGCCCCGCTATACATACGGCAGAGGCATAGTTTCTTTGCCAAAACTGGCGGCTGCACAACTCAGCCCAGCCCATACAACACTGCAGCTGCAAACCAGAATACATCGGCTGAAAGATGCCCACGAAAGTGTGCAGCTGCTTACAGATACCGGTGAAGTGGCAGCAGATGCCCGAGTTGTCATACTCACTGCGCCGCTGCCTCAAACGGCTGTTTTGCTGGCTGAAAGCATTCCCCTGCTCAATACCCCTGCACTGCCGCTGCTCGACAGAGTACGCATTTTGCGTACTGTAGAATACACCCAGTGCCTTAGTGTTATGCTAGGCTATTACACTGCCCCCGCTGCCCCCGCCTATGCTCTGCTGGCAGAAAACAGAAGCGCCGATTTGCTCTGGCTTGCTTTTGAACACGTAAAAAGCCCCCTGCGTGCTCCCGGTCTGCAGGCACTGCTGATTGCCCAGATGGGGCATCGTTTCAGCCAGTACTGTTACGAAGAAGAAGATGCAATGATTGCTGGCCGCACACTGGCAGAGATAGAGAAATTGTTTGGCACTGCGTTTTCACAGCCAGCCTGGGTGCAGGTAAAAAAATGGCGTTACGCGCAGCCTGTCGGCAAGGCAGATTTTATGCAGGCAAATGACAGCGAGATAGCTCCGCGCATTCTGGTGGCAGGTGATGGTTTGCGCCCCGAACGCGGACGCATTCACCAGGCGTGGCAAAGCGGACTGGACGCAGCAGAAGAAGCGCTGAAGAGATTATAAGCAGAGTAGTTATGAGATTTTAAATTTTTTTGCATTGATGTGTGAAAAAGTTCACAGCATTTCGAAGAAAACAGGCTAGATAATGTGTTGACAGAGTGATATAATGTGGCTGCAAAAGCCTTGTGGGTAAATACCGAAGTGAGCACACCCCAAACAAAAATGGCTGTTGCATGTTTGTACATATGATTCTGTGACTTTCAGTATTTTAGTGTGGAGAAAGTGAGAACCTGTACTATGCAGAGCATGAGAGGTATTGCAGGGCTGCTGCTTCTGATTGCTTTTTCCGGCCTGGCCGGGTGTGGCGGCGGAAGCGGTTCGGCGCCTGTTTCATCTATCAATATCTCGCCAATATCTATTACCATGGCCCCAGGGGTGCAGCGCGCCTTCTTTTATGTGATCAAGGGGAGCAGCTCAAACCTGAACGTTACATGGAGCGTACAGGAAGCAGCAGGCGGTACTGTTACCCAGACAGGCTTGTATACGGCTCCGACAGCGCCAGGCCTGTATCATCTGGTTGTAACCAGCCAGGCAGACCCTACCAAGTTTAGTACTGCAAACATAACGGTGCAAAGCAGCGGGGTTTCGTTGAATGTCAGCCAGCACAATTTTACCGTGCTGCCCGGGGGCAGCGTATCTCTTGCATCTGCAGTCTCGGTAACAGGCAGCGCCAATACCGCGCTGACATGGGCGCTGATTTCATCAAGCACAGGTTCTACACCAGGAACTATTACACAGACAGGGGTGTTTACCGCTCCTGCTGCAGCCTCTGGCATCGGCACCGATCTGGTTCAGGTAAGCAGCGCCGCCGATCCTACTCAAAACGATTACATCACAATTACGGTAGAAAATGCCCAGATAAGTATTTTGCCCGCCACTCTTACCATTCAACATGGGCAGTCTGGAACATTTGGTTACAACATCAAGGTTGAAGGGTCTTCAGACAATACAATTACCTGGTTTGAGTCTGATTCTTCCGGTAATCCCTTGTCAGGTGGAATAACATCAGGTGGAGTAACTACGTATCCTGATGGCACCAAACTGGATCAGAGCGGTCACTATACCGCCCCAGCTACCCCGGGAACCTACTATATAACCGTGCAAAGCAACGCTGTACCGTCTGTGAAAGCTACCAGTACAGTAACTGTTCAATAACTGTACCAACTTTCCTGTGTTCTGGGAGGAATGTATACATGATTAACTACAATAAAAAATTCAGCTCTGCCCTGGCATTCACCGGCGTATGCTCCGCACTACTGCTGCCATCTGTAAAAGCCAGTGCCAAGATGCTGCCCGGCTCATTTCTTATGTCGCCCGTGCACTCTACCAGCGAACTGCTGCATGAGGTGCAGTCTAACCCTACTGTTCTTCACCGCTATCAAATGGTATTCAACATGTCGCGCAGCCAGCTGCTCAACATGTTTGCCAGTTTGCGACTGAAACCGCTTTCCCAGCGGCATCTGCTGGAGGTATGGTTCATTCACAAAAACGGGAGTGGAGAATATGCCGGTTTTCACACGGTTAACCTGCGAAAGGGCGAACTGGTATTTGTAGCCCCCAACAATGCACCCATACTGGCTCAGGTGTGCGGCAACCTGATTTCATACATACCGCGTAGCGCTTCTGTAAACATAACTCCCAGCCTTACGGTAAACAATGTCTCTCCACATATGGCTGCTTCTCTTCAGCCTGAAATTGCCATGGCAAACACCACCGCAGTTCCTGGTGATATGGTTTCTGCAGTCAACCTGAATACGCAGGGCGTCAACTCTATCGTCCCACCGCTCATGTCAGGCAATTCCAACTGGGAACTGGGCCTGCTCTGGCTGCTACCTCCTGCGGCAGGGGTATCTGCTGCAACAGGCGGCGGCGGCAGCCGCAATATTCCTATTCTTCCTCCGCTCACTTCTCCGCCCGCCAGCAGCGGCGGCTCACAGCCGTTTCTTTTTGGACCTCCTCCCGCCCCAGAAGCATCTACTCTGGCAGGGCTTATCATTGGAGTGGGCGCTCTGGGGATAGTGGCTCGCAAACGAATCAGAAAATAATCTTTGCAAAAACTTGTGCAGGGCTGAAACGCCGAAGCCTGCCTTCGGCCCGCCCTGCATCATTTGTAATGTAGCTGTCGCAAATGCGACAGGGAGAATGTCCCCGTGGCTCTGTTATCTCAAAACACCTCAACCCGCGCAGCTGTTGTGCTGTTTGCAATGTGCGGTGCCGCGCTGCTGCCGCGTACTGCCATGGCAACAAGTATTCGGGAGCGCTTCAACCGAGCGCATGGACTCTATCTTAAGTGGGAGCAAACCCATCAGGCGTCTGATCTGGAAGATGCACTGCATGAACTGGGCCTTGCCGCCAAAGCTGCCCCTGCAAATACCACCGTTTTGCAGTGGCAGGGGTTTCTCTATATGAAGCAGGGCAGCTATGAACAGGCGCTGCCTCCTCTCACAAAAGCCGCTGAGCTAAACCACCGTTTGTATCAGCCGCTCATCAACCTGGGGTACTGCAACAATGCGCTGCAGCATTACACCGAGGCTGCACTGGCATACAGCCGTGCAATAGATGTGCTGCAAACAGAGCAAAAATCGCGAAACAACCCAGTATTGCAGGCCAGCCTGTTTCAAAGCGCCTTCGATCTTGGCAATGTGCGCTATCAGCTGCACCAGTATGCGGCAGCAGAAACTGCCTACCAGCAGGCGCTTGCCTTTAATAAACAACTGCCCCAAAACATATCGAAAGAGAAAAAACTGGCCTATCTGGGCATACAGCCAGCCGCTTACCGCACAGCAAAGGCATACAACGCACTGGGTGTAGCACTGCTTGCACAAAAACATTTTGCCGAAGCGGTAAATGCTTTGCAAAAAGCAGCATCGGCGCAGCCTGGCAATGCAGTATGGCTGCGTCACCTCGGCAATGCCAGCCACGACCTTGCACTTGCTCAGCCAGTGGGTTCTGCTGATCAAAAAACAGCATGGCGGCAGGCTGAAAATGCATATGCTGCAGCGCTGAATCTCGAACCGCACAATTATGCCATACGTGAAAACATGGGAATAGCCCTGGTTGAAATGGGGCACTATCAGAAGGGAATGGAGGCATTTAAGCAGGCGGAAGCCGATCGGAGCGCAGCAGGAAAAAGCGCCGGTGCAAGCCCGCAGGCGCTGTTTCATTACGGCCTGGCAGCCATGCATGCCGGCAGCCGCACAGAGGCAGTGAACCTGATGCAGCAAGCCTCTGCTGCAGACCCCTCTCTGGCAGAAGCATGGCACTGGCAGGGATATATGCAGCTGCAGCAAAAGCAGTATCCGCAGGCAATAAAAAGCCTGCAGCATGCACTGCTTTTGCAGCCAAATTCAGCAGATGTCAATCTCAACCTGGGCAGCGCGCTGTTTCAGAGCGGCGACTACCCAGCAGCAGAAACACGATTTCAGCAGCTGGTAAAGCTGCAGCCGCACGCAGCCTGGCCAGAATACTATCTGGGCAATGCGCTGTTGAAACAGAACAAGCTGCAGATGGCACAGACAGCCTATCAGAAGGCAGTTCAGTTAGACCCGCATGGCACAGACATACCCGGCGGGCAGGCATATAGCGCGCTGGGCTATGCTTTGCTTGCACAAAAAGAGTACAGTGCTGCCGCCAATGCATATTCATTCGCCAGTGAGCAAAACCCGAAAAACCAGGATGCCCTTCGCGGGCTTGCCATTACACGCTATCAGCTTGCACTGCAGGGCAATGCACCTGACCAGTGGCATCAGGCTGAGATTTCTCTACAGCAGGCCGTGGCGCAGAATCAAAATGATGTACAGCTTTCTATTGCACTGGCAAAAGCACAAATGAAAACGCAAAGCTTTCCGGCGGCAGAGGCAACCATGCAGCAGCTTGTGCAGCGCGACCCCGGCAGCATTGCCGCGCTGGAAGCGCTGGCACAAACCCAAATGAATGCCGGGCACCTGAATGCAGCGGCAGGCACGCTGAAAACCGTGCTTGCAAAACAGCCAGACAACCTGGTTGTAATGCGCCAGCTGGCTGGCACATACATGACCCTGACAGATTATCAGGATGCAGTGCCTGTTAATCAGACAATTCTGCAGCAAGACCCTGCCGACAGCAAGACGGCAATAAACCAAGTGAACGCCCTGCTGCATTTGAACAGACAGAACCAGGCAGTCAGTTTGATGCAGCAGACAGCGCCTCTTGCCAACAATCCGCAAGACCGCGCACTGCTTTACCAAATGCTGGGGTACCAGCTCTACCTGAAAAGCACAACAAACCCTCAGAACATGCGCCACAGCGAGCAAATGGCAGAACGCTTTTACCAGCTCTCAAGGCAGCTTGAACCACACAACGTAAATACGCTGCGCGGGCTGGGGGTTATCTCTGAAAAACTGGGTGCATACGACCACGCACTGGCATACTACACTGCTGCCATACATCAGCAGCCCAGCGATGCTTCTCTTTATGTGGCCCGGGGTGTATGCTACGAGAAACTGCGAAAAATTAAGCTTGCCATAGCCGATTACCACAAGGCAGTGCAGCTTGACCCGCAAAACGCCATTGCACGAGCTAACCTGCAGCGGTTTGCCGTACTGCCGCACTAAACACTGCAAAAAGGGTGTGCTGAAAGAGAGGGTGTGCGAAAGCACACCCTCTCTTCTTGTTGCGGGGTGGCCGGCCTGATAGAAAACGCACTGATTTTGCGAGTACTTATTCTTTGTACAGGCGCTTGCGCCCAATGGCTGGCATGGAGCCTCAAGCTGCCTTCCATTTTTTTCTGCTGCAGGGCCAGATGCAGAGGAAAGTGCAGCATGTATTTATGCCGAGAGCGCCTGTTCTGCCTCAGTTAGGGGCAGGCGCTTGTAGCTCTGACACCTGCTGAACAAAAGAGGCAGGAATAGCAGGCATAAAGAGCGAAACATACAAAACAAAATCAACACATGGGAGTGAATGCATGAGCCAGTATGTTCCAAAAAAAACAGACAGATTTACCTTCGGCCTTTGGACCGTAGGCAACATAGGCCGCGATCCGTTTGGCACTGCGGTACGTTCTTCTTTGTCGGCGGTTTCCATTGTGCGCAAACTCAGCGAACTGGGGGCGTACGGGGTAAACCTGCATGACAACGACCTGGTGCCCATAGATGCTGCGCCTGCAGAACGAGACAGCATTGTGAGCGAATTCAAAAAAGCGCTTGCCGACTACGATATGAAAGTGCCAATGGCCACCACCAACCTGTTTTACGACCCTGCCTTCAAAGAAGGAGCGTTTACAGCCAACGACCCGAAAGTGCGAGCCTATGCTGTACAAAAAACCATGCGCGCCATGGACCTTGGGGCAGAACTGGGGGCGAAGGTATATGTGTTTTGGGGCGGAAGAGAAGGAACCGAAACCGATGCCTGCAAAGACCCTCGCGACGGCATAAAACGCTACAGGGAGTGCCTGAACTTTCTGGCAGCATACGACGAAGAGCAGGGATACAACTACCGCTTTGCCATAGAGCCAAAACCCAATGAACCGCGTGGAGATATCTATCTGCCCACAGTGGGTGCAGCGCTGGGTTTTATCAGCACACTGGATAAGTCTGATAAATTCGGAGTCAACCCCGAATACGCCCACGACACCATGGCCGGTCTCAACTTTGTACATGCTGTAGGGCAGGCGCTGGATGCAGGCAAGCTCTTTCATATAGACCTGAACGGCCAGAAACCAGGCCGGTATGACCAGGACTATCGCTTTGGCGCTGAAGACATAAAAGCGAACTTCTTTTTGGTAAAACTGCTTGAGGAAAGCGGCTACCAGGGAAGCCTGCATTTTGATGCACACGCATATCGCACAGAAGACGAGGAGGGCGTGTGGGATTTTGCACGCGGATGCATGCGCACCTACCTGCTGCTGAAGGAAAAAGCGCATCAGTTCCAGCAAGATGCCGAGATTCAGGCTATTCTGCAAGATGTACACTCAGATGCTGAAGGCTATGCACAACTGCTGGCCGCCCCCACCGCTGAAAATCGCAGCAAACTGAATGCAACGCAATTTAACCGTGAAATACTGGGCAGCAGAGGGTACCGCTACGAACGTTTGGATCAGCTGACCACCGAACTGCTGCTGGGGATGCGCTGAGCAGCACAGGCGCTGTGTCTGCTTGAATAAAACAGTGCGGCGGCTTATGCAATTGCGCCGCTGCACTGTTTGCTTTGTGCCATAAAACTGCTGCCAGAACAAATTATTTAAAAAAACAGTAGATTCAAATACTTTTTTACAGTATGTTTATTGGGCATCAAATAAAAACAAATATCATTAATAGTATTTATACAGACATAATTATACATTTTTTACTTGACAACAGCAATGCAAACTGGTAAACTGTGCCCCGGCAAGACAGAACCACCGAAAGAATGGAAAGGAGGACTGCGAAATGCCCCGCATTTTCGCAGCGCCTGTACTGCTGGCTTTTGCCGGTATGACAGCGCTCTGCATGGCATCCCCTGTAGATGCTGCGCCTCCCTCACATACCCGTGAGGCTAGTTCTGCCCGGAAACACCACCCGGATGCGCGTGCGCATAAAGTGGTAGTGCGAATACCCATACGCTATAGCGTAGTGATACATCACACGCTTAACATGCGTACCGGGGTTAGAAAAATAATTCAGCATGGCCGCAATGGTCTTGCAGAACGCGTGTACCGGGTGTATTCAGACGGGGTGCGAAAAGAAACGGCCCTGCACATTCTGAAACATTCCCGGCCAGAAATACTGCGTGAAGGAGTCAACCGTCGTCTGCCTTCCAGAGGCTATTTCTCCGGCAGGCGGGTGCTTTGGCTTATGGCCACTAAATACCGCGCCAATGGTCGAAGAACAGCAAGCGGCCTTAGGAGCAGATTTGGGGTGGTAGCAGTAGACCCGCGAGTGATTCCTTTAGGCACTCGTCTTTACATAGACGGTTATGGTTACGCTGTAGCAGGCGATACCGGCGGCGCTATCAAAGGCGACCGCATCGATTTATGCATCTCTGCTGCACATCCCTGCCGCAATCTTTCAGACAGAGGCATGGTGTGCGTACATATACTCAACTGATCATTGTTCTTGCCAAACAAACGGCTTCTGCATTGCAGAAGCCGTTTTCTAATTGCTTATGACAACACCAGACCCTCTTGTGCCCACCGAGGTGCGCGCGCTTATGCAGCGGCATGGAATGCGCCCTCAAAAAAGACTGGGGCAAAACTTTTTAATAGACCGCAATGTACGCGACCGCATTGCAGCATCTGCCAGAATTACCCCGCAAACCCCCGTGCTTGAGATAGGAACCGGGCTGGGCGCGCTCACTCTTGCCTTGTGCGATCAGGCCGAACATGTGTTAACACTAGAAATAGACAGGCATTTGCTGCCTGCATTGGATGAGACCCTGGCGCAGGCGCCCAGGCTGGAACGCATGCATGCCGACTTTATGCTGCAAGACACGGCCGCTTTGCTCGACAAGGCTTTCGGAGTAAAACGCGGCATAGTGGCCGCAAACATTCCCTACTACATCACCACACCGATTTTGGAGAAGCTGCTGAACCATCGAACTCGCATAGAGCGCATAGTGCTTCTGGTACAGCAGGAAGTTGCAAAACGCGCCACCGCATTGCCCGACACCCCTGAGTATGGTTCGCTTTCGCTGTTTGTGCAGTTTCAGGCACGTGCTTTTATAGCCGGATCAGTTTCTCCATCTGTATTCTATCCTGCCCCAGAGATTACCTCATCTATATTGGTGCTGGAACCCCTTGCCGAGGGCGCCATTGCAGTGGCAGATGAGCGCCTGTTTTTTCATCTTGTGCGTGCGGCCTTTGGCCAGAGACGCAAAACACTGCTCAATGCGCTGCTGAGAGCTCCCGCTTCGTTTGAATTAGGGCTGACCATGCAAGACAGGGCAAAAGCTGAAACGCTGCTGCAGCTGGCTGGCATAGATGGAGGCAGGCGGGGAGAAACCTTGTCGCTGCAAGAGTTTGCACGCATTGCCAATATTTGGCAAAGTTCTGTGTAGCAAATTCTGCTGCTGTAAATATCGCTCTGTTTGGCGCTTGTTGAAGAAGCTGTTGATTTTTAATGCAAAAAAATGCAGGTATATATTCAGAAATTGCCGAATAATTTACACAGTAAAACGCTGCGTTCATTTAAATAAATTATAAAATATCAAAAAAACAATCAATATTAATCGTATTCTTATTGACATTTAGAGCATTGTGCGTTACAATACACTATGCTTTATCATTAAAGCAGTTCCAATTGTGTAAAAGGTGAACGGTGAAACGCATTACACTCAGGGATGTTGCCGAAAACGCCGGCGTGAGCATCATGACTGCCTCAGCTGTTGTGCGCGGGCAGGCAGAGCGATCGCGTATATCCGAGGCGACGCGACTGCGTGTAGAAGAAGCAGTGCGGCAGCTGGAGTACCAGCCCAACGCTGTAGCACGTTCGCTGAGAACACAGAGCACCGAAGTAATCGGCTTCTATGCAGGCTACAATTACCTGGGAGGCGACAACCCGTTTTTTCATGCAATTCTGGGAGGGCTTTTCGATGGATGCCATGAAATTGGCCGGGAACTGCTCTTTTTTCAGAAACGCCCCAGCCTTACTGCACTTGAAACACGTGCCCGCCTTACCGACCGAAGGGTAGATGGACTGGTACTCTGGACGTACCCGCAAGACCCGGTTTTGCAGGGGCTTCGGCCCGAAACCCTGCCCATCATCAGCATGGAGGCGCGTCTTGCTTCTTTTTGCACCGTAGAAGTGGACGACGAGGCAGGCATGCTGTTGTTGCTGCAGAGGCTCTATGCAAACGGGCATAGGCGTCTAGTTTATTTTGACAGCAGCAGGGTGATTTCTTCTCTGCAAACAAGGCGGCAGACGGTAGAAAACTTCGCCGCCGCACATGGTTTGCGATTAGAAGTAGAGTTGGAACCGGCAGGTCAGCCAGATGATGTTTCTGGCAAATGGCCTGCCAAAATGGAGAACTGGCTTGCAGAATGGAAAAAACGCCCCGGCCAGCAAAGGCCGACTGCTGCTTTGTGCTGGTGCGATCACAGGGCGTATATGCTGTTGCAGTACTGCAGAAACCAGGGCATTAAAAACCCGCATGATATTGCAGTGACAGGGTTTGACCATTTGCCGCCCCCGCCAGGGCTGAAAGGGCAGCTCACTACCATAGAAGCTCCCTGGCATGAGGTGGCGCGCACAGCAATACATTTACTGGAAGACGCACTCGGGGGTGCAAAACTTCCAACCCATGTTCGACTGCCGGTGAAACTGGCTGTCGGCAAAAGCGCCTGAAAGGGCAAGGCAATACTTCTAATAACAGGGGTAACCATCATCAAAAACGGCCATTGTGGTCAGGAGGTTTCACAATGCAACGAAAACATGCATTTACTCTGATTGAACTGCTGGTAGTAATCGCAATCATCGCAATCTTGGCGGCCATTCTCTTCCCAGTGTTTGCACAGGCACGTGAAAAGGCCCGCGCCATAACCTGCGTCTCAAACGAAAAACAGATCAGCCTGGGCATTGCCATGTACGTGCAAGACTACGACGAGTACTACCCGCAATCGCAGTATGGAGGGGGCAGCACCAACGTAGTGCAGATGGACTGGTATGCACTGATATGGCCCTACGTGAAAAACGGAGACCATGCTGCAAACGGCGAAAGCTGGGGAACAAGCGGCATTTATCGCTGCCCCAGTTTCCCAGACCCAAACCAGGGCGAAATCTATGGCGTGCATCACGACCTGTTTCCTGATAACTGGAATGGCGGCACCAACGCAAGTAACTCGCTGGCCATTGTAGATACCCCTGCAGATAAAATTATCCTCTGTGAAAAAGGGCGCAATGCGGCAACCTGGAGCTACCCATACTTTACTACCTGGGAGTGGGACTGGACCGCGTACATAGGCAAGCCGCAGGTGCGGGATGGAAGTGAGATTGCAAACAAATTCGACTGCGACATGCAGGGCTACAACAATCCGGCATGGGCAGACTGCAATATGCATCCGAGGTACCGGCATACCAATACCACCAATGTTGCCTTTGCAGACGGGCATGTGAAAGCGATGGCCAAGGGCAGCATTATGTGGTACAAGAATATCTACATAGACTGCGGACCGGCAGCTACATGGACTTCACAGGGCTGGTACCCGTACTAAATAACCTCTCGCCTGCCTCTGCAGCAAGTGCAGAGGCAGGCAGGGCACACAGGAGAAACCTATGCAAAAAAACCATGCCCTTTGTCTGCTGGCAGCAGTTATGCTTATGGCGGCAGGCTGTCATCAGCAGGGGCAGCGCAAGCAAACCATACAGCAAACATACCAGCAGCAGGTGCAGGCAATTCAGAACAACCCCCATATGCCTCCCCAGGCAAAGGCAATGGCGCTGGGCCAGCTGAAAGCACATGACTCTGTGGCAAACATGCAGGGCCAGGGAAACAGCAAATAATCTGTAAGCCAAACTTGGCAGCAATACCCGTACCGATTTCTTTATGCGGCACGGGTATCATTCTGACAAACCTCTAAACATCTGCCAGCATATGCCGGCCCCCGTACATAACCACAAAGACAGGAGTTTTTATGCAGCCGCTTTTCTACAATGCACACCACTCTCCCGCAGGAGCATTCGCCAGTTTCACGCTGGGGTGCAAGGGCGCTTCAGGAGGGTTTGGGCTGGAAGCAGGCGCACCTGCAGGCCAGTCGGTGTATATAGGTTTGCAGAGCAGATTGGGAGACTGTTTTGAGGCCCTTCCCTTTTACCACGGCGCAGAGGCTGCCCAGGAGGCAGAACGCTATTTGGGAGATGCAGAATCGGGAGAAGGCATAGAAGAAGCGAAACGAGACCGCATTCCATTGAATGCTTTTGCCGACTCTGTGCTGCAGAGGCGGCTTGGAGCAGGAACCGATGTCTGGCAGGCG
The DNA here is from genome assembly GCA_027459665.1 of Chthonomonadaceae bacterium. GTDB lineage: Bacteria > Armatimonadota > Chthonomonadetes > Chthonomonadales > Chthonomonadaceae > DAIDHN01. The sequence continues at coordinate 49,991 of DAIDHN010000007.1, read as the reverse complement.
CCCGATATGAGTTTTGCTCTTTATACGCCTGTTCCATGCCTTCCTGACCCTCGCGATGCCTCTGAGGCGGAGCTGCGTCATGCGCTTCTGCCCGCGATTCTGGCAGAACTTGTTGTAGACAACCGCGGCTGCAGTCGTGAACGCATTGCTTTTGCCGGGTTTGGCGGCGACCCACAGGGGCTGGGCATGCGCCGCATAGAAGACTCTGGATACGACTTGAAGGGCGTGGGGCAGGGGCTTTGGAGCGCAATGGCAACGCGGCATGATGGGGCTGAAGGGGCGCTTGGGTTTACACTGGAAGACCTGCTGAATGCATTTCCCAGCCAAAACCGAGCCTTTGGCATAGGCAGCACCGGCGCTGTATTGTTTACTGTGCCACCTGGGGAGATCTGTACGTTTCGCATGGCTTTCTGCTTCTACCGCGAGGGCATTGTCACCGCAAACCTGCCTGCGCGCTACTTGTACACAAAGTATTTTGGCAACATTGAAGAAGCTGCCGAATATGCTCTGCAGCACTTTGATTCATTGAAGCAGCAGGCAGAAGAGGCGGATGCAAATTTTGCACCTGCACACCTTTCTGATGACCAGAAATGGATGCTGGCACACGCACTGCATGCCTATTATGGCAGCACCCAGCTGCTGGAACATGAAGCAAAGCCTCTGTGGGTGGTGAACGAGGGAGAGTACAGAATGATGAACACCCTCGACCTCACCGTAGACCATCTGTTTTTTGAGATGAAGCAGAACCCGTGGGTGGTACGCAATGCACTAGACCTTTGGGCAGAAAGGTACAGCTATCACGACCAGGTGAGCGCTTGCGGCGATGCAGCCATGCATCCGGGCGGTATCAGCTTTACACACGATATGGGGGTGGCAAACATCTTTTCAAGGCCGGGCCACTCTTCTTACGAGCAGTCGGGCAAAAAAGGCTGTTTTTCACATATGACATGCGAACAACTGGTGAACTGGATTTGCTGTGCTACAGTGTATTGTGCAGCATCAGGAGACACAGCTTGGCGCGATTCCCGTCTTGGATTGCTGCAAGAGTGCCTGCAGTCGCTTCTCAACCGTGATCATCCCGAACCAGCCAGGCGCACAGGCATGATGCAGATGGAAAGCAGCCGTACCGCAGGCGGCGCTGAAATTACTACATACGACAGCTTGAACGAGTCGCTTGGGCAGGCACGCGCCAATGCATACCTTACCCTGAAGATATGGGCCGCCTGCGTGGCTCTTGAGAAGCTGTTTCGCTCTGCAGGGCATATTGAAGCTGCAGGCCAGGCCGCAGAACAGGCGGTGCGCTCTGCCGGTGCGCTTGGCCGATGCATACAGCCCGACGGCTCGCTGCCTGCCATTCTGGAAGGAGAAACGCCTGCTCGCATTATTCCTGCCATAGAAGGCCTGATATTTCCATTGTTTGCAGGCTGCCCGGAAGCGCTGGATGCAGGTGGCAAATTTGGTGTGCTGATACGCCAGCTGGGCGCACACCTCGATTCTATACTCAAGCCGGGCATATGCCTTTTTCCAGACGGGGGCTGGAAACTTTCCAGCACCGCACGCAATTCATGGCTGAGCAAAATATACCTGTGCCAGTTTATTGCGCGCCACATTCTGGGCAGGAGCGTGAGCGCAGATGCCGACCGCGCCCATGTGAACTGGCTGCTTGATAAACGCAATATTTACTGGGGCTGGAGTGACCAGATACTCGATGGGGTTGTGTGCGGCAGCCGTTACTATCCGCGCGGAGTGACGGCAGTACTCTGGCTTCTGGAAAAAGAAAATGCAAGATGAACAAAAAAAATAAACTCCTGAGAAAAATAAAGAGGAATAAGGGAGCTTTGCCAATAATTATACGGGGAGTGTGGTAGACACCTCGAAATAAATAATGGGGAAAAAAGTGTTGCATCACCTTACGAGTATGTGCTATACTTTGTTCCGTGCGTAGAAAGGCAAGCACCCCATGTTGCCTTTTGCACCAATCGCATGACAGAAAAGGCATCTCCCTCGGCTTGAATGCCCCCATGGGATGGGAATAATGAGGGAAATATCGTGTAGTGGTGATGTGTTTTTCATATCGTGAAAAAATGCACAAACTTGAGAGCGCTGGCACAATGGCGCAAAACAAATCAATCTGGTGGGCTGCCTGAGCGGCCTGGAGTGTTGTAGATGGCACAAGTTTTTAGTCCGGTTAGTAATACCATTGCCAAAGTAGCTATGCTTGGCCTGGTAGTTGGGCCTCTCTCCACGCTGGTTGTAGGGAGCGCAATTACCCGATCTCCCTACAATACCAATGTCGGAACCCCGCTTGCCCAACCCGTACCTTTCAGCCATGAACATCATGCAGTGGAACTTGGCATAGACTGCCGATATTGCCACAACTACGTGGAGAAATCTCCAAACCCCGGCCTTCCTTCTACTCAGATATGCATGTCATGTCATTCGCAAATCTGGACAGACAGCCCGCTCATTGCACCGATACGCAGAAGCTACAGAGACAATCAGCCTGTTGTTTGGAACCGTCTCAACTGGCTTCCGCGCTTCGTTTATTTTCCGCATGATATTCATATAGCGCGCGGCATTAGCTGCAACAACTGCCACGGCCCCATTCAGCACATGATGATTACGTACAAGGCCAAAGCCTTCTGGATGTCTTTCTGTCTTAACTGCCACCGCCAGCCAAGCAAGTTCCTGGCGCCGCGCAAGGATGTATGGAAACTGTATCGAGATGTGCAGCGCTATGGCTACAAGAAGCAGGTGGGCGAACCGGGCGAGCCGGATTACCGCCCCGGCCTTACAGCAAGGGAGTACGCATTGGCACAAGGCGAATACTGGGAAAACCAGGGCAAAGACCTGGTAGTGGGCGAACAGCTCAAACGCGATTATCACATACACTCTGTGCAGCTTACAAACTGCTCGGTCTGTCATCACTAAGAGGCGCAGAGAGGGTACCTATGCCGAAAGATAAAAACGAAAACAATACGCTCGACCTGGCCGCAATACGCGAAAAGCTGAGCCAGAGCAGGGGCAAGCGATACTGGCGCACACTGGAGGAACTGGCAGAAACCCCCGAGTTTATGGAGGCGCTGCACAATGAAGTGCCCCAGGCTGCCCGAACCAGCGATCTGCACCTTGATAGAAAACAGTTTCTTACCCTGGGGGCAGCCTCGCTTGCCCTGGCCGGGCTGAGCGGATGCCGCTATCTGCCCCAGAAAAAACTGGTGCCCTATGTAGTGCAGCCGGAAATTCAGATACCGTCGATTCCACTAACCTACGCCTCCTCGATGCCAGACCCATGGGGCTACGGGGTAGGAGTGCTGGCAACCAGCAATGAAGGCAGGCCTACCAAACTAGACGGCAACCCAAGCCACCCGGCCAGCATGGGAGCGCTGGATGCAATCTCGCAGGCACAGCTCATTGCGTTGTACGACCCCGACCGCGCCCAGCTGGTAACCCAGCAGAGCAGCACCGCCTCATGGTCTGATTTTTACAGCTATGCGCAGCCGCTGCTGGAAGGGTTTAAGAAGGATGGAGGAGCAGGTCTTCGCTTCCTTACCCCAACAATAACCTCTCCCTCGCTGATTCAGCAGATGCAAAATGCACTGCAGCTCTACCCCAATGCAAAATGGGTGCAGTATGAACCGGTGAACCGCCGCAGCGCATACCTGGCAGCCATGGCTGCATTTGGCAGGCCGGTACACACTGTGTACAATATTTCGAAAGCAAAACGCATTCTCTGCCTCGATGCCGACATCTTACTTACCTCTCCAAACAGCGTGCGGTATGCACATGACTTTGCAGACGGGCGAAGGGTGCGCGGCACTACGGTTAAAGCCGATCTCAACAGGCTCTATGTTGTAGATTCTGCGCCCTCAATAACAGGTGCCATGGCAGACAACCGCCTTAGCGTGCGCGCCAGCCAGGTGCAGCTCATTGCACAGGCCGTGGCAGCGGCAGTGGGGGTGAACGGAGTTTCTGCCCCGTCTGGTCTGGATGCAGATGCAGCCAAGTTTGTAAGCGGCCTCGTAAGCGACCTGCAAGCTCATTCGGCGGCCTCGGTGGTGATACCAGGCGAATTTCAGCCTGCTGCAGTGCATGTGCTTGCTCATGCAATCAACGAGAAGCTGGGCAATGTAGGCGTTTCAGTGCAGCATGTGGAACCTGTAACTGCTCAGCCAGCCGACCCGAAAGCAGAGATGGCGGCACTGGTGCAGGAGATGAACCAGGGCACAGTGCAAATGCTGCTGATACTGGGCGGCAACCCGCTGTTTGATACTCCTGCTGATCTCGATTTCGCTTCGGCTTTGGTAAAAGTAACCAACCGCGTCTACATGGGGCAGTATGAAAACGAAACTGCTCTGCAGTGCGAGTGGCAGCTGCCTGAGTCGCATTTTCTGGAAGCCTGGGGAGATTTGCGCGCCTTCGATGGTACCGCCTCTATTGTGCAGCCCCTGATAGAACCTCTCTACGATACCCGCTCTGCGCTGGAGATGATTGCCGCCCTGCTGGGAGATGGCACGGCAGAAGGCTACCACCTGGTGCGCAGCTACTGGGAAAACCATGGCTTCTCCGACAATCAGGAGCCTTTCGATTTTGACTTCAAGCGCCTTCTTTATGAAGGAGTAGTTCCCAACACGGCAGCCAAACCCGTGGCTGTTACCGTAAACCCTGGCAGCATTTCTGCTCTGCCGGCTCCTGCAACAGTGCAGGCAGGCGGCAGCAGCCTGGAAATCATGCTGCGGCCAGACCCGACCATATGGGACGGCCGTTTTGCAAACAACGGATGGCTGCAGGAACTGCCCAAGCCGTTTACCAAAGTGACCTGGGACAATGTGGCGCTGATAAGCCCGCTTACTGCAGCACGCATGAACGTACCCATCAACAAGGAAGGCGCATATGCTTCACCAGTTGTTGAAATCAGCGTGGGCGGCTCTACAGCAAAAATACCTGTATGGACTGTGCCAGGGCATCCCGAAGACAGCCTCACAGTGTACCTGGGGTATGGGCGCACCGATGCAGGCCACATAGGAAACGTTGGGCACAATGTTTACCCGCTGCTCAACACTAAAAACGGCTGGAATGTGCTGGGTACGGTAGATTACAAAGGGGAAGGCTACGATATAGCCACTACCCAGCATCACCACCTCATGGAAGGCCGCGATATTGTACGATCGGGTTCTATTGCGCAGTTTATGAAAGACAAGCGCATGGCGCCAGACAAGGACACAGAAGAAGCATCTGCAGGCGCAGCCGACATGGGGCGCAACCTGCAGCAGCCAAACATGTATCCCGGCTTCGAGTGGGATGGCAGCGCATATGACTATGCATGGGGGCTTTCTATCGATCTCTCTGTGTGCATAGGCTGCAGCGCCTGCCTGATTGCCTGTCAATCGGAAAACAACATTCCGGTGATTGGCAAAAATCAGGTAATGCGCGGCCGCCATATGAACTGGATACGCATAGATACCTACTATGAGAGCGTACCGGGTGAACTTGAAACCTACATGACGCACCCCAAAGTGTACTTTCAACCGGTAACCTGCATGCAGTGCGAACAGGCCCCCTGTGAGCCGGTATGCCCGGTAGGGGCTACCATGCACAGCGTAGAGGGGATAAACCAGATGGTGTACAACCGCTGTGTTGGCACCAGGTACTGCTCAAACAACTGCCCCTACAAGGTGCGCCGCTTCAACTTCCTCAACTACAACAATCACTTCAACAGAGACAGGTTTGGGCGCAACGTTACTACCCTGGAAATGGCATTCAACCCGGATGTCACTGTGCGAAGCCGCGGTGTAATGGAAAAATGTATGTTTTGCATACAGCGTATTGATGAAGTGCGGCAGAAGGCGAAAATTGAGAACCGGCCGGTACGTGATGGTGAGATAATCACTGCCTGCCAGCAGGCATGCCCAACCAACGCAATTGTGTTTGGCAACATCAATGATACCCGCGCCAAGGTAACCAGCCTGAAGCAGCAGCCGCACAACTACGGCCTGCTTGCAGATCTGAATACACGCCCGCGCCTTACTTACCTGGCGCGTATTACAAACCCAAACGAGACTGTAACACCAGATACGGAGCCGAAAAATGAGTAATTCCCTGCCCGACTCTTCCGGCAGCAACCATCTCGTAGACCCGGCGGTAGCAGGGATGATGGAAGGCGAGCATACGTATGAGAGCATTACAGAAAAGCTCACCTCAATAGTGCTTCGCCAGGACAGGCATGGTCTGCCCTGGTGGATTATGATTGGTATTGGCTTTGTGCTCTACAACGTGCTCTTCTCTGTTATTTTGAAACTGCTCTTCACTGGCATAGGCATGTTTGGCAACAACGAGCCTGTAGGGTGGGGCTGGCCGATTATCAACTTTGTGTGGTGGATTGGAATTGGACACGCAGGAACGCTTATTTCTGCCTTCCTTCTTCTTATGCGTCAAAACTGGCGCAATGCCATCAACCGGTTTGCAGAAGCCATGACCATATTCGCAGTAGTCTGCGCCGGCATCTATCCCCTGCTGCACACAGGCCGGCCATGGTGCGCCTACTGGCTCTTCCCCTATCCAAACATTCTTGCCATGTGGCCCCAGTGGAGAAGCCCGCTGCTGTGGGACGTATTTGCGGTATCCACCTATGCATCGGTATCTGTACTCTTCTGGTTCATAGGTCTTATTCCAGACTTCGCAAGCCTTCGCGACCGCTCAGAAAACATACTGGCCAAAAAAACCTTCGCCTGCCTCTGTTTGGGCTGGCGTGGTTCTGCAGAACACTGGCGGCGCTATGAAGTCGCTTCGCTTATTCTGGCAGGCATCTCTACACCCCTGGTGCTTTCGGTACACTCTATCATCAGCTTCGACTTCTCTGTGGGCATAGTGCCCGGCTGGCATACCACTATATCGCCGCCCTACTTTGTGGCAGGCGCCGTGTATGCAGGGTTTGCCATGGTAATTATGCTGGCAGTGCCCCTGCGCAAATGGTATCACCTGGAGGAGTACATTACCCAGAAACATATGGACTGGATGGCCAAGCTGATGCTGACCACCGGCCTCATAGTATTCTACGGCTACCTGATGGAATTGTTCTACAGCTACCTGAGCGGAGACCCCTACGAAATTGCGATGATGCACTTCAGGCAGTTCGGCCCCTATGGCTGGGCGTACTGGCTGCTGATTTGCTGCAATGGAGTAACCCCGCAGCTGCTCTGGATACCTCGCATACGCAGAAGCAACTCTGCGCTGTTTATCATCTCTGTAGTTGTGAGCATAGGGATGTGGCTGGAAAGATACGTGATTGTTGTGGTGAGCCTTACCCGAGACTACCTGCCTTCTTCCTGGGGATACTTCACCAATACCATGTGGGATGCCCTGATGTACCTGGGCACTATGGGGCAGTTTATTTTTCTCTTCTTCATGTTTGTGCGCGTAATGCCCATGATCAACGTGTTCGAAATGCGTGAACTTCTGCACAAGTTCCACCACGGGCACGGGGCGCACACAGAAGATGCAACACACGCTGTGGAGGCTGCAGAATAACGCCATGAGCAAAATGTACGCAATGGTGGGAGAATTTGCTTCCCCGGAAGAACTGATGAATGCAGCCATCGCGGTGAGGGAAAAAGGATACCGCAAGGTTGAGGCATACTCCCCTATACCGATAGAAGGGCTGGCGGATGTACTCGATTTTGATGACCCGCGCCTGCCCTGGTCGGTGTTTATCATGGGGGTGCTGGGATGCGCTACAGGATTTGGCCTGGAGACCTGGACGGCTACCATGAACTACCCATGGAATGTGGGAGGGAAACCCTATTTCAGCTGGCCAAACTTTATTCCTGTGGCATATGAGCTTACAATTCTGTTTTCGGCATTTACAGCCGGGCTGGGAATGCTGATTCTGAATGGACTGCCCAGGCTGCACCACCCCATTTTCAATACCCCAAGATTTGAACGAGCCTCTTCCGACCTATTCTTTCTGGCAATAGAAGCGAAAGACGGCCTCTTTGACAGGGAGGAGACGGCGCAGATGCTGCAGGACCTGGGCGCGCAACTGGTTTCTGAGGTGGAGAAGTGAGCAGAACAAAAATACATATCCATGCTGTAAAACAGGCGGTTTCTCTGGCGGCGGCAGGCACAGGGCTTTTGCTGCTGGCAGGCTGCCACCAGGACATGTGGAACCAGCCAAAGCTGTCGCCCTATCATCAATCTGTGTTTTTTACCAACGGATCATCCGACCGGCCGCCTGTGCCTCATACGGTAGACCAGGCGCACTTCTGGACAGATGAGGGGCGGTATACCGGCTACGTAGGTACCCGCATAGTAAACGGCAAACTGATACCAGGCAGAATGGTAACGCGCTTTCCGTTCACCATCACACCGGCAGACCTGAAGCGCGGACGCTCACGCTTCAACATCTTCTGCTCACCCTGCCATGGGGTGTTGGGAAATGGCGAGGGAGAAATTGCAATGCGCGGCCTTGCCCTCAGGCGGCAGCCTGCCGACTACAGCACCGCCAGGCTGCGCAAAATGCCCATCGGACATTTTTATGACGTGATTACAAACGGCTACGGAGTCATGTACTCCTATGCATCGCGCATCACCCCGGATGACCGCTGGCGCATTGCAGCGTGGATTAGAGTGTTGCAGCGCGCCGCAGATGCAAAGCCCTCTGATATACCCGACAGCTACCCTCAAAAAGCCTCATTGCTGCAGCAGATCAGTGCGCAGGGCGCACCGCAGCAAAACGGAACAACGAACACTACCAAGAACGGGAGTGGTAATAATGGACAATAACCAGCGTTTCCCGGCCACACTACAGCGCCTTGGAGTTATGGCTGTGCCGGCTTCTGTGCTGGGACTGATCCTGCTCATCTTTGATTCTCTGCATTCGGTGCAAAACTTTTACCATGCCTGGACATTTGCCTTCGACTATTTGATGTGCCTCACCATAGGCTGCTTTGGTCTGATGCTGTTGAGCAATATGGTGCGCGCTGAATGGTGCAGACCCATTTTGCGCATTTTTGAAGCGGGAGCGCTGAACCTTGCTTTTATGGCGCTCTGCGTGCTTCCCATTGTCTATGCAGCATTCACGCGGCATCTTTTCCCCTGGGCGCATCCTTCTACAGTAGCATCCGACCCCATTCTGCAGAGCCGCGCTGTCTGGTTCAATCCACTTTTCTTCACGATACGCAATATCGTGTTTTTCGTGGTGCTTACAGGCATCGCATACATTATTCGAAGCCTTGCCCTCAAGCAGGACCTGGAAAAGAATGTGCAGACTGCCAAGCAGATTGCTACCATGCGGGCCAGCATTGCAGCACCCTGCTTTTTGTTGATGGTGTTTGCGGTTACCTCTGCTGCCACCGACTGGATTATGTCGCTTGACCCGCACTGGTACTCTACTATATTCGGTTTTCACTTTCTGATCGGCGCGGCGCTCTGCGGAATGTCGTTTGCTGTAGCGCTGGCAACTACCATGAAACTGGCTGGTGAAGGCGAGTATGCGCAGATGGCAAACCCCAAAGCTACCAAAGACTGGGGCAACCTGATGCTCATGATGACCATGGTATGGGCATACTTTTCTATATCGCAGTATATGATTTACTGGTCGGGCAACCTGCCGCTTGAGGTCACTTTCTACGTGCAGCGCAATGTGCGCACCCTGGCATGGTTTACCAGCACCCTGATTATCTGCCAGTTTTTTCTGCCCTTTCTGCTGCTGCTCTCTTCACGCCTAAAAAGATATGCACGCATGCTGCGCAATACGGCCCTGCTTATCTTTTTTACACGCATTCTCGAAGTAGCCTGGGAGGTTATCCCAATGTTTCACAGCTGGCACGGTTCAGACAGCGGATTCGTTGTGCAGTTTCAGGGGGGAATGGGGTATCTGGGCGCCCTGCTGTTTATGGGGGGCATCTGGATGGCTCTGTTTGTTAGAAACATAAAGCGGGCGTCTCTTATTCCTAATCTTGATCCGCAGATTCTGGAGGTGATGGAACATGCACACTAAGCCTACTGGCCCCGACCCTGGCCTGGACCCGAGCAGAGGCTTTGAACAGCGTGATTTAGACCCTGTAAAGATGCTGCCCTGGCTGTTTGGAATTGTGGTTTTTGTGGCGGTTGCCTCGGTAAGTGCTCTGGGGATATTTCGCCTGTTTGCTTCGCCCTACAATGGCAAAAACCTGAGCGCATATCCGCTGCCAACCGTGCGAACGCTGCCTGCTCCTCCGGTGCTGCAGGCAAACCCGCGTGTAGATATAAGGCAGTTGCGGGCGCAAGATAGAAAAGAAGAAACATCATATTATGTAGGGCCGAAAGGGCACCTGCACATTCCGATCAAGCAGGCAATGCTGCTGGTAGAACAGCAGGGGCTGCCCACGCGTCCCAACCCTGTTACGCCAGATAAAAACAGCCCGAATGAGCCTGCATTTACAAGCGGGCAGGCTACAGCCCAGGAAAACGAGTTTGGCTTTGCCTCTGAAAAGCCGCTGCCCAAAGTCAGCGTAACAGCATCTCAGGCAGCGCCTGTACCTTCACAGCGCCCCATGATGAGAATGCCCGCTTCTGCTCCTCCTGCCGGCATGCAGCCCGGCTCTATGCCAAAAATGCCCGCATCTGGTCCCGCCGGCATGCAGCACGGGGCTATGCCAAAAATGCCCGCATCTGGTCCCGCTGGCATGCAGCATGGGGCCATGCCTTCTGCTCCTCCTGCCGGAGGAATGGGGAAACATTAAAACTTCCCCGGAAAGCTGTACTATGAGAAACATCATTTCAGGTAAACAAAAAGGATTAGGAAAAATAATTGCAGCAGCAGTACTGCTGGTTGCTGCGCCGTTTGCTTATGCGCAGGGAAATACCAACACGGGCAGTTTTCTGACGCCTGCCGCAGACGTACATTTTGATCAGCTGGTGAATCATCAGCTGCCCCTCAATCTCACTTTCACAAGATCAGATGGGCAAACAGTACCGCTCAAATCTTTTTTTGATGGCAAACATCCTGTTATTCTTATGATGCCATTCTATAAGTGTACCGGGGGCTGCCTGCTGGAAATGAGAGGCATAGCCGCTGCATTCAATCATTTGAGCTATCAGCCCGGCAAAGATTTTCAGATGCTTACCATCTCTATCAACCCCTATGAAAACAGTGCGCTTGCTGCAACCAACAAAAAAGAATATGTTGGCCTGATGAAAAATCAGGCAGCAGGCAGTGCAGGCTGGCACTTTATGACGGGGCAGGAGAACAACATAACAGCGCTGGGGGAAGCAATAGGCGACCACTGGGTGCAAGACCTCAGGCACCAGCAGTTCAACCACCCGCTTGGGGTTGTTATAATGACGCCGCAGGGTAAGATATTTCGCTACATCTATGGGTCGGACTACGACCCGAACGATTTGAAAATTGCACTCACAAAAGCGTCGCAAAACCAGATCGGCACAGTGATCGACCAGGTAATAGCGTACTGCTGTACCTGGAACCCTACCAAAGGGCATTATGGTCTGGTGATTCAGCGCGTGATTGTAATTTCTGGCTGCAGCACCGTAGCTATTCTTGTGCTGGCCATTGGCGCAATGCTCTATTGGGAGAAGAAGCAGCCCAAATTGCCAGCGCCAGGAGCTGGTATTCCCAATGACACTTCATTCACGGTATAAACCGGGAGCCAAGTATTTATGAACCTTCCAGTGATCCCTGAGCAGGCATCGACCTACGCGCAGCAAATGGATCCCATTTTCTGGACGATGGTGATACTGACCATTGTTTTTACTCTGCTGGTTACCTTTATCATGCTTTTCTGCATTGTAAGGTTTCGCAGGGGTGCCAAAGTCAACCGGAGCAATCCATCTACAGGCAATCTCTATCTTGAGCTTACCTGGTCTATCATTCCCATGATTTTGGGATTGTTTATCTATGCCTGGTCATGCAAGCCTTACGCCGAGGTATATTCTCCTCCGCACGGGTGCAACAACATCTTTTTGATAGGCAAAAGATGGATGTGGCACTTTCAGCATACGCGCAGCGGAATTCGAGAGAACAATCAGCTGCATCTGGAAGTAGGCAAGCCAGTAAAAGTCACCATGATTTCTCAGGATGTGATACATGGGTTTTATGTGCCCGCCTTTCGTGTGAAACGCGACTGCCTGCCAGGGCGCTACAATACGGTATGGTTCACCCCAACGCGAGTAGGCAAATACTATCTGTTTTGCAGTGAATACTGTGGAACCAATCACTCTGAAATGGGCGGCTATGTGTATGTAATGACCCCGCAGGATTATGCCAAATGGCGTACTACCGGAGGCTCTACAGAAACTCAGCAGCACGAAACCCCGGTGGAGATAGGGCAGGGGGTATTTCAGAAGTATGGCTGCTCAAACTGCCACGCTGACAAGGACAATGTGCATGGCCCCTCACTGGTGGGCCTGTATGGAACACAGGTACAACTGCAGGGAGGCGGAGTTGCGCATGTAGACACCAATTTCCTGCGAACTGCTATTGTCTTCCCGCAGAAGCAGCGTATTTCCGGCTGGCCTCCCACCATGGAAGGGTATCCGGTAGGCAATGCAGCAGGTGAGATGTCGGAAGAGGAAATGCTCGATCTCATAGCATATATCAAGTCGCTCAGCCCCAACAACAGTTTTTCGCATACGGGCAAACAGGGGGCTGCCCCAAAAACCTCTCATCATCTCGCTGCGCATCATGCAGGCAATACTCACGTGGCACTGCTTGCACATACAGATACCGTGCAGTCTACTTTACATAAAAGTGAAGGAAAATTACAATGAGCAGCATACCTCTTCAGCCAGGAGCTTTGGGTACTCCTAATGAACAGGCCAGAGAGAATTATCTGAATATCAAGCATACTGTTGCTTCCTGGCTACTTACCAAAGACCACAAGCGCATTGCAGTGCTGTACGGCCTTTCCATCTCGATTATGTTTTTTCTGGGTGGATTGGCAGCGGCGGGCATTCGAGTCGCACTGGTGCGCCCGCATGATACTTTTTTCTCTTCAGAGGCATACAACAAACTCTTCTCGGCACATGGCATCATTATGGTCTTCTTCTTTCTGGTGCCATCTATACCGGCAACACTGGGAAACTTTCTGCTTCCTATCATGATAGGCGCCCGCGACCTCGCCTTTCCGCGCCTCAACCTGCTCAGCTGGTACATTTACATTATAGGGGCGCTAATTACACTAGGTGCAATTGCAACCGGAGGCATAGATACCGGATGGACCTTCTATGTTCCGTACAGCTCGGTATACAGCAATACCGATGTAGTTGCAGTAATTGTGGGGGTTTTCTTTGCAGGGTTTGCTTCTATTTTTACCGGAATCAATTTTCTTGTAACGGTACATAAAATGCGTGCCCCAGGGATGACCTGGTTTCGAATGCCGCTGTTTGTGTGGGCCATGTATGCTACCAGCATTGTAATGGTGCTTGGCACGCCGGTTGTTGCCATCACCCTGCTGCTGGTAGTGCTTGAACGCGTGTTTGGGGTCTGTATTTTTAACCCAGCCTGCGGCGGCGATCCCATTCTGTTTGAACACCTGTTCTGGTTCTACTCGCACCCGGCAGTATACATTATGATTTTGCCCTCTATGGGTGTAATCAGCGAAGTGATTACCTGCTTCTCGCGAAAAAGAGTATTCGGCTACGAATTTGTGGCGTTTTCTAGCATGGCCATTGCACTGCTTGGCTTCTTTGTGTGGGGACACCATATGTTTGTTACCGGCGAATCGATGTATGGAGGCATGGTATTCTCTATTATTACCTTCCTCATCGCAGTGCCCTCCGCCATCAAGGTGTTCAACTGGTCGGCTACCATGTACAAGGGAAACGTATGGCTTTCAGCGCCGCTGCTATATGCCATCGGCTTTATTTTTCTCTTTACCATTGGCGGGCTAACCGGCCTGTACCTTGCTTCGCTGGCGGTAGATGTGCACCTCAACATGACCTACTTTGTGGTGGCTCACTTTCACTATGTTATGGTAGGCGGCGCTATTTTCGGCTACATGGCTGGCATGCATTTCTGGTGGCCAAAAATTACCGGTCGCATGTACCCTGAAGGCTGGGCAAAACTCGCCTGCATCATCATGTTCGTGGGGTTCAACCTCACTTTCTTCCCCCAGTTTATTCTTGGCTTCCTGGGTATGCCGCGACGGTACCACTTCTACCCGCCCGAGTATCAAATGTGGAACATTCTCTCTTCGGCAGGAGCCAGCGTGCTTGCTGTTGGGTTTGCCATTCCGTTCTTTTACTGGATGTGGTCGCTCAAATACGGAGAGCTGGCCGGGCCAAACCCATGGGGAGCAAAAGGCCTGGAGTGGGCAATACCCTCTCCGCCGCCCTCGCACAACTTTGATAGCGTGCCCATAGTAACTGAAGAAGCCTATGCTTACGAAGAGATATATGCGAGAGAATTGGCTGGAGACTACTCTGACTCTCAAGTAGACAGACCGGTATCTCCTTTGAATACAGAACAGCCAGACCAGAAAACCCTTGAGGATCATTCCTCTACCGAGGAGAGTTTATGAGCAGTGCACAGCTGGAAGTAGCGCCTCAGAGACTGGCACACCAGTTTGAGGACATAGATCAGCAGAATGAGTGCTATATTGTTGGCATGTGGACGTTTCTGGTAACAGAAATCATGTTCTTCGGTGCGCTCTTCCTTGCGCTTACGGTATACCGCAGCGTATATCCCAACTCATTTTTTGAGGCTCATCTGGCTCTCAACAAATGGCTGGGACTGCTCAACACCTTTATTCTGCTTACCAGCAGCTTCTTTGTGGCCATGGGGGTGCGCGCAAAAATGCTGGGGCAAAACAGCGCAACGCAGTTTTGGCTGGGGCTTACAATACTTTGTGCATTCGGGTTTTTAGGGGTGAAATATGTAGAGTATTCTGCAGAGTTTCGAGAGCATCACTTCCCTGGCCCCAATTTTCACTTTGTAGCAACCCAGCCGCCTGGCGGAGACCTGAGCGCCAACTCGCAGGTAGCTTCGGGGCAGCCCAACATCAGCTCAAGAGACTTTCCGGCGGGGTACCACCCCCAGCAGCTCGAACTGCACAAGAGGCAGCTCTTCTTCAGTCTCTACTTTGTGATGACAGGGCTACATGGTTTGCATGTAATCATTGGGATACTGGTGCTGGGTTCTATCTGGTTTCTTATCAGGTACAAGCATCCGTCGGTAGATGATTACATGACGCTGGAATTGGCGGGGCTGTACTGGCACTTTGTAGACATTGTGTGGATATTTCTCTATCCGCTGGTCTACCTCATAGGGAGGCAATAATGGCATCTGTACCGCATGATGATCATGGTCATGGAGGCCATGGCAATCACCATATTCCCAAGGTATCTACCTACCTGGCGAACTATGTCTTTCTCATGGTGATGCTAGTGCTTACCTTTGCAGTAGCACAGGTAGACCTGGGGGCGCTGAACATTGTGGTGGCAGTGCTGATTTCGGTTATAAAAACCTCCGCAGTAGTTCTCATCTTCATGGGGGTGAAATATAACTCCAGGCTCACATGGTTTTGGGCATCTGTTGGTTTTATATGGCTTTTTGCCCTCTTCCTAACGCTAGGCGACTATGTTACCAGGCAGTGGGTTCACCTGCCAATCGGCTGGTAAGACGAGTGGTTTGTAAATCAGCCCGGCACTAAGTGCCGGGCTGATTTTTTTGCAGATAAGAATGCAGCCTGCTGGGCCGCAGGGCAGGGCGGTTCAGGGTTTTTGCTTGAGCAGTGCAGTAGTAAAAGCAACTGCAAGCCGGTTGTCCAGGGGCAGAGGCCGTACCGCTGCATCTGGCACAAAGGGTGTATTCTGAGGGGAAATGGCAATGGCGTCTATAGAAAAGCGGTACCTGCCGTTTACGGGTTTTCTTACATGCAGCGTGAGAGCGTGGGGGCCGGCTTTCATATTTACTGTGCCCAGTGGATACCAGGCAAAGTAGCTGTCAAGGTAGCGTGCGCTGTACAATTGGCTGTGCAAAGGATCGTTTTCCGGGTTATGATCGATATACCAGCCTAAGGGCGACGTTCCGGAGCCGGGTGGAGTGCCAGCTACCCAAATGGTGTATGAACCGCTCGACGGCAGATCAAACACATACCGTGCTGCATAGGCGCTGGCAAGCGCCGGCTGCTGTATGGTATCAAGGTGCAGATAGGCTCCGTTGCTGGCTGCGGGGTTTTGCACAATATTGGGAAAGTTTGAGCCAACCGAGTCTTCTCCCTCTATCCACCTGTATGGGCTGAGCAGAGGCGCAAGCAAATTTACCTGGTGCATTGCTCCGGCATATACGCCGAGGTAATCGTGTTCTTTCAGCAGCCGTATATCCTGGTCTGCCTGCATGCCTGCAAAAGCTGCTACTGGTATTTTTTTGCCTCTGCTTTCATTAAGCAGCAGGATAAGCAGCTGTTGTACATCGGTAGCGGCCTGCACAGGAAAGAGAGTCTGGCCGCTGGTTTGAAACACCAGGGGTTCTGTGCCAAAAGGCACCAGCACATCGTTTTTGCCCTCGTATTTTACTGGTACCGGGTTTCCGCCTGGGGTGAATACCTGAAGCAGGCGCGGTTTTGCCAATTCAAATCGCACTGTACGCGGGCCAAAAAGCGACCAAAGCACGGTACGGCTGGAATCATCTGGCATTTGTATTGTATAGCCGTTGAATGAGGGCCAAAAGTTGAGTGATGAACCGGATGTGTCTGAAGGAAGCCAGTAAACACCTGCGGTAGAGGGGGTGATGCCGATCTGCGCTCCGCCAGGAGCATTGACAGGGTAATAGAATACACGCGGCAGCAGCGTTGCTGCCAGGCTGTCTGAATCAAAATCGTGGTGTGCAATATTTAGCCATGCAAGCTGATCTGGTTTTTGCAGCCAGTCTGGGGTAGTTTGCAGCTGTGAGGCAGGGGTTTGAAAGCCATCGAAGAAAAAAGCCTTCAGCCCAATGCGTCGCATATCGGTTATATCCTGGTCAAGTGCAGAGAGGCTGGGATAGCCTATGGATGCGCTGCTGCTGCTCTCTGCGGGCACACCCTGTATGGGGGAAGCAATGAACCAGAGCGGCTGCGAAGACCATGCTGCCGATGCATATGCGGCGCCTGTAACCCGCGCTGTGCGCCAGGGCTGCATGGCAGTGGTTTGCACTGCAATGCCATCGTATCCGTCTGGGTGTCGCTGTGTAAGTAGAAAGCTGTTAGGTTGTTCTGTACATACTACAGGAACATCGGCAACCCGCTTTTTGAGCAGGTTTGCCATGCTGTTGAGGCTAGCTCTAAGCGTTTTATTGCGCCATGTGTAAAAATCTGCCCACCAGCCGCTGCCCGGAGATGTGCCGCCCAGTACCTGCCAGGTCTTGCCTGTAGATGGGTCGTACAGGTAGGGTATGCCTCTTCCGCGGCTCCAGAGGGGCACCAGCCGCGAAAGCAGCCCAATGTCTTTAATGGTGTCTGAAAGCACCCAGTGGCTGGATATCTGTCTGCCGCTGCCATATTTCTGCTGCAGGTACTGCTGCCATTCCAGATGAAACATGAGCGAGTCGGGCACCACCAGATCGTCACTGGCAGGGAGCGAGGCGCTGGGGCCGAGCGGGTCGAGAAAGAAGCGCAGCCCCGGCCCGAATTTGATTTTTGCAAACAGCTGCAGCAGGGCATCACGGTAAGAATCGAAACCGCTCCAGACATCGGGGAGATGCTGTGCCGGCGGAAGTACAACGTGAGGCAGCAGCAGCGTAATGGGGTGCGATACATCGGGGCTGCCTGTGTTGGGCGCAGACGCCGTGCTGCCATCCATTTGCGCCATGCCGTCTTGCAGTATTCGGCTGTTGTTTTTGGGGTCGAATGTGAACCATGCTGCTGCATCAGAGTTGTCTACCTGCCAGTGAGCCACAGTGACATTTGGATTATCGAATCGGTAGATGGAGGGATGCACCAGAAAACCTGAGAGCGGCGGCAGGGGGGTCTGCCCAAACGCAATGCCGTAGTGAAAGCCCTGGCTGTTGAGCAGGTCGAGCAGGCGCTGCAGAGCCTGCTGGCTCGCCAGAGTGAGCGCGTGGGATGGCCATATCACCAGGTCGCGTATGCCGGCTTTGAGCAGTGTATTGAGAGCATTCTGATCTGCCTGCCATGCCTGTGCCGAGCTGTTGAAAAGTGATTGGGGAGTAAAATACCCGCCTGTAGGCAGCCAGGGCAAATCGTTCCAGATAAGTGTGCCGGCACGATTGATGCGCCAGGGTATCGCTGTGCCTGCTGCAGGGGTGTAGGTGCCTGAACGGGGTGGAACTGCAGCAGGCGGCGAAGAGGGAGGGGGCGCCGGTGCGGCGAAACTAAAAGAAGAGAGGGCCATGCAGACCGCAGCAAGGGAAATGGTGCGCATATAAGACATAGGTGCTGTCCTGTACTCTGCCTTATCCTGGCAGGGAATACTCTTCTACAGGTGAGAAGTGTATCAATGTGACGGTATCTTCTACTGAGACGTCTTCAGAGTATATTCTCCGCATCAGAGTAACCAGGTCTTCTACTGTTCTAAATTCGGGGTTTTCTTTCTGAATTTCCCGTGGAGAAAGCTGGTCAATTGTTTTTATCTCCACCCTGTCGATGATGGCGGTAAACAATCGCTGCCTGCGCGCGAACCGTGGTCCGATAGTTACCCATACCAGCATGCCGGTTTGGTATTTGCCGCTTTTGTCTCCCAGGCGAATGGTAACAGTTTTACGGCCGTTTCTGAGGACTTCTTCATAATATTCAGAGTAGAAATTAAGAGCAAACATGAGGGCATGTTCCCTTTCCGGCTGAGTTACAAATTTTCCTGTCGTTCCATGCGTTCTGGAGCGGAAATGCCAAGCAGGCCAAGCAGATTTGCCAGCACAATGCGTGCTCCGTTTACCAGCACCAGCCGTGCCTGTGTAAGTTCTACTGGCTGTGGAGCTTCCTGAGAGGGCAGCACTCTGCAGTTTTCGTAGAAAAGGTTGAGCAGGCCGGCCAGGTCCATGGCAAATCGTGTGAGCCGGTGCGGGGCAATGCGGTCGGCGGCAAGGGTGATTTCGCCCGGATAGTCGGTGAGTTTGCGCAGCACATCAATTTCGCGCGTGTGCTGCAGAAGGTTGAGGCTGGCCTCTCTCGCTGTGGGCACTGCGACCTGCATCTCCTCTGCACGGCGCAGAATATTGCACAGCCTGGCATGGGCATACTGCACATAAAAAACCGGGTTTTCGTTTGTTTGGCGCTTAGCAAGCTCAACATCTACCGTGGCAGGGGTTTCATACGAATTGAGCAAAAAGTAAAATCTGGCTGCATCTCTGCCAATATCGTCTATCAGGTCTTCCTTGAGTTCGAGCACTACGCCCTTGCGCTTGCCGCCTATTACGGCTTCTCCATCTCGCATAAGCGAAACCATCTGAGTGAGAATAACGTTCAGTTGTTCTACCGGCAGGCCAAGGGCTGCTACCGATGCCTTGAGGCGCGCAACGTAACCGTGGTGGTCTGCCCCCAGTATGTCTATAAGCGATGTAAAACCCCGTTCAAACTTGTTGGCATGGTAGGCGGCATCTGCGGCGATGTAGGTGGCTTTTTCGTTGGAACGAACGAGTACACGGTCTTTAGAGTCGCCAAACTCTGTAGAGCGCAGCCAGAGTGCGTCTTCCTGTGGGTAGGTGTACCCTCTGTCTGTGAGGCAGGCAATGGTTTTTTCTACCTCTCCATTTTCGTAGAGGCTGCTTTCATAAAACCAGGTCTGATAGGTTACGCCAAAGGCTTCGAGCGCATTTCTTTGGGCCAGCACCATATGCTGCAGCGTAGCGCTGCGAAAAAATGCTTCCTGCTCTTGTTTATCCTGCGGGTTTTGCGGCTCTTCTCCTGCTGCCTGCTGGAGGAGTATCTGGTAGTATCTGCCTTTTGTTTCTTGCAGAATGGCACGTGCGATGTCGGTTACGTACTCACCTGGGTACCCGTTTTGAGGAAATTCTACCGGTTCGCATTCGTGTGCCGCTGGCGCCCCTGGCTCAAGCCGTCCGTCTGGCATAATAAGCGGATGCCCCATCAGCTGCAGGTAACGCGCCTGTACTGTAAGCGCAAATTTTTCTATTTGCGAAGAGTTGAGTGCATCATTTACATAAAATTCTCTTTGCACTTCGCATCCCTGCGCTGCAAGCAGGTTGGCCAGCACATCTCCCAGGGCGGCTGCTCTTCCATTCACCACGCTGATTGGCCCGGTAGGGTTTGCGCTCACAAATTCCAGCAGAATGCGTTCGCCTTTGCGCGCACTGGTTCTGCCATAGCATACCCCCTCCTGCTCTATGGTAAAGAGAGCATTGTGCAGCCAGAAGGGTTTTAGAAACAGGTTGATAAAGCCCGGGCCTGCCACTTCCACTTTTTCAAGCAGATCATGCTGGGCTGGAATATGTTTGCACAGCACAGAGGCTATTACCCGTCCATCTGAGATGCCTGTAGAGCGCTTGAGGGCAAGGGCTATGTTGGTAGAGTAATCTCCAAAGCGTTTATCGGGTGGTGTTTCTAGGCGAATGGGAATTGCAGTGTCTGTGCCAGCGGGCAAATCTCCATGTGTGCGTGCGCTTTCCATGGCTGTTTGCAGTACCTGCGCTAACTGATCGGTGATCACACAAAAGCTCCTTGATACCATATTCCTGCCTGCATATTGCAGCTATGCCTGCCCGCGGCTCTGCCGTTTGCAATTTCTGCCCAGCGCTGCCTTGTAGAGTGAGTGCAGAGAGTTGTGCGGCAAAGTGCATGGTTGATATGCTGCTTTGTAAACAACAGGAGAAGGTATTATATCTGAAAAAGGCTTCTCTGTAAAGCAGTAGGGCTGCCTTCTCAAAAACAAAGCCCGGCAAGAAGCCTGCAAAGGCTGGAGCCGGGCCGTGTGTTTGAAAGCAGTTAGCTGGTAAGGTAGATGCGCAGACCCTTGTAGCGCGCTGCCTGCTTCATTTTTTTGAGGGCAAGTATTTCAATTTGCCTCACTCTTTCCCGCGATATCTGCATGGCCTCGCCAATCTCCTGTAGTACCTGTGCCGCCTCTTCTTCAAAGCCGAGGCGTTTGCGCATCACTTCCGCTTCCCGCGGGGTGAGTACTTCAAACAAACTGTCAAGTTCCTGCGATTTTTCTTCCATCAACACCATTGCCTGCGGGTCGGCGGCGTTTTCATCGTTTAGAATATTCACCAGGGTGGTGTTGTCTTCTTCTCCCACAAGCATATCGAGTGAAACAGGCTCCTGAGATGCGCTGAGGAGCGCATGCACCTTGCGCAGAGAGATACCCATGGCTTCTGCCAGCGCATCCGGGGCGGGGTCTTCTCCTGTTTGCCGAATCAGCGCCGCTCTTGTGCGCTCCAGTCTGCGCAGCGATTCGGAGATATGTGCGGGCACTCGAATGGCTTTTGCCTTGTTATCAAGCGCTCTGCTGATAGATTGGCGTATCCAATGAGTTGCATAGGTGCTGAAACGAAAACCCCTTTCAGGGTCGAAACGTTCTGCTGCAGTCATCAGGCCGATAGCGCCTTCCTGCACCAGGTCTTCAAATGGAATGAGTGTGGTGTGATAATTGCGCACAACATTTACCACCAGGCGCATATTGGCTTCTACAAGCCGGTTTCGCGCCTCCTGGTCTCCATCCCTGCTGCGTCTGGCAAGTTCCCGCTCTTCTTCCCATTCAAGCAGGGGCTTGCGTGTGAGTTGTATGAGATAAGATGCGAAGTCGGTGCCTGAGCGCAGGGCATCTGATGCAATGGCTGCAGGCTTGTTGTTTTGTTTCGCATTCTGACTGGCATTCATTGTATGGCACCTCTCCCTCTGGAGAATATTCAGAGCAGCCTTGTTGTCGGGTTGTTGTGATGCAGATAATATAACGACAGGTTTGTTCCACAACCGGGTATGAATTACCGACATACAGTGGCTTTATGAGCAAAAAACCGGCACTTACGCCAGAGCATCTACTGCTATAGCAGTATGACGCAAGGCAGACACATACTGTGCTCTTCTATGTGTGATAGAAAGCACTGAGCATGTGTGAAATATGCCACAGATGCTGCTATTCTCCTTTCCCGCTTTCTGAACGGGAGCAGATGGAGGTGGGGGGCTTACTTTACGAGGACCATGCCGACTAGTTTTGTATGAGAAATATAATGCCGGTTGGACATGGTTTTCAGAATAAGCTTTGGTTCCTCTGTACTGCCTTTCCGCTGTACCAGAAAATACAGATGCAGTGTTTTTATTTCTGCAGTCTGCTGCGTAGTATATTAATTAATTAGACGATGCAGAGTACAAAAATGTTTAATGTTCACTTTGCGCAAGGTGATGATAATCGGTTTCAGGGCATGCATGGGGTAGCACTGCCCTGAAACCGGTTGAGTTTAGAAGTGGTAACCGAGAGTAATTCCGTACCCATCCAGTTCATTGCTTGAACCTGATACGAAAAAGTAGCGCAGATCAACGTCGAGCGGGTTGGTGGTATGGGTAAGCTGGTAGCCCACCATAAGGTCTATTGCAACTCCATTCGTACCTCTGCCATTGTCGCGTTTGCCAAAAGAGTAGCCAACTCCACCGCCGTACAGAAGGTTATGGTGATGAAGCACCATATCCATCATAACTGGCACGCTGTATACTCTGTTGTAGCCATTGTACCCAATGCCCAGCAGCAGTGAGTAGTTGGTAGCGGTATAGACTTGCCGCTGTAGCGCACCGCTGATGCCTACAGTTCCCATGGCATTGCGTGTAGTCTGACTTTGGGGAATCCAAAGTCCCAGCCGCAGGCTCCAGTTTCTAGACAGTTCAGAGGTGCCGTTGTCGTTGAATTGTGCCTTTGCAGGGGTAGCAGACAGCAGGCCCGTACCCATGAGCGCCAGCGCCGTGAGAAGAGGCCAGAGGGCTGCGATTCTTTTCACAGAGAGAGTCCTCCTTGTGGATAGCGTAGTGGTTTGGCGCTGCGTCCTGTGTTTCCAGCGCCCTTCCTTCTCGCACCGAAAAGTGTATCGGTGCAACACTATTCTATATAATGACGCATTATTCCTGCTGAAAATGCGTTTGATGCAAAAAAAGGGTTTATGTTTGTTTGACTTGCACCTTTCAGAGTTTTTCGGCAGGCATTAGTGTTTGTCCTGCCTTTGTTCGGCAGTACTTTTTTGGGAGAGTGCAGGGTTGCCCTCTATCATAAAATGATGCACCTGCTTCACCTTGCCAATGGTAAATGTAACGGTATACTCACCTGGTTGTGTGAAGCGCGATGATCCTCTTCTTCCAAATGGTCCTCCCCCTCCTCCCTGTATGCGCATATCCCAGCTGATGTTGTGCAGGCCGGGGTAGCGTGTGCCGTACAGGGTGGTGATTACCTTGCCTTTGCTGTTTGAAATGGCGAAGGCGGGGGGTGAGGAGACAAGCGCGGGCAGCCAGTAGACCATTTGCACGCCGGAAGGCGGATTGGGGGCTGTGAAACGCCCCTGTCCCTGTCTGCCGGTAAAAGAGGGGATAAATTCCAGGGCAGGGGGCACTGCAAAAAGCAGGGGCAGTTTTGCATCTGTTTTGGCGGTGAGGCCCTCAAGCGGTGCAATGTTGTCAAGCACCCAGATGCTGCGGCCGTGCGTGCCTGCTACCAGAGCATGGTCTTCTGCCTGCAGTGCCAGGTCATCTACCGCTACCGTGGGAAGGTTGTCTCCCAGCTTGCTCCAGTGGTTTCCTCCATCCCAGGTAACATAGGCGCCGAATTCGGTGCCTGCAAACAGCATGGAAGGGTTGACCGGGTCTTCCTGCAGCGCCTGTATGGGGCCGTGTTTGGGCAGGTCTCCTGTTATAGAGCGCCATGTTTTTCCGTAGTCGGTGGTTTTAAACAGGTAGGGCGCCAGATCGTCAGAGCGGTGGCCGTCTATAGAAACATAGGCTGTTCCTGGCTCATACCGCGAAGCAGCAATGCGTGTGACCCAGTAGTTGCGCACTTTTGCCGGCAGATTATCGGTGAGATTGGTCCAGGTTTTTCCCTGGTCAAGCGTAAGCTGTACGTTGCCGTCATCTGTGCCACACCATATTTCCCCCTGTTTTATGCTCGATTCTGCAATGCATACAATGGTGCCGTACACTTCTGCCCCAGACCCGTTTGAGCTAATGCGCGGGCCAATTTGTTTGGAAAGGTCTGGGCTGATTTGCGTCCAGTCGCGGCCATGGTTGGTAAATGCCAGCAGATGGCTGCCACCCACATAGAGCATGTCATGGTTGTAATGCGAGAGCAGCATGGGGGTGTTCCAATTGAACCGGTAGTCTGGATAGCCTTCGGGCGCTTTGGCAGAAAGGTCTCTGCGCTGATTTGTGAGTCGGTTCCAGCGGGTGATAGACCCGTTTTGCGATTCGGAGTAGACAATGTTTGGGTCGGCATAGTCGGCGAACGCATAAAAACCGTCGCCTCCGTTGATGTCCTGCCAGTCTCGGTTTGAGATGCCGGGGTAGCTGAGGCTGTTGGAAGGCCCCATCCAGCAGCTGTTGTCTTGCAGGCCGCCGTAAATCCAGTAGGGCTGCCGATTGTCTACGCTTACCTCATAAAATTCGCCTGCTGCAAAGTTATTGATTTCCTGCCAGGTTTTTGCTTTGTCGTAGGTAACGTAAAGGCCGCCGTCGTTGCCAAGCAGCATATGCGCAGGGTTTGCAGGGTCTATCCACATGGCATGCAGATCGGGATGCACTCCGGGTGAACCATAACCCGGTGTTTTGAAATGCCTGCCGCCGTCTTTTGAGATACTGAGGCCAAATCCCAGCACATATACGTTTTTGGGGTTGAGGGGGTCTACGCGTATCTGCCCGAAATAGAAGCCGCGCGGGGCTACATTGCTGCGTCTTTTCCAGGTGAGGCCGTTGTTTTTAGAAACAAATACGCCCCCAAATTTGCTGTTGATGTCAAACAGGTTTCGTGCGCCGCCCTCATCGCTTTCCACTACAGCAAATACCAGGCCTGGTTTGGATGCAGAGCAGTTGAACCCGATGCGGCCTACTTCCTGTACAGGCAGCCCGCTGGTAATGTGCGTCCAGGTTTTGCCATCGTTGTCAGATCGGTAAATGCCATTGCGGTCGTTCAGCGAGCGGTATCCCCAGGGGGTGCGCAGGCGCGAGTATGCTGCGGCTAGCACCACATGACTTCCTTCGGGGCCGAGGGCTACGTCAATGGCTCCAGTTTCGGGGCCGAGGTTTAGCACGTGCTGCCATGTTTTGCCACCGTCTGTTGTTTTATATACCCCTCGCGCCTTGTGGTATCCCCACAGGTCGCCTGCGGCGGCAACATAGACGATATCCGGGTTTTTGGGGTCGATTACTATGCGCCCTATTTCCCTGGTTTTATTCAGCCCCATATGCGTCCAGCTCTGCCCGCCATCGGTCGATTTATAAACCCCGTCTCCCCAGGAAGAGCTGTTGCGCCCGTTTGCCTCGCCAGTTCCCACCCAGACGATTTTGGGGTTGGAAGGCGCTATCGCAACTGCGCCCACCGAACCAACTGGTTCGTGGTCGAATACGGCCTGCCAGGTGGTGCCGTTGTTGGTGGTTTTCAGCACTCCGCCGGTAGCCAGGGCGATGTACCATGTGTAACTGTTTTGGGGGTCTACGGCAATGTCTGAAATGCGCCCGCCCATGTTGGCAGGGCCAACGCTGCGCCATTGCATAGACTGCAGTACCGACTGCTGCAGAGTGGGGTCGGCACAGGCTGTGCGGTGCGGCAGCATACAGAGCAGCAGCGCTGCGGTTAGAAGCGCAGTGCGTTTTGGAAAGGTGAAAAACATCATGATGGGTGGGATGTCCTTTCTTTAAGTGGCAGGTAATGTGGAAATCAGGGCAAAGAGGGCTGCTGCTGGTGAGCGGCAGACCGGTTTTGCTTCAGCGCTGAAGCGGGCTTAATTCAGAGTGTTTTGGTATAGACGACAATGCGCCTGCCTGGTTTCGGTGCATTGCAGACCAGGCATGCGCATTGCCTGCAGCTACGAAACCCGGTGCTGTTTGTAGAAATTTATGAGGCCGTTTGTACTGCTGTCGTGTGTTGTTACAGCGTCTGTACCAGTGAGTTCTGGCAGTATGGCCTTTGCAAGCTGCTTGCCCAGTTCTACACCCCACTGGTCAAACGAGTTGATGTCCCAGAGAATGCCCTGCGTAAAAATTTTGTGTTCGTACAGGGCAATAAGCGAGCCGAGGTTGCGCGGAGTAACTTTTTGCAGTACGATAGAGTTGGTAGGTCGGTTGCCTGTGAATACCTTGTGCGGGGTAAGGGCTTCCAGCGCTTCTCCCGAAATTCCCTGTGCGGTAAGTTCTGCGCGTACTTCCTGTTCGGTTTTGCCTTTCATAAGGGCTTCTGTTTGGGCAAAGAAGTTGGAGAGCAGGATTTCGTGGTGCTGCCCAACAGGGTTGTGTGTTTCAATGGGGGCGATAAAGTCGCAGGGAATCAGTTTGTTTCCCTGGTGAATCAGCTGGTAAAAGGCATGCTGGCCGTTGGTGCCCGGTTCGCCCCAGAGAACTGGGCCGGTGGTATACTCTGCCCGTTTTCCTTCACGTGTAATGCTTTTGCCGTTGCTTTCCATGTCTCCCTGCTGAAAGTAGGCCGGAAAGCGGTGCATGTACTGGTCGTATGGCAGAATGGCCAGTGTTTGCGCATCAAAGAAGTTGTTGTACCATATGCCCAGCAGGCCAAGCAGAACCGGCATGTTTGCTTCCAGCGGTGCTGTGCGAAAATGCTCATCCATTTCAAAGGCGCCTGTGAGCAGTTCTTCAAAATTATCCATGCCGATAGAAATAGCAATCGAGAGACCGATAGCAGACCAGAGCGAGTATCTGCCGCCCACCCAGTCCCAAAAGCCAAACATATTGCTTGTGTCTATTCCAAAGCGCTGCACTTCATGCTCGTTGGTAGAGAGCGCCGCAAAATGCTTTGCCACTGCTGTTTCATCGGGGGCATGCTGCAGCAGCCATTTGCGTGCGGTGGCGGCATTGGTCATGGTTTCCTGTGTGGTAAAGGTTTTTGAGGCTACCAGAAAGAGAGTGGTTTCAGGGTGTACTTTTTTGAGTGTTTCCATAATTTGCGTGCCGTCTATATTGGAAACATAGTGCACGTTGAGGCCAGGTTTTGCGTAAGGTTTCAGCGCTTCTGTCACCATGACCGGGCCGAGGTCTGAGCCTCCAATGCCAATGTTGACTACATCAGCAATAGGTTTGCCTGTGTATCCTGTCCATGTTCCGTTTCGCACCGCCTCGCTAAATTCGCGCATATGTGCAAGTACGGCGTTTACTTCGGGCATTACATCTTTTTCATCTACCAGAATAGGCCGGTTTACCCTGTTGCGCAGCGCGATATGCAGTACGCTTCTGTGTTCGGTGACATTGATTTTTTCTCCATGAAACATGCGCTCAATCCATGCCGGCAAATTGGCCTGCCGCGCCAGAAGCAGGAGAAGCTGCAGAGTTTCATCGGTGATGCGGTTTTTTGAGTAATCCAGCAGTATCTGGTTGAATCGCAGGTGAAATTTCTGAAATCGCTGTGGGTCTTTTGCAAACATGTCTCGCATCTGCAGAGGTTCTATTGCCTGAAAATGTTTTTTCAGCAAACTCCATGCAGGCAGATGGGTAGTCATACTCATATGTCAAAAACTCCTCATAACTATCTCAAGTGAAGAAAACTTCCGCAACAGGAAGCATCTTGCCAGTGTTCATAGGGCCGTTTTTTATGTTCTTCGTACAAAGCATATATTCCTCTGCACTGACTGTTGAGTAAATTTACGCAGAAAACTGCAACAAAAACAGCAGATGAGTGTCACAAGTACATAGATATGGCGTATAAAGCGCTTCTGCAGGATGCAGGGCGTTGAAAAGGTGAAAGCGATGGCAGAAGAGTACAACCAAAACAGGATGGATCGTAAGAACGAAGATGCGCTTTGGGATTTGTTGTACCTGTACGCAGATGGGGAAGCCTCCCCTGCAGAATGCGCAGAAGCGGAAGCGCTGCTGTCGTCTTCTGCTGAGTGGAAAGAGCGCTACGCAATGATGGCGCATATTTCCAGCACAGCAGCTGCAACACCGATGCTGGAGCCTCCTGCCAGCCTGCGTGCTGCTATCAGGTCTGCTACCACCATGCGGCCTACACCTGTTTCACGCCTTCAGTATCTGTTTCGTTCGTGGCGTTTGGCGCCTGTGCTGGGCGCTGCCGCATGCGCAGCCGCTCTGGTATTTTTTGTTATTCATCTGCCAGCGCTACAGCAGCATCCTGCAGGCATAGCCGTTGTTCCGCCTCCTCCTGTTGCATCTGCACAAATTGCAGCAGACATCCCGCAGCTGCCCGCAATGGTCGAGCCTCACATTTCCGCCTCTGTGCTGCAAGATGTTCCGGCTGCCTCTCACAGCGCTTATGTAAAACCTGTGCGGCATAAAATTCATGCAGCGGCAGAGCGGCGCAAACTCAGTGTGGAACATGCAGCGGTTCATGTGGCAAAACAGAGACCGGCGCCGCAGCCCCAGATGCAGCCTGCCAGTTATGTGCCCTCGGCAGGTTCTGATACATTGAACCAGCCTATGCTGCAGCCTGCAGGCATGCTGACACCCATGAGCGGCAGTGATGGCTCAACGCAGCCTGCCTCTCCTGCTGCCGTCAAAATTGCAGCGCCGGTGCCCGCCGCCAGCCAAGCTGCCTACATTATTCCCACTCCAGTGCCTGCTCACAATAATTCTGCGGTTTCCAGTGGAAATTACCAGATTAATATGGCAAAACTAATCAAGCCTACCACCATACACTACACACAGGCAACGCGAGACAATCTGCGCAACCATGAGGTTGGAGTGCCGCTTATAGGCACCCGTTTCTAGCTTAAGTTTGGCAATAAAAACATGGCAATTTCAGGTGCAAAAAACCAAATAACCGCTGCGGCTCTGGCTGGTCTGCTGGTACTGCCTTTGCTTGCAGCTGCCCAGTCTGCACCTACCCTTACAGGCAGCTCTGCACAGGCTCGGCAGGCCGATACGCTGGGTCTGGTGCCTGGCAGCACCGATGTGCAGGCTACCACCGAAAACCCGGGCATGCCCTGCATGGAAACACTGCGCAGCGCTACCGGCCTCAGTTATGTGCTTGCACACCCTAACATAGTGGCAGGTTCGCTGCAGGTAATACAAGGCGGTATGCCGCTCAAGCCCGGCACAGACTACAAGCTTGACCCTGCATCTGGCAACCTGTATCTGCTGAGACCCCTTGCACGGGGGCATTCAATTACCGTTTCCTACCGGTATCTGCCTGGGCCGCCTGTGCAGCAGAGCGCTCTGCCGGGCATGTCGCTTAACTTTGGCACAAACGCCAGTATGGGGCTTATACTGGGCGTGACTTCTGCAGATGGCAGTGGGCACAGTGTGAGCATCAATGGCCTGAATATGAGCGCCGGTTCAATAAAAAGCGGCCTTTCCCTGCAGTCTATGGCGTATTTCTCCAATGTTCAGAGCAGCAACAGCCTGGCATTCGATTTTGGCTCTGCAGCAGCGCCTGCCCCCGCGCAAAATGCGCTGGGACATGGTGACCTTCTGCTGCAGAGCCTGAACCTGCAAAGCGGCGGTCTGCACATGAGCGCTACCTACCAGAATGTTGGGCAGAAGTTTAGGGGTTTTGCCTCACTTCGCGCCAATGCCGCCGGAAACCAGGCTCAAATTACAGAACTGAACCAGCTGCAGGCTGAAAAAGGCATTCAGCGCATGGGCTTCAGCATGGGCTACGGCGGCGTGCCAGGGGGGAAAACCAGCGGCCTCAGCTTCAACTACAACACGATTGCAGATGGCAAGGGCGCTATACGGCAGCTGGGCGGCGATTTGCAAACAGGGGCGCTGCAACTGCACTACAACACCCAGGACATTGGGCAGAATTTCTCGCTTTTCAACGGCCTGCGTGAAACGCAGAAAACCGACTGGATGCAGGAAAAAGGAATGCACATGCAAACCCTGAGCGGCGGCATTGCATTTGCACCGCTGAAAAAGGGCGCAGCAGGCGGCGGTTTGCAGTTTCAAACCAGCCAGTTTTCAGATCATACCGGCAGTATGCAAAGCTCTCTCTGGTCGCTGCAGCGGGCGGGGGTGTCGCTTTCCATGTACCAGGGCGCTGCCTCTGAAGGGTTTCAGCGGCTTGCCAACCTGTCTGCAGCAGACAAAGCCGGCCTTGCGCTGGATGTAATTCATCTGTACGATCCTTCTGCGCCTGCCAATGCTGTGTCTCCTGTCGATCTGGCACAAACTCCACAGGAGCAGGGCCTGCAGCGCACAGGCACAGACCTTGCACTGCCGCTGGGCCATTCTGCCTCTCTGCAGTACAGCAGCATGACCACCGAGGCGCTGCAGGCGGCAGGCAGCAAGGGGGCAGCGCCCTCGTTTTCGCGCCAAACCGTGCAGTTTGCAGACAAGGGATTTCAGGTGAGTCTGATGCAGCGCAGTGCTTCTGCCGATTTTGCCAAAGAAGCCAGTCTGCCAGACATAGACAAGCGTTATCTGGCGCTGGATATTATGCGGCAGTACAACCCCGGTGCGCAGCTTGCGCAGGCAGCGCCGGCTTTGCTGCCTGAGGCAGCGGCACATGAAGCAGGCATCAACCGCTCACTTCTCAACGCTTCGCTTCTGCTTGGCAAGCCCGGCAAAACAGCACAAATTCAGCTTGCCAGCCTGCACATAGGCAAAAACAATGCAAATGCTGCAGATGGCAGCGGTTTCTCACGCCAGACGCTTTCATACAGCACGGCGGCTTTGCAGGTGAGCCTGATGAGGCAGAGCACCGCGCAGCAGTTTGTGCCCGACCAGAACCTGTCGCCGCTTGATACTGCTCAAACCGGCAATGAGTACGGTTTGAATCATCAGGAACTTGCACTCAGCTGGCAGCTGAACAAAACCGAACATCTTACAATCAGCAGTCTGCAAATCTCTCCAACCGCGCAGATGGCTGCATCCAATCTGCAGAGTGCACTGCATGCCGGCGCCAGCCAGACGCTTGCACAGCAGGAGGCAGAGGCTGGCGTAGTAAGGCAGAGCATAGCTTTTGTCATGCCGGGCCTTAGCATTGCTCACAACACATCGCAGGTAGGAGAAGGCTTTACCCGTGTTGCCGACCTGGCGCTGCCTATACCAGAAAAGCAGGCTATTGCGGCAGAAATCGGCTACAACAGCGCAGATACCACCCTGCAGTACACCGGGAAAAACGGCCTGAACATACAGGACTATCAGTACCAGGCAGACAACACTCTGCAGCAGCTTTTTCATACCATTTACAGGCGCAGCCTAGCATTTGCCCCCGGCAAAACCATGCACTTCAACTACGCGGCAGATGCAGATATGTCGGGGCAGATAGGCAAAACAAACGGGTATCACCACAGCAATCTGCTGTTTACCGACCTGGTAGGCAAAACCACCCATGTATCGCTTACACAGGATTCTCGCGTAATACTGGCTAACGGCGCTGTGCAGCAGGCTCTGCAGCAGCAGAATCTGCACATAGATACTTCTCGAAAAACCGCTTCGGCCACACTCGATTATCAGGTGCAGCAGGCAGCCTCGCTCAATGGGCAGTTTCAGCAAACTTCCAGCATCAGCCTGCAGGCACACCCCGATAAACTGGTTACTGTAGCCTTTCAAAATTCTGAAATGGGGCAGGTTCAGCCCGCAAACTCAACCACTGCAGCCGCCGGCATACCAGCTCACGAGTCTACGCAGGGCTACAACGTGCAGTACCAGGCTACCCCCACCTTTGTAGTAGATTTTGGCGCCAGCAACACCACTACCAATGACCATCAAAACGGGCAGGGGCTTACCGTCGGCCTCACCGGTCAGCCTCTGCCCAACGTATCGGTAACAGCCCAGTTCAATACAGTGCATACCGATGTGAACCACAATACGCATGAGGTAGCCAATTTTGCCATCAGCAACAGCAAGCCGGTAAACATCGGGCCGCTGCAAAACCTTACCATGAGCTACGGGTATGCTTCGCTGAATGATCAGCGCAAACTGCAGAACGAGACAATGACGGCGCATTTGCAGTTCTCTTTGTGGAAAAATTCGCTTCTTATAGACTACAATGGGCATACGCTTCCCAATGGGCAGTCGCAGACCATGCGCACCTATTCGTTTACCACTGACCCCAACCCAAAACGCTGGCTGCATGGCTCATTTTTCTATCAGGTCAATTCTATGCTGAACGGGCAGGCGGTTACTACACGCAGATTCAGCGCAGATGCCAGACTGCAGCAGAACACGCACCTTACCTATACTTACGATAGTACAATGGATGACGGGCATGGCTCGGTGATACCGCAAACCGACCTCAACTTGGCGCTGAACCGCTCGTTTCACAACGGGGTTACAGCAAGCTTTTTCTATAGAGAAAATGAAAATACGCTGGCACACATTTTAACCAGAGGGCTGGGCGTAGGCTTGCAGGGCAGCTTGTCGAAAGCCACAACGCTTTCGCTTTCGTATACCAAAAGCATGAACGGGAATATTGCGGGGTACGACAGGGCAGACCAGCTGCAGCTGCAGTTGAACCAGAAGCTGAATGCCTCCAATTTCTTTTCGCTCAGTGCATCCTGGCTCACGCATGACGGCAAGTTTTATGTGCTTCCGCTGCAACGAAACGACATAATGCTCAATTTGCAGTTCAGTTTTATTCTGTAAATAGCAACTTTTCTCTGAAAATGGTGTCAAATTCATACAAAACAAGCGTAAAATAGAATCAAATCTGTAGCAATGCATTTGAAAAACCACATTGCACGCATTGCTGCAGAGAGGGGTTTGTTATGCAGAAAAAAAACTGGGGTATTGCTGGCAGCGCATGTTTGGGCGCTGTACTGCTGATTTCTGCGGGGTTTGCGCCCGTCAGCCGCGCGCGCGGCGCAGATACTACTGCTCCGGCAGGAGGGCCAAGCCCAGCCCAAAACATAGCGTTTCAGAGCCAGTTTGTAAAAACCATCTGGCCAATGCTGCAAACCAGCTGCACAGGCTGTCACAATGCTTCCAATCCATCCAGCCTGCATTTCAATTCTACTGCGGTTTCCAGTTTTCACAGCCTGCTTGCCGGCGGGTATCTCGACCCGCAAAACCCCGAGTCGCTGCTTTCCAGAGTTGCCTCTCCCATCCCTTCCAGCCTGATGCCGCCTGCGCCGTACCATAAGTGGACAGAAGCACAGTGCAACGTGCTGCGCAGCTTCTGCAGCGCACTGTATGCGGGGAGAACAGGCGCTAATTTGCAGGCAGCCAATGCCGACCGGTTTCCGGCAGCTTTGCTGCAGCCCTACCATGGGCCGTGGCCGGCGCAGAGCAACGACAATACATTTTTAACCTGGTACCAGCTGCGCAACAAAATTTATACGCTATTTGGAGACCATTGGAACAGAAACGGCAAAAACCTGTTTGAGCAGGACATTGCACAGTTTGGAGGCGCAGATTTTGTTGCGCGCTTCAATGAAACCGCTACCCCCAGCGCAGAGTATCTTTCTGCACTCGATTCGCTTGCTGCAGATGTTTCAGCCAGAGCCTATCTCAATCACACAGGGCCATTCAACGGTCTCAATACCAATCTGCCTCCGCCCAGCGGCAGTGTTCCCTCTGCAGCATACAGGCACAACATTGTTTTGCTGTACCAGCGAATGCTTTTCAGACCGCCCACGCCAGTAGAAATGGAACAGACCTGGCGGTTTATGCGTGCAGTGTACGCACAAAAGAAGCTGCTGGCAGATCAGCCGGCAGCAGTAGACTTTAGGCTGACCGCACGCAATGAATTTGGCCAGACTGCCACAGAAGACTGCGCAGTTCCGCTGGTAAACGGTGCACTGGGTGAAGTGCAAAGCAACGTAAACGAAAACAACTGCACTCAAACCCTGCCGCCGGGCAAAGAGGCCCTGCATGCCTTGAACGGCCCTGTGCTGCTGAAAGCGGGAGATACCCGCCAGAAGCTTGTAGTGAGCAATCAGGATACCAGTGGCGAAGTGCTTGTGAGCGGCATTGCCATTGTTGGCCCGCTGCCCTCTACGCAAACACAGATTATCGATGTGAAAGGGCATGGAGTGGAAGCTACCGGGGCATGGAAGCTGGAATACCCCAACGGGGTTGCAAGCTTTACAGACAGCAACCAGAACAAGGGAGACAGCATTCTTACCTTCCCGCTTTCGGTAGGTGCAGATGGAAAGTACAATATTGAACTGCTGTGGCAAAGCCGGCCCGGAAAAGCAGAGCAGGTGAACGGCACAACACACTACACTGGCAAACTTGCCGGCAGCGTGCCCGTGCGCGTAGAGTGTTACAGCCCCAGCAGCACGGCTACGCCTTCTGCCCCTGCCGTACCCTCCAAAGGCACTGCCCGCTTTATAATAGATCAGAGCAACGATGCCGTTAAATTCTGGAAATTTGCGCCGCTGTTTCGTTTTGGCGCACAAGACGGCCTGGTGGTTTCAGACAAGGGAACGCGCAGGCAGGTAGTAGCCGATGTGGTGCGCTTCAGACCAGCAGCGCCAACTGCACAGGATGTGTTTCCACCGCAGCCGGTAAGCCATGCCGGCAGTTTTACGGTAGCAACGCTGCAGGCTGACGGGCAGCAAAGCTGGCAGGTTTTTCAAAAACCAACCTACCTGTTTTATCAGCCGGTGGGCAAGCGGGTAGTAAGCGACAAGGGCACAGGAAAAGCCAAAGGGCACCTCTTTCTTTTCTACCACCCTTCCAGCCCGCTCTGGAAGCCAGAGGGCTTTTACCATGTGCAGTTTGGCTACCCTGCCACCGAACAGAATTCACGCAGTGTGCCAGTCTTTATTCATGCCAGCGCCTCTTCGCCCATACTAAGCATTACCACCCCCATTCGAGCGCACGCCGGCGCTTTGGTAACACTCGACGCCTCTGGCTCGTACGATGTGCAGCACACTCCGCTGCAGCTTACCTGGGAACAGCTCGGCGGCCCGCGGGTGCAGATTGCTGATCCTCATGCGGCCAAAATCACATTCCGCGCACCTGTGCTTGCACCAGAACAGGCTGTGTGGCAGGGGCTGTGCGAAGCGCTGATTAAACACCCCGACTTTCTCTTTACCCGCCCGCTCTCTTTGGCCACCGAAAAAAATGCGGTGGTGCGCAAACAGCTGCAGCTGGTGAAAATCGCCCAAGACCTGGTGGCCCGCCCCCCCATGCCATCAGAAATCGCTGCTGTAGACCATGGCGTTTCACTGGCAGATATGATCAACAAGTATATGGAGATGCCGGAGTTTGGCCGCTTCTACTTCCGCCGAGTACGGCTTTTCCTCGAAAGCCACGGTACCCCTGTAGATGACGAACCGGCACGGCTGTGGACATGGATTATGCTGCACGACCGGTCGTACAAGCAGATTCTGGATGCCGACTACACGGTGAATGCCGACTGGCAAAAAACCTCCCGTCCAGCCTACTATGGCCACAGCGGCGTATTGACCATGGCAGGCTTTATACAGGGCAAGCCCAGTCTTCCCCACTTCAACTATTCCGCACAGGTAATGGAGAAGTTTATGGGGTATGTGTTTGTGGTGTCAGAAAAAATTATCAAAATGCGCGAGGGCATCACCGCTACCTCTACGGTGACGCCGGGCACTGTCTGCTTTACCTGCCACCAGGTATTAACGCCTCTTGCCTACCAGAGACGACGTTTTACCGATGACGGCGTGTACCGCATGTATAACAAACAGCATCAGCTAATCGACGATTCCGACCGTGACCTGGTGCCTTCCTACCCATACCGGGGCGAGGGAATGCAGGCATTCGCAACAAAGGCAGTGAATACAGAAGCGTATATCCGCACCATGATGCAAACCCATTTCGTGTTCTATTTTGGGCGCGAAATGCATTACAATCAGGAAGAGCGCGGGCTGTACCGGCATTTGTGGCTGATAGAAAAGAAAAACAACTACAACATCAAAGGGCTGATACGCGCTATTATGCTCAGCCCGCAGTACCTCAATGGAACCACACCGCATCCTGCGGCGGCGCGCTTGAAACATCCCTCTCACCTGGCGATGCAATCGGGCCGGAAAGGAGGCAGTCATGCCTGAAGAATTTATTCCATCCTCTGGAGAATGTGAAGTAAGCCCGGATATCTATCTGGCGCATCCTCCTGCCATGCACCCTGCCAGCGAGGCGCGCCTCAACCGTCGTGATCTGCTGCGCAAGGCAGCAGGCACAACGGCAGCCCTGAGCGCCATGGATTTTCTGGCAGCAATGCAGGCAGAAGGCGCTCCGCGGCTGGGGGCCAAAAATGAAGCACGGCTGAAAGATATGGCGCAGGAGGGTGATGACCCGCATTTTCTGATTTACTGGTACATTGAGGGCGGCTGGGAAAGCTTTGATATGTTCAGCCCGCTTCTTACTGCAAACAATGTAGTACACCGTTTGCCCTACAGCCAGATCAGCGATGAAATGTACCGAGTGCTGCATTTTGGCGAAGCCAATTACGGCATATACAAACAGGGCGGCATTCGCTACGGCTATCTGGCAGAGGGAGGCAAAAACCTTATGCCGGAGATGGCGGTGCTCAGCTCGATGTCTACCGGTGAATTTCACTCTGGCGAGCGTCTCAACTGCCACATGGGGCACTATAACTACAACCTCACCGATGACCGCCAGCCAGATGAGAGAGATGTAATGCAGGCGTTTGCCGAAGTATACGGCCGCCCCTATGTGCTGCCCAACATTGGCTGGTTCTGGTGGCTGTCGGACGGCGAACTGAACGAACAGCAGTATACTGGCCGCAAGGGGTTTTACGCCAACCTGGGGCCGCGCTGGGCGCACACCATTTACGCGGGCACGCCGGCAAACCTGAAAAGCTTTCTGCTTAGAATGCAGGCGGTATCTACCAACCCTATCAATCAGCAGGTAGATGCCTTTCTCAACAATGTGTCGCCCGAATTTATTAAAGACAGCCATATGGATGCGGTAAAAAGCTATCAGTCTGCACTGGGCATTTACCAGAACCTGGCTGGGGCAGGCCGCAATTTGAGCCATGACATGCTGGAAAACCTGTTTGTAAACCCTGTGCTGAAAGAAAAGTTTCAGATTAAGCCGGAAGATGAACTCATTACCTACACGAGCGTCAACAACAACAAGGCGCGCACCAAGTTTACACCTGCCACCAATGTGCAGGCAATGATGGCATATGAACTGATGCGCGCCGGTCTTTCTACCTGCTTTTTTATTGAAACGCGCAACATTCGGCAGTTCGACAGCCACAGGGGACGCAGCAGCCTCTGGTCGCCAGATGGAAAAACGCCCTATGGCCAAACCGATCAACTGCAGTGGATGAATGAGCAGATGTGGCAGCCGCTGAATACTCTGGTAGAACTGCTGAAGGCTACGCCCTACAAAAACACCGGCAAAAGCCTTTGGGATTTTACACACATTGTGCTTACATCGGAGTTTGGACGCACCATCAGCGGGGATGTTGCAGGCATTCAAAGCATGAACATTCCCATGGATAAAAAAGTTGATCAGATCAACGGTCAGGATATCTCCCAGCACTGGCATGTAACCGGCGCCGCTTTTCTTGGCCCCAATGTACGCGGCAATACGCAGTGGGGCGGCGTGGGGAGCGTTACTCATCTGCCTATTCCCCTTAAGGCAGATGGAACAATGGACACCGCTTTTCATCCTGTTACTGGTGTGCAGATACCAGGCCGCACCCCCTCAGGCAGCTGGCTGCCAGATCACGGAGACGTGTACGCAACCGCTCTTGCACTCAGTGGAATCAATCCCAAGGGGCATGGCCGCAATGAGCGCCCGCCCATGACCTACATCATGCGCAATACCGTGTAGCATAGGCATGCACTGCAGCAAATGTCCGGGCAGTAAAAACTGCCCGGACATTTTTGTTTCTTCTGCGCAGGCAACGTGTCTGTTTCTGTTCCCATTGCACAGGGTGTCACTGTGTGTCTTGCATCCTGGCACAACAATTTTGTATAGAATATCCCAGTGTTTTTTTTCGTTTTTTGCAAAAAAAACGCTGTAAACGCTAATTTGGAACAAAAATTGCTATCTACATTATAATTGCAAAACCAATTTGCTTGTTTGGGCGATGCCGCCCTGTTTACTGCAGTACCAATACTATTCCCTGAAGGAAAATACCAATGCATCGCAACACTCTGAACGCAGCCGCCAGGCTTTTGCCTACGCTCTGCCTGGCAGTGCTGCCATCGCTCTGCCACGCGCAACCGCCCCTGCCTGAAAACGACACCATTGTACACAGCTTTCAACTTGCCACGGATGGCAACTTCCCGGATGGCCTCGTCTCCAGCAGCACTGGCACGCTCTTTGGAGCCACTTATTTTGGAGGTGCAAACGGCCTCGGTGCTATCTTCCGCGTGCTGCCCGACGGCGAGGAAAGCATACTCTATTCGTTTCTCAACAACGGAGATGGGGAATTCCCACAGTCGGCGCCTGCTCTGGATGCAAAAGGTGACCTGTTCGGCATCAGTCAGCCCGGTCATCCTGCCAGCAGCCCCCCCGGCATAGGCAACAGCATTCTGTCCAGTCCGGGTGCAGTGTGGGAGCTGCCTTACACCGGCACAGGCAGCACTGGCTATGGCAGCCTGGTGGTGCTGGCTCAGCTGACTGCTAGCAACAGCGGCGGCGTCACGCTGGATGCTGCCGGCGACCTGTTTGGCATATCAGGGGATGGATCCACGAATGGCTCCATCTGGGAAATACCTCACACAGGCTCCGGCACCACCGGCTACGGCAGCATGACAACCATTTATTCATTCTCTACAAACGGCGCAGAGGGTTACGAACCGATTGGCGGCCTTGCCATCAACAGCAGCGGCAGCCTGTTCGGCACTACTGTATTGGGAGCGCTTGGCAAGGGTGCAATATTCGAGTTGAAACACACCAGCAGCGGCTACAGCAGCACTGCTACTGTACTGCACCAGTTTGCAGCAGACGGCAGTGAAGGGGCATTTTCACATTACCGTCCGCTGCTTGCAGCAGACGGCAGCCTGCTGGGGGAATGTACTAGCAACGGCAGCGGAGGCAACGGAACAGTGTGGCAGCTCGCACCCGACCCCGCCAGTGCTACCGGTTACAGCAGCACCCTCACCCTCATATACAACCCTGCAAACAACTCGGCTGGCAGTCTGTTTCAAAGTCGGCTGATACAAAACAGCGCTGGCGATGTGTTTGGAACTGCTGAAAGTGGGGTGACTGCCGATTACGGCGGGGTGTTTGAACTGAAGCATCAGCCTGGCGGCGGTTACAACTACGACCTGCTCTACGCATTCACGGGCATCAACGGCGATGGCGATCTGCCGCTTGGCGCACTGGGTTTTGGGCTGCATGGCTGCGTGTACGGCTCTACCAACAGCGCCAGCAGCGGCTACGGCATAGTGTTTCGCGTGGGGCCGCGCATAACCAGCGTGTCTCCCAACTTCCTTGCCTCCAACCCTTCCAGTTCTCAGCAGCTCACCATCAGCGGTACGGGCTTGAGTGGGAACGATACCGTTTACTGGAACGGAATGCCCCTCAGTACCAGCTACAACAGCGCGAGCGGCACTCTGACCGCACAGCTCCCCGCGAACCTGGTTACTGGCAGCAACGGCACGGTGACAGTGCAGGACAGCCTGATGGACATCACCACGGCAGGCAATATCGTGCTGATTGGTCAGAGCCGCCTCACCGCCTCAGTGCAGAGCGCTGCGATAGTGGGTGGCAGCCTTCAGGTAATTCTGCAGCTAACCAATGCCGGCACCGGGCCTGTGAGCGGTATTATGGTGACAGGCGCGAGTGCGCTTCATGCCGGCAGCAGCGCATTGGTGGGCAACGCCTCCGGTTACGGAACCACTCTGGCGGCAGGCAGCAGCGAGAGCATCACTCTCAACTTCCCCGGCTATTCTGCGGCTGGTTTGGGCAGACTGTTGCTTCACATCAGCGATGGCAGCGGCTCTCTGCAGCAGACTCTCTTCTTCTACATTTAGCAGGGGGTTCACCTCACCCCCCTGGCCATCTGTAAGAACGGGGTTTTCATCCCCGTTCTTACGCTCCAAGCCCTCTTCGAGGGCTGCAGAACTATGCTGCCGGGCTGCACCAGCCTTCTGCTCACTGTTTAACCTCACCCCCTTGACCTTCGGTCGTTCCCCCTCTCCCGGGCAGTCGCTGCTCTCCTTGAGAGAGAGGGAGCAGAACTATGCTGCCGGGTTTTAGCCCTGTGGCATATGCCCGGGGTAAGAGTTGCCTTGCAGGATTTATGCTTATGCCTTGCGAATGAGTGAGCAGACATAGATTTGTGGAGGAGTCTGCTGATGAAAAACAGCAACAGTACCCGCCGGGAATTTCTGAAATGGCTGGCTGGCTTAACTGCCATGTGGTCGCTGCCAGGGTGCAGTGCGCCAAGCCAGTCAGCAACTGAAACCCATTCTGCTGCAACCCCAGTCAGAAATATGCTGGATATCCTCCAGGAAGTTGCCCGGCAGGCAGACCCCAGATACAACCTTTATTTAAATCGGGAACGTGCGTCGTTGATTCAACATATGCTGCAAAACCACCCTACTCAAAAAGAGATAGCAATGCTGGCTCCGCGTCTGCCTGTAGAGCTGCTGGATGCAGGTGAAACTGACAAAGCCATACGGGCTTACAGTGCAATGGAACATTTGCTCAATGCCACAAACCCGAAGATACTGCAAAACCCTTACAACCACTATGAGTTGAGGCTGCATCAGGCGCTTTGCTATATGCGCCTGGGCGAACAGCAGAACTGCTGTGCCATGCACAATGCAGAAAGCTGCCTGGCGCCGCTGCGGGGCGGAGGAATATATCAGAAAAAACAGGCAGGACAGCAAGCCTTTCACCTGCTGCTGCATCTTTTGCACGAATATCCAGACGACCTTACGACAAGGTGGCTTCTCAATATAACTGCCATGACACTGGGAGAATGGCCCAACTCGCTTCCGGCAGCCATGCTAATACCTCCTTCTTGTTTTGTCTCTTCCTCATTTCCCCGCTTTTTCGACCGATCAGCAGAAATGGGGCTGCTGCTGTCTGGCCTGGCAGGCAGTGTTGTGCTGGATGATCTGGATGGGGATGGCAATCTGGACATCATGGTATCTGAATGGGGATTGACAGACCAGCTGCGCTATTTTAGGAACAATGGTAATGGCACATTCACAGAGCGCACGCATGAAGCCGGTCTGGAGGGAGAATGGGGCGGACTGAATCTGTTGAGCGCAGATTACAACAACGACGGTAACCTGGACGTGCTGGTTCTGCGTGGAGCATGGCTGGGCAAAGAGGGGCATCACCCTCTTTCGCTGCTTCGCAACAACGGCAAAGGGGTTTTTACCGATGTTACGCTGGAGGCGGGCCTGCTTCGATTTCATCCTACCCAGACTGCTGTGTGGTTTGATTACAATGGAGATGGTCTGCTCGACCTGTTTGTAGGAAATGAGAGTACAGAAGGGGATGTGAATCCATGTGAACTGTTTCGTAACAATGGAGACGGAACCTTTTCCAATGTAACAGACCTGTGCAATATGGGCATCACCGGCTGGGTAAAGTCGGTGGTGTGCGCAGACTACAACAATGATGGAAGACCCGACCTTTATTTGTCATTGCGCGACCGCATCGGCATTCTTTTGAGAAACGACGGCCCTCTACAGCCTGGCGGCGAT
Source organism: Chthonomonadaceae bacterium (assembly GCA_027459665.1). GTDB lineage: Bacteria > Armatimonadota > Chthonomonadetes > Chthonomonadales > Chthonomonadaceae > DAIDHN01. The sequence goes on along the minus strand of DAIDHN010000007.1, from coordinate 8,380 downwards.
GCAAAATCCGCCTGGAAATTCACCGATGTCAGTGTGGAAGCGGGCATTCACAACCCCTCATCAGGGTTTGCTTCTTTCTTCTTTGACTATGACAATAACGGCTGGTCAGACCTGTTTGTAGCGGGATACAATGTAGACAGCGCGGGCACTGTTGCCGCAGATATGCTTGGCCTGCCTGTATCTGCACCCCGCTGTCATCTATATCGCAACAATGGTGATGGCACTTTTACAGATGTATCCAGAGAAACGGGGCTGTACCATGTAATGCCTGCTATGGCCGCTAATTTTGGCGACCTGGACAACGATGGCTGGCTGGATTTTTATCTGGGCACAGGCATACCGGATTTGCTGGGACTGATGCCTAATCGCATGTGGAGAAACCATGAAGGAAAGTTTTTTCAGGATGTAACCTGGTCAGGTGATTTTGGAAACCTGCAAAAAGGGCATGGCATTGCTTTTGGCGATATAAACAACAACGGGTTTCAGGATGTTTTTGAAAAAATGGGTGGCGCGTACGAGGGCGATACAGCCTGGAGCCGTCTTTTTGTAAACCCTGGCAACGAAAACGCCTGGATAGTACTGGAACTGCAGGGAGTGAAGGCGAACCGTTCTGCACTGGGCGCGCGCATTACAGCAACTGTATCAGATGCGTATGCAGTGCGCCAGATACACCGTACTGTGGGTACAGGCGGCAGTTTTGGCTGCAACCCTCTTCGGCAGCACATTGGCCTGGGTAAAACAGAATCGGCTGTTTCTGTGCAGGTAGTCTGGCCGGGCAGCGGTTTGCATCAGCGGTGGGATGGTCTGGCGCCACGCACATTCTATCGGCTTATCGAAGGGGTTGAGAAAGCTGTCCGGCAGGAACTTTCCCAGTTTGTGCTGCCTGGCGGCACAGGGTAAACCGGTACGCAGAAAAGCAGCACATGCTTCTGCCATTGCTGCAGTATGAGTTTCAAACAATCTTAAGTGCATAAATAAAAAACATTGAGTGCCTGCATATCATTTTTAAATTCACAAATTGTGTCTGTATTTCTCCTCTATTCAGTTAAAAAAAAATTAAATTTTGATTCCTGTAAATTTATTATTGACAGAAAAACCATTGTATGATATTATGTATTAGTAAAGCGTGTTACTAACACATGTAAATGAAATAATGGAGCATTACCTGGTGGATAAAAAAAGAGTGCGAATGAGCGATGTGGCCAAGGCGGCAGGGGTCTCGCGTACAACAGCATCTTTTGTGCTAAGCGGCAAAGACTGTGCCATACCAGAAGTTACCCGGCTAAAAGTACGTAAAATCGCAGAACAAATGCAGTACCGCCCCAATGCAACCGCACGTTCGCTGGTAACCGGAAAAACATATCGTCTGAGTGTTGTACTGAATCTGCCTGAGAACTTTCATAACAGCTTTTCCATGATGGATCGTTATTTTACAGAAGTTATTTCGGGGGTTCAAACCGGGGCATGGAAGAAAGGATACAATCTCCTGCTACATACGATTGAGCATCCTGACTGGCAGCATTTGCGAGATGACATTCTCAGCGGTGCTTCAGACGGATGCATTTTGATTGCGCGTTTTGCAGACGACCCGTTGACCACCAGTCTGGTTGAGGCCAATTTCCCTACCGTCTGTGTCTCGTATCGAATTGATCATCCTGGGTGCTGCTTTGTAGACGCTGAAAACAGGCAGGGGGGTGATCGAGCCATGGAATACCTGTTGAGTCTGGGGCACCGCCGCATTGCGTTTTTATACCCAGGAGACCATTCTTCCTGGGGGTGGGAAAGAAAAGAAGGCGTTCTGGATGCCCTGCGCAGAGCTTCCCTGCCCGAATCTGCGCTGGTGTCCTATTCCTGGCAGGAAAATAGGAACCCGGAATCCTGCTGGCTGATGGAGGTTCGGGAAAAACTGCTCAAAGACCCCAATCGTCCAACTGCGATCATTTGCTGCGATGAGTCAAGGGCATGCTGGTTTACAGAACATTTGCCGGAGGCAGGTTTGCGTGTGCCGGAAGACATTTCCGTGCTGGGCTTCAACTCTACAATCATCAGTCAGCGTACCACACCGCCCACTACATCTGTTGCACAGTCACTCACGGAAATCGGCAACGCCGCTGTTCATGTTCTGGATGAGATACTGGAAGGCAAGCTGTCTGCCGGCATGGAGCATCGTTTTCCCATGCAGCTGCACATACGACAATCTACGGCTCCGCCTTCTGCAGAATATGAGAAGAAGGGCAGTATGGAAAGGGTGTAGAGATGCTGAACAAAATATCACAGGCCAAGGCGTCCCCTGCAGCGGCAGTTCTTTTGCTGAGCTGTTTACTGCTGTTTCTGGCAAGGTTGACTTATGTCAACTTTTTTGCACCTCCGCGTCCTGCACCGATGGATGCGCAGGGGCGTGCCAATCGAAAAGTGTTGATAGAACTGGGAAACAAGTGTGGGGGAAATTTCAGCAGGCTCAGCGCTTCCGATCAGGCAAGAGCCAGGCAGCTTGCCGGAGGATATGCCGCCATGGCTATTGCCATGCTGCACAAGCATCCTCATATGGGAGATTGAGGTGATAGAAGCTCTCAAAAATATTCGGAACAAATGGCAGACAGAGCGCCTCAGTACACCGGTGTTTCTGCTGCTTCTGTTAGTATTTGTTTTCCTGCTTACCATGTATGCAGGCAGCATGAATGTGTCTTCGGCACAGCCGCCCCTCTCTGCCGCCGCCCAAAAAAGACGTGCGCTTCTCATACGATACGCACAAAAATGCAAAGGCAGTTTTAGTAAATTGAGCGCTCATGACCAGCAAATTGTGAACAGAATGTGCGGCAAAGAGTGGTCGAGCATGGCAATACAAACGCTTTACAAGAACCCCAAGGCTACCCAGCCGGAATAACCAGGCTGGGAAATACAAAAAGAAAGGAGACGTTTGGTGGCCGCAAAAAGCAACAGCACAGGTGCAATGGCACTTCCGATGCCCGCAGTGATAGCCATAGTTGTGGTAGCGCTGGCTCTTATGGGCGGATTGGCATACCACTACTTCCTGGCACCCCCTGCCTCTGCACCCATGGATGCACAAGGCAAGGCAAATCAATCTGTTTTGGCTGGGCTGGCCAAAAAGTGCAAGGGCAACTACAACAACCTCAGCCCCGACGATCAGGCTACTGCACGCAGAATGGCTGGCGGGTACGCAGCCATGGCCATCGCGAACCTGTACAAAAACCCTTCCATGGGCCAGTAACTCTGTCTGACAGATGCCGGTTCAGGTCGATTTACGGCACTGCATTGAGCATCATAATTAATCCAACCGTTTCAAGAGGATAAAAAACATGAATCGAAAGCAAGGTTTCACTCTCATTGAGCTGCTGGTAGTTATTGCCATTATCGCTATTCTGGCTGCCATTCTTTTCCCGGTCTTTGCACAGGCAAGAGTAAAGGCATACCAGGCAACTGGCACCAGCAATGCAAAACAGGTAGGCCTGGGCATTCTGATGTATGTACAAGACTACGATGAGCAGTTTCCAAGAGCAGGATGGGACTGCACCATTGTGAATGGAATCGAAAATGGATGCGGAGGAACAAACTGGATCAACACGATCAACCCATACATCAAGAATGCTGGAGTGTATACTTCGCCTGGGGACGCATCAAGCAACCCTGCGATAGGCAACGCGCCAGACGGTAATGTGAGTCTGCTCATAAACGATCTCTTGGCCCATCAGGTAGGTGTAGACGCGCTGGGGCATTCTGACCTGAATAACCTGCAGAGCCGTCTGGCAGCCGGCCGGCCATTGGCAGGCGTGAATTCTCCTGCAGACTGTGTGCTATTGGCAGAAGGGCATTGCGGCTGGGACAAGGTAAACACCCAGAGCGGCCAAAACAGCGCTGCTGCCAATGGCCCAGACCTTACTGGCAGTACCAACATTCACAATAGGTGGCATCGTGAGCAGACCATTTCAGGGGCGCAGACATTTGTTCTGGCAGGCAAAAGCTACGCTGACTGGGGCCAGAGAGCCACTGGCGCACCATTCTACAACGGGGGAGGCATAGTAGCCTTCACCGATGGACATGTGCGCTATGTGAAAATGGTTGACCAGAGCGGAAACCCAACTCTCTGTTCGACACTGCCCTGGTGGAAGAGCATGGATCCTGCACAGGCTGGCGCTTCTGATACTGCAGACGAATGCAACAAGAGCTACGGAGATGGCCCGGGAAGCGGCAAGGCAAACTGGGATTGACCTAAGTGCTGTGTATCAGGCCAAGGTTTGCTTCGGCCTGATACACAGATTCTGAGTGCGGATAGTAAAGACTGCATTGTTATGGAAATTTTTGAATGCGAGCGCCAAAATGAATGCTACAGTGAGTTCCTCTTCTCTTGAAAAGCCGAAAAAAAACCTAAAATATCGCCTGGAAGCAGCGTTGCTTCTGCTTCTCACACTGGCAGCAGTATGGCTTTGGTCTGCGCCCTGGCGTCAGGAACGCATGCTGCAGGCAGCGTCTTTTCAGAAACTTTTACGACTTACCAAAACAGAAAAAAATAATCCGCGTGTGTTCTACTGGCTCGGCATTCGTCTGCAGAATTTGGGGGAGCCGGCGCCGGCAGCAGCTGCCTTCGCACGCTCTGCTGAACTTGATCCGACCAATGAAGAGGCGATGCTTGCCTGGGGCAATGCAGCTACTCTTCTTGATCAAAGTCAGACTGCCTACTCAGCCTACAAAAAGTGTGTGCAAATTCATCCCGGTGCATTGCGGCCGCGTATGGCGCTGGCGCTGTTTTGTTTTATGCATGACGCACTGGGGGAAGCAGACCGCCAAATGCAAACCGCAGTGAAGATTGCCCCGAGAGATGCAGATGCCTGGCGGCTGAAAGGCATTATAGAACTGCACCTGCAATATTTTCCACAGGCTTATCTGGCATTGAATCGGGCTGTGCACCTGTCGCCGAAAAACTGGAGGGCCTGGCTCGCCTTTTCACAACTGCAGGCGGCACAGCATAATATGGCATCAGCATTGCAGGCAGCGGTAAAAGCCAACGCGCTTGCTTCGAAAAATGCCCAAACAGCCTTGAATCTGGGCAGCCTGCAGCTTGCACAGGCCCATTCGCAAACAGATTACCAAACAGCTGCCGCTACCCTGCAGACAGCTGACTCTGAAGGAGCAGCGGCAGCAGGGGGCCAGCTTGGCATGGCAGAAATTGCGCTGGGCAACTATCAGCAGGCACAGTCACTTTTGCAAAATGCAGCAGCCAGCGACCCAGACAATCCTGCGTTTCCTTTTGCCCTTGCGCGCGTGTACAGGCATCTGCATCATCCGCGTCAGGCAGAGCAGCAAATGCGGCTGCATGCGGTATTGCAAAACTATCAGGAACAGCTGCTGGAACTGGGCGCTCAGACAAGAGCAGGTAATTGGTCCAGCGGTCTTGCTCTTGCCCGTCTGTATGCTGGGCATGGCCAATATTCTGCTGCCCGTGCAGAGCTTCGCAGCCTTGTAGCGCACAGCCCTCTGGCTGCAAGAGCGCAAAAACAGCTGGAACTTCTGCAAAAACAGCATCCACCTGCACTTGTCTCTCAGCCGGTAATTACCGCAGACCTGCCCATATCTCCACCGCAAATTCCTGTGCTGCTTCAAGATGCTTCCACCATGTATCGCCAGAATCGTTTGCCAGAAGCCGCCAGTGCATACCTGCACATATTGTCTGAGTATCCGGCAAATGCCCAGGCAAACGAGGGGCTGGGAGAAGTGCTGCTTCAGCAAAACCAGACGATGAATGCATTCAAGGCTTTTCAGCGTGCCCTGCAAACAGAGCCTGGCAACAAAAAAACCCAGTATCTTCTTGCCCACATCTACTACCAGGAAGGTTTTTTGGATGAGGCTGCCCGGCGCATCAAACTGCTTCTGCAGAAATCTCCCAACAATCCGCTCTATCTGCATGCTCTGGTAGCCTGTGACATAGAAGACCCTGAAGACTATGCGGCAAACGAGAAGATGATGCAGAAGTGTGCTTCACTTCAGCCGCATGACTATGCCGTGCAGAGAGACCTGGCCAGATGTGAAGTCAAAATGTATCACACTGCTGCTGCCAGAAAAAGTTTTCGACAGGCGCTGGCTCTCAACCCAGAAGACAGGGATACGATTGTAGAGTTTTGTTCCTTTCTTCTCAGCCAGGAGCCAACGCCTGCACATCAGAAGGAGGTGGTAAAACTCTACACAGGTCTTCTAAAACAGAATCCAGGTAATGCAGATGCATTTCTCGGTTTAGGAAAAGTAGCATTGCTGCGGCATCAGAACAAACGGGCAGTACGCTATCTTATGGCCTCAGTTTCTGCAAATCCCAATCTTGCGCAGGCATGGTTTCAACTTTCCAGGGCCTACCTGATCACGGGGGATCAAACAAGGTCAGCCGACTGCAGGCGGTTTTTTCATACCCTCACTCATTTCCGAACAGAATTGAGCAATACAGAAGAACAGGCACGCATGAATCTGAGAAACCCTCGCCTTAGGCTGCGTTTGGCGCGGCTGTATGCAAAAAGCGGTAACTACCTGCGAGCCATCAATCAGTACCAGGTCTGCTTGAGTCTGGATCACAATGCGCCTGGCGTGCAGAAAGAACTGAAGGCCCTTACAGAGCACTTAAAGGCAGTGCATCAGATGCCTTCAGAGAGTACGATAGATACGATGATACTGGCTTCTACTGCTATAAAATGAATTCTTCTCTCTATAGCCGAAGGCGCTTTCTTGCAGCAATGGCGGCATTTTGTACGGGATGCAGGGCGCCGGAATTATCTGTAAAGAAGCCGCTGGCAGCTCACGGCATACACTACCGGGAATGTGCGCAGGATTCTGGCCTTTCATATCTCTGGAAAGCGCCCGGTGCGCGGCCCCTTGATATTCTGGGCACCATAGGCAATGGCTGTGCCTTTCTAGATTTTAACCAGGACGGCAATCTGGATATACTGCTGGTTGGGCCGCAGCCGGCTTTGTTTGCAGGAGATGGAAAAGGGAATTTTACCGATGTCACCCGACAAACAGGACTGCACAGGATAAATGGGCATTTTTTGGGATGTGCGGTGGGTGATTTTAACAACGACGGTTATCCCGACATCTACCTCACCGCGTATGAGGGAGGGGTGCTGCTGAAAAATGAACGGGGATCAGGTTTCACTGAGATCACAAAAGAGGCCGGCATCCCAGCCCAGCCCTGGGGTACATCAGCCGCATGGGTGCAGCTTGCTCCTGACGATCCTTGGCTTTCCCTGCTGATTTGCAACTATGTGCAGTTCAATGCTGCCACACAGCCCCGCCTGTGCGCCACCAATGCTGTGCAAGGCGCCTGCGGGCCAAGCCACTACAGGCCGCTGTATGCCAGGCTTTATCAAAATCATGCAGGTAAACGCTTTCAGGATGTGTCTGAAGTATGGGGAATGCAGGATACACATGGCAAGGCGCTGGGAGTGGCATGTGCAGATTACAACCATTCGGGCAGGCAGAGCATCTGTCTGGCAAACGATGGAGTGGCAGCAGACTTGCTGGAAAACCGAGGGGCGTCATTTCGTAATATCGGATACCAGTCTGGTGTTTGCTGTGACGCAAACGGAAATTTTAATGGCGGGATGGGAGTAGACTGGGGAGATTACGACAATGATGGCAAGCTTGATCTGGCGGTTGCAACTTTTCAGCATCAGGCTAAATGCGTCTACCACAATGATGGCAATTCCCTGTTTACTGAAATGTCAGGGCAGCTTGCGCTGGCAGACCAGGGACTGGCTTACATTTCTTTTGGATTAAAATGGCTGGACTGCAGCAACAACGGGTGGCTTGATCTTGTGCTTTCAAATGGCCATATTCAGGATAATATTCATGAAGCAGACTCTTCTGAAAATTACCATGAGCTCCCTCTGCTCTTCATAAATCAGAAAGGAAAACGCCTTGTTTCTGCGGGGGCAGGGGCAGGCAGCGTATTTCAGAAACCGATTGTAGGCCGAGGGCTGGCTATTGGCGATTACGACAATGACGGACGGATGGATATTCTTATTGTAAATAGTGAGGGAAGACCGCTGCTGCTGCACAATGAAACCAGTCAGGCAGGCAATTGGCTGCAGCTGCAGCTGCAAGGCACCAGAAGCAATCGGGATGCATTGGGAGCCAGCGTACTGTTTCATACAGGCAAACAGACTCGACTTCGCCTGTGCCATACAGACGGATCATATATGTCTGCCTCAGATTGTCGTGTGCACTGCGGGCTAGATACAGAGCGCCAGGCACAGTGTACTATTCACTGGCCCTCTGGTTTGGTAGAGCATACCGGTCTGCTGCATGCCAACCGTATTGTGCGGGTAAAAGAAGGCAGTGCTTCTTCAGCCATGAACTGAAGAGCGGCCACGAACTGCGAGGT
>DAIDHN010000006.1:51873-89389 GCA_027459665.1 Chthonomonadaceae bacterium | reverse complement strand
GACACAGGTGAGATGGTGCTGACAGTGCCTATCAACAAGGAAGGCAACATTGTGATACGCACTCTGTCGAAGTGGTACAGGCTGCAGGATGAAAGGCATGTGGAGCTGGATGAAGTAGGTGCATTTGTGTGGGAAATGTGCGATGGCAGCAATACGGTGGAAAGCATAGTGCAGAAAACTGGCAGGCATTTCAAAATGGATCGCAGGGAGGCAGAAGTGTCGGTACCGATGTTTTTACAAATGCTTTACGACAGAAAATTTATTGCATTCTATAAAAAAACCCGACAGGCGGGGGGAGCGGAGAATAAAAAATGAGCGTGCAAACCGCAGGAAATATGCCGGGCGCACCACAGCAGCAGATTCAGCTGCCGTTGAGCAAGGCATGGGAGATAAGCCTGAAGTCTATTCGCATTCGGCTGGGCCGGTCGCTGATTACTGCGAGCGGCATTCTGCTGGGAATCGCTTTCTTTAGTTCCGTGCGCACTGTTACCCTGTTTCCCATCAAGGCGGCAGGTCCGGCTGCCATTGCCGAACAAAGCAGGCATTCTTTTCTTGCAATCATGGCTTTGCTGGTATGTTTTGTTGGAATTATGAACAGCATGCTGATGTCTGTTACCGAGCGGTTTCGTGAAATAGGAACCATGAAGTGCCTCGGCGCGCTCGATGGTTTTATTGTCACTCTGTTTATCATAGAAGCGGGCCTGATGGGGGTGCTGGGGTCTGCTTTCGGCTGGCTGTTTGGAATGCTGATCATGCTGCTGGCACATCTGGCAGGCGGAGGCGCACATGATGTAAATGGAGCGTTTTTTTCGGGGGCTGCAATACAGGGAGTGCAGGCTGAGATAATCGGGATAGTGATGACGCTGGTTGCCTCTATACCAACGGCAGTACGCGCTGCAAAAATGCCTCCTGCCGCCGCGCTGAGGTCGGAGGTTTAGAAATAGTGCAGACTCTTCATGAGTCTTATCTTCTTTTGTAAGGGGGAAATATGGGCGCCAACGAATATGTGGTGCGAACCAAGGGGCTTGTGAAAGAGTTCCATATGGGCGATGAGGTAGTGCGGGCGCTGAATGGCGTAGACCTGGATATTAAGCGGGGAGAATATCTCTCTATCATGGGGCCTTCAGGGTCGGGCAAGTCTACCTTGTTCAATGCCATTGGCGGCCTGGACCGGCCAGACAGCGGGTCTGTATTCATCAATGATGTTGACATGGCACAGCTGGACGCCAAGGAACTCGCCTACCTGCGCTGCCATACCATTGGCTATATTTTTCAGACTTTTAACCTGCTTCCATCTATGACTGCACTGGAAAATGTAACACTGCCCACTGTTTTTGCAGGAATGACCACCGATGAGGGGATAGAGAGAGGCATTGAGGTGCTGAATCTGGTAGGGCTTGGGCACCGTTTGCACCACCGCCCCACGCAGCTTTCTGGCGGACAGCAGCAGAGAGTTGCCATTGCCAGAGCGCTGGCAAACACTCCCTCTATTGTACTGGCAGATGAACCTACAGGGAACCTTGACTTGAAAACCGGTGAAGAGATCATAGCGCTGCTGAGAGAATTGAATCAAAAAGAGGGTGTTACCATTATCTCTGCGACGCATGATTACAAGATGGTAGACGTATCAGATAGAGTAGTGTGGATTCGTGACGGGAAAATTGCCAAAATAGAAGAGCGTGCCGACATTAAAGTGAGCGTAGGCGAGGTGGAAGGCGCGCTGGAGACCTGATACTATGCCCAGACTGCAGGGAGACGGGTTGGGGGCCGGCGTGGTGATGGGCATTGCCTGCCCCGTACAGATGCGCAGGGGAATTGCACTTGCCCCTGCCGCCTCGCAGCTTTCTTTTATGAATGCACTGGAAAATGAAAGCGAAAAGCCCGACATTGTTCTGGTGTGTGCAGAGTACAATGCAGCGCTTGCGCTTTCTGAAGCAATATCCTGGGGGAATGTGGTTGGAATAGCTTCGGCAGATACCCCTGCCAGCATAGTCATCACAGATGTGCCTGCAGTCACCGGTATCCCTGCGCTGCTTGAAGTGGTGAATGAGCCTATGCTGATGGTGCTTGATGCCAACAGAGGTCTGGTGATAGCTGACCCCGAAGGAATGGAAGTAGCGTTTTATCAGGCTGAGCTGAACCATTTAGCGCCCAGAACCCGCTTTTTTCTGGAAGGGGTGCATCTGCCCGCTGAAACCCAGGATGGCAAAACAGTGCTGGCGCCGGGAACCGTGCACACAATGGAGGAAGTGAAAATCGCAATTGAGCAGGGCGCAGATATGGTGTATGTACCGGCAGGATGCAGTGCAATTGTGTTTGACGGTGAAACAGATGAACAGAGAGAGAGCCTGCTGCACCTGATAGAAAGCACGGCAGGAAAACCGATTTTGCTGGGTGATGATTACAGCATACCCCCCATGGTTTTGCTAGAGGCAGGAGTGAAAGCCGAAATCACCCTGGCGCTGCCCCTGCAAATGCATCTGGATGGCTATGGTCTGGGTGAACTGGCGGAAGAGCTGCAGCAGGCGGAAGCCGACTGTGTAAGCAGCGGAGCGCTTTCGGCGCCTCCGCGCCTCGCAGCGGCGGTGCGTGCAGAAGATTTGCCCGAGGAGGAAATGCTGGCCTTTTTCGTAGAGAAGCTGGCCATGCGCGGCGCTACACGTCTGATTACCCAGGAGCTGGAGGCGAAGCAGCTGGATATGCTGACTGCCTGTGCGCGAAGCCAGGGCATGCCTGTGTACGTTGAAGTGAACAACTGTGACGAAGAACACCTGAAAACGCTGATAGCCGCTGGAGCCGGCGGCCTGATAGTGCCTGCTTCACATGTGCAGCATTGCAAGCAGTTTATTAGAACCTGCAGTTTTTCTGAGAGCAGGGAACAGCTTCTTGATACTTTGCAGAAACAGGAAGAAAACTCTTGAAAAAAGTAATAGTTCTGCTTCCGCAGGCTGGCAGCTATGTTGCCGGGGAACATGAACTGGAAAATATTCTGCGTCAGCGACTTGCCTCTGAACCACTGCTTGGCGAGCATTATGAACTGGTGTTTACCAGCAGACAGGAGGCGCGCCCTCTGCTGCCTGAAGCCAGTATTGTGGTGTGCGGCATGCTGCCGGATGATGCGTATGATGCACTGGGAAAGGTAGAATGGGTGGCGTTTTGGAGCGCCGGGCTTGACGGCAAGGCACACCCCGCTCTGCTGGAGCGCGGGGTGCGAATATCGGGGGCGAATGGCGTGCACGGCCCCAATATTGCTGACCATGTGATGATGTGGATGCTTATGTTTACCCGCAGGCTGGATTTTTATCTGCCTGCTCAATGGAGGGGAGAATGGGCGCGTGGGGGCGCTGGAGCTATGCCAACAGAACTTGAAGGGCAAACACTGGGCATTGTGGGATATGGGCACATAGGCGAAGCGCTTTGCACACGAGCCAGGGCCGCAGGCATGAAAGTGCTGGGCATTAAGAAGAACCCTGCAAGAGGAGTGCAGCATACCATGCCCGATTTTCTGGGGGGTATGGAAGCGCTGGATATGCTGCTGGAACAGTCGAACCATGTATGCCTTGCACTGCCCGCCACAGCAGAAACCAGCAGACTGATGAACCTGCCACGTCTGCAGAAGATGCAACAGGGCGCATACCTGTACAATGTGGGGCGCGGCAGTGCGATAGACGAACAGGCGATTGTGCAGGTGCTGCAAGATGGGCATTTAGGCGGTGCTGGGCTGGATGTATTTGAACAGGAGCCTCTTAGTGCCGACAGCCCGCTTTGGAAACTTCCCAATGTATGGATTACCCCCCATGTTTCGGGGGTGACGCCGCATTACTATAAGCGGTTTGCCGATCTGTTTATTGCAGACCTGCATCGTTTTCATGCGGGTGCAGACCCAGAAAACACCTACAATCCGTCTCTGGGGTACTAAAGCGTTCAAAAACCTATAGAATGCCTAAATCTGCAATAGCCTGGTTTTCTGCAAATCGGCTTACCCTAAGTGAAGAAATATCGATGTCGGGTTTTTCTCCTGTGAGCAGCTGCGCCATCAGGTGTCCCTGAGCGGGCGAGTGCATTACTCCATGGCCTGAATTGCCGCACAGAGCGAAATAACCTTCCATTTCTGGCACGGCTCCCAGCAGTGCATGGTGGTCTGGGGTCATTTCGTACAACCCGCACCAGCATTCATCCAGAGCAATGTCTGCCTGCCTTAAACAGGGAATGCGGTGGTACGCGCGCTGCAGCAGACCTGGCAGCCAGCTGGCATCGAACGTGTTGTCGAACGGATGGGCGCCTGTTGTTTCTTCCGGCCAGAGCAGCAGCGCCCTGTCGTCTCTCATTCGGAGATGGAAGCCGTTTTCAAGGTCGATGGTCAGGGGCATGTCTGCCGGCAGCATGGTGAATGGTTGAGTAATGGCCACCTGACGGCGGGCAGGCGAAACCGGCAGCGGTGAAACAGGTGACTGTACGGTACCGGCCCATGCTCCGGTGGCATTCACCACGCATCGGGTTGACATTTCACCCGTTTTTGTTTTTACCCCCCGCACTTTGCAGTTTTCCCCGCTGCCCTCTCCCAGCACTTCCACTTCGCCCTCATTGTACAGAAAGCGCACTCCAGCTCTTTCGGCAGCGGTTCGGTACCCTTCCAAAATTTTGAGGGGGCGAATAAAGCCGTCCAGCGGGCAGAAAGTGCCTCCAATCAGGTCTTGGGTAGAGAGATGCGGGTTGATGCGGCTCATTTCATCTACAGTTACTTCCCTCGATGCCTCCAGCCCAGCGCTGCGCTGCACTGCAAGCGCCCTGCGCAGCAGGTTCATCTGCTCCTCACTGCGTGCGCACATAAGGTATCCGCAGGGCTGGTATTCACAATCCATGCCGGTTTCATCTTGAAAAGCGAGCAGTTTTTTTCTGGAGAGCAGCGAAAGCTGCACATTGATACCAGTGCTGTGCTGTGCTCTAAATCCGCCGGTGGCATATCGGGTGGAACCCTGGCCTGGGGCGGAATTGCGTTCCAGCACAGTGATTTGCATTGAACCAGACTGTGCCAGATGCCAGGCCAGACTGCATCCTGCTACGCCAGCGCCCAGTATAACCAAATCTGCATGGGGCATAGTGCGGTTCCTTTCAGGCAATGTCTCTTTTTTCAAACATAATCATTCCTGCAGTGAGTGCAGCCAGTACATACAAGAAGAAGTAGAGTGCATCCAGGTGAGGGATATGCCACTGCGTGCCCAGGTGGACAAGCGGCCTCGGAGAAACCCAGACGCCTCTTCTGCCAGCAGGGCCAGGTACAAATAATTCGTTGTGCAGCACAGAATCAAGCCAGTATCCTGCAATACTCTGCGGCAGCAGCAAGCTTGCAGCAACCGAGAGTTTGTGAAGCAGCTGAACGTGATAAAACCCTCCCAGCCAATTGAGAAACCCATCAATCCAGGCAAGTATGCCAAGCGCCAGAGTGAGAATTGCCCCCAGCAGGCGGGGAGCAACTGTGGAAAACATGAGCGCAACGGATGTGGTGACTATTGGGTAGAGCGCCAGTACAGGAGAGGCTTTGAGTATGGCAGGGTGCACCGTATGCGTTTGTGAGTTGAGAGAGAGATACACGAGAAACGACCAGAATACAGAGGCGCCCCCCCCTATGAGACAGAGACCGATCCATTTGCCCAGAATGAGGTTTCTGCGCGGAAAGGGGTGTGGGAGAATCGCCGCCAGCAGCCCGCGTTCTATTTCGCTTGAGACGGCTCCGCCTGCCAGCAGCACGCCGACTACCGCCCCCAGGCCCTTGATGACGTTGATGCACAGCCATAGCACCAGGCTTGCTGCAATTGGGTACTGCACAACCATCCAATCTGCAGGCTGCCTGCCGGTGCTAACCAGGTACTCCATATGGCTTTTAATAACCATAAGCAGCATTGAAAGGCAAAGAATAAGAAAACCAAGCAGGGCTAAGCCTGCAAGTGCGCGCCTGCGCACTGCCTCTTTGAGGGTGAGTGCAGTTATGGGTAAAACAGCTGACAATGTTTCATCTTGCCGGGTTGATTTCTGCTATAAAGTTCATTGCATCTGAGGAGTATTCCTTCCCAAAAAGCAGTGAAAAGTATTGAAAACATTCAGATAGCTGTCTTGTGAACTGCACAGATGAGAAACCTTGTCACTACACATAAGGCATACAGTATATAAGGTACAATACCTTGTCCCCCACGGGCCGCAATCGACTGGCCAATTCATCAGGAAGGGATAGTACATGTTTGAAAAAAAATTGCATCCGCGCCTAGTCACACTCCTTCTGGGCGCAGGTATGGCAGGATTGCTGCTTTCAGGTTGTGGAGGCGGCTCTTCCAGCAGCACCGGCGCAGGCGGTGGCACAGGAGGACGGCTTGTATCTCCTGGCACAACTCCTTTCACCAATGTGAGCCTAAGCAGCAGGGCAGCCTGCCAGGCAAACCCGCACGTTGCGGGGCACGCCCGCTGGACAGTACTGGTGTATATCAATGCGGCCAATAACCTTCAGCCCGACAGCCTGCTGAATGTAGGCCAGATGGCCTCTGTGGGTTCAGACGGCACCAATCTCAATATAGTGATTCAATGGAAGCAGGCGAATGTCTGCCCATATTTCAGTACAGTGAATGCATGCGGAAACCCATCTTTTGTAGGAACACATCGCTACTATCTGCTGCCGCACAGCGCAGCGGATGTAACGAGCATTGAAAACGGGAACACTTCTTCTCTGGAGGACGCTGCAGAGCGCCTGCCAGACCCCAGCACCAATGTAAACGGTACCTCAGACATGGGTGACTGGAATACGCTGGCGAATTTTATTCAGTGGGGGGTGCAGCACTATCCCTGCGATCATTTGGCAGTGGTGGTATGGGATCATGGCTCCGGGGCGCTGCCTGTGCTGAACCGTTCTGCCGGCCGCGTGCCTGCTACCCGCGCGGTATCGCAGGATGCCAATACAGGCAACCAGATAACCACTCAGCAGCTGGCTCAGGCTTTGGCGGCCTCGCCTCAGAAGGTTGACCTGCTTGCAATAGACTGTTCGCTGCAGTGTACCGCAGAAGTCGCCTATCAGGTGCGCAACACGGCTCGTGTTATGGTGGCGAGTGAGGAAAGCCCTCCCGGTGCAGGCTACCCGTACGATACCTGGCTGAACGACCTGAAAAACGGCGGGGCAAACCCGTGCGCCGCTGGCGAGAGCCTGCTGACAGATACAGTAAACAACTATCCCGGCTACGCAAACATCACACAGTCGATGATTGATCTTTCGCAGATGGGAAATGTAGCCCAGGCAGTAAACAGCTTTGGCGCCTCACTGCTTTCGCATGTAAGCGACCAGACCAGCCTGATTTACAATGCAAGGTTCAATGCCCAGTACTTTGAGTTTCCAGAGTACAAGGACCTGTATGATTTTGCCGACCTTATTCGCACCTCTTCAGGCGTTCCGGCTGATCTGCAGAATGCGGCATACAATGTAGAGAACAGTCTGACCGGTACAAACGGGGCAGTGATGGCTTTTGTGCATGGCACAGGCGGCGATACGCTCTCTTCAGGCATGAGCATCTACCTGCCCGGCCCATCTGAGCCGAGCAGCGTAGATACCTCTGTTGGGTATGACCCTGTGTACAGTAGTCTGGGGTTAGCCCAGGATGCACCTCAGTGGCCGGCGTTTTTGCAGGCAGAAAAGCAGTAGCATAACTTGCAGCGGGGAGGCGCAGAAATTCTGCTCCCTCCCCATTTTTTTCGGATGGAGATAAGAGATGGCACATGTTTTCACACTTCCCCAACTAGGCTCTACCATGGAAGAAGGGGTGCTGGTACGCTGGCTGAAAGCGGAGGGGGATGCAGTTGAGGCAGGGGAACCGCTGGTTGAGATGGAAACCGACAAAGCAACCATGGAAGTGGAAAGCCCCGCTTCTGGGGTGCTGCTGCGCATTTTGGAAAAAGCAGGGGCGCTGGTTCCCATACGACAGCCAATCGCCGTTATTGGCAGCGCTGGGGAAAGTGTTGAGATGGAGATAAGCAAGCCAGAGAAAGAGCTGCTTTCGCAAGGGGCTGCAGGCAGTACAGAAGCGCTGACCCGAAAAGAGAGCGCGGGCGCATTGGGCAGACGTGAGGCAGGATTTGCCGTTTCACCGCGGGCGATGCGGTTGATAGAACAACTTGCGATACCGGTGAGACAGCTTGCCGGAATAGGAACCGGCCCGGGCGGCAGAGTGCTGGAAAGGGATGTAAAGGCGTTTGTGAGCGCACCTGCTGCAGACTCTACGGCGGAAAAATCAAACCGCACCACTCCTCTTGCCGCGCGCATGGCCAGCGATTTGCAGATAGACATAGCTTCTCTGGCGGCAGGTTTGCCGGGCAGCAGGGTGCGCAGCGAGGATGTGCTGCGTGCATCACGCCAGCTGCCTGCTGCTGAGGTAGAGCAAACCTATACTGTTACACGGTTTGCTGGCATGCGAAAACGCATAGCCGAAAACATTTCGCGTTCTGCCTTCACAGCCCCCCATGTTACGCTCACCCTTGAGGCAGACATGACAGAGTGCAGTATTTTGCGCGGAAAACTGCAGCAGGAGATGGAGCGAAGGCACTTCACGCGCCTTACCTACAACGATTTGCTGGTACGCGCGGTTGTGCTTGCCCTCGAAGAGCATCCGCGAATGAATGCAACGCTGGAGGGCGAGGAGATTCGCCTGCACCAGCACAAAAACATTGGAATCGCGGTTGCCCTGGATGAGGGTCTGGTTGTGCCAGTACTGCGCGAGGCCGAAAAGAAGTCGCTGGGCGCTGTTTCTGCAGAACTGAAGAAACTGATAGAAAACACCCGTGCCGGCAAGTTTACGCCCGACGATCTAACCGGCGGTACTTTTACCATTACCAACCTGGGGAGCTTTGAGATAGAGCAGTTCAACCCTATTTTAGTACCTGGTCAGGCAGGTATACTGGGGGTAGGGGCGATTCAGGAAAAGCCAGCGGTGTATGGTGGAGTGATATGCATTCGGCAGCTTATGCCGCTGTGCCTTTCTTTTGACCACAGGATGCTGGACGGCGCACCGGCTGCCCGCTTTTTGCAGCGGGTAAAAGCCCTGCTGCAAAGCCCTTACAGCCTGCTGGTGTAGCATGCTAGTCGAGTCTGCGCGTCATAATCACTACTGTGTCTGCAAACTGGCTGGCTGGGTGAAGGTATTCTGATATTTCATAACCATGCTTTCGGTAGAGGGCGATGTTGCGTTCCAGCGAAAGCCGCGTGCCGAGGCGGAGTTCCTTGCGGCCGGCCAGCTCTGCGATCTGTGTAATCAGCTGCAGCAATGCTGAGGCTATTCCCCTGCTTCGGTGCTGAGGCAGCACAGACAGTCTGCCAATATAGAGGTGATCGGAGCGCAGTCTGAAGAGAGCAGCACCGACGGGGCATCCGTCCATGCGTGCAATTACGGCACCTCCATCCGCCATTTGCAAACGAAGGTCCTCCTGCGAGATGTCTACAGCAGAGGGCTGTGGGTTGAGCCTTCCAGAATATTCTGCAAAGGCGGCGTGTATAATCTCCTGCACAGTTTTAATATCGGCAGGGTCGGCAATTGTCAACTCAGCGCAGCCCTCCGGGTTATGCAGCGGCCAAAACTGATCTAGTTCGCCCTTGCGGCTGTGCAGGGCGCTCAAAATGTCCTCCACGTTCATGTCTACCGTTTCCCACGCGTATTGCTGTTCTCAATATACTTGAGAAGAGAACAAATTATACTCCAATTGCATACCGTTTTCTTTCTTTTTCACCGATGTCAGTTTCTCGACAGTGCATGCTGCCGGCGCAATGAGAAACTTTTAGCTGCACCAGTCACATTGTCCTGATTTGTTATGCCATTAATTGCATGCAAATCTTTATGGTGTGTGCGAAGGCTGTACCGGTTTCCAGCCGAGGTATTTTTGCAGCGCTGCAATTACCACCCCTGCCATGATGCGATGAGTTTTCAGGCTGGGATGCCAGTCGGCGCCGTAGCCATCAGCGGCAGACTGAGTAGCTATGCGCAGGTAATGCACATTGTGGTCTCCCTCTGCGTTTTCCTGTTCCACAATGCTGTGCAGCCAGGTGCGTGATGCAATGTTTCTGCTGCCCCAGAGCATAGGGCTGGAGGCACAGAGTATTACTGCTTTGGGATAGTGTTTGCGCACCCTTGCGATAAAAGCCTTGTAGCCTCTCATCCACCCCCGTCTGCTCGGAATGCCCTGTGCGAAATCGTTTGTACTCAGGTTGATTATGACTGCCTGCGGCATCCAGGAGGCAAAGTTCCAGGGCATCGATTTGGAGGCAGGCAGAATATAGCCATACAGTGCATTCATCGTGTTGTGGGGCCACATGAGCTTGCCCGACCAGGCAATGTCGGCGAACTGTGCATCAAAGGCGCGTGCCGCAATGGCACCATAGCTTAGGTAAGCGTTTTCTGTGGCAGGCGTAAAGTGCTGGGTTTGGCTGGCAGCCTCATCACCGTAGCCGCAGCTGATCGAATCGCCCACCAGTTCTATGCGTCTTCCGCTTGGGGCGGGGGGCGGCAGTATTCTGCCTTCTTTCGACAGTTGAAATCCCTGCAGCTGTGCAGTTCCCACAAACGCCTCGGTGCGTTTGACCAGTTGTATGAGGTGTATACCGGTCATGTTTGCCTGAAATATGCGGTAAAGGTGTGTTCCGGCAGTAGCGGTGAGTATGCCGTAAGGTTTACCGTCGACAACAACTTCAAATGCGTCACCGTCGCCAGTATCCATCAGGCGCACGTTTACCTTTTTCGCCTCTACGCGCAAAGTAACCCGGCTGGCTGGCCATTCGCATACAGGGATGGGTTTGAGATGCCAGCGCACGCTGGTGCGCACCCAGAAAGAGAGTGGCGAAATGTTGACAGGCAGCGGTGCTGCATGCGGTGGTGAAGCAGGCAGTGCGCTTTGCGCTGCTGCAGAGGCAGTGAGAACTGCCGCTGTCAGAAAAAAGGCAGCCAGCGGTATGAGTTTCATGTTGCATACTCCTTCACTGTTTTGGGCTATTCAACAGACAGCACTTTTTGTACTTCTGGCCAGAGCCGCAGGGACATGGGTCGTTTCTTCCAGTTGAGGCGGCTGGCCTCATGTGTGTGTGTTCATGCATGATTTCGGCAGGAGAGCGGCCGGAGCGAAGCAATGCTGCCATGCGCTTCATAAAGGGGTCTATATGCGTGAAGAATTTTTTGTAGGCGGCACAAAGATAGTTCAGCCCCCATTCTCCCTGCGGTGTCTGAGTAAATCGGTGTTTTGGGCATTCGCCCTGGCAGGCAAACAGAACGGGGCATTCACGGCAGAAGCGCGGCAGCATGGTTTGTTTTTCCCTGCCGAAACTGCGCTGCTGCGGGCTGTGCGCCATTTCCGCCAGTGGAATGTGCATCAGGTTGCCCAGTCTGTATTTGGGGTAGACATAATGATCGCATGAGTAAACGTCTCCATTGTGTTCCAGGGCAAGCGCCGTACCGCATTCAGGTCGAAAAACACAAAGCGAGGCGCCCTCACCAAGCCATGTACCCAGCGCAGATTCGAACAGCTGCACATAGATTTCGCCCACATCGCTTTGCACCCACCGGTTGAAAACAGTTATGAGAAAGTCGCCGTAGTCTTCGGGCAGCACAGACCATTCGGTAACGGCTTCCAGGTTTCTCTCCTTGTGTGGCGGGGGAGCAAACTGAATTTGCAGAGGGCCGTCCGGGCTGGGCAGAGGGCTGTGGGCGCGGCGTTCCACCAGAGGTATGAACTGCAGGAAGCGAGAGCCGCACTCTTTGAGAAAAGAGTAGATTTCTTCAGGGTGCCGGGCGTTGTGCCTGTGTACTACTGTGAGGGTGTTGAACTCAACCTGAAACTCTTTCATCAGCTGCAGCCCAGTCATCACCCTGTCGAAAGTATTCTGCTGCGCCTTGTCTACCCGGTACATGTTGTGAAGGTATTCAGGACCATCGAGTGAGAGGCCAATGAGAAACCTGTTTTGAGCCAGAAAATCACACCATTCGGGGGTGAGCAGAGTTCCATTGGTTTGCAGCGCGTTGTGAATTATTTTGCCATTGGCGTATTTGTGCTGTAGCTCTACTGCCTTTTGAAAGAAAGATATGCCCAGCAGAGTAGGTTCGCCTCCCTGCCAGGCAAAGTGAATTTCGGGCACATTCTGACCTTCTATGTACTGCTGAATGTACTGTTCAAGCAGCTGAGGAGACATTTGCCAGGAAGAGCGAGGCGATCTGCCTTCCTGACGAAACATCTCTTCTTTTTCGAGGTAGAAACAGTATCGGCAGTCGAGGTTGCAAATTGGGCCAATGGGTTTGGTCATTACATGAAAGGCGGTTATGAGACACTCCTTTCGCTTTTAGGCAGCCATCGTGCGTATCGGCGTTCCAGCTCTATGGCCCCCTCTGTTCTGCCCGATTCGCGCAGTCTTTTCAGGTAGGCTGGCAGCGGGCTTTTGCCAGGCTGATGCATGGCATGAAACGGCCCGCCCTCGCGTATTACTGTCCAGAGAGGGTCTGTGGTTTCGCCCGTGTTTTGCACCAGTTCCATCATCTGCTCGTCGTGCCACTGCTGCAAAAGGCAGGTTCCCTTTTGCGCCAGGTCGGGCAGTGTCTGCGCCAGGTCGTGCTCTTCGTGCGGGTCTTCTGTAAGGTTGAACAGCATTTGCCCTGGGAAAAGGTGAAATCCGTCGTGGTAGGTGCGCATAAACAGCCAGAGCTGGTTTTGTTCTTCCCATACAATGCTGCGCTGGCATACATGTGCACACTGACTGATGGTGAGAGACTGTCGCGGGGCAGAGGGCTTTTCCCCCCTGAGCGCATAGGCGAAGCTCTGACCATCCCATAGAGCGGGCGATTGACGATTGAGCAGTTCCATGAGAGTGGGGGCAAGGTCGAGGTTGTAGTGCAGGTGCGGGTCTACTGTGCCTGTCGGCGCACCCGGCCATTTGATAATGAGGGGTATGTGGCATGTGCCTTCGTCTGCGGTGGCATGTTCGCCGTAAATGCCCAGCTCTCCCTGGTTTTCGCCGTGATCTGCAGAAACTATGACTGCCGTGTCTTGCCAAAGCCCTTGCTTTTGAAGCCTCTCAATGATGCGCCCAATGTACCGATCGGCCCAGTATATTCCGGTGTCGTAGCCGTCTATTTGTTTTCGCAAGGTGGCTGAATCGTAGATAGAACCTGGCTGCCTGGGCCATTCCGGCCTCTCCATGCCATCATACATCCATAGGTCGCTGGCAGTGTGCGGGCCAGTTTCTGCTGCATGCCGGGCAATGGTTTCTTCGTTGTTCAGCCATACAGGGAGTGGGTCTGTGGCAAAGGGGTCTCCGGCTTCTGCAGGGGCGCGGTAGGGGGTATGCGGGTCCCAGAAGTTTACATGCAGGTACCAGTTGTCGCGGGTAAGGTTTGCATTCATCCAGTGATCGATGGCGGGCCAAACCTGTTCAGCGCTTTCCATGCCTCCCATGCCCGTGTTGTGCACTTCGTTGAAACCGGCGTAAAACCAGTGCGCCGCATGCCGCTGGCCAAAGGGCGAGATCATGGCGGTGTGCAGGCCGCATCTCTGCAGCCTTGCCGCCAGGCCATGCTCGTCGTACCAGTCTCTAAACCCTCTGCCAGCGCCTTGAATGCGCGGCTGTGCTGCTGTGCCTCCATGCCCTGTTACGCCGGTTTGAAAACCGAATCTGCCTGAGTAGAAGGCTGTGCGGCTTGGCAGACAGGGGGCATCCGGGGTGTAGCAGCGTTGAAACCTCACGCCTTCGCGTGCAACTGAATCTATGGCGGGAGAGGTGTTTCGGTGATAGCCATAGCAGCCCAGGTGGTCTGGTCTAAGCGAGTCAATGTCAAGATAGAGTATTCTCATAAGTTACTCATTTCGTGTATGGGGTTAGGGTTGGGAAGCGGAATGCATGCGTTGTTTTGCTGCTGCCATGCCTCAAGCATTTGCAGCATATTGTCTGTGACATGCGGGTGCTGTGCCGCTCTGTTTTGCAGTTCTCCGGGGTCAGTATCAAGTTGATAAAGTTCCGGTGGTTTACCGTCGTAAAATCGAATCAGCTTCCATTCATTCAGTCGCATGGCGGCGGAGGGGGTGCCGCCCTGATTGCCATAATGAGGGTAGTGCCAGTAAAGCGGTCTGTTGGCAATTTTGCTCACATCACTGCCGCTGAGCAGCGGGGCGAGGCTTTCGCCATCGATGTGCAGATCGGGGCGCAGAGGCAGGGAAGCCAGGTTCAGCAGGGTCGGAAAGATGTCGGTACCGATCACAGGGACGCTGCATTCCGACGCCGAAGCGAATGGGGCGCGTATGAGCAGAGGCACCCTGAGGCCGCCTTCGTATGCCCATCCTTTTCCCTCTGCAAGCGGCAGGTTGCAGGTAGGCGAGCCTTCAGCGGTAGAAAGACCGCCGTTGTCTGAGGTGAATACAATCAGCGTATTGTTCATCAGTCCGCAGGCTTGGAGGCAGTTGAGCAGCTTTTCTATATTGCAGTCGAGGTTTTCTACCATGGCGGCGTAAAGCGGGTCAGACTGAATGGTGCGGCGGAGAATGCGCTGGGTGCGTTTGTGCTCTACCGGGAAGAAGTCGCCTTCCTGAAAAGCGGGCACTGCGTCCAGCCCCATTTCACCTGCCCGCAGGCGGCATTTTTCTGCAAGTTCGGCAGGCGCCTGAATGGGGGTATGCACTGCATAGTGCCACAGGTTGAGAAAGAAGGGTGTATGCGGCGAGTTGCGCTGATGCTGCTCTATCAGGCTGACTGCTTCTGTTGTGAGGCGGTCGGTAAGGTACTCTCCCTCTGGTCCATTGCTAAGTGTAGGGATATGGTACGGGCTGTAGTAGCCATGGTGTGGGTGCCCCATTGAGCAGCCTGCAATGTTCACGTCGAAGCCGTGCGTTTCGGGCCAGTATTCTTGTTCTCCCAGGTGCCATTTGCCCACATGCCACGTGGCATAGCCGTGCTGGCGAAGCAGCGCGGCAAGAGTGGTCTGGCTGTGAGGCAGCTGCCGTATAAAAGGGGCATCCAGCAGTTTGCCCCTTGCACCCTCGCCTGTGTGAATGTAGTTGGTAATTCCCAGGCGCGCGGGTGAGCGCCCTGTAAGCAGTGCGGCTCGTGAAGGGGAACAGACGGGGCAGGCGGCATATGCCTGTGTGAAGCGCACCGACTGCTGTGCCAGGGAATCGATGGCAGGAGTTTTATAAAAAGTGGAACCGCAGCAGCTTAGGTCCCGCCAGCCCATGTCATCGATGAGTATGAGTACGATGTTGGGTAACATGGCAGCCCTTTCTTGATGTCGCATTATAAACAGCCTAACTGCCTAGGTGCAGAAATGCGCCTGGCTGAATTATAGTTCAGCATTTAGCCAGAAGTTTCCTGCAGAGGTCGGCAGATATTCAGGGCAGGATGTTGTGCGGATACTTTTTTAGAAGCGCCGCATACCGCGGGGAGGCAGTTTGTTTTGGGAAGAAGGGTTTGAAAAAAGCAGGCGACAGCAGCTGTGCCGGGGGGGGTGCGAAAACAAGGTCCTGTTTTTACACTACCTCATGGCACTGTATGCATGGTTTTACCTTGCCAAAAGCCAGCGGTACGCCGTTGGGAGAATAGTTGGCCATGAGCCAGTTTCGGTCTGATTTGTCGAATTTATCGAGCTTTATCATGACTGTAACATTGATAAGTTTTTTGTTTTTTGCGAAGTTTTCTTTGATGAGTATGCTGCCTGTGGGGTAGCGTACTGTTTTCTCTACGCTGCCTGCTTTCCTAACAGCGTTCAGTGCGGCAGAGTTTACACCGTCGATAGTGTAGTAGTCTGCGGTGCGCGAACCAGGCTGGTACCTTCTGCTGCCGGGCAGCAGGGTGTGCTGATGCATAATTTTCTGCACTCTGCTCCACAGGGCAGAGGGTGTAACGGCAGTCTGCGCCAGTGCAGAGGGAGCAAGCAGAAGTGCAGCGGCCGCGCCTAATCGAGTGAGAGCTTTCATCATGGTTTCC
Organism: Chthonomonadaceae bacterium; assembly: GCA_027459665.1. Taxonomy (GTDB): domain Bacteria; phylum Armatimonadota; class Chthonomonadetes; order Chthonomonadales; family Chthonomonadaceae; genus DAIDHN01. The sequence goes on along the minus strand of DAIDHN010000006.1, from coordinate 73,416 downwards.
TCGACAGATGATTTGTTATGGTATACGTACAAATTGTAATGTTGACTGCGAGTTTGCAGGAGGCAGGTGATTGTTTTGCAGCATTGAGGCAGCGCACAGCCTCATGATTTCATTGTACCGCTGTGAGTTTGTCTGCTGTTTCTGCGGCAGGGAAAACACAGGTACAATGAAAAACAAGGGAAGGCGACAAACCCCGTCTGCTTTCAGAACAGTGTTGCGCAGCCTGAGGCTGTCGATTCGAAATGTCTTGTTTTGCAGGGCGCGAGACTTTGCAAGAATCTGTTGTGAGAAGGAGAGATAGCGGGAAAAGTTGAATGATGAGAAGTACCAGCCCGCAGGAGAACGGCATGATCGACTTGATGAAACCTGACAGAGTGCGTGCGAAAATATGCGGCATTACCTGCCTTGAAGATGCCTTGCTGGCCTGCAGACTGGGGGCAGATGCCCTGGGGTTTATTTTTGTGCCCTCTACGCCGAGGTATGTAACCTGCAGTGCGGCAGAGGAGATTTTGCGTAGCCTGCCCCCTTTTGTGTTTCGGGTCGCTGTGTGCGCTCATACTGGGCAGGCATGCTGCCTCGATCTGTTTCACGCAGTGCAAACCTATGCCCTTCCTAAAGAGCCGCTGCCAGACGGTGTGCAGCTGATACTGGCAGCAAGAGTGCACGGGCCGGAAAGCCTGGACGCCCTGGAAAATCAGCTGCAGGCAGCAGATGTGCAGCCTGACGCAATTTTGCTGGATGCATGGCATGCAGAAAAGTTGGGCGGCACTGGAGAGGCGTTTGACTGGGCGCTAGCGTCGGCAGCGAAAATACGTTTGCAGCTGCCCGTGATACTAGCCGGGGGTCTGACTGCAGAAAATGTAGGGCTTGCCATTCAGACAGTAGCGCCGTGGGCAGTAGATGTTGGCAGTGGCGTAGAAAGCGAACCAGGCAGAAAAGACCCTGAAAAATTGAAGTCGTATCTTCGCGCTGTGCATGCCGCAGCAGCCGGTACTGCCCTGGAGAGCAGAGAAAGGAGAGGCTGATGAAAATATTCACCCCCATCAAGCGTGTGCCCGACCCTTACGCAAAGGTGCGTGTAACAGAAGAAGGCAGGCTGGATTCGGAAGACCTGAAATACACCATAAATCCATTTGACGAGATTGCTTTGGAAGAGGCGCTGCGATTGCGTGAAGCCGGTGAGGAAACGGATATTACTGCGGTTGCTGTGGGGAATGAAACCTGTGTGGATCAGCTTCGGCAGGCGCTTGCGATGGGTGCAGACAGAGCGATATTGATAGAAACTGAGGCAGAGGCAGATGCAATGATGGTAAGCATCTGGCTGGCAGAACTGTGCAGGCAGGAGAAACCAGACCTGGTGCTGATGGGGAAGCAAAGCACAGATGAAGAAAACAGCCAGGTTGGCCCGCGGCTGGCTGGCCTTTTGCAGTGGGGGCAGGCTACATTTGCCTCGAAAATAGAGGCAGACGAGGGGGCGCATGCCTTGCGGGTTACTCGCGAGGTAGAGGATGGGCGCGAAACTCTGCAGGTTGCACTGCCTGCTGTGGTAACAGTAGACCTTCGGCTGAATGAACCTCGCTATGTGGCGCTGCCTGCTATACTGCGCGCACGAAGCAAGCCTCTGCAGCGCATTGCCGCCAGCGATTTGGCAGAGCCAGTGCCGGGCATTGAACTGCTTGCACTCGAAACACCCCCGCCGAGAGCGCCAGGCAGAATGGCTGCCAGTCTGGACGAGTTTTGCTCTCTGCTTCAGGCCGCCCTGAATGCCAGGTAGCAGTTTGTGCCAGCAGGCAGCCCTGCCTGCCATGCAAGCGGCAGGTCTTACCCTGTTCTGCTGCGAACAATGCCTGTATTTTTGCGTCTGAAGGCTTGTAAACTCTGCCACTGCATGCCATGCAGGGCAGTTGGAAGACAAAGGAGATACGGCATATGAAATGGTGGAGACTGGCATTAGTTTCTTTTGCTGCTGCAGTTCTGGCTGGAAGCGTGGTGAATGCACATGCACAGGCAGGAATATTTGGAACAGGCCCCCGCGGCGGGCAGAAAGCCGCTATGCGGAAGACTATTGCGAATAGAGTGCAGGGAGCAATGGCTGCTTTGTGGCCGCCTAAGGTAATTGCATCGCTTACACCCCTGCAGCCTGCACAAGAAGCCTCGCTAGCACAGATTCACAAAGCGCTGATGGTAAGCATCAGGGCAGACCGTGGAGACCCGTCTGCACGGCGTACTGCAGTACAGAGCGCAGGCAAACAGGCTCTGGCTGTACTTACATCTGATCAGAAAAAAGACCTGCAGCGCGCAACTCCTGCGGTGATGATGCTTAACCGCTCTCACCTGCTGCCCCTGCCGCGCGTAGCTGATGCAAACATTACAAAAGTGCAGTGGGCAAGCCTGATAAATATTGCCCATACCGAAATGGAAAGCCTTCGCGGCACACCCAGAGCAGGGCGCAGGGAAAAACTTATGTCTGCAATAGCTGCTTTCAAAACCCAGGCGCAGACGATTTTGACCCCGGAGCAACTGCAGGCAGGGCAGAGAAAACGCCATCGCAGACAGGGCGGAGGGCAGTAATCCCCGCCCCTCAACGAAACATGACCGGCAGAAGCTGCCGGTCATGTTTTTTTCTGCTGCAGGTAGAACGCTATTTGTCGCGTTCAGATGCCTGCAGGGTAGCCTGAGCTGCTGCCAGTCTAGCCACTGGCACGCGGAATGGCGAGCAGCTTACGTAGTTGAGGCCGATGTAGTGGCAGAATTTCACACTCTCAGGTTCTCCGCCATGCTCGCCGCAAATGCCCAGCTTTATTTCAGGGCGTACCTTGCGGGAGGAGGCTACAGCCATTTTCATGAGTGAGCCTACGCCCTCCTGGTCGATGGTCTCAAACGGGTCGGAGGCCAGCACCTTGTTTTCTACGTAGGGCACCAGAAATTTGCCGGCATCATCCCTGCTGAATCCGAAGGTCATCTGGGTCAGGTCGTTTGTTCCGAAGCTGAAGAAGGCGGCGTTACCATTTTGCGGGTCTGCCAGCTGATCTGCTATCAGGGTAGCCCGTGGAATTTCAATCATGGTGCCAAACATGTAGTCGATGTCTGTTCCGCTTTCCTGCACTACTTTAGCTGCTACCTGTTCGAGGCTGGTGCGCACGGTTTTGAGTTCGTTTACATGCCCGACCAGCGGTATCATGATTTCGGGATGCACTTCTACGCCTTTTTTGCGCACTTCTACTGCAGCCTGCAGAATAGCACGGGTTTGCATTGCCACAATGCCTGGGAATACAATAGAGAGCCGGCATCCGCGCAGGCCCATCATCGGGTTGGCTTCTCTCATGCCTTCTACCGCGTGCAGCAGCGCTTCCTTTTTCTCCAGTTCAGCAGGGTTGCTGCCGCGCACTTTCAGTTCGGTTACTTCTTCCAGAAGCTGGTCGTGCGCAGGGAGGAATTCATGCAGCGGGGGATCGATGAGGCGAATGGTAACGGGCTTGCCGTTCATTACGGTGAAGATGGCCTCAAAGTCTTTCTGCTGAATGGGCAGGAGGCGGTTGAGAGCATCCTGTCTGATTTCCTCGGTTTTGGCCAGTATCATCTCCTGCACAATAGGAAGTCTGTCCTGTTCAAAGAACATATGCTCTGTTCTGCAGAGACCAATTCCCTCGGCACCCAGATCAAGCGCCTGCTGTGCATCTCTGGGGTTGTCGGCATTTGCGCGCACCTTCATGGTACGCACCTCGTCTGCCCAGGTCATCAGCTCTCTGAAAGCGCCGCTTACCTCGGGGGTGATGAGGGGAAGAGCGCCTTTGTACACTTTGCCGCTGGAGCCGTCGAGCGTGATGATTTCTCCTGCATGCACCACCAGGTCGCCAATGGTGATGGTTTTTGCCTCAGCATTTACACTCAGGCTTTCCGCCCCTGCCACGCAGGGGATGCCGAAACCTCTTGCTACAACAGCCGCGTGCGATGTCTTGCCGCCGCGCGCTGTCAGAACCCCCTGGGAGGCCAGCATGCCGTGTACATCGTCCGGGTTGGTTTCGTCGCGTACCAGAATGACTTTTTCTCCCATGCCGCCATGCAGACCGTGTTCTGCGGCAGTGTCTGCATCAAACACCACTTTGCCCACTGCAGCACCGGGTGAAGCGGCCAGGCCGGAGGCCAGTGTGCTGGAGCTTTTGAGTGCATCGGGGTCTATGCGCGGGTGAAGCAGCTGATCTATGTGCGCCCCGGTAACGCGGGTAATGGCTTCCTGTTGTTTAATGAGGCCCTCATGCACCATATCGACTGCAATGTGTACTGCGGCAGGACCTGTGCGTTTGCCAGCTCTGCACTGCAGCATGAAGAGCTTGCCATGTTCGATAGTGAACTCCAGGTCTTGCATGTCTTTGTAATGGGCTTCCAGCCGGTCGCAAATTGTAACAAACTCGCGGTACACAGCGGGGTTTTGTGAGGCCAGTTCAGAGATGGGCACAGGGGTTCGCACGCCTGCAACCACGTCTTCACCCTGTGCGTTCATAAGGTACTCGCCAAAGAGAAGTTTTTCACCGGTAGAGGGGTCACGTGTAAAGGCGACGCCTGTGCCGCAGTCATCTCCTGCGTTGCCGTACACCATGCTTTGCACATTGACAGCCGTACCGATGTTGTCGGGTATTTTTTCTGTGCGCCGGTAAACAATAGCCCGGTCGTTCTGCCATGATCTAAACACAGCTTCTATGGCAAGTTCCAGTTGTTCGTAGGGGTCTGCCGGGAATTCGCGGCCAGCTTTTTCGCGCACATGCGCCAGAAATTTGCTGCAAATTTCTTTCCAGTCTTCAGCGCTCATCTCAAGGTCGGTAGAGTACCCTTTTTGCTTTTTGTACGCCTGCAGCAGGTGATTGTCAAACTCATGCTTTGATATGTCGAGGGCTACATCTGAAAACATCATAATGAAGCGTCTGTATGCGTCATATACAAAGCGGGGGTCTGCGGTTTCCTCTATAAGCGCCTGAATTGTGGTAGCATTGAGGCCAAGGTTGAGTACTGTGTCCATCATTCCAGGCATGGAGAATTTTGCCCCGGAGCGAACTGACACAAGCAGCGGGCGTTTTGAGCCTCCGAAAGTACGCTCCATTTTGGCCTCCACTTTCAGGAGTGCGGTTTTTACTTCCTCCATGAGGCCTTCTGGCAGGCGTCTGCCTGATTCGTAGTAGGCATTGCAGGTTTCTGTGGTGATGGTAAAACCAGGGGGGACGGGAAGGCCGATGTTGGACATTTCAGCAAGGTTTGCGCCCTTGCCTCCGAGAAGGTCGCGCATCTTCGCGTTGCCTTCCTCAAACAGCCATACGCGTCTGGCAGCTGTTGCGGTCATTTTTTTTGAGGTCTCCTTCTGATACCATGCGCGGGAGCGCATTTATCTGCCCGATCACCGGCGGGGGCAGGTGTTTGGGCTTTGTTGCAAGTTTGCAATGATATACATGCATTGTACCAGAAAACATCTGGTTGACGCAGGCAGAAGCCTTCTGTTATAATGCACCAATGCTGGTATGTCTGCCCATGAATAAAGACAGGCAGAAAAAGGATGAAAGATTTCAGTCTATGAGCTATGAAGACGAGATATCGCATCTCAAACAGGAAATAGAGCGTTTGCGGTCAGAATTGAGCGAGGCGCGCGGCCGCACTGTAGAACCCGCTTCAAATGGAAGCGGGGGAGCCTCTGCCGAGGCTGCCGATCTGCCCGGATCTTTTGCAGAGTATGATATTGCTCTGAAGCGCCTTGTACAGCGCACAGCCATGATTGTGCAGGCGGAAAAGTGCGTGATTATGGTGCGAGACAAGGAGACCGGTGATTTGCAGGCCCGCTCTCCTGCCTGGGGAATGACAGATGAACAGGTGTTTGGATACCGCATTCCTGTAGAGAACGGTTTTTCGGGTGAGGTGTTTCGGGCAAGTCAAAGCCAGATACTTGTGAATGCCATTCACGACCGCAGGGCTGCAGAAGAGAATTTGCAGGCATACGGGGTGCGCAACAGCGTGACTGTGCCACTGTTGGTAGAAAAGCATGATGAAAACAACCGCGTGGTAGAACAGAGCACCATAGGCGTGCTGCACTGCTTTAACAAGCGTTTTGGCGGGGAATTTGTAGATGAAGATGTGCGCCTGCTGGAACGCCTGGCGCGCAATGCTGCAGCGGTTATCTCTAATGCAATCATGTATCAGGAGGTGATGGAAGAGAAACAGAAACTGGTGCAGACTCTGGAGAGCCTTGCCTCAGGGCTGATTCTTGTGAACCAGAAGGGGAACATTGCACAGATAAATGCCAGCGCCCGCAAAATGTTTCACCTTGATGCCAGCGCAAACCCGGTAGACAAGCCCTATGCAGAAATTTTGCAGCATGAAGCATGTTCCCAAATTATGCGGCGGGCTATAGATGACTGCCTGAACCCGGAAGCAGCTGCCAAAAGACTGGAGCAGGAACTTCATGACGGCGTGCAGAGACCGGTGGAAGAGATTACTATTGTAAATGAGGATGAGGACGCTTTTATTTACCAGGTGCTGAGCGCCGGCGTGCGCGATGCAGCCAGCAATCTGATTGGTACAGTTTTCATTTTTAACGACATCACCGCCATTCGGCATGTAGAACGAATGAAAACCGAGTTTGTGTCTATTGTCTCGCATGAGCTTCGCACGCCGCTTACACCGATCAAGGGGTTTGTGCGCACTCTGCTTGATGATGAAAATGAGGAATGGTATGCCCGGGAAGACCGCCGGGAGTTTTACATCATCATAGAGCAGCAGGTAGACCGTCTCAACCGACTCATTTCAGACCTGCTCAACGTGGCTCGCATAGAACGCGGTGCAGGCATAGAGATGAACTGGCAGCAGGTGAACATAAGGAATGCAGCAAACTCTGTGATTGAAACACAGGAGGCCCGATCTGACAAGCATACCCTTACGATTGATTTTGAGCCAGATACTTTTGAAGCCGAGTCTGACCCCGACATTATACAGAATATTCTGCACAATCTTGTTTCAAATGCAATCAAGTATTCTGAAGGAGGGGAGGTGCGCATTATTGGCCGCCTGGAAGAACCTGCCGAAGAATATCCCGATGGCTCTGTGCTGATGGGGGTAAAAGACAATGGAATCGGCCTTTCTGAAGGCGATGTGAAGAAGATAGGCGAGAAGTTTTTTCGGTCGAGCAATAAGCAGGCTCGCGCCGTGGGTGGAACCGGGCTGGGTTTGTTTCTGGTGAAAAGTCTGGTGGCCGCGCATCATGGTGTGATGTGGGTGGAAAGCGAACTGGGCAAGGGAAGCACTTTCTGGTTTCGTCTGCCGGCAAAACAGCCTAAGCAGGCGGAGGAGAATACAGAGAACAAAGATGTGTCTGCCAGTTGAAGATGGTAGCGGCAGCATTGCTGTGCAGGTGGTGATTGAGCAGGAGGCGGAAGGTTTGCCTCTGCCTGCCTATGCAACAGCCGGATCAGCTGGCATGGACCTGATGGCTGCGCTTCCGCCCAATTCCCCTCTGCTTATTGCTCCCGGTCAGCGTGCCCTGATAAGCACCGGTTTGCGCATTAGCCTGCCAGAAGGCTTTGAGGCGCAGATTCGCCCCCGCAGCGGTTTGGCGGCACGATACGGAATCATGCTGCCAAACGCCCCTGGCACTATAGACAGCGATTACCGGGGCACAATACAGGTGCTGCTGCTGAATGCTGGCAGCGAACCGGTAACATTTCAGCGGGGAGATAGAATAGCTCAGCTGGTGATAGCCCCTGTTGTGCGTGGGGCGTGGCAGGTGAGCATCAGCCTGCCTGCCACTCAGCGCGATGCGGGAGGGTTTGGCAGCACCGGGGTTGCCGTGCGTTCTCCCCTGCCATAGTGAGTGAACAGGTGAATGCCATGAACTGTGTGTATTGTAAAGAGCCATACCCAGAGGAGTGCATTGAGTGCCCGCAATGCGGCAGAGAACGCACAGAGGAGCCGATTCTGACGGGAGAGATGGCAGCGGCAGATACGAAACAGGCTCGCAAACTGCTGGCACAGGCAAACCTGAGCAGAATGCGCGGAGACTTTTCACATGCATTGGAACTGTGCATAGCCGTGCTGAAAGCAGAGCCTGAGAACGCAACGGCCCATTCGCTGCTAGGGGATATTTACCGGGAACAGGGCAGACTGGAAGATGCCGCCCGCTGGTACCGAATGGCGGCAGACATCTCTGACAATGCTGCAGACCGGCTTCGCCTGGCCGAAGTTGAACGTGATATGAACCGGCTTCTGGCAGCTCATCCAGAAGGCGAGGAACGCTCTGATACCGACATTGAGTTTCGCGCCGGCACTGCATCATTGGCAGGATATTCTCCCCGCCGCTGGCTGCAGGTTATCACAGTTGTTTCTGTGCTGTTTCTTGCGGCTGCGCTCATTCTGATTTTTACCCACCCTGCAGCCCGCCCGACTGTGGCGAATCATGCTGCCGGGCTGCAGACAGCCGCCGCCCCTGCTCCTTTCACGCCACAGCCGACTCTTCCACTGCCCTCAGCCCCCGCCGGCAATCAGACCGGGGAAGGTTTTCCGTCTGATTCAGGGCAGTTTGCAAAGGGGAACACCGCCCCAGCCCAAACTGAACCGGCAATGCCTTCGGTAGTCACGCCTGCTCCGCAGACGGGCGGTCCCTCCATTCTTCCCGGTATTGGCCCTGCCCCCGTGAAAAGCGGTGGGGAAGCTTCCTCTGCCCTCAGCGCACCCATCCCCTCTAAACCCCCTCTCGATACCAGTCTGGCAGCGCCTTCCGCTCTTACGTCTGGCATGCAACTGCAGCAGGCAATCTACACCGGCAATGGCACAGCGGTGGCGCTGCTGAATGCCCCCGTTACTGCACTGCAGGGGCAGCAAAGTACTGTGCTTGAGAGAGTAGTGCGCAATATGGCGCGTTCTGCAGTGTGGGTGCTGCGTTCAAACCCTTTGTACACGCAAGCGCAGATTTTTGTGGAAATAAACACGGCCTCTGGTCAGGAATCTGTTGCACAGGGCGAATTGAGCCGCAAGACCGCGCATACCATTCACCCCGACACCGATACTGCAGCGGCGCTGCAGAATGCCTTCAAGGGGTTTCAACTGGTAATACCATCAAGCGCGAATGCAAATGCTGTGGCCACTGGTGCAGGCAGTTGATGTTTCAGGATACATTTGTATCCTGAAAAAACCTGTCTTGCTATGCTATAATTCGTTTTACTTGCTACAGTAATTTACCTGTTGCAATTTGGCACCGAAAGGAGCTTCGCACAATGAAGATTCTACTGGTAGATGATGAGATTCCCATTCTTGAAGCGGTTGCCTATAGTCTGCAAAAAGAAGGCTATATTGTTCTCACCACCACAGACCCATTTCAGTCGCTGGAAATAGTTGCGAAAGAGCAGCCTGCCCTGATTGTGCTGGATGTGATGCTGCCCTCCATGAGTGGTTTTGATGTGTGCCGTATGCTGCGCAAGCAGAGCAGCGTTCCCATTATCATGCTGACGGCGCGTGCAGATGAAACAGACCGTGTGGTTGGGCTGGAACTGGGAGCGGATGATTATGTGACCAAGCCCTTTAGCATGCGTGAGCTGCTCGCCAGGGTGAAGAGTGTTTTGCGGCGCAGCGCGCCTGTTGAAGCAGGAACCGAGTTTATTGAACTGGGCAGCCTGGTGATAGATGCGACCAGACATGAAGTAAAGCTGAAAGGGGAAACCATACCGCTTTCACCACGTGAATTTGATCTGCTTCGGTTTTTGGTATCACATCCGGGGCAGGTGTTTTCCCGGCAGGTGCTGCTCGACCGCGTGTGGGGCACCGAGGCATTTGTAGAAGAGCGTACAGTGGATGTTCATATTCGCTGGCTTCGTGAAAAAATAGAAATCGATCCCTCTCAGCCAGGCTGTCTACTCACAGTGCGGGGGGTTGGATACAAGTTTCATCCGGGTGCAATGTTATGATGGATGTGTTGATTGAAACCCTTATGCGCGAGCTTGCCATAGGAGTGCTGGGGGTAGACAGAAACAGAAGAATACGCCTGGCGAACCCCACCGCCGCGCGTTTGCTGGGCTGCCGAGATGGTGAGCTTACGGGCCGCGCTCTTATAGAGGCATCACTTTCTTATGAAATGCTCAGCCTGCTTACAGAAGTACAGAACGGGGCATCCTCGGTTCAGCGTGAACTGCGCAAAAGTGAAACCACAGGAAAAACATTGCGCGTGAATGTAGTGTCTGTACCTGAAGATGGCACAGTGCCCTGCAGGTTTCTGATATTGATGGAAGATGTTACCGAGCTGAGGAGGCTGGAAACCGTTCGGAGGGACTTTGTTGCCAATGTTTCACATGAACTGCGCACGCCTTTGGCCTCTATACGAGCCATGGCGGAAACACTGCAGGATGGTGCAGTGAACGATGCGGCGGTATCTTCAAGGTTTATGGAAATCATTGTGGGAGAAGTGGAACGTCTTACCAGACTGCTTGAGGATTTGCTGATTCTTTCCAGGGCAGAATCGAGTCTGCCTGATAAACAGGCGTTTTCTTTGAATACACTGATTGAGAGCGCCATTGAACGCTTTCAGCAGCAGGCGGAACGTGCAGGGGTGCGTATTGAACCATTTTTGCTGCCTCTGAATGTTGTGGCCAACAAAGATCAGATTGATCAGGTAATAGTGAACCTGCTTGACAATGCAGTGAAGTATACGCCGGCAGGCGGAAAGATAGAAGTGCATGCCCACAGAACCTCGAATGAGGCTGTGGTGAACGTGAAAGATACAGGGATAGGTGTGTTGAACCAGGATTTGCCCAGATTGTGGGAAAGATTTTACAGGGCAGACAAGGCTAGAACGCGCGAGTCGGGGGGGACTGGTTTAGGTTTGGCTATTGTGAAGCACATTGTAGAGATTCACGGCGGCACGGTTTCGGTTGAGAGTGAGTATGGAAAGGGCAGCGTATTTACGTTTACACTGCCCTGTTGAATTTGAAGCTATTCCTCGTCGAGGTCTTCTTCCTCTTCCTCCACAATTGCATCATATGGTACGGTTTCAATGCCATCTACCGTGGAAGTTTCCTCTGTGATGTCGGAAGGGTCTGCCTCCAGGTCGGCAGGGTTTACAACGTTGTGGCGTCTCTGTGCTTCCTCGCTCACAAATTTTACCTGTACGTTGGCCATCCAGAGAGGAATTTTAGGCATGGGTTTGCCCGTTTCAGAACAGATGACTTCTTTTACTTCCTGATCTTCCAAACGCATTCTGTACTCTCCTTACTGTGCCGAAGTATCTTCAGTAACAGTTTTTTTCCCTTCTGGCTTTGACTGCGATAAGACGGATTTCTGGTTGTGTACTGAGATGTAAGAGTTGATAATCATCAGCACTCCCGTGCCAAGATACACCAGAGGGATTTGTGCATTGGGTTTTGTGCCAGTTTCAGCTATGAGCCTACCGCCAGTTGCAGCCCCCAGCAGGCCAAGCAAAAGCAGGCCAATGCCTATTATCATAAACATGTTGAGGTATCTTTGCACAAATGTTTCCTTTTACACAGTGTTGTATTATTATACCTCAACGCCCGTGAGGTAAGTTTTTGCAGCATTATCGCCTGGGCACAATCTGCACCGCCAGGTCTGTGAGAATGGCAGGAAGCGGAATAGTGAGACCGTTTTTGCCTGCATGCGCATAGGTTACAGAGGCGATGTTTCCGGTTTCGGTGTTCCACCATTTCAGTTTATATCTGCCTGCAGGCAGGCAGTGCAGTGTGGTGAATGCCGGCGGCGCGGTGGTGAGCTTCGCTGCGTAGTAGCTGTTCTTCCAGTTGGAGGCGCTGTTTTGCACCCATGCAAATGCCTGTAAACCATTTGACATTGCGTACAGGTGCATATCGGGATATTTGCTGCTTCTGTAATGGGTGATGCCAAAAGATGCCAGTTTTACCCAGTCGCCGTCGGGCAAATCAAGTTTCAGAGTGTGGCGGCCTTTTGGCACATGCACTGTAATGGTGTAGTTGTAGTCTGCCAGGTAGATGTGGTACTGCGACTCGTAGCTGGTAGAGACGTAGAGGGGCTTTCCGTGTGCAGGAGGGGCTGCATTGAGCGTGACCGATTTCACCTGCTGGTTGTCGAGCCATACCACGATGTGCGCGAAGTTGGAAACCTGAGAGATGTTGATGGTGAAATTCAGGCTGCGCGGGCAGTTGAGTTCAAATACAGTGGGAGAATGCAGGTCTGGTTTGGCAGGACTGAATAGGTAGCCCGGCACCGAACCGTATATTTTGCCACTCTGATGTATGACTGCATCGGGCTGAGGGTTTTTAGCCCAGCCTACAGTGGCGTTGAGGGTCATGCTGGAATAGGTGGTCAGTTTTTGCCTTGACTGCGCCGGCGTACAGGTCACCGGCTGCCATCGGCCCTGGCTCCATGGTATGGCGTGTACAAATTTGCTTACCGGCTGCCAGATGTGGTAGAGGTTGAGCGGCTGGATATAGCTGTCCCACCACCAGATCATGGCAGTGCCTGCATCGCCGGAGGCCACAGCCGACCAGATTGCGTTGTGCAGGTTAATTCCATTTCCATTTTTATCGTAGGCAGTGTCTGGCTTGCGCCAGTCTATGCCAAATTCTGCCATGAGGTGGGGTTTATTGAGTGAGTAGTTATCTTTGGCATCCTGATGCACTACGGGTGCCCAGTCTGGAATGTCCCCCATACCGTAGTTGTGGCTCATGCTAAAATTCACCCCTTGCAGCTGCCAGAGAGAAGGGTAGCCGTAGGTAGTGCTGACCATGTGCCTGGCAGGGTCTGCCGGCCTGCCCTGCCAGCTGCCGGTTCCTTCGAGAAAGTCTGTCATGCTGCGCATCCAGGGCAGAGGTATGTTTGGCGCTTCATTCCAGAATTCCCACGCAAACAGGTTGTTTCTCCATCCGAAGCGTGCAGCAAGGTAGCGCAGTTTGCGCTGGTACAAATGCATTGCTTTTGGATTGGTCCATATCTGCTGTGGCGTTGAGCAGGGGCCACCGTTTTTGATGTTGTATGGGTTGGAGGGCCATTCTCCTTCTCCAAAATACCCGCCAGTGGTCAGTTCGCCGTAGGTATCTAGGCAGAGCATTACCTGAATATGGTTTCGCTGTGCTATATCAAGAATGCGCCCCATGTACCATGCCTGCTGCAGGTTGTAGTAGCCTGCGCCGTGGTAACCGTTGTAGCTGCCGGCAGCAGGGGGCGCACCGCTCCATTCCAGCCCTCCCTTGCCGTTGATTACCCAGAGCCGTATCCAGTTGCCCCCCGCATTGTGCAGGGCGGGCATCCAGGTATTGAAGTCGGCAAGTCCGTTTTGGCCTGCCCAGCACATATCTTCACCTACGGGGATGAATACCCCGCCGTGTCTGTAGGCGAAATAATGCGGGTTGGCAGAGTCAGGCTCTATAGGCCCGTGGAGTTTTGAGTGAACAATTTGAAAGTGCAGCGGCGCGAGGCGTGCAGAGCCTGCAGCGTCTTTTGCGGTGACTATGCATTTCCATTTGCCGATGATGCCGCTCGAAAAGCGAATCAGCCAAACCGGCGGCCCAGAGGGTGTATCGTTGGAGAGACCAGTGTTGTCGCTGCTGTGAAATGGCTGATACAGAAAGCCAGCTATGGTTCGATGCTGCCCGGTTGGGCTGGTAAAGCGGCCTTCAACATCAATTTGCTGAGGGTTGAACGGATTGAGCGCTTTGGTGTGCAACTGCAGAGTGATCTGATACAACCCATACTGCGGCACTTGGGTGCGGTTGGGAACAGCACCTGTTAAGGTCACGGCATTTGCTGCCATGCCTGAAAAAAGCAGGCAGAGAAAACTCAGATACAATTTCATAGTAGTTACTTCCATCCTGCGCGAACGGCTATGCCGTCGGTATCGCCATTGAATTGAACCAGCAGAGCGCTGCCCTCTGGAGTTGTTTGCAGAGGCACCTGTATGCCGTAACGGTTTACGGCTCGAATGCCCGTAAGCGTTTTGCCGCCAGTTTGCAGCAGAGCAAGGCAGGGGGCATTTGGCTGCGACTGCACGAGAAATGCAGTATGCCGGCTGGTTTGCAGTGTGGCCAGAAGGCTGCCATTGGTGAGAATAAGATGTGGAGGCGCATCGGGCGGGCCTGCCCGCAGAAACAGAGCGCTGGTGTGCGGCGGTATGACGCGGTTTTGGGCTACCTGAAGCGTAGGGGAAAAGAGATCGGCAGTACGCTCTGAAACGTTAGCAGGCTCGCCAAAGGTATGAATAGCAATGAGCGGGCCGCGGCTGGCAAGCATGTACCCTGGTTCATGCCATACGCCGCCCGCATGCTGGGTTGCAAGCCTGGCGAGTGCGCGCAGCAAACTGCCAGAACGTGCCCCCGAAGCAAACCATGCTGGAGATATGCCCGTATAGATGAACATTCCTCTTCCAACATTCAATTCCCATACTGCTGCTGCTCCGTTGTTGAGGCGAAACAGTGTTTGGGCACCCTGCGGCAGCGAGTTTTGCGGGGAAGGATACACTCTGTATGCTATGCCTGTGTGAATGGCAGGGAACCTTTGAGACAGATTCGCCAGGCTGGATGCAGCGTGCAGATCATATATTGATTTCTGGAGTGCGGGGGCAGCCTGAATGAGCAGCGGGCCGTCTGCGTTGACCTGCAGGGCAATCGATGCATTGAGCGGAAGATGATTGAATTGGTACACCCAGCTGCCATTGCCTGTTACAAATCTACCCTCCGGGCCAAGCACGCTTTGCTGATTGTAGATGACAAAGCGGTTTTCTATTCTGGAACCGGGCACAAATGCCGCCGCAATGTTTCCGTTGATGCGTAGAATCAGCTCATGAAGCACAGCCTGCTGGCCGCTTTGCGGGGCAGAACTGGAAAAACGCAGGCAGACGCCCCCCTGTTTGTTGAATGCAGTGAGGCTGCTGGTCAGGTTGCGAAGCGCGCCATTGACCGGCGCCTGCAGTGTGGTTTGGTATACTGCCGTGTCTGGCAGCATGCGCTGCACTGGGTCTGCTGGTGAGAAGCTGATGCCAGCCTGCTGCAGCAGAGCGGCAAGTGGAGTAGACGCCCCTTGTTTATTCCACCATCCTTTGGTTTCTCCTGGGCCGCCAAATACAAGCAGCGAACCGCCATTGCGCATCCAGTCAGCCAGAGCCTGCAGGGTGGGAAGTGCCAGCGGGCGCTGGTTGTCAAAACTGAGCAGAAGGGTGTTGTAGCCATTCAGCACGGCAGGGTCTACCATGCGCTCAAGTGAAGCGAGTTGAACGGGCACGCCTCTTTTGAGCAGCGGCAGAGTGAGTGCATACAACGCATTGGCATCTGGCGGCACAGAACCTGCAGAGCGCCATTGTGCTGTATCGCTGAGCAGTACTGCAGTGTGAATGGCAAGATTACGTGCGGCAGGCGAGCCTGCCGGTATCTTGGGCAGGGCAGCCATGATGTTTCGCCATACGGTGTGCAGCCCTGAACCGGGCGGGGGAGAGTTGAGCAGATAGTCGTCACTATGAGGCGCAAGCAGCGCCGCTGTGACTGCATTCTGCCACATAAACTGGTTTGCTGCTGCTGGTACCTTCAAAACAAGCTTTGCAGGCAGCCCCTGCAAAGCCCCTGCCGCTGCTGTGTAGGCAAGCATTAGCTGTGAGAATGGTTCTTGCTGAAGCCCGCCTCGGTATGCAGCATTCAGCTGGGAAAGTGAGGCAGATGGCCCTGCGATTATCTGTTGAACCAGCGGGCTGGAGGCAATATGCCAGAAAGGAAGAATGCTGCCAGTGCGCATCGCAGTGAGAGGATCGGACATCTGAAGAATGCGCTGCACATTGGGTGAGTTTTTTTGCAGGTTCAGCAGGGCATCTACGGTTCTTTGCAGGGTAAGAGCCGCCATCAGCCTGCCAGTTTGTTCGCGCATTTGGGCAGAGACAGAAGACTGCTGCCAGGGCTGGCCGTACTTTGTTTGCCAAGCCTGCTGAAACGCCTGCGACCTGCCTGCGCTGGCAGGATAACCCTGCTGCACAAGAACCACGCCGTCTACATTTGCAGGCGCCGGCTGGGCAGCGGGCGAGACCACCTGCTGCTGCAATACGCTCCATCCCAGTGTTTTGAGCGGCACAGCGGCAGGTGCGGCGGCAGGGGGAAGAAGTACTGCCCCGCTGCGAGGCAGCAGCTGTATGCCGGGGGGCAGTGACTGCAGATCGGGGAGGGAGGGATGCGAGGCCAGAACTGTTGCGTGGACATGAGAATGCTGCTGCATCCAATTGAGCTGAGCCTGAGATACGCCCTGCGTTTGCATATCCTGCACGGTCAGAATGAAAGAGGAGACCGAGGCTGTTGCAGAGTGTGCGGAAAACATAACTCTTTCGGGAGAACCGAAATGCCAGTAGTCTGGCACTGTCCATGTAATGGTTTCCTGGCTGCCGCTGGCGGTTGTGCTGCAGGGCAAGGGCAGTTTTGTTGCGTCCAGAGGGGTGATGAGCGGCATTGCCGCACCAGGCAGGCTGGCTGTGTTGACTGTGAGACTGCACTTTGCGCCTGGTACTACCGGCAATGCGTATACCCAGAACGAGCCTGCCGGCGCCTGGCGGTTATTGTTTATCACCGTTGAGCCATTGTTTTTGAGCAGCAGGGCGGCCTCCTGCGAAGTGCCAGGAGAAAACTGCAGGGGGGCAGGGGAACTGGCAGCGGCTGAAAACGGCAGGATGATAATGCTTAACTGCAGGAGGTATAAAACAGTGGACTTCATGAAGTGTCCTGTAGGAAGGGTAATTGTGCTGCAAGATTTGAGTATAGTATACCTTGAGGGGTTTTTCTTTGAGAAGGTTTGTTTCAACAGCAAAATACAATATCGTCAGACCTCTTTTTTTTCCTGTCAGAGATGGTTAGTGCTGCGGCTCTGCATAGTGGGCTTGCGTATGCGTTTTGCCCGTATTGTTGACAGGCATAGGGCTATGTGATACAATATACTTAGGATGTAGTAAATATTAGTATTTTAAGAGTATATGACCGATACTGTTACAGCAAGGAGAAAACGACTATGATGGGGCCAATGCGTCCAATGCCGCCGGGATCACAGCGTCCGATTAGTAAAGAGACTGTCCGACGTGTGCTAGGAACGTTTAGCCCGTACAAGCGGGAAGTTGCGCTGATAGCAGTCTCGGTACTCATTTCGGCTGGTCTGGGGCTGCTTTCTCCATTTTACCTGCGCATAATTATCAATCACGGTCTGCTTGGCAAAAACCTTTCTCTGGTAACCAGGTATACCTTGTTCACAATACTGGCTACACTGTTCAGCACCGGCTTCGGGCTGGGGTATGCATATCTTTCCAACGTGGTTGGTCAGCACATTATGCGCGATCTGCGCAATTCCCTTTTTTCACATTTGCAGGGCATGTCTCTCAGATTTTTTACTGCTACGCGCACAGGCGAGATTCAGAGCAGGCTGACCAATGATGTGGGCGGAATACAGTCTGTTGTGAGCGATACCGCCGCCAACGTGCTTTCCAATGTCACTACCGTGCTTTCATCGCTGGTCGCCATGATCTATATGGACTGGCGGCTCACTCTGCTGTCGGTAGGCATTCTGCCTTTTTTCGCACTTGCCGCTCGCAAAATAGGAGATATGGGCCGAACTTTGCGTGGCAAGACCCAGGCGCGGCTGGCAGACCTGAACGCTACCATGCAGGAGTCGCTATCGGTTTCAGGGGTGCTTCTTACCAAAGTAAGCGGCAGGGAGGGGCATACCTATACTCGTTTTGAAGAAGAAAACCGCGATCTAACCTCGCTGCAAATCAAGCTGGCAGTGATTTTCAGAACCTTTTTCAATCTGATTGGCCTTACCTTCAGCCTTACCCCTGCGCTGGTGTACTGGCTGGCGGGCTATTTGATGATCAGTCATTCTGAAACAGGGTTGAGTCTCGGCACCATTGTAGCATTCACAGCGCTGCAGGCGCGTTTGTTTTTTCCGCTTACCAACCTCTTGAATGTGCAGGTGGATATTATCAGTTCGATGGCTCTGTTCGACCGCATTTTTGAGTATATGGATAAGCCTCAGGAGATAACAGATGCCCCGGATGCCATTGCGCTTGCACCAGAGAATCTGCGTGGCGAGGTTCGCTTTGAAAACGTGTACTTCAAGTATGAGAGCAGCCAGGAAGAAAATGCCCTGCAGGAGATCAGTTTCACCACGCCGCCTGGGCGTCTGGTGGCTTTGGTAGGGCACAGCGGCGCGGGCAAAACAACGCTCACCTATCTGATACCGAGACTGTATGATGTAAACAGCGGCAGTGTAACCATAGACGGTGTGGATGTGCGTAAAATCAAGCTGAGTTCCCTGGCTCATATCACGGGGATGGTGACTCAGGAGACCTATCTGGTGCACGACACCATAGCAGCCAACCTCAGGTTTGGCAACCCCGCCGCCACTCAGGCCGAACTGGAGGATGCTGCCAAACAGGCTGCCATACACGATTTCATTATTTCACTGCCCGAAGGATATGAAACCGTGGTAGGTGAGCGCGGATACCGGCTGTCTGGTGGAGAAAAGCAGCGCATTGCCATAGCGCGTGTTTTGCTGAAAAATCCGCGCATACTTATACTGGACGAAGCCACTTCAGCGCTTGATACCCGCTCTGAGAGGCTGATACAGGCTGCGCTCACCCCTTTGATGGAAGGGCGCACCACCATTGCGATTGCGCACAGACTGTCAACCATACTTGCAGCAGATTTGATATTAGTGCTTGAGAAAGGGTGCATAGTAGAGCGTGGAACCCATGATGAGCTTCTTGCACAGGGCGGGGTGTACGCGAACCTTTATGCTGCCCAGTTTCAGGACCCCGAAATGCAGCTTGCCCAGGAAGAGGCGGTGTAGGCAGGTCGTATTCTTACGGTCTGCCTACACCGAGGCCGTCTGCCACCCGGTTGATGTAGTTGAACCAGGAGGCAATGAGATTGATTTGCAGTATCGCTGTGTCATTGTAGCCCTGTGCCCGCAGTTTTTCAACATCTGCTCTTGCCAATGATGCAGGTTCAACCGTGAGAGTGTACGCATAATCGAGCATGGCGCGGTCTGCACTGGAGAGCTGTGCAGTGCGGTAGTCTGTTTTCAATGCTTCCACCAGGGCATCATCGTGTGTGATAGCACGCAGAAACTCTGCGTGAGATTCTGTTCAATAAAAACAGTGGTTAGCTGTAGAGACCACAGTGGCAATCATTTCATGCTGATCACGCCGAAGCGGCAGTTCGGGAGACATGAGACTGGCATGAGTAGAGAACGCATGATAAAGCGTTTCGGGCAGCAGGGTGTGCGAATCTGTTATGCCGCCGCCATTTTCGGGTGAAGCCAGTTCTGTGAGAGAAGGAATTGCGGTAGTGCCATATTCCCGAGGCATTTTTTTTCTCCACTGAAAAGCTTCACGAATTTTCTCATCCCATTCCCGTACGGGTATGGTTTTGATCCATGTCATAGCTAAAACCTCCAAAAAGATTTTTCTTCAGCAATAGACTTATTTCCTTCAGGTGTTATTGAAATAGTGTGATACAATGTGTTGAGAGACGACCAAATTTGCAATTGAACTGATATAAAACGGTAGTCATTGATAGCGTGATGCGGCAAATAGTTCCATAAGACAAAATTATTTTTTTAAGAATTTGACAACTCTTTAGCAAATTGCTACAATGATACTCTCCAGTTCAAATCACAGTCATCTCTGTAATCAAGGTGCTGCGTTCAGATGGGAAAAGAGGTAGAAGTGTTGAATTCAGGAGCACTTATCATAAGGCATCGACGCTTTTGGATGGGAATCGGCACTTTTCTGTCTGCGTTTGTAGTAGTGAACATTGAACATTCGCTTTTGGCCTGGCTTAGCACGAGAAGCTCCCTGCTGCCTGCGGCCCTTGTTGTGCTGCTGGCTGCTCTTATTGCCTCTCTTTTGCGCAGATTTCTGGTTATCACCCTCTGTTTCACCGTGTCTATGCTCACTTTGAGAGATACATTTCTTGTTCCGTATATGCCTGTGCCTCAGTATCTTGCCTACAGCTGGACTCACACCGTGTGGGAAATTGTACTGCTTGGAATTTCTCTACTGTCACTGCTCGCCGGGTTGCTTGAATTGCAGACGCCTCTTTCTCTGGGCGCAAGGCGCTGTTACTTCGGCGCCGCTTCTGCGTACTTTCTATGGCAGGCGCTGCTGATGTTTGCATCATATGGTTCCATTCGTTCAGTTTTTTTTGCTATTGCCGGCCTGATCGCATTGATGGGGGCAATTTTTGCGCACAAATTTCATGAAACAGATGAACCGTATGCAGCCAGCCAGGAAGAAGATGTGCAAAAGCAGAAGGAACTTGACGAAGCACACAGGAAGAAGCTGGTATCTAACGAGTGGAAAGAATCTGCTCTGGGAGTTTGCGGCGAAGAAAAAACCAATGGCATCAATTCAGCCTCTTCACACTAACTTGTAGACCTGCGGGTGAATGCGCTGCAACCGCTCTGTTTTGCAGTGGAAGCACGCCTGCAGTTTTCAGTGAAAGGAATGAGTAGGGTACACTGCAGATATGGAATCTGAAACATTGTCTGTAGTGGAACAGCACGAGGAAGCACGCAGAGAAAAAAAACGCGCCCGTCTAGCCTGGTGGGTTTGCAGGCTGGCAGATGGAATATACAGGTCGCTGCGTATTGAAGCCGACAGCCTGGAAGGCAAAGTCATTCCCGGTAAAGGCGCCATACTGGTTACCTGGCACGGCAGAACCATGATTCCTGCCGGCTTGTTCAGGAATAGAGGCTACTGGGCGCTGGTATCTCTTTCGAGAGATGGAGAGCTGCAGTCTAGGGTATTCACCTATTTTGGCTTCAGCATTGTACGCGGTTCTACCGGCCGCGGCGGAGTGAAAGGTGCATTGCAGATGGCACGCAAGGTGAAAGAAGGCGGTGTGCTTGCGTTCACCCCCGACGGTCCACGCGGGCCGACTCACAAGGTGCAGCCTGGAGTATTGCTGATGGCACAGAAATCAGGCGCGCCCATTATAACAGTGGGAGTGAGCGCACGCTGGAAATACCATGTGCGCAGCTGGGACAGCTACATGATACCGCTTCCTTTTTCCAGGGTGCGTGTGGTTTTTGGCACACCGCTGTATGTACCAGAGGAAGCAGATGATGATGCAAGAACCCTGATTGCTGAAGAGCTTGAATATTTGCTGAATAGGACGGAAGAGGCGGCTGAGATGAGCATGGGGCACAAAGAGTACCCCTGGCCAACGAAGAAATAGTGCATGGATTCACGATGGTTACGATACAATGCCCTGCTGACTCTGGCTTCCCCTTTGCTCTCGGCATACCTGGTAAAACGGTATATAGACGGCAAGTCGCGGCCGGGCTGGAAAGAGCGGTTTGGTCATCTCCCCGACCGGCTTTGCTACTCTGGTTCCGGTCTTCACCCAGTGTGGGTGCACGCGGTTTCTGCCGGTGAGGTGGTAGCTTCCGCCCCTGTTATTCGTGCTTTGCGTTTCATAATGCCACAGAGACCTGTAGTGCTTTCGGTGGTAACTGCCGCAGGGTTTGAGATGGCGGCCAAGCAGCCTGCTGGCATGATAGAAAGCGTTTTCT